>CALUMZ010000007.1 GCA_944321865.1 uncultured Muribaculaceae bacterium
GTGAGAAGACTCGAACTTCCGGCCTCCACGTCCCGAACGTGGCGCGCTAACCAACTGTGCTACACCCCGGACTTTTTTAGCGATGCAAAGATAGACATTTTTTCTGAAAAAGGTCCTAAAAAACACAGTTTTTTTATGCTATTTTTCAATATCCGGCAAATAACAGGTATTTCTCCCCCCTACACGTCCACAGGTTTACCCCCCCAAACGGCCATGAGACCGCAAAAATTTGTTTTGAGAGTGCTTTTATGTCCTTGGGTTAAACAACCCGGATAAACGCCGGTATAAAAAATATCACCGATTTAAATATTGTTTTATGCTCATTTACCACCAAAATTTGCTAACTTGCATACGATTTATTACAAAAACGGTAACGACATGAGATATTTTAAATCAGTAACAGATATAGGTGATTTGCACGAAGCTGTGCGCGAAGCTTTTGAAGTGAAAAACAACCGTTATGGCTATAAACACCTTGGCCGGGACAAAACACTGCTAATGATTTTCTTCAACTCATCGTTGCGCACTCGCCTGAGCACACAAAAAGCCGCCATGAATCTTGGCATGAATGTAATTGTTCTCGATGTGAACCAAGGAGCATGGAAACTTGAGACCGAACGCGGCGTGATAATGGATGGCGACAAACCCGAGCACCTGCTCGAGGCCATTCCTGTGATGGGCTGCTACTGCGACGTAATAGGTGTGCGCTCATTTGCCCGCTTTGAAAACAAGCAAGACGACTATGAAGAAAAGATATTCAACCAATTCGTGAAATACTCGGGGCGGCCTGTTTTCGCTATGGAAACAGCCACCGTACACCCGCTGCAAAGTTTTGCCGACCTCATCACAATCGAGGAGTACAAGACAAAGCCCCGGCCACGTGTCGTGCTCACATGGGCACCCCACCCCAAGGCTTTGCCGCAAGCTGTCCCCAACTCATTTGCACAGTGGATGAATGCCACCGACTATGATTTCGTCATCACACACCCGCATGGGTATGAATTGTCGAAAGAATTCACCGGCAACGCCACCATTGAATATGACCAAGACAAGGCTCTTGCCGGAGCCGACTTCGTCTACGCAAAAAACTGGTCGGCATTTGAAGACCCCAACTATGGCAAAATATTGTCGACCGACCGTAATTGGACCATCACAACCCGGAAAATGGCACTTACCGACAATGCATATTTTATGCACTGCCTGCCGGTGCGGCGCAACATGATAGTAAGTGACGATGTGATAGAAAGCCCGCGCTCGATAGTGATACCCGAAGCTGCCAATCGTGAAATATCGGCACAAGTGGTATTGAAACGTATTCTCGAAAATTTATAACCTTAACACACGCAATATGAAAACCAACCTCCTCATTATTATAATAATGCTGCTGGCACCACTCACGGCTGCGGCTGCCGAATGGGACAATACCGACGTGAAAATGTGGAACGAAGGCGATATCACATGGGCAGACTTCAAGGGTGTGCCACCTGCATCGGGCGACGCCCCTGTTTCAAGTTTTGAATGCACCCTCGACGTGAAAAAAGAAAACCTCGGACAGGGCCGGGAATACTTTGCCTACGCATACATGAACAAATTGCAATCTTACGTAACCGATTCGGCTGTTGCCACCCCGGCACGACTGCGTTACCATCAATTGCAATTCGACGCACTTGAGGTGATACGCCGCCGGTTCCAGAACGAGATAGGCATAGGCATGACCGATGAACAGGTACAGGAGCGGCTTGCATTCTACCGCAACATGTACATCGACCAGCTGCACAATATCGACAAGGAAACCAATTTCGGCAACGACAATAGCAAAGTGGACGAATGGGCCTACTTCACACAAAAGAATCTGGAACAAACAGCCACGGTGGAATTGCCGCAAACGATACCGAGCAACTGGGGATATGGCGCACAGATTGGCCTTGGAGGAATATTCCCGACCGGCGACATAAACAACACTTTCAATGGAAATTTCACATTCAATGCCGGGCTGTTGGGTTCATACAGGCGAATACAACTTCAAGCCACAGTAACTTACGGGCAACCGGGACTCGACAATCGCAACGTGTTCAACGTGTTTGACGAGGCCGGCCGCCCATTGGTCGATGTGCTCGACAATAACGCCTCGTTCCTCGACTTCACAGTGTCGCTCGGCTACAGCATAGTAAAGACCCGGCGTTTCGCCATTACGCCACACTTCGGCATGTTCTGGGGAAAATACAAGTGGAACGCCACACACCTTGAATGGACGCAAAACGACGAAACAGGCGAATATGAAAGCCGTGTCACTCACACCGAGACGCAAAAATTTAAAGACCTGAACTGGATGGCAGGTATTGACTTCGACATATTGCTGCACACGGCACGAAGCAACGACGACTTTTGGTTTGGCCGCCGTGAACAACTATCATCATCATTACGCATAACGCCTTACGTTGCCCACGCCGTTTACAACAAGGAGAACCCGGCCGTGAAAGGCTATTATGTTGGCTTCACCGTGTCATACCTCGGTATCGCCCGCGCCTTGAAACTCAGGTAGCGTGGGAGAATGACATCGTTTAATGCAAAAAAAGGAACATATATTCGGTGGCCGCCACAACCTGCTCTCACTGACTGCCGCACAATGGTGTGGAAAGATTACGGGTAACCCGGTATTCGATACCGTGCATCGCTACCCCACGTCATATTACCTCTATAAAGGATTGACCGACAACGGCACTTTTATGCTTCAAGACATGTGCGATGGGAAGGAGTATGAGGTAGAAAACAATTCGTATGGCGCAGGCGACAGCATTTTGAGTGTCTCCAAAGTGGGAGAGACTGTTATGGTTACCAATTTGGCGAGTTTCAAGGACATGCACTATGTGGTAGGGGTAACTGTTTCCGAAGATAAGAGCGAAGTAATGAAAGAAGTGGAGGCAAAGCGCAGAAACGACAGGTTGATGGAAAGCCAGAAAGAGATATACCCGCTTTTCTTGAAAGCATCCAAAGGGGAGCCTGCCGTATTTGTGAAAGATCTCGCTGAAATGAAGGCATTCTATAAACAGGTGATGCCAAAAATGAGCGACAATTTCCCAATTCAGGAGATTCCGACAGGTGCGACATGCGTCGGCATATATTGTGACCCGGTGGTGGGGATATATGTGGCAGCGGCGGCCGGAGAATGCGTCGCTTTGCCGTCAAATCGTTTTTATGACAAAGAGGCTGCCCGCAAGTCGGCTCTCGGGTTCTACTGCGATGCCGACATTGTGACCTATCGCACAGCCTGCATTTTGCATGACCGTGACCTGATTCCCGATGCCGCCTTGACAAGTGTACGCGGATATGAACACGGGCGTGATTTCCTGCATCGCAACGGACGCTTCTTCATCGACTATTTCTATGAATGTTGCAGGGAACTGGATTACGACCCGTATTGTGTGAAATAACCGTTTGAGGTTAGACACCGTTACATGATGATAATTTCGCCTGTTGATGATATTTTGTGAAATATTTTGTGGCATATCTTTGAATTGCTCGTTTTTTACCTTAATTTTGCAAAATATCATTATCATTTACTATCATGAAACATCTTTTAACTTCCGGAGTGCTACTTGCTGCATGGTTGGGCATGCAAGCAGCGGGTATACCCTCGCAAGAGGTTCCAAATATGCCAATCAACACAGGGAAACAACCGATGCCAAACACCCCTGCCGGGGAAACATTCTCGCGGGCAAGCCTTAACCCTTCATACCTGACAGAGGCCGATGGAGAATTGCAAGCCGCTTTTACCTGCCTGAATGGAGAAGGCGAGCAGGAAGTGGTGTGGAGCGAAAACTTCGACGGATTGGACGAGGACAACCTTGGCGGGTGGACGTTGAACAACGCCGACGCTTTCTCGTGGGCCTTCAGTAATGAAGATTTCTCTACGATAGTCCCCGGCGACGTGCACTCGCTTTTCATCGAGGGATCATATTGGTATGGCGATCGCGGCACGGCTTCGGCCATAAGCCCAGAAATAAGTGTGCCGCAAAACGCAACGTTGAAAGGATACGTTAACTATGCTTTTAATCTCAATAAGGATTATTGCACCCTGACAATCTTTGCCAGCGACAACAGCGGAGAAACTTGGACTCAAGTGTGGTCGGATCTCGACGACACAGCTGATAAAAAACGGTATTGGCATGAATTGAATATCGACATGACGGCTTTCGCCGGCAAGACAGCCACGCTTAAATTCGAGTACAACGGTTACATGGGCGACTATGCAATCGACGGGCTGCAACTGACGGCCGCTGCCGAGGCAACGTCAATCGACGTGATGACAGGCGAAACAGTGAAGTTTGCCGACGCATCGACAGGCAATCCCACATCGTGGTCGTGGAGCTTCCCCGGCGGGACACCGGCAGAGTCGACCGAACAGTACCCCGAGGTTTATTACACGCGCGACGGCAGCTATGATGTGTCGCTGACGGTGAGCGACGGCACATCTACTTCCACAAAAACGATGACAGCATTTGTCAACGTTACCGGCGTGGCACCGACGGCACGAATCATGCCGCCGGCTACTTTCCGATATTACGAAACACGCCTGCCCATGGTGGCTCCGCTTGCTCCGGTGCAATTCCGCGATGCTTCCGACGGATTCCCCACCGAGTGGGAATGGACATTCACCGGCGTTGACGAGGAAGCAGATGCAATAACTTCGAGTTACGAAGAAAACCCCGAAGTGAAATACATGTTCCAGCACAAGCAAGGCGTGGGGTTAACAGTAAGCAACCAACATGGGTCGTCCGATGCTTTCACCGAGGTATCGGCCGAGTATAAGGGGCTTATAACCAACTTGCAACCCGACGACGAACTGTTTACATTCGACCTTGGCGACGGGTATGGCGAATTCCCCGGTACCAACTACCTTGACATTACTGAATATGCCGAAAAATTCTCCAAGCCATCGCGCCCGATTTTCGTATATGGGGCAAAGGTTTATTTCACCCAAGCCTCAGCGTTCGAGGTAATCGACCAAATTGCCGGTGTGGATGTCGCCCTGCACAAGAGCGAAAACGGCCTGCCCGGTGAGAAACTTGACTTTGCCTCATGGAGTGTGTTTGAGCTCGACCTGCCCACAGGCGGCACAATGGTGGGTACCGACTTTGAGTTCTCCAAACCGGTAATCGTGGATGATGAATTCTTCTTCGTGGTCAGCGGCATTCCCGAAAAGAATGAAACATGCACCGTCGCGTTTGCCACTGCACGTTTCCGCGACAACGGCAACACTGCCTACTTCCTGCAAGACGGTGAATGGAAATCGGCTGCCGACTATTTCCCCGCAGGCAGCAACCACACCTCTTATGCCATATTCCCGTTAATTGCCCACTCGGTAATGGACTGTTTGTCTGACAGCGAAGTTACCGTAAACCAACAGGCCGGAGAAACAGAGTTTAAGATATTTTCTATCTATGGTTATGAAACGCCGGTGACGTGCGATGCCGATTGGTGCCGTGTGACGAGTGAGCCTAACGGAATGACCGTTGATACCATCGTTGTGCAATATGACGCGCTGCCACAGTCGGTTACAAGCCGCACGGCAACCATCACTCTTACCGATGGCGCAAGCACGCTCGACTTGAAACTGACACAAACCAAGAGCAGTTCGGCAGCAACAATCGAGCAAACCTCAGCGGCCGTTTATCCTTCGATATTCGACAACATCTTGAACGTTACACTCCCCGGCAATGCACAACACATCGACATAATCGACATATCGGGGAATGTGGTATTCAGCACTTCGGCCGCCGGGCAAACTTCATTGTCAATCGACGGCTCGCAATTCACCCCGGGTGTATACTTGATTAAAATATCGACCACCGACACCACCGAAGTACTAAAAGCCATAAAGCAATAATCCCAAATACTACCATACAAAGCAGCCTTGACCGACCGTTTCAGTCAAGGCTGCTTTGTTTATCCCAAATAACTCCGCAATAGTGCGAGTATCCGCCTTTGTCGCTCATTCCTGTCTTCGCCAACATGTCACCCTAAATGAACGGGTAAGTCAGGAAACACAATAATAATCCCCAATATTTACCTAATTGCTCGATTGCGGTTAATCTTTATCGTCTGACTTGCCTGCTTCGTCATCAGGCTTCTCTTCATCTTTATTATTTTTGATTACGAGCAACTTATCCACGCGCCCGCGGTCGGTATCCATAATCTCGAAATCGAGATTTTGGTAGCTGAACTTGTCGCCGGCTTTTGGCACTCCGCCAATGAGGAACATTGCCATGCCGCTGAGGGTGGTGAAATCTTCCTCCTTCAAGTCATCAAAGTCGGTAATGCCCATCGTGTCCATGAAGTCTTCAAGATTCATCGAACCATCCACAAGCAACGAACCGTCTTGGCGTTCTATGATTTCTTCCTCGTCTTCTTCGTTCTCCTCAAGAATGTCGCCAAAGATGCTTTCCGACAGGTCGTGCAGGGTAATGATACCCTCGGTGTTGCCAAACTCATTGATTACAACGGCAAACTTATCTTTGGTCCTTTTGAACACCTCAAGTACTTTCTTTGCCGACAGGCTTTCGGGTACAAGTTGCGCCGGTTGCGCAATACTGCGCAAGTCAAACCCGCGCTCGCTGCTGCCAATCATCAGAATTATATCCTTAACCGACACCACCCCGACAATCTGGTCGAGATCTTCATCGACGAGCAAGTATTTGCTGAAGTGTTCCTTCTTTATGGTTTCAAGCACATCTTCAGGCGTATCGTTAACATGCAGCGCAATCACATCGCGGCGCGGCGTCATGAGGTCGTTGGCGCGCTTGTCGGAAAAGCGGAACACATCACGCAACATCTCATTCTCTTCTTGGTCAATCACGCCCTGTTCCGAACTTTGGTTAAGAATCATCTTCAATTCGTCCTGCGTCATTTGCCGCTCCTCGGGCTTCATGCCCATCAATTTGTTGACAAACTTGGTCGACGCACTCAACAAGCACACAAACGGATATGCGATAACCGAAATCATCTGCATCACCCCGCTGAACTTGGCTGCATACCGCTCAGGATCGGACAGGGCTATCGACTTGGGCACCAATTCCCCCACCACAATCGACAAGTATGTGATGACAATTACCACGGTGGCAAGAGCAAGATGCCCTGCATACACCGCATTGACACCCGGTATCATGGCATATAGCGGAGCTATGTCATCGGCTATGCTGATACCTCCGTATGCACCCGATACAATACCTATCAAGGTGATACCGATCTGGATTGTAGATAAAAATTTCTCGGATTCCTCTCGTTGCTTTATTACTCTTTTTGCTTTCTTGTTGCCCCTGTCGGCCAATGTTTCCAAACGCACTTTGCTCGATGACACCAAGGCTATTTCATACATTGCAAAAACGCCGTTAAGAAGCAATAATAACAGGATAATAATAAACTCCATATAAAAACTTAAACAGTTCCGACTGCAAACATACGAAATTTGTCGCTAATAATCATAGTTTTATATGAATAATTTCATTTCGGTCACCGTCATGCGTTGACTTGCACCTTGATGCCGGCAGCTTCGATACGTGCCGCGATGCGCTGCATTTCTTCGGGCGAAATCTTTTGCAGGTTGCGCTCGGGCGTGGGGCGGTCGATGGTGTAGAGCATTACCTCCTGCGGGCGAATCTCGGTGTATGCGGCTATCAGGGCATCTATTTCCTCGTCGGTGGTGTTATCGACCGGCTCACCGTCGTGCTCGCCACGCACCATCATGGTTTGCACTATGCACCGGCCGTCAAATTGCTTCAGGTCGTCGATTATCCCCTCGGGCAGCACATTGGGCGACACCGGGCGGTTAAGCCGCTTAAAGGTGCGATATATTGCCGAATCAAGTTTCAAGATGTTGCAATCTACCATTTTCAACGCCTCGGCAACACTTGGGCGGCTTGCCATAGTGGCATTGCTAAGCACGCACACCTTTGCCTCGGGAAAATAGTGGTTGCGCAGTGTGAGTGTGTCGTGGACTATGGTTTTAAACTCGGGGTGGAGAGTCGGCTCGCCGTTACCCGAGAACGTGATAACATCAATGTTTACCCCCTCGGCTTTCAATTGCTTCAACTTTGCCGAAAGCTGCTTTTTTACTTCGGCATGGCGCGGAATGCCGGTTGTGCCGTTGCCTTGTGCATTGTATCCCGCCTCGCAATAAAGGCAGTCAAACGAGCACACTTTGCCGTCGCGCGGCATCAGGTTTATGCCCAGCGAAGTCCCCAGCCGGCGGCTGTGTATGGGCCCGAATATGGTTTCATGAAATAAAACTGTCTGCATAGTAAAAAAATAATGTTGTATGATTGTGTAGAGACGCGATTAATCGCGTCTCTACTATGTTGTCAATGTGTGCCCAAAAGCTGCTCGCATAGCCGGATGTATTGCCGGGCTACGACGGGGGCGTCGAATTTGCGGGCTGCCGTGTCGTGCAGCATCTTGCGGTCGATGGCAGCACCGACCGCCCATGCGATGCCTTCGGCAATGGATTCCGGCTCAACTTCGGGGGCAATGTAGCCGGTCGACAGGTGGTCGATGATGTCGCGCTGCCCGCCCGCACCGAACGATACCGGAATGCAGCCGCACGCCATCCCCTCGATAAGCGTGCCGGGCAATGTTTCAAACCGCGATGTGGAAAGCACTATGTCGGCCTGCGTGTATAGATTGACGAGTGCTTCAATCCCCTTGACGGCACCCACGTGTGTGTGGTCGATCGACAATTGGTCGAGCAGCGAGCGGTCGCGTATGTTGCCGAAAAGCACAAGGTGCAACCGCGAGGCAACGTTGGGGTGGCTTTGCCGCAGGCACCGGGTGGCATCAATCAGCAGGTCGAAGCCCTTTATGCTGTCGTCAAGGCGGGCAGCACCCATCACCATGACTTTCTTGTCATCGGCAATGCCAAGGCTTCCCCCGTGCCGACGTTCCCAATTGAAGCGACCTGCGTCCATGACATTGGGAATCACCGTCACTGGCATTTTGCGCAGCAACCTGCTTTCGCGACAACAGCCTGCAAGCCAGTTGCTCACGGCTACGAATTGAATGTCGGGGTGCAGAGTATACAACTTGTTCTTCTGTGCCTGCACAGCCGTCGAAAGGTCAACCTTTATGCTGTCGAGGTATTGGCAGCCGCGGCAGGCGTGCTTGTAGCCGTCGCACTGCATGGCATGGTGGCACACGCCTGTACAGGGCCACATGTCGTGCATGGTCCATACTACCGGCTTGCCAAGGTTGCACAACTTGTCGACCGACTTCAGCGACAAAAAGCCTTGGTTGACCCAGTTGAGCATCACCACATCGGCCTCGCGTATCCACCGGTGCCGGGCAATGTTGCGCCCGTGGTTGGCAATGTCCACCTTGAACAGGTTGGCACGTGAGAAACCATTACGCAGGAATATATTCCACCGCTCCGACAAGAAGTTGTAGCGGTCGATGAGCGGACGCGAACAGGAAATTACGTTGGGATCGTCGGTCAATTTCTCAAGCACGAGCATACGCGCATCGACACCCTCGGCTCGCAAAGCCTGCATGAGCCTGTAAGTGACGACAGCCGCGCCGCCGGTCGAGTCGCTTCGGTTTACGAGTGCTATCTTCATGGCCGTCAGTGCCGCAATGGGGCAAGCATGTCGAGCAAGTCAAGCCGTGTTATCGACCGCGAATTAATAAGTTCGTCGCGTATCGACTTTACGACCTTCCTCACCGTCTTGTTGTTGAACACTTGCGACAGGTATGAAAAGTACTCGTTAAACACTTCGTCTATCTCATCGGCTTCGAGTTGGCACAATTCTTTCCCTTCGTCACACGAAATCTTATATAAGCGATGACGCAACACATGGTCTACTTCCTTGTGATCGCCCACTACATGGCGGCATATACCGTCGGCCATCGTCAAGGCCATCGACAAGTGAAAATTATTGAGCATGTTACGCCACGACATCTTGGCCGGCAACGATGGATTGTAAAACAAGTAATATTCAGGCGTGAAACCTATGCAGTCAAACCCGTCCTCTCCATCGATTGTTATTCCGGTAAACTTGTCCTCGGCATTGAACAACGACAACCCCAAGGCCATTCCCGCCACGCCGTAACATTTGTCAATTTCGTCGCGATACTTCATCGTTCAAATACTCTCCTGCAGTTTGTTTGTTGTTTCGTTTGTCAAAATCCTTTTATGTCACGCTTCACGGGCGGATAATCAATTGTGTAGTGCAGCCCGCGCGATTCCTTGCGTTCCATTGCCTGACGCATAATCAGGTAGCCCACGTTGATGATGTTGCGCAATTCGCAAATGTCGCGCGACACCTTGCTTGTCTTGAACAGTGCTTCGGTCTCCTCGTAAAGTATGTCGAGGCGGTTCCACGCGCGCTTCAACCGCAAGTCACTGCGCACGATTCCCACGTAGGTACTCATTATCTCGCCCACCTCTTTGGCACTTTGAGTGATAAGCACCATTTCTTCGGGGTGCTGTGTGCCATGGTCGTCCCATTCGGGAATATCCTCGCGGTAGGTATAATGCTCTATGTTGGCCATGCTGTGCTTTGCAGCCGCATCGGCATACACCACGGCCTCGATAAGCGAGTTGGAGGCAAGGCGGTTGCCGCCATGCAAACCCGTACATGAGCATTCGCCCACGGCATACAATCGCTGTATCGACGAGCAAGCATTGGTGTCGACCTTGATGCCGCCACACAGGTAGTGGGCTGCCGGAGCCACGGGTATGTAATCCTTGGTGATGTCGATGCCGAGACTCAGGCACTTTTGATATATGTTGGGGAAGTGTTCCTTGGTTTCTTCGGCATCCTTGTGTGTCACATCAAGATACACAAAGTCGTCGCCGCGGGTCTTCATCTCGTTGTCGATGGCGCGTGCCACTATGTCGCGCGGGGCGAGCGACAAGCGCGGGTCATACTTTTGCATGAATTCCTTGCCGTCGCGAGTGCGCAACACTGCCCCGTAGCCGCGCATGGCCTCGGTGATGAGGAATGCAGGGCGGTCGCCGGGGTGGTAAAGTGCCGTCGGGTGGAATTGCACAAATTCCATGTCCTTGACAGTGCCCTTGGCGCGGTACACCATTGCTATGCCGTCGCCGGTGGCAACAAGCGGGTTGGTAGTGTTGCGGTACACGGCACCGATGCCGCCGGTGGCCATCAGCGTCACCTTCGACAAGAAAGTATCGACCTCGCCGGTGGCGCAGTTCAGTATGTAGGCCCCGTAGCAAGTGATGTCGGGGGTGCGGCGCGTGACCACTTTCCCAAGGTGGTGCTGGGTGCATATTTCCACGGCAAAGCGGTTTTCAAACACGTCGATATTAGGGTGATACTTCAAGGCTTTTATCAGGCTGTCTTGTATCTCGGCGCCCGTGTTATCCTTGTGGTGCAAAATACGAAACTCGGAGTGGCCGCCCTCGCGGTGCAGGTCAAACTCGCCTTTTTCGTTCTTGTCAAAGTCCACACCCCAACTGATAAGCTGCTTGATTTGTGACGGGGCTTCGCGCACCACTTTTTCCACGGCTGCCGGGTCACTGAGCCAGTCTCCGGCAATCATGGTGTCGCGAATGTGTTTCTCGAAGTTGTCAACCAACGTGTTTGTCACCGAGGCAACGCCGCCTTGGGCAAGAAATGTATTAGCCTCTTCGAGGGTGGTCTTGCATATCAGTGCCACCCTGCCTGTCTCGGCCACCTTCAGGGCAAAGCTCATGCCTGCAATACCCGAGCCGATAACGAGATAATCATATTTGTAAACCATAATCCAATATTTTGAATGCGAGCAATTTGCAACGTATGCCCACAGAGCCTGCATTGTCACTGCCCAAGCATAATGCGAAATTACAAACAATATGCGATTTATCGAAAAACTTTAATATTTTATTTTTTAACTTTGCACCGACTATGATATTGCGCAACATTTCAATATTAAATTTCAAGAATATCGCCGAGGCTTCGCTCGACTTGTCGGGCAACGTAAATTGCTTCATCGGCGACAACGGAATGGGCAAAACCAATTTGCTCGATGCCATTTATTACCTCAGCTTCTGCAAGAGTTGCACCGGCATGGGCGACACGTCGTTACTGCGCCACGGTGCCGACTTCATGCTCGTGCAGGGACATTACGACCGGCGCGACCGGCAAGAGGATATTTCGATAGGGTTCAAGCCGGGACGGCGGAAGGCGGTGAAACGCGGCGGCAAGGAATATGACAAGTTAAGCCGCCACATAGGACTGCTGCCATTGGTTATGATTTCTCCCACCGACTGGGAATTGATACGTGGCACAGGTGAAGAACGCCGACGATTTGTCGACCAAATCATTGCACAGAGCGATACCGAATACATGGCGCATCTCATCAAGTATACACGTGCCGTGGAGAATCGCAATGCCATGCTGCGCCGCGGGTTTCGCGACCCGCTGCTGTTTGAGTCGGTAGAGCACCAGATGAACATATCGGCCACTTATATACACAAGTGCCGGACAGACTGGGCCGGACAGTTCGCCTCAATCTTCCTTGAATATTACCAACGCATATCCGACAGCACCGAAACCGTGTCGCTATCTTACCGCAGCCACCTTAACGACGCTATCATGCAACAGCTGCTCGACCGCAACCGCGACCGCGACGCACTGCTGGGTTACACGTCGGCAGGCGTGCACCGCGACGACATGGAGTTGCTGCTCGACGGCTACCCCATGCGCAAAATCGGTTCGCAGGGACAATGCAAGACCTACACGGTGGCAATGCGCCTTGCCCAATACGACTTTTTGAAACGCGTCGGCAACATTACACCGTTGTTGCTGCTCGACGACATATTCGACAAGCTCGATGCCCGGCGAGTGGAAAACATCATCGGCGTTGTGGCCGGTGACACTTTCGGACAGATTTTCATTACCGATACCAACCGAACGCACCTCGACCATATAATACGCCGCGTAGGAAAAGATTACCGCACATGGACGGTAAAAAACGGCCGCTTCACTCTGGCTGAATCGACAGGAAAGGAGACTCACACTATATGAAACGAACCGAGCCCGACACTGTGGGCAACATCATAAAACAACTCTTGAAAGAGGACCATATCGACCGCCAATTTGACGAACAGCAAGTGGTGTACCTGTGGCCCGAAATAGTAGGTCAGGGCATCAACCGCTACACCACGAGCCGATGGGTAAAAAACGGTGTATTGTACCTGCACATATCATCGGCCGTGCTGCGCAACGAGTTGATGATGAGCCGCACGGCACTCATCAGGCGGCTCAACGAAGCCGTGGGCGGCGATGTGATACACGACATTGTTATAAGGTAACTCTACCGAAACTTTTCTATATGCGACATGGAACAAGACTGCAACGATAAAAAGACAACGGCCATGGCGGACACTCTGCCCGGACCCGACTGTTTCAAGCACTCGACCGACATACAAATCAGGTTTAACGACATCGACATGCTCGGGCACCTGAACAACACTATGTATTTCTCATACTTCGACATCGGAAAAGCCGACTATTTCAATGCCATACGTCGAACCGACAACCATTGGGGGCACCTCGACATTGTGATAGTAAACGTGAATTGCGACTTCATGTCGCAAGTGCGTTACACCGAGCATATTGCGGTGCGAACAAGGGTGTCGTGCATACGCAACAAGAGCTTCGAGGTGTTGCAGGAACTGATAAACAAGGAGAGCAACGAGATTAAGGCCGTTTGCCGCACGGTGATGGTAGGCTTCGACCCGGCTACCGGCAAGTCGGCACCGCTTTCCCATGAATGGAAAAAGGCTATTGCCGACTTCGAGGGATTCTAATCACACCGTTGTCGGGCAAAATATTGCCGGGCGAGGCGTTTCACGCGCGGAGCAAGCAATATGGCGGCTATCATGTTGGGAAACGCCATCAGGGCAAACGACAAGTCCATCACAGCCACAACCGAGCCGAGCGGTATCATGGCCGCTACCACTATCATGACTAAGTAAAAGTAGTTGTAATACTTGGCCCTGTGTGCCCCGAAAAGGAAGTTGGTACACTTCAGCCCGTAATAGGAATAAGAGAACATGGTGGAGAATGCAAAAAACAGCACTATCACCATCAGCAGGTAATGCCCGTAACCGGGCAAAAGCATATCGAATGAGTTGAGGGCTATGTACAGCCCCTTGATTTCACCCACTCCCACATAGTTTTCCGCCATGATGATGGGAATAGCGGTGAGCGTGCACACGAGCCCCGAGTCGATCGACGGACCTATCATCGTCACCAATCCCTCCCGAATGGGGTTATCGTTGCGCGACGCACCGTGCATGAGCGAGGCTGTCCCCACGCCGGCTTCGTTAACGTATGCGGCACGGCGTGCACCTATTATCGCCGTTCCCACCAAACCGCCTATCCCGGCATCGAGGTTAAATGCACCTTGGAATATCGAGGCAAACACTCCGGGCACTTGGTCGATATACATAATTATAATCGCAAATACAAGCAGGAAGTACAGCCCGACCATCGTCGGCACTATCTTGGTGGCAATGCGTGAAATGCGGGTTATGCCGCCGAGAATCACCGCCGCAACTATGGCACAAATGACTGCACCGAGCAAGAAACGTAACAACAGCGTGTTTTCAATCCCCATCGGGGTGGTGATTACGGTGGTGATGGCTTCGACAAGTTGGTTTGACTGCATGAAGCACAGCGTGCCGAGCAATGCAAATATGGCAAAAAAATAGGCCATCGGCTTCCACCGCCGTCCAAGACCGTTGATTATTATGTACATGGGGCCTCCCTGCACCTCGCCGGCACTGTCCCGGCCTTTATACATAATCGACAGCGAACCCTCAAAAAACTTGGTACACATTCCCAGCACTGCACTCACCCACATCCAGAATATCGCACCCGGGCCGCCCATTGTGAGGGCAATCGCCACACCGGCGATGTTTCCCATGCCCACGGTCGAGGATATTTCGCTCATCAAGGCTTGGAACGAACTTATCTGCCCCTCCCCCTTTGCAGCCTGCCTGTATCGCAGCGCTTTTATGGCATCGCCGTAGTGACGGATGGAAATTCCACCCGAATAAATAAAAAAGAACAACCCGCCGCCCATGAGCAGCATGAAAAACGGATACCCGCACACGGCATCGCTTACCGTGGTGAGCAGATTGCTGAGATTTGTCAAAAATTCGTCCACTTGGAATGTATATATCTTTATTGCAAAGGTAATGCACTGCACCGGCAAGGCAAAGCAAATTATCCGTTTTTATGCCAAATCGGTAATTAGATTTCATGTTTTCCCTTCCCCGTAATGCGTGGCCGGCTCGGCTGCCATAGGCATGTCGGCCGGTTGCGCCCCGGTATCATACAGTCGAGGCAACGGAGGCTTGCGGAAACGTTGCAGATAGGTAAAGTTTATCAAATACTCTATTTCTCTCAAAGTCTTTTCACGTGTTGCAGGACGCAACTGGCATTCCCACACAGTCATCACTTTCCATCCCATTTTTCGCAATTCGGCCTTGCTGCGCTCGTCACGGCTGCGGTTACGTCCGATTTTATTCTCCCAAAATTCCACATTCGAGTGAGGGAGATGCCCATCGACGCTATGCCCGTGCCAGAAGCACCCATGAATGAAAATCACAATTCCATACTTGCGCAACACAATATCGGGCGTACCCGGCAACCCTTTCACATTTTTCAAGTAACGATATCCGCGAGAATAAAGATAACGGCGCACTATAAGCTCGGGCTTTGTATCCTTGCTCCTGATCTTAGCCATCACTGCCGACCGCTTCTTTTTATCCCAAATATCCATCGACGCAATCTCTTGGTTTTGTTACAAATTTACATCATTTCACTCACATAAATGTTTTATTGGCAAAATAATACCTTGATAAATTGTATATTTGCCATTATCAATATCATTAATATTATTCTTATGAAACTTTACAAATCACTTATCGCTACATTATGCCTCGCCGGCATGATGATGAGTTGCTCTCCATCGGGGAGCAGCACCCAAGACAATACCACGGTAACAGCCGCACAAGTCGACACCGGCAAAGTGGTAATCGAAACCATAATGGCCCGTCGAAGCATACGCCAATACAAAGACCGTCCCGTAAACCGCGACACTGTGCAATTGCTGCTCACCTGCGGCATAAATGCACCCAACGGCATGAACAAGCAACCGTGGGCAATACGGGTTACCGACAATCCTGAATACATTAACGGCGTGACGGAAGTATTCAAGAAAGTAAATCCCAAGATGGCCGAAGCTCCCGAGTTCAAAAACATGTTCCGCAACGCACCCACCATTATTTTTGTTGCCAACGACCCCACTGCATCTTCGTCACAAATCGACTGCGGCCTGCTTGGAGAAAACATCATGCTCGCAGCCCAAGCATTGGGATTGGGCACATGTTGCCTCGGCAGTTCGGCTGCATTCATCCAGAATAATCCCCAAGCCTCGGAATATCTCGAAAGGCTCAACCTGCCCAAAGGCTACAAACTGCTATACTGCATAGCCGTCGGCTATCCCGACGAATCGCCGGCAGCCAAAGAGCGCGATGCCTCGAAAATCGAGTTTATCGACTAACGGGTAAAAAAATGCGATTTTGCCCATATAAAACATTTACTATCAACACTAATCATGTGGGCAATCCGGTTGTAGAGTGGGTGTATCAAAATTATCATTTCAATGTGGCAGTAGGGGGGTGTATCAAAATTCCGACATTGATGTTGTAGAGACGTGGCGCGCCGCGTCTCTACGCCCACAATAGCACATAAAACATTAAATATCAACAACTTACCCGGGATAGTTGTAGAGACGCAAAATTTTGCGTCTCTACTGCCACAATGGAATGATAATTTTGATACACCCTCTCTACCGCCACAATGCAGCATAAAGAGCCGCCCTGCAACGCCACATATATTTGCAACTATATTGCAAAATTAAAATTGCTATCTTTGTAAGTAACAAAGAGAGGAAAATATAATGACACGACAAACCTTCCCGGTACTCAACATGAGTTGCGCTGCTTGTGCGGCACGTGTTGAGAAAACCATCGCAAAATTGCCCGGCGTGACAAATGCGGCTGTCAACTTTGCGGCAGCAACCATTGCCGTGGAATACGACCCCGACGAATTAACTCCCGAGGCAATGAAGCATGCCCTCGAAGAAGAAGGCTACGGACTGATAACCGATACCGGCAAAAAGATGGAAGATGAAGCCGAAAAAGCCCACCTGCAACACCTGAAGCGACTCAAGTTGCGCACTTCTTGGGCCATAATATTGGCTCTGCCGGTTGCCGTCATAGGCATGGCATTCATGGACAAACCTTGGGCCGGGTGGATAAGTTGGATTCTTGCCACCCCGGTAGTATTTTGGCTTGGAAGTGACTTTTTTGCCAGTGCTTGGAAACAATTGCGCCACCGCTCGGCCAACATGGACACACTTGTCGCCAACAGCACCGGCATTGCCTACCTGTTCAGCGTAGTCAACTTGCTGTTCCCCGACTTTTGGTTACGTCACGGTATAACTCCACACGTCTATTTCGAAGCATCAAGCGTAATCATAGCCTTTATTCTGTTGGGCAGGCTGCTTGAAGAACGGGCCAAAGGTCAAACATCGACAGCCATAAAAAAATTAATGGGCCTACGCCCCACCACCGTCACACGCTTAGACGGTAACGGGAAACAGCAAACTGTGGAAATAGAACGCATCGACATAGGTGACACAATTGTCGTCAAGCCCGGTGAACGAATTGCCGTCGACGGCATTGTTTCGGAAGGGGAATCAAATGTCGACGAAAGCATGTTGAGCGGAGAACCTATCCCCGTTACCAAGCAACCGGGGGCACACGTATATGCCGGAACCATCAACCTAAAAGGGAGCTTCTTGTTCACGGCACAAAATGTTGGCGAGGGCACAGTCCTTGCACAAATAATACGCATGGTACAAGATGCCCAAGGCAGTAAGGCCCCGGTACAGAAACTTGTAGACCGCATCGCAGCCATATTCGTGCCTGTAGTAATGTCGATAGCGCTGCTATCGTTCATACTCTGGTTTGCCTTAGACAGCACCGATGGTTTCTCCCACGGGTTGCTGGCTCTTGTGACCGTTCTCATAATCGCATGCCCGTGTGCGTTAGGCCTTGCCACTCCAACGGCAATAATGGTGGGCATAGGGAAAGGTGCAGAAAACGGAATTCTGATAAAAGATGCCGAAAGCCTTGAAACGGCAGGGAAAGTAGATACAGTGTTGCTCGACAAGACGGGAACCGTGACCGAAGGTCGCCCGCAGGTGACCGACGTGGCTTGGCTCGAAGGAAAATCGGGTGCGCTACCTATATTGATTGCACTTGAACGACTGTCGGAACACCCGCTTGCCGATGCTGTCACATCGCACTTCGGGTGTGCGCTTGCTTCTCAGCAAATATCAAATTTCAAAAGCATAACCGGCCAAGGCATAATGGGTGAATGCAACGGCTCAACCTACTTGGCAGGCAACCTGCAATTACTCGCCGACCACAATATCGATTGCGACAGGTCGCTTGTCGCAAAAGCCGACAGTTGGAGCAAAGAAGCCAAAACCGTAATTTATTTCGCCGACAGCAAACAATTGCTTGCCATCATAGCCATTACCGACCGCATAAAGGATTCTTCGGCCAAGGCTGTGGAACTGCTGCATAAAGCCGGCATTGAAGTATACATGCTCACCGGCGATAACGAAGACGCTGCACGCCACGTTGCCAATCTCGCCGGGATAAAACACTTCAGAGCCGAAATACGTCCCGACGGCAAAGCCGAATTTGTAAAGCAGCTTCAGCAACAAGGACGGCACGTGGCAATGGTGGGCGACGGTATCAACGATAGCGCAGCCCTTGCACAAGCCGACTTGAGTATTGCAATGGGACAAGGCAGCGACATAGCCATGGACGTGGCTCACGTCACCATTTTGTCGTCCGACCTGCTTAAAGTACCTGAAACAATAACCTTGTCGAAATTAACGGTACGCACCATTCGTCAAAACCTGTTTTGGGCATTTATCTACAATACTATCGGCATACCTGTTGCGGCAGGCATACTTTATCCGGTGTGCGGATTCTTGCTTAATCCCATGGTTGCCGGCCTGGCAATGGCCATGAGCAGCGTCAGTGTGGTATCAAACAGCCTAAGGCTGAAAGCTAAGAAAATAATTTCAGAACCTACAACATCAAAAATCAATAAAACAATGGAAAAGGAATATAAAGTAGAAGGAATGATGTGCAACAATTGCCGTATGCACGTGGAAAAAGCATTAAACACCGTTGAAGGGGTGGAATCGGCCACAGTAACATTAAATCCGCCGGTTGCCAAAGTTAAATTTGCAGACGGGGAGATTTCGGTCGATACTCTGCAAAATGCACTCAACGAAGCCGGCGACTACAAAATATCATAAGCACACGTGAAAAGGCCGGCCATTCGGGAGGGTGCATCAAAACGGAGATACACCCTCTTGCTCTGCTCTCGGTTTGCATTATCTTTCCATAAGATAAGCGGCACCTCGGCATAACAATTCCAAGCACGCTTGATTGTTCTGCTCTCGGTTTGCATTATCTTTTCATAAGATAAGCGGCACCTCGGCATAACAATTCAAGCACTCGCTTGATTGTTCTGCTCTCGGTTTGCATTATCTTTGCACCATAAATACTTGTGTTATGATGAAAAATATAATACACATAATTGCCGTGCTTGCGGTTTCCCTGTCATTAACAGGCTGCAAAGACGAGTTTTTTACAATCGAAGGGTCGCTCAATGACGGCGGCACTCAAAATATACGCGCCTTGTATGTAACCGACTATGAATCGTTGCAATCCGACTGGGTGACAATGACTGACGGGCATTTTGAATTGAAGGGGATAAATTATGACTGGACTGTAGTTTACCTAATAAACAACAAAAAAGATATAATAGCACGTGCTGCCATAAAGAACGGAGACAAGATAAAAATCGACGGCTCTATGAACGACCCGTTCCATATCACCATAACCGGTAACGATGCCAATGAAGAATGGAACCGATTCATGAACGAGAATGCCGAACTTTATTCGTCGCCCGACAAAACACGGCTAAACCATGCAATAGAAAAATATGTCGACACATATCCCGACCGCATATCAAGCACTTTGTTGCTATTGAACGATTATGCCAACCTTGGCAATACCACCGATGTTGACTCTCTTTTCAAGCGCTTGAGCATCGATGCGCGGCCGGCGGGGTTGGTAAACAATTACTTTGCTCTTTCTCAACAGCTCGACAGGGAGAAAAGTAGCAAGAACATACCGTCGGTGATGCTATATAACAGCGAAGATACCATAACGACAATTATAATGGCTCGGCACAAGACGACACTAATGTACTTCTGGGAAAAAAGTGACACAGCACGAAACGCGACCGTCAAACGC
This sequence comes from uncultured Muribaculaceae bacterium, assembly GCA_944321865.1. Classification (GTDB taxonomy): domain Bacteria; phylum Bacteroidota; class Bacteroidia; order Bacteroidales; family Muribaculaceae; genus Avimuribaculum. The sequence continues at coordinate 20,420 of CALUMZ010000007.1, forward strand.
CTCAAGCAGTTATACAGGAATTATGAAAAAGAAGGACGCCTGCAGGTGGTAGACATTATGATGTCGCCCGACAGCGCGGGTTGGAAAAATATCCTTGCCGGCGACAGTTCACGGTGGAAACATTATTGGGCTCCCGGTGGAACCCTCAACCGCAACCTGCTTAACATGAATATCGGCAAAACGCCTTATTACATCGTCACTACATCGGTTGGGAAGCAATTATACCGCGGGGCATCGCTCGATGATGCCATCAAGGCAACCGATTCACACATGCAATCCAAGTAAAGAAAAAGTCTTTCCGCGCCTCTACTACTTGCGTTGCACAAGTTCATTATTGTTCATGCGTTGCATGTACTGTTGGATTATGGCTTTCAACTTGGTTTCCATTTCATCCACTTCGACCGTTCCCACAAGATTGTGCATGAGCAACGTGTCGCTCCTGAAGTCATATACGGCCCGCAAGCGTTCACCGTCAAACTGTATCATCTTGTCGCCCTGCAAAAATTGGTATATGCCGTTGTTGTAGTTGACAATCCACGTGTCGGCAGGATTGTCGTTAATCAAGTCACACCCGAACCCCACATATTCAACCTCATAACCCAAGTAAGCCAACAGGGTGGGAGTAATATCGGTTTGCTGTGCCACCACATCGTTGCGCAACTGCGGTTGCAGGCTGCCATCGGGAGTATAAAATATTATGGGAATCGCAAACGAACCTATGTCGGTGGAATATTGCGGCAACCGGTTTTGATTGGTGTGGTCGGCAACTATGACAAACACCGTACTGTCATACCACGGTTCACGACTTGCTTTTTCAAAAAAGCGGCGCAGCGCATGGTCGGTATACCTTATGCACCGTGATATTTCAAGCCCGTCCTCGATTTTAAACACATCTTCATATTCCTCGGGAATCTTATATGGGTGGTGGGATGTGGCAGTGAACACCGTTGCCACAAACGGCTCCTTCATCTCGGCCATGCGGTCGGCAGTGAATTGCAAGAATGGCTCGTCCCAAATGGCCCATTTGCCATCAAAGTCGTCATATCCGCCATAGTTGCCGTCTTGCTCATACTCGTCAAGCCCGAAGTAACGGTCATACCCTATGGCATGAGCAAAAGCCGAGAAGCCCATGCTTATGTTATGCCCGCCATGGAAGAATGCCGAATTATACCCGAACTGCGACAGATAAGATGGCAACCCCTTTATGTCATTGAGCGATGCCGGGGTGAGGAAGAACGGCTCTACAAACATGGGTATCGCCGACAATATTGACGGCATGGCATCCATGCTCTTGCGCCCATTGGCATAACTGTAAGCAAACGTTAGCGACCGGGCCGCAACTGAATCGACAAATGGCGTATAACCTTTATATCGCCCTCCATCTACATTGTGGTTATAAAAACCTATATATTCTTTCCCAAGGCTTTCGACTATCAGCACCACCACATTCTTGCGCCGGTTGAGCGTGTCGGCAGGCGCACTGCGGTGCACCGGGTTATATGCTGCAACCATTATATCGTCGGGCATGTAATCAGGTGTCACAAAAATCTCCTTGCCGATGGTGCGTATTATGCTGAACGGGGTATTAAGCACCACCGATGTTTCCACGGCGCGGTTCACATACTGGTTGGCATTGCTGATGGTGATGGGACGTGTGCCGGCCGTGGCACTGCCGCGTATGCCGATGATTGCCAGCGGGGCAAGCACTATTAGCGACACCGATTGCGACACATAATAAGCCACAAGGCGGCGCGGACGCACGGCAGGCTTGCGGAACAGTTTCCACATTAGCACAAGCATAGCAGCGAAAATCAACACCAAATACCAGTGCCGCAACAGTTCCACACCGAATATTCCCGCAAGGTTAGTCTCATTGCCAAACTCGCTGAATACGGTCATCGTGGTGCGCCGCCCCGTATACTGAAAATACACAGCATCGATAAGATTGGCCATCACACCCACAGCATTGGGTATAATATAGCACCACTTTGCCACGTTGTGAAAAACCTTGGTTTCCTTCACATGCAATGGCAGCAATGTCACGACAAGATATAGCGCATTAAGGTACAACAGTGCCGATGTGTCGAATACCATCGCCCCCCGCAGCATCTGCCCGGCAAGGCTCCACGACATGTAAGGAGCAAACGTTGAATAATTAACCAAAAAGAACACCACGCGGCACAACATGAATGCCACATACGCCATGGCCATGTTCAGAATGGCTGCACCTATGCACGACGACTTGAAGAAATTTTTTAGGGAACTGAACATTACACTCAATTTTTTACCAACAAAGATAATGCAAACCGAGTGCAAAACAATCAAGCGAATGCTTGAATTGTTTTGCCGAGGTGCAGCTTATCTCTTATGTAAAGGTAAGTAATTATCGCCACTTGTTTCAAGCCAAATCATAAAAACGCTTAATGGTGATACCTTCAAGCGGCGTGTCGCACAGCACATCCACAATCTTTTGCAACGTGTCGGGCTGCTCATACGGGTTGGCTGCCGTGCGCGACATTTCACGGAACTCAGGCGACAGCACCCGCTCAAGCCCCTGCCCGATTTCCTCGGCCGACGTGCCGCAATTGACGACCGACCGGGCTGCAATACGTCCCATCTGCCGCATACCTATGTTAAGCGTAGGTATCCCCATAGATGGCACCTCGACTATGCCGCTCGAAGAGTTGCCGACCACAGCAGCCACACATCGCAGCATCGACAGGTAGCGCAATTGCCCCAATGACTTGAACACGACATATTTCCCGGGATTTCTATTCGCTGCGGCTTCGATGATTTCGATAATTTCGTTGCCGTGGGTGTCGCTGTTGGGGTAAGAAAAAAACACCTTGTACCCCTCCAAGCCGTCAAGAGCCGTAATCAGGTTACGGCATTGCATGGCAGGAGATTCGCTGTCGAGCGTAGCCGGATGGAATGTCACAAAGAGCGACTCGCACGGTATTGACGTTTTCAAGTCGGCTTCAAGCTCTTCACGGGAGAGCAGGTGCAAGTGACGTATGTTATACACCCCCATTGCCCCGACGTTGAACACCCTGTCGGGCTGCTCGCCCAGTTGTATCACGCGGCGGCGATACTCCTCGGTTTCGGTCAGGTGCAGGTGGCTCATCTTGGTTATGGCATGACGAATACTTTCATCGAAAGCACCGAAACTCACTGCCCCCCCGGCAATGTGCGCTATGGGAATGTGGAAAATAAGTGCAGCCGATGCCGTGGCAAGCATTTCATAACGGTCGCCAAGAATCACCGCCAAGTCGGGGCGCAATGCATCAAATGCACCGGCCATGCCCGTCATGCACACCGACATGGCACGCACCGTCTCGGCAGCGGTATCATTTTCCACCGGCATTGGCACACAATAATCAATCGACAGTCCATCACGTTCTATTTCATCGCGAGTGTTGCCAAATTTGGGCGACAGATGCATGTTGGTAGCCACTATTTGCAACTTTACTCCGGGGCGCGATTTCAGCTCCTTTGCTATTCCGCTAAGCAATCCCCAGTCGGCACGTGTGCCGGTGATTATACATATCTTCCTTTCCATGAAATTACCATCTTTTTTATTGAGCAAGCAATAAGTACAAGTTAAGCACCGTGACTACCACGGCAATGCCATACAGCACCGTTTTGTTCAGTGTGGAATTGGCATACTGCCCCATCACGCGGCGCGACGATGTGAGCCACACTTGCAGGAACACCGTGAACGGCAGTTGAATGCTCAGCACCATTTGCGATATGAGCAACCCTTGGAACGGGTCGGAGATGAAAAATATCAACAGCAGAGCAATCCCAAGGGAAACTATTATACCCACCTGCGAGTGCGAGTCCTTCACATGGTATGACTCGCCGAAGATTCCGGCCGAAATGGAGCCGGCAGCCATGCCGCTGGTCACCGTCGATGAGATGCCGGCAAGCAATAGTGCGGCGGCAAACACATTTCCGGCATTGTTGCCAAGTAGCGGAGTGAGCAGTTCGCGGGCCTGTTGCAACTCTTCGACCAAAATGCCGCTTTTGAAGAACGTTGCCGCCGCAAGCAGTATCATGGCACTGTTTATAGCCCACCCAACGAGCATCGAGAAAAGCGTGTCAAACAGCTCATACTTCAATCGCGAGCGTATCGACCGGTCATCTTGCTTATGATACTCCAAGCTCTGCACCACCTCGGAGTGCAAGAACAGGTTGTGTGGCATTATCACGGCACCCAGCACACTCATTATCACAATCATGCTGCCGTCGGGAATCGAAGGCGTTACCCACCCGGCGAAAGCGCACGGCCAGTCGATGTCAACAAGAAAAAGCTCGTAGATAAACGACAGTCCGATCACCGACACAAACGTAATTATGGCACGCTCTATCCGCTTGTAAGAATTGGTGAACAACATTATCACCACCACCGCCGTCGTAAGCACCGCCCCCCACGCAATGGGAATGTCGAAAAGCATTTCAAGGGCTATCGCACCGCCGAGTATCTCGGCAAGTGACGTGGAGATGGAAGCCACCACGGCCGACGCAAGGATAGGACGCGACACCCACTTGGGCGCATACTTGGTGGCAGCCTCGCTAAGGCACAGCCCCGTGGCGATGCCCAAGTGAGCCACATTGTGCTGCAAGATTATAAGCATGATGGTCGACAGTGTGACTACCCACAACAGCGAGTAACCAAATTGCGACCCCGCCGCGAAATTCGACGCCCAGTTGCCCGGGTCGATAAACCCCACAGTGACGAGCAGGCCGGGACCTATGTAGCGGAAAAAGTCAAGCCCTCCAAGTGTGCGCTTGTGTCCGTGGTTCTTCAAGTCTTTAAAAAAATTCTTCATTCCCAGTGTTTCAATAAACAAGTGTTATCTTTTATAGACGTTATCAAAATGCTATTTTATCAAGTGTAGAGACGTGGAGTGCCGCATCTCGTTGGCAATAATCATTATAAAGCATTAAGTGTCAATCGGTTTGACCAACCCGGGTTGTAGAGACGCAAAATTTTGCGTCTCTACTGCCACATTGAAATGATATTTTTGATACTCCCTCTACCGCCACACATGCCACGCCCCCATTAAACCGATTTTCCGCTTTAAAATTACACTGCCCGGCGTTCCCCGGCAAGTTTTAAGCATATTTTTTGTGCGAGTTTCGGGAAAATGCTTATTTTTGCACTTGGCACAAAGCCGAACCATAGCATGTTCAGCTCAAACCAACAAAACAGTATTTTATTAACCCACAAAACATTACAAGTGTATGGAAAAATATGTATGCGTCGTATGCGGTTATGTATATGACCCCGAAGTGGGAGACCCCGACAACGGAGTAGCTCCCGGCACGGCTTTCGCCGATGTTCCCGAAGACTGGGTATGCCCGCTGTGCGGCGTAGGCAAAGACCAATTTGAAGTAGAAGAGTAATAAACACGATTACCCCCACCAAACAGTATAGATAGAGCCCGCCGAAACATGCAGGCTCTATCTATCGTTTTTTATACACTTTGCACTTATACTACAGAATTTAATCCTGACGGCCAAAAGAACTTCCCCACAATGCCGATTTGACCATTTGCTGTCTGATGTCCGATTTGGGTTTGATATGATTTATTACTACTTTTGTAATATACGCCACTTCATCTCACATTTTTTTCATGAGTAGCCCGGCGACAAGGCAAATATGTGAGGCAAAGCCACTGAAAGGAGAAAAACAATGATACAAAAAAACTACAAAGAGATTGCCCTATTCGTTGCATTTTGCATTGAAGAATACGGAGCATCAAAAGGAATGACCGGAGAGCAAGCCCTTGACTTGTTTTCTCAGTATGGAGTGACCGATTATCTCAACGAGTTCTATGACACACTTCACACCCAAGGTCGCCAATGGCTTATAGAAGATATAGACGAATTTATTGACATAAGAAAAGGCAAAGGAGCATGAAGGTATATCACGGCAGCTTAGAAGTGGTAGAACATCCTATGATACTCCGGCCCAACCGCAAACTCGATTACGGCGAAGGATTCTATACCACAACCTCGAAGAAACAAGCCCAAGAATGGGTGGAAAGGCGCATGTTTGAAAGACGTATTACATCTGGCTATGTAAATGTTTATGAATTTGACGACCAGAAATTACAAGAACTGAGATGCCTCATATTCACCGGGCCGAGCAAGGAATGGGCTGAATTTGTCATGGAAAACAGGACAAAAAAAGGATTCAGTCACAGCTACGACATCGTGTATGGTCCGGTCGCCAACGATAGAGTTTACCTCCAGTTTGGCTTGTATGAGTCCGGAGCCATCGGGATTGAGACACTTATTCGTGAACTGAAAACTTACAAGTTGGTTGACCAGTACCTTTTTCATACAGAAAAAGCACTGACAATCTTACATTTTATTGAGGCATCAAAAGTTGAAAAATGATATGTTTCAGATTAATCAAAACAATCTTCATCTACTCCTGCCCGGAAAGATAAGTTGGTTGGTGGAATACCTGCACGACGATTACGGTTTCACGCTGCAAGAGTGCCTGAATCGCATCTATCACTCAAAGCTCTACAAGAAACTGTCAACCGAGAACACCAAATATTGGCATTTGGGCCCTGTTGACTTGTATGAAGAACTTAAAAGGGAATTGTAAGAAACACAGATTGCCTCTGGTTTTTATCCGATCAGGATTTGCCGCTGCGGAATACCACTATGGCTACGGCCATGAATATCAGTGCTATGCCGGCAATGATGGGCAAGTTGAGTTTCTCGTCGAAGAGAATTATGCACATCACCACCGATGTTGCCGGTTCCATGGCACTCAATATCGATTCCATGGTAGAGCCGACGGTTTTCACGGCATATACCACCAGCACGTTGGCAATCACGGTCGATACCACTGCAATGCCAACGAGATTGAGCATAGTCACGGTGTCGGTGACAAGTACAAGCTCTCCCCTTGCCCCGGCCAACGCAATAAATGCCGCAGCTGTGAAAACCAGTATCCAAAAGGTGAGATACAATGAATCATATTGTTGGGCGCGTCCTTTGCCAACGCCGACGAGATAGGCTGCATAGCCCACTCCCGACAGCACCACCACGAGTACCCCTTCGGCACGGTTGGCTCCCGGTATGAAAGCGGCATCACCGCCAAGCACGCCGAGGCAGTAAATGCCGGCACCGGCAATCACTATTGCGACAGCCGACGACACTCGTATTCGTTCACGGAAGAACAACAAAAGAATAAGCAACACAAACACGGGATAAGAAAAGTGTATCACGCCTGTCACTCCTCCCGACATGTATTCATATCCCAGCATCAGGCAACCGCCCGACACGCAATAATACACGGCAAGCAATAACATCGTGGGAATATCCCGCAAAGGGATGCCCAGATTGACACGGCGAACCTTCAAAAACAGTCCGAGCACTATTGCTGCCAGCGTAAACCTGTAAGCAAGTATGCACATGGGCGACAACCCTTGTTCCAACGCCGGCTTGCCAAACACCGGAATAAAACCGAAGCAAATTGCCCCGAGCAACCCCGCGGCCACTCCGGCACCTACACTTGTATCTCTACTCATGGTTCTGCGTCTTGTTCTCCTCCAACCTTGAAGATAGAAAAATTCACGCTCCCATACGCCCTATGCTGCTCAAACCCCGGCAAGGCCGAAAAGTCGTTGTTGCGGGAATGCTCCATAATAAATATTGTCCCCGGCTTCACAAGCTGCGACGACAGCACCAATTGCGGCACCTCGGGCAATCGTGGCAAGTCGTATGGAGGGTCGGCAAATATAATATCATACTTGCGGTTGCACGTCTCTATAAACTTGAACACGTCGCCACGCACAGGCAACACCTCATCGGCCTGCAACAACTGTTTTACCTGTGTGATGAAGCGGTACTGCGTCGATGCCTTCTCCACACACGTCACACTGTGGCACCCTCGTGAGGCAAACTCAAACGTCACGGCACCCGTACCTGCAAACAGGTCGAGAGCATCGGCCCCGTCAAGATCTATCAGATTGTCTATGACATTAAAAATATTTTCGCGGGCAAAATCGGTTGTCGGACGCGCCGTTATATTATGGGGCACATCAAAACGCCGCCTGCCATACTTACCTCTTATTATCCTCATATATAGCCAAAGCAATTAAATTAAACGGAGCCTTTGCAACATCAGACGCCAGTCGCATGGCGGCAGGCGGCACCATCACCGGCACCACGTAAGTGACATACTCGCGCAACCGCGGCATTATGGATGCCCGCACCGTCTTGTCTCCGGCAACCTGAATTTCATCGCTGTGCACATCAAGCCCCAACTCATTCCACACAGCAAGCGTGTAATACATTATATCATTTTCCGAGCGGCACAAGTATGTATTGGCAAGCTGCAACTTGCCTCGCTTGAAGGCACACACGTCAATCCTGCCATCACCACGTATGTACACGGCAACCTTCCCGACATTGGATGTGAGCGTCCGCCCCCTGAAATACGAAGCAAGCACTTCAAGGTTGAGCCTGACAGGGATGTTACTGAATGTACGTTGCAAGAATCTGTACACTCCTTGAGGCACCATATATGCCACGTCGGCATTGCAATTGTATCCGCGCGACACCACAAAGTCGCCTTCGGCATCGGGGAAAGCTACATCAAAAGCCTTGCGCACGTCATCATCGGACCCATATCCTTGAGGCAGAAATATAAACTTGTTGGAATCGACGCTCACGTTTACACGCTTGAAGTCGTTCAACAACAGCCTGTTGTCGTATATGGCATTTTCCAATGCCCGCAGATACTCGCCTTCATCAATCCATTTGCCTATGTCGATGTTACGGCAAATGAGCGAATCGGCCTCCATGTCGTTATGCAACATGAAATGAATCTGGCGGCCGTCGATAAACAGTGTCAACGTCCACAGGTAAGGCTTGTCCAACTTTATGTCGCCGGTAGTGTCAGAAAGGCTGCTCATCGTCACTTATCCTCCCCGGTTTCTTGTTTCTTATGATAAAACCGTATCTCCCGGGCATGGAACTTATTGAACTTAAACGGCAATATCGACACAACTGCCGACACCAATGCCGCCAACAACAAGGCATAACCGGCATAGAAACCGACACCGAGATCATCGATTTTGAAAAACTCGGGCTGCTGTATCATTACGAGGTCCTTTGCATCGACATAGAAGTACAGGCCGAAACATATTATCACAGCCACGGCAATGCCCCAAAACCGATTCTTCATGCAATTGAAACTGATTGCGGCAAACGCCGATATGAATGGCAGTAACGAAAAAAGTTGCTTGAGCAGCGAGTCACTGTCGGTAATTGTGTGTGCCGTATAGTCAAAGCCCGTCTGCCCTCCCACGAGCGGAAGTTCAAAGATGGGCAGAAACGTATAAATTATTATATATATTATAAGCAAGATATTGGTAATCGGCTTCATGTTTATGTCATTCTTATTGTTTTTGCGAATTTACAAATTTCCCACCGCACAATAGCAACATGCACACGTAAAAATATCTTAGAACCTGCTTAAATTTTACCAACCTTGATAATTTTTATCCGCCGGAAATATATACTTTTGCGCCCGAAATGGAAAAGATTAGCATAAAAGGACACCTTTCGATGTTGGCGGCCAACACCATCTGGGGGTTGATGTCGCCAATTGCGAAGATTGTGATGATGGGGGGCATAGTTTCCCCGTTGGTTGTCACCGACCTGCGCATATTTGGCGCAATGGTGATGTTCTGGATTGTATCGCTGTTCATGAAACCCGAGCATGTCGCCCCGCGCGACCTTGCACGGCTGTTTGGCGCGTCACTGCTCGCCATTGTGTTCAATCAGGGCAGCTTCATATTCGGTGTCAGTCTCACCTCGCCGGGCGACGCGTCGATTATCACCACCAGCATGCCGCTGTGGGCAATGATTCTCGCCGCCATATTCCTCAAAGAACCCATAACCGGCAAGAAAGTGATGGGCATCGCGGCCGGGGCTTGCGGCGCACTGCTGCTCATTCTCGGCAGCAACGGCGGGCAGACATCGGGCAGCGGCGACAACCACATTCTCGGCGACCTGCTGGTGCTGACGGCGCAACTAAGTTATGCGTTCTACCTTGTGCTGTTCAAGAATTTTGTGACGCGATATTCGCTTGTAACCATCATGAAGTGGATGTTCACCTATGCCTTCATCTGCATGTTGCCGTTTTCCTACGACGACCTCATTACCACCGACTGGCTCGCACTCGACGCGGCCGCAGTCGCCTCGCTGTGCTACATCGTGATGTTTGCCACTTTCCTCAGCTACCTGCTGATAGTGGTAGGGCAAAAGTCTCTGCGTCCCACCGTGGCAGGCATGTACAATTACGTGCAGCCCGTGGTGGCCTGCATCGTGGCAGCCTCGCTCGGCCTTGATTCGTTCAACGTCGCAAAAGGCATTGCGATAGTCCTCATATTCACCGGCGTATACTTGGTAACCAAGAGCAAAAGCCGCACCGACATGCCCGATGCGCAGGCCGACGGAAAAAGCCGGTAATGGCTTTTTCCGGCCATCATCAAAGCACGGCAACCGCTTTGCGTATGCTTTCAAGCATGGCCGAAAGTTTCCTGTTCTGTCGAGCCACCTGCATATTGTAAGCCGATTGCATATTCAGCCACACGTGGGCAGGAATGCCTGTTGCTGCCTCAATTTTCAAGGCATATTCAGTAGTAATCGGGCGTTTGCCGTTTATTATCTCGTTAAGCACAGAGTAAGAACCCCCTATGAGTGCGGCAAACTTCCTTTGCGACATTCCGCGGGCTGCTAACTCATCTTTAAGTATCTCTCCCGGATGTATGGGTACTGACGGCTGCAACTCATGCGGCGCATAAATTTTATTTATTGTTTCCATATCAAAAAAATCACTTGTAATGGTTGCTTATATCCAATAGGCGGCACACCGTAATTATCTGTTCATTAAGTTCTTCCCTAACAGTAAATTCGAGCCTGTATTGACGGTCAATCCTTACAGACGATATACCTTTCTTGTCGCCTTGCAGAACTTCATAATTCAAAGAATTGTTACGGAACAAATCTGTTATGACATTTGCCGACGACAACAAAAACACTGCTTTCTGGTAGCCTTTTATCACTTTGGGCTGGTAACGATGCTTCTTGTCACTTGTCTTGCCGTCGGTGTATAATTCACGCAAATATTCTTTGTCAAATTCAATGTACATAACTCATCTTCCGTGTTGCATATGCCGTCAGGCAAAAATAGGCATTCTTTCAAATATTCGCAAATAGTCGAACATATATTTTTTCCCTTTGGTGGCAACCGCGACAATGTTGGAAATATGAAAACAAGCAGTCCCGCAAGAGCTTGCAAGCTCTTGTGGGACTGCAATATGGTTGTAACCTTGTTGCGTGGCGCGCAGGTGGGGTTACTTGATTATCTTGGCCGTCGTGTCGCTGCCATCGGCTTTTACAACCTTCACGATGTAAACACCGCGAGGCAATGCCGATATGTCGGCAGTCTGTTCGCCGGCGAGCGTCATAACTTGTGCTCCCGATGTGCTGTAAATACCTGCGTGGCTGTAATCGCCGGTTATGTGAAGCATGTCGCCATAAGCATATATGCTCAACACATCGTCACCTTCCAAGCCATTTACACCCGAAGTTCCGATATTGAATGTAATCGACAACTTTTCGGAGTTGCCCATTGCAAACTTCTGCACCACGGCTGCCGTGTAAGTGCCGTCGGCAAGGTCGGTGAAGGTATACTCAGTGTCGCTGGTGTCGAGTTTCTTTTCGTCATTCAGGTAAACTTCATAACCCTTAACGTTGACCGGCATGTAGCTGTTGCCCTGCACCTGCTCTTCAACTCCAATGAACACATCATCCACAAGCAGCATGAAGGCGTCGTTTGATGAGCTGTTAAGCACTACATACTTGGCCTGTTGCGGAATGTCGTATTCATATTTTTCATATTCTATCGACTCAACCCTGCGCAGTTCCTCGTCAATCCATTGTATGTTCGACAGATTGGCTGCGGGTCGTTCGGTCGCATATCCCACCCTGATGCGTTCGGTGCGGCTATAGTCAATGCTGTTGTCATCGTTAAGCTGGTGGTTGTATTGGCGGGCATAGAAGCTGAACGTAAAGTCACGGTAGGGCTTCAATTCGGGTGAAATGAGATAGTCATCACTCAAGTAGTAGGTAATTCCACCCTCCTCATCGGTCGTTGCCTTGGTTGCAAAGAATGCAAGAGCACGGTCTCCCGAACGGGCAGTATTGGCATCTCCGCCCAATTCGGAAAGCGGCGGCGTGGTGGCTTGGGAATTGAATGTAATCGCTGCCATGCGCTCACCCATGTGCGGGAACGACGTATTCGCAAAACCGTAAGTCATCATGTAATCGCCATCGACATATTGCCAACCATAGTTACCTGCGGGGTTAACCTCAAAATCGGTATAGTCGTCACCGTCATAATTCTCGACAATGTTAAGCGGCATGTTCCACATCAGGCGAGCCGAACGGCCATCGACCATAACATCAAGGTTGGCAGGCAGGTCGAGCGTTTGTTCCAGTTCATAGCTTTCAGTAAACGTTATGTCTTCACCTTGTATGTCAAGCCCGCCATCTTCGATGAACTTGAATCCGTTCTGGCGTATGGTTATCGAATACAGGCCTTTATAAACACCTGCAAACTCGGCGACACCATCGGCAACGGTAGCCGAGTAACTGTGTTCGTCGTTATACAACTTCACCGCTGCACCGTTGGCATGGGCAGGGTCGGAATCGGCCAATACGTTAACAACCACATTTGCAATCATGTTGTGAGCCACAACGTCGGAGATTGTAGCCTCGGATGCTCCTATGGTACCATAAACGGCCTTTACTGCATAACGGTATTCCCCGCTCTTTACATCGGTATCGATTGCCGACAGAGCTTCGCTGCCGGTGACTATTTGTGTCCACTTCGATTCATCACCTTGTGCCGATGCGGGCAATCTCCACACGTCGTAGGTTATGGCCGGCATGGTAGCATCGTCGGGCTCCACGTTTTCGCACATTGCCCTCAGCAACAAGTGGCGCGAAGGATTCGACAATTCGTCAAAGTAGCCGTAAGAACTCGGAGCGTTGTAGTTAAGGGTAAATACCTGCGTGCGCGGGTGGTCGATTGTTCCATCTGCCGTACCGGCATCGGTGGCCACATTGTTCTTACCTGCTATGGCAAACAAGAATCCCTTTTCGGCATACAGCGGCTCGGGCAGACGGAACGTGTTCCACTCACCGTCAACGGTGTTCACATTCACTTGATACAGCACATCACCCGTTGGCTCTCCGCTCCAGTTAAGGTCGATAACCATCAGTGTGATGTTTTCTTCGCAACCTTCTCCGCCAACGGTCCACCACTTCAATTCATACAATGTGGTTTCGCCCGGGAAAACAGTTCCCACGATTTGGCCTCCGGAGAAATTAGCCCCGTAACCGTAGCCATCGGCAGGCACGCCGTTGTCGTAGCTCATTTCATTTATCGTGCGCGGTTTGTCCCAAGTCACAGCCACAGCACCTTCGGCATTGTCGGCAGCCGAGATTTTGTAAGAAGGCAATATGTCGATTTCAAGAGTGAAGTCCTCACCGCTGAAGTCTTGCGTCAAGTCTATCTGCTTGGGTTGCGGAGAGATGTAATTGTTCTTCAGCACCGATAGCGTGTACCCGGTGGCTTCGTATGTCTCCAACGTATATTTTCCCTCGGCATCGGTAGTGGCAGATACACTTTCATATCCGGTCAGCGACACCCGTGCGCCCTTTACCGGTGCACCGGTTTCGTCGGTAACAATTCCGCTCACTTCATATTCAGGCAGCAATTCCATTGCGAAATCAACAGTCACATTGTCACCCACGTTGAGCGATACATGTTTTGTCACAGTCCTGTAAGTGGGATAAGATGCTACCACGTCACATTCTCCGGCGGGAACCTCGGCAATGGTGTATTTGCCCTGCCAGTCGGTGGTTGCACTAAGTTCACCCACCTTTACAGTCACGCCATACATGCCCATATCCATGGGATTTGTCACAGTACCCGAAATGGTGGCCGTGTTGTTGGCTTTCCAAGAGAAATCATTGATATGCAGGCCATCTGTACCATAGCCGCCGGTATAGTGCAAATATATGCAATATTCTCCGGTGGCGGCGACGGTAGGAATATCGAGTGACACAGTTGTTCCGTAATACCCTTTCGAACCTTGTATGCTAATCGTGTTCACCATCGTTGCTTCCTCGGGCGATGTTCCCCTCTCGGCAATGCGCACTTCGATATTTTCGTTGCAATAATATGTGCAATATATGAAGAAGCTGATACGCGTCGGCACATCTTGAGCCAGCGATACCGGCGGAGAAATGAGCCATTCGTCATTGGCAGTGGCATGATATACCTCAATGCCTTCCTTGTTACCCCACTTGCTGCCCATCTGCCAAGTGTTTCCGTCACCGTCGGCATCTATGATGGTCCAACTGCGGAGGTCTTCGGCACTACTGAATGCTGTTGTCAGCGGGAAATCCAGTGCATCGCCCGCACCTACGGCATTGGAGGTTGCGCTGCCGCCTTCGCCGGCACTGTTCTTTGCCGTGACAGTATAAGTATATACTGCATATTCTCCTTCAACGACATCTTTGACAGAAGTGTCGGTGGCAGACTCGGCAATCACCTTGCCATCGTTGCGTACTACCTTATAAGTAACATCATCGGACAGCGAGCCCCCGTTAAGACCTGTCGTCGGTGCAGTCCACGTAATTGCAATATTGTAATCTTCTACAGTGGCAACCACATTGGTTGGAGCTGCAGGGACATCTTTACCAACATATTCGGTTGCGATGGCAAACATGCCTTCACCGGCTTCGTTGCTCAATGTAACTTTGTAGGTATAAGTTCCCGCTGCCGGCACATTATCGGTATACGTTGCTTTGCTGCCGGCTGCGACTTCCTTCACGGTGCCCACAGCCACACCGTCACGGTATACTGTGGCATGGGTGAGCGTGCCTATCTCTTGGCGGTTGAACGCCGTTGTCGGGCAAGTCCAACTCAATGTGCTACCGTTGCTGCCATCGGCAGCCGAAGTGATTGCCAGCCCGGCAGGTGCCGCCGGGGTGTCGGGCGTAGCCTTGGTGTAACCGGTATAAAGCCCTATGTAAGTATTATTTAAAGTATTTCCCAACTTAGTATTGCTCTGCGCCTCTACATCAACCAAATAAAGCGAGCAACCACCACCTATGTAACTATTGCTATAGGCAAGTAAATACAATTTGCCTGTGTTGTAGTCAAAGTCAAGCGAAGCATAAGAACCGCTGCTATACAAGTTAACACTAAAGCCATAAACTTTAGAAGCAGAACCTGCATCTGTATCCACACCGTATATGTCACCCCAGTTGTCGACGGCATATATGCTACCGTCAATGTCGGCGGCCACGGCGGCCATGTTGTATTCAAAATCGCATACTTTGGTGATTTCACCCGATTCGAGATCAAGCCGCATTAGAGAGTTTGTGCTCAAGTCGGGGTTATATTCAAGCAACAACAACGTCTGCGTGCTGTAATCGTATGCCATGTCGCGGTAAACCGTGGTAGTGGGCATCACGCTGCGCTTGTTGCCGGTGGCAAGGTCATATGCCGCAATCTCCACCGGGTAGCTGTTTTCGTAACGCAAAGCGTAATACTCGCCTTCGACGAATGCACCGGCACGCACATCGTCGCCAATGGTATGCAACGTTTGGAACGAGGTAAAGCCATCGAGCGAGAAGCACTCCAAGTTGCCGCTCGTCTGGTTATAGGCGTAAGCCAAACCGCCTCCTCCCGATGACGTTTGTGCATAAATTGGCAACAAGGCCAAACAAAATGCAATCAAAAAACTAATTTTTCTCAACATATTACTAAAATTATAACTTAATTAAGATTTTGCAGCAAATATAAGCATTTGCTTGATAAGAAAAATATAAATCTGCATCTTTTTAGCATACAAACCGGTCTTTTTCTTCTAACTTCAAAATTTGATTCAAACTTTTTAACCCAAATAGGCTATTAGACTGCAAATATGCTTTCCATGTCGATTTGGATTTACCGAACACCGATAAAAAAGCTGCCTTGCCGAACAAAATCGACAAGGCAACTCTTTAAACAGATATTTTACCTGATTCTATTATTTCAACTTGGCTTGGATCGCTGCGCTCTCGGCTTCATAGCCGGGCTTGTTGAGCAGAGCAAACATGTTCTTCTTGTAAGCCTCCACACCGGGTTGGTTAAACGGATTCACATCAAGGATGTAACCACTTATACCGCAAGCCTTTTCAAAGAAATAAATTAATTCGCCCAAATATTTCTCGCTAAGTTCGGGGATAGTCACCAATATATTTGGCACACCACCATCGACATGAGCAAGACAAGTACCCAATTCGGCCATCTTGTTCACTTCATCCACACGGCGTCCTGCAATATAATTCAATCCGTCAAGGTTTGCTTCGTCAGAAGGTATCACCTCGGTGTATTTTGCGTCGCCCACCGAAATCACTGTTTCAAAGATTGTACGCTCGCCTTCTTGAATCCACTGGCCCATTGAGTGCAAGTCGGTGGTGTCGTCGACGGCGGCAGGGAAAATGCCCTTGCCATCCTTGCCTTCGCTTTCGCCATACAGCTGTTTCCACCATTCACCAAAATAGTGCAACTTGGGATTGAAGTTGACAAGTATTTCAATCTTCTTGCCCGCATTATACAAAGCATTGCGAGTCATCGCATACTTTTCGGCAATGTTGCCTGCGCCGGCGGTAGCCTCTTCCATCGACTTGGCACCGGCAATGAGAGCCTTTATGTCGAATCCGGCTACGGCAATCGGGAGCAGACCCACCGGAGTGAGCACCGAGAAACGTCCGCCCACATTGTCTTCGATTACAAAAGTTTTGTACCCTTCCTCGGTGGCCAGTTTGCGCAATGCACCCTTGTGAGCATCGGTAATTGCAACAATGTGCTTGGCTGCAAAGTCCTTTCCTTCTTGAGCTTCAAGCATCTCGCGAAGCATGCGGAAAGCAATTGCCGGTTCGGTAGTTGTTCCCGACTTGGAAATTACTATGATACCAAACTTCTTGCCTCGGAGCAATCCTTTTAATTCATGCAGGTAGTCCTCGCCGATGTTTTGTCCGGCAAACAACACACGCGGACCGTCGGCCGGCTTATAAGCGGCAAAAGAATCACTCAAAGCCTCTATGACGGCTTTTGCACCAAGGTAGCTGCCGCCAATGCCTATGGCTACAACATACTCACAGTCGTCAAAGCACTTAGCCGTAGCGTTGATATCGTCGAGCAGTGCTTCGGCAGTTTCGCTTGGCAAGTGCAACCAACCAAGGAAATCGTTTCCGGCTCCCGTACCTTTGTGAAGCTTTTCCATTGCTTCGTTGGCACGAGCCTGCAAACCATTAATGTCGGCTTCGGAAACTGTTCCGAGCACGTTGCGATTGATAACTTCTATCGTTTTCATCGTCTTTATGTAATTTATTAAAACAATCTTTTGTCTACGTTTTTAGTGGAAAGTCGCGGCAATTTCCATTATCATCTTGGTTGCCGGGCGATAATTATACAGTATCTCATACATGCCGTCAAGTATCGGCATCGGCACTTTCAGTTCCTTGTTCACTTCATAGATGCACTTGGTGCCATAATATCCCTCGGCAATCATTTCCATCTCCATCATTGCGGCCTTTACCGAGTAACCTTTCCCTATCATTGCACCGAAATTATGGTTGCGGCTGAAACGCGAATAGCTGGTTACAAGCAGGTCGCCAAGATAAACCGAGTCGCAAATGTTGCGGCTACAATAAGGGCTTGCCACCGATACAAACGCATCCATTTCGCGAATGGCATTTGAGAGCAGAACGGCAAGGAAATTGTCGCCCCCCTTCATGCCATGCACTATGCCCGAAGCTATGGCATACACATTCTTCAGCACTGCGGCATATTCTATGCCGGTCACGTCGTCCGACAAAATCGTGCGCATCGACTTGCAATTGAAGCGCGAACACACGGCCACAGCCAACTCGGGCGACTTGGAGCCGATGGTGAGGTAGCTGAGGCGTTCGAGTGCCACTTCCTCGGCATGGCAAGGCCCGCTCACCACTGCAATGCGGTTTTCGTCGATATTGTAGAACCGCTTCATGTATTCCGACACCACAAGATTCTCGTCGGGCACAATACCCTTTACCGCACTCACAAGCATCTTGCCGCTTATGTCGGCAGTCAACTTGGCAAGGTGCGACTTGAGATATGGCGACGGAATTGCAAGCAACAGCGTGTCGGCCATGGAACTGATTTCGTTTATGTCGCTCGAAAAGTATATGCGGTCGGTATCGAAACGTATATCCGACAGATATACCGGGTTATGGTTCAAACGCTTGAAGTCGGCAATCCGGTCGTCACGGCGCATGTACCACAATATGTCGGCATCTTGTGCGAGCAATAATAACTTGGCAAGGGCAGTTGCCCAACTGCCACCACCCATAACCGCAATCTTGCCCGTCAGGTCTTTTAACATGATATTATACTGAATATGAAATTAATACTATCATTTTTTATCGGCCGCAGAAGCATTTTCAATCCACCCCTTAACATCATCGATAGTGGGATTCTTCAATTCAAGATGATACTTCTTGTTTAATCCGCACAAGTCTTGATGCAACTTTCCGGCACCGGCACCGCCAAGGGCCTCAACTGTGAGGCAACCGGCTTTTTGTAACACTTCGACCCATTCGGCCGGCACGCCTACGGCCTCGTATGCTTCTACCTTGTCGCGCTTTTCAACCTTCTCGGGACGCATTTGTGGGAACAGCAGCACCTCTTGTATGGTCGATTGCCCGGTCATGAGCATTACAAGGCGGTCCATGCCTATCCCCATGCCCGATGTCGGCGGCATTCCATATTCAAGAGCGCGCACGAAGTCTTGGTCGATGAACATGGCTTCGTCGTCGCCCTTCTCGCTCAGCCGCAACTGCTCCTTGAATCGCTCGGCTTGGTCAATGGGGTCGTTAAGCTCCGAATAGGCGTTGCACAGCTCCTTGCCGTTGACCATCAGCTCGAAACGCTCGGTGAGGTCGGGATTGTTGCGGTGACGCTTGGTGAGCGGCGACATTTCCACCGGGTAGTCGGTGATGAAGGTGGGTTGTATGTAATTCCCTTCGCAGAACTCGCCGAATATCTCGTCGATGAGCTTGCCTTTGCCCATCGTTTCGTCCACTTCCATCTTCAGCTGCTTGCAGATGTCGCGTATCTCCTCCTCGCTTTTGCCCGTGAGGTCGTAGCCGGTAAATTCCTTGATGCTGTCGAGCATGGTCACCCGTTTGTATGGTGCCTTGAAGTTGATGATGTTGTCGCCTACTTTCACTTCGTAGGTGCCGTTCACGTCCATGCACACCTTTTCGAGCATACGTTCGGTGAAGTCCATCATCCAGTTGTAGTCCTTGTAGGAAACATATATTTCCATGCAAGTGAACTCGGGATTGTGGGTGCGGTCCATGCCTTCGTTGCGGAAGTTCTTGCCGAATTCATACACACCCTCGAAGCCACCCACGATGAGCCGCTTCAGGTAAAGCTCGTCGGCAATGCGCAGGTAGAGAGGAATGTCGAGTGCGTTGTGATGCGTAATGAACGGACGCGCGGCGGCTCCGCCCGGGATTGACTGCAATATGGGGGTTTCAACCTCAAGGTAGCCCTTAGAGTTGAAATATTCGCGCATCGAGTTGTAAACCTTGGTGCGCTTTATGAAAATATCTTTCACATGGTCGTTTACTATCAAGTCGACGTAGCGGCGGCGGTAGCGCAGCTCGGGGTCGTCGAATGCGTCATATTTCACGCCGTCCTTCATCTTAACGATGGGCAGCGGGCGTATCGACTTGCTCAGCACCGTCAGCCGCTTGGCATGGACGGTGATTTCGCCCATCTGGGTGCGAAACACGAAGCCCTCGATGCCCACAAAGTCACCAATGTCGAGCAATTTCTTGAACACCACGTTGTAAAGGTCCTTGTTTTCGCCGGGGCATAAGTCGTCGCGGCTGATGTAGACCTGTATTCTCCCCTTTGAGTCTTGCAACTCCATGAACGAAGCCTTGCCCATTATGCGGCGGCTCATTATGCGCCCGGCAATGCTCACCTCGCGTTGCGGTGCGTCGTCACGGAAATTCTCCTTTATCTCGTCGGTGTGGCCTGTTACAACATATTCGGCTGCGGGGTACGGCTCAATGCCCATGTTCCGCAACTCATCGAGGCTGTTGCGCCTTACTATTTCTTGTTCGCTCAAGTCAAGTAAACTCATGTTCTATTCAGTCTTAATATCTTATAATTTGCAAAGGTACAAATTTCCACAAACTTCCACCCCTATTTTCCACGCAAAAACTCCATAGTCCAAATAATAAAGGCTTTGTTTTGACAAAGAAAGAGAAAATTACAGGCTGTTTCCTTTGTTTTTGCGCGTATCTGCGTATATTTGTAGTGTATCTGTATGGTTATGATTAAAATCATGAGGAATTGTAGGTTTCCAATCGCCGGTATATTTCTATCAATGCTAATTCTTTGCGTTTTTGCCGGGTGCAAGCAGTACCCAAAGGGGGTGCAAGACGCCTTGGCGCAAGCCGGGGACAACGCAGCCGAATTGATGGCAGTCATGGAGCATTACCGCGCAACCGATTCGCTGAAATATGAAGCTGCATGTTTCCTTGTCGAAAACATGCCTTACCATTACAGTGCGGGGACGATGAATGTCCCGGCAGGGTATGCAGAGTTTTTCAGCAAGGTCGACTCGTTGTGCCGTGTCGTCCCGTCGATAATAAACAATGATTCAATAAAAGAAGTGTTGGCTGCGGAGTTTTCGCATTTGCCGCAGCCGGTTGTGACCGATGCCGCGGTGCCCGATGTGAAAACAGTGTCGAAAGATTTCCTTTTTGAGGTCATCGACGAGGCTTTCTATGAGTGGGAGACATCGCCGCTGTTGCAAGGAATGTCGTTTGACGAATTTAAGGAAGCCGTTTTGCCCTACCGTGCCGCCAATGAACCAATAACCGGCGACAAAGAGTTTTACAAGGAGATGATGTGCAACCGTCTGACGGTGGGCGTAATGTCGTCGATACGTCAACCGGTGGAGCAATACAAGCAATATACCGACACGATGCGGAAAATTACCCGCAATTTCAAGGCAATGTCACACATCGGCCCGTATGACATATTCTTGCCCATGTTCAAAAGCGACTGCGCCAACCTTGCCGCAATCACGTGCAATATCTTTCGTGCCAACGGCATTCCGGTGGTATATGAGTTCACTCCGCAATGGGAGGGTTGGCCGGAGGGTCATTTTTGGTGCTCGTCGCCCGATTCCACCGGACGGTATGTGCCTTACACGCCGCCATTCAACAACCTCGGCGAAGACTGGGACTTGCACTTGCGGTTTGCAAGCAAAGTGTACAGGCGCACGTATGCCCTGAACAGGGAAACGCCTGTGTGTCTGCGTGGGAGGAACGAGCATATTCCTGCCGCATTAGGCTCGCCCACAATATGCGACGTGACGGCAAACTATCACGAATGCGCCGACATTTCGCTGCCGGCCGATTTTGACCCCGACGGTAACCGGCTTGCCTACTTGTCGCTGTTCAACTCCCAGACTGCCGGACATACCAACATTGTGGGTTGGGGCACAATCGACGGTGATTCGGTGCACTACAAGAATGTGCCTGCCGACATTCTTTTCTTCCCCACTTATGTCTATGGCGACGGGCAGGTCGTGGGATTCGGCCACCCGTTCATATTGCGGAAAGACGTACAAACGGGGCATTATGCCATACAAGAGATACCACGTTGTGACGAGGCCGCCACGGTATCGCTGCACATATTGCGCAAATATCCCCACAAGCCCCACTTGGTCGATTACCGGCGCAATTTGCAAGGGGCAAGGCTGATGGCATCAAACAGCCTTGGCGGGAAATATGAAACATTGCTCACAATCGACTCTGTCGGCGACACATGGAAACGGTTTAATGTGGATTCCCGCAAGGCTTATCGCTATTACCGGTTGGAAACTTGCGACAACTCACCGTTGCATATTGCCGAATATGAATTCTTGTCGTGCGACGACCAAGGGGTGAAACACGGAATGCCGACACCGCTGTCCGTATTTGATGCCGATGGCAGTGCAAATGCAGCCGTCCGGGGTGACGAATATATGAAAATCGAGGGCATGCCGATGTGGTCGTCGGGTCCGCTGTTCCGCAATGCCTGCGACGGCAATCTCGACACATACATAGAATCCCCTTGGTGTGGCATGAGTTTCGACAGGCCGGTGCGTATCGCCGCATTGCAACTTTATCCGCGCAATGCCCGCAACGGCATTGAACCCGGGAACACATACCAACTGCTGTATTACAAGGATGGGGAATGGATTGAGCATTCAGTGAAGGAATCGGAATATCATTACATCGACTTCGACAATGTTCCGGGAAATACACTTTACTGGGTGCGTAACCTCACTTCGGGCAAAGACGAGTTGCCATTCTTTTACATTGACGGTCGCCAAGTGTTCATCAACGAACTTTAATCCAAAACGTTACTCCCTGCCGTAAAGGTCAAAGCCATACCAATTCTTGAAACGTACCCTGTAAGCTGCGTCAAACAGGGCCCATTCATCACACTCGGCCACCATTGCGGCGGCAGCGGCATCGTCGTCATTAACCGGGTTGTAGCCAATACCGTTTGTCAAAAAACGATACTTGCCGGTGTCGCCGAGCAGCAGCCACGGAGTGGCAAGGTTGGGCAATTCGCCGACGGCACTCATCAAGTATGCTTTGGCTTGCGCCTTGCAGCCCAAGTGGTACAATATGTAGCCGTAACGGGCTTTGTCTTGCGGAGTGTGCAGCTTGCTTTTCAACGACGTCAATTGCCTGCGGAAGGTCGAATCGGTAGCAGCCAATGCAGCCACATTCTCGATGTGCAGCACCCGCGGGGTATAATACAAGGCATCACGCCAACAGGTGCGTGCGGCATCTATGTTGCCTTGCCGATAGTCGATGTCGCCCAAGGCATAAAGCAGCAATGAGTTATGGCTGTATCTTTTTGTCAGGCCTGCCAATATCTCCCTGCCGGTTTCAATGTCGCCTTGCTGCGCTTTTAACCGGGCAAGCAGATATTGCGGGTAAAAGTCATCGTTGCCATCGGTTGCCAATGCCCCGGCAAGCAACTCTTCGGCGGCCAATGCATCGGCCGGGTCGTGAGTTTCGGCATAGCGTTTTGCAAGCAGCACGCCTTTCTGTATCATGCCGGGCTTGCCTGATGCCGCAATGTCGTCATAACGGCCTTCCCTTACAGCTTCTTGCCGGGTGTTGAACGCCCTGCTGTGTCCGGCAATCAATACCGCCATGCTCAGCAGCACCACAGCCGGTACAATCCGTTGCCGGCGGCTTGCTGTATTCCCAATCTCCGATACGCCGGTTTTCTCACTATTGCGTTGCAACAATGCCAACAGGATAATGGTCATGAGCTGCAACACAGGTGTTTCCATTAACACCGATTGGGTACATTCTTTGGCAAGCATTGCCAATAACAAAACTCCGATGATGCGAGCCGACTTATCGTGCCTGCGTCGCCAAATGCCTGCCGCGACCGTCACCGCGGCAGCAAGCAGCAACACTAATCCAACAATGCCTTTTTCAACCAACAACTGTATCCACAAATTGGGTGCAAACGAGGTGTAATTCTTTGAGCTGTCTTGTGACGACACCTTGTCGGTGGCAAGCGTGTAGCTGCCGTTGCCATGCCCCCACACGGGCGATTCGGCCACTACGTCGGCAGCCGATGCTGTTGTCTCGACCCGCCATTGCGCACTCATCTGTTGAGACCGTCCGCCAAGTGAGAGCATGTCGCTAAACTCGCCATAGCAGAATATAACAGTAATTGCGGCTGCTAAAATACATGCCACAGTAATGTGCCGTTTTACCCGTTTGCATGCAAGCAACAGGCTTCCCATGACGAAGATAACCAATGACAGGTATGCCCCCTTTGAGAATGTGAGCATTATGGCAACCGTCGAAAGCAGCAGCGGCACGAAAGCCGCCTTGCGGCGGGCAATGCAAAATACCCCCATAAATACGAGTGTCACTTCTCCCCACACGTTAACCAAGTAGCCCACGGGACGGTAAAGGAAACGGGTATAATAAGCTCCGTCAAACCCTACGTCAACCGACGACTTCCTTATTTCGTGGAACGTGAACAGAGCCAGCAACAATGCTATTATGGCAGCCACCCCGATGATGCCAAGCAGCGAGCCTGTCGCCTTGCGGTCGTCACACAACCGACGCAGCGACATGTAAGTGCTACCCGTGATGGCACACATCGCAAGGTTGTCAACGAGTAGCACACGGCTTGCCCCGTAAAAGCCCGACACGGCATCATAGGCGATGCCCCCCATCACCGCATAGTCGATTGCCGACCACTGGCGAAACGGCAGCGGCGGACACAGATATGCCACGGCAGTTGCGATTACAAGATTGGCAGCAAATGCGTCGCCTGCTCCAAACAGGAAAATCACCGTCAATGCGGCCACCAAAATCCCGGCCAACCGGCTGTTCCTCGAAGCTCTGATTATGTCGTTATCCATTGGCAGCATGCGCCACTCGGCGGCGCTTGTTTTGGTATTGCGTGACCATATTCCACACAAAATAGCAGAGTATTGCAACAAACAGCAATTGCACCGCCATATTGCGAATCAGTGCAAATGGCGGCTCGATGCCGTATGACAGGTAGTTGACAAGCAGCCTCACTTCACCCGGGAAGTCTTGGTAGAATTTGTATAGGAAAGTGGGAATAAGGTACAGGAAGTAATAGCCCATGAACAGGTTTACCGCCACCGCGTATGCTACGAATGTGTAGCGCACCTTGCGGCCTGTTTGCAGCAGGTAGGGCTTGGCTGTGATGGGGCGGCGGCGCAACTTGTCGAGCAGGTAACGGGCAAACTCGCGCGTGCGTTGCCGCAGGTTGGGAATGCCGAGCATGTCGGAGGCGAGCCAGTAACCGTCGAACTTGAAGAAAGGGTTGAGCGTCACCACAAGCCCTATGTTGAGCGTCAGTATCAAGTATTTGACCATCTCCCAGTGAGTGGTGTAGAACAGGGCCATCAATGCCAGCAGTATGTAGCACTGGAAATACACCCCGGCAAGGTTCACCACACACCGCTGCCGCCGTCCGAGCCGCCACACGTTGGTAACGTCGGTATAAAATATGGGGAAATTGATATACAGCCCGAATCCTATGCCGCCGTGGTCGATACCATAGTAGCGGCAGGCTGCCGCATGACCCATTTCATGGAAAAACGACGACACCACCACAAATGCCATTATGCCGATGATGGTGTAAAGGTTGATGGCATTGGCAAACTTCAGCAGGTCGGGAGTGGTGTAGAAAAACAGAAATTCGGCAACCGCCGTCAATGCAAAAACGGCAACTATGCACGCCGGCTTGAACATCACCGACAGTGCCTGTGAAAATCTCCCGATGGACGAGGCCGACAGCAGTTCGCGTTGGTAGAGGAATGTGCGCCGTTGCTGCCGGGGTTGTGCCTTGACGATGGGGGTTAATCCCTTGTCGATTACCGCGGCAATTTGCTCGCGCGTATACTTCCCTCCGCTCTGCGCAATATAGGCATCTATTCCCTCCTCCTCGCTGTCGTGGCTTTGCAATGCCCGCAGCAATTCCACCAACGCCCGGCTTGCCTCGTAGAACCGGCCGCCATACCCCAATAGGTACTTGTGCGTCGCCGATGAGGTGGCAAACTCCGAAATCTCTATGTTCCTATATTCATTCATGCTCGCCGGTGTGTTAATTTGCTTTCAAGATTGCGCTGTCGATGGTGCGGTTGACATTATTCTTGTCGCGCGAGGTCTTTTTACCGAAGTCGATAGTGTAGGCCAGTTTCACGTAGGCCGTCTGGCTCGCCGTCTTTGAAATGGCATAGTTGGTGTAGCGGTATGCGTCGGTCGCCAATTCATATTTGTATTTTACCCGGCGCATGAACGGATTGTTTGTCCCCACTTCGGCACGGAAATCACCGTGGCTGTAACTTACCGACAGGTTCAGGTTGGCGGGAATGGTGATTTCTTCTGCGCTAAAATATGAACTGTTTTTGTATTTTGACCTGTAACCGGCAGTGAAAGCGAAATCTTTCAAGTAGTAGGCTGCATCTATGTATCCGATGAATGCATTTAATGTCGGAGGCGCAAATCCGGCTGTGTATTTAATCAAATTATAATAGCCGCCGACCTTGAAGTTTAATTCTTTAATCGGCGTCCATGTCAAGGATGCGTTAATATTCACATTGTGCGCGTCTGAATTACCGAAAGTTTGTATCAATTTGCCATTCTCTATGCTGTAATAGGCCAACGGCGATTGGTCTATATAATAATGCATTCCGGATGCTTGGAAATTGATTTTACCCTTGAAAATATTATATGCTACTGTTGTTACATACATTTTGCTATCTTCTATTTGGGGGTTCCCACGCTTTACATGAAGGAAATCTACCTGTTGTTCGGCAGCGTTAAGCATTGAGATTTGCGGGAACGAGTTGCCTATGGCCACATTTAGCTGCACGAATTGGTTCTGCCCGGGTTGGTGCGAGACAGCCAGTTGCAAGCGTGGGGCAAAATTGACAACTTTCTCGTTGCCATGCAGACGGTATTGCTGTGACGAAAACCCGGGTGCCACGTACAACGATGTCTTTTTCCCGAAACGCTGAACATATTGGGCAAAAAACAGCGTCTCGCCGGTCCACAAGTGTTGCCAACTGTTGGTGTTGCCGGTGTAAGTCGATGAACTGATCCTGTGAAAGTGCATCAGCTTTGCTGTTAGCGTCGATTTATTGCGGAATGTGATGCCATAGTTGACATTGCCATTGATTACATACAGGTCTTCGTCGGTGCTGGTGGCGATATTTCCCCCTTCGCGATAGCGGTAACTATAAGCATTGTCGGTGTAGTTGCCCGACAGACCCACTTCAATGAACTGGTTGTTGCGAATCTTGAAGTTGCCATACAGGTTGGCTCCATACTGCAATCCTTTTTGGTTGTTGCCGCTGTATGTTGAGGTAGTTGTATCCATTGCTCCACCATATCCTACGGTTTCGGCCATGTAGCTGTCCGGGGTGTGGTTCCTGACAAACGACAGTGCTGCTTTCAACGTCCTCTTTTTGTTGTTGTTCAATATGTTAAGCTGCGCATATTGCGAGTTGTTCTTCACCCGGGCATCATCGGTCTCATAGTGCCGCGTGATGTCGCCGCCAGGGAAGCTGATAACGTCGTCTTTCGTCCTCATTTCACCGCGATGGTTGTCGAAGTCGGTACCGGCAAACAGCGTGTAGGAGGTGCCGTCGTGGTTCAGCTTTGCTACGGCGTTATAGCTGCCGCTTGTGTAGCCTATGGTTTCCGTCCCGTCAACGGCCACGTAGCCGCCCATTTTATACTTCTTGGTAATGTAGTTGATCGACGCATTGTCGCCGGCATATTTGCCATACGGTGCATCGAAGTATTCTATCCGATCCACATCCTTTGGCCGCAGGCTCTGCACCTCGCGGTATGAAGCCTTGATACCGTCGATATACAGTGTTACCTCACCGTTGAAGGCCGTCACCTTTCCACTGCGGCGGTCGACCGACACCCCCGGAATCATTAAGCGGTATAGCAAGTCATATCCTGTTCCCGAGTGTTTCACATGCTGCTTGGTGGGCGTAATGAGCAGTCTGTCTTTGCTACGCACGAATGTTTCGCCCTCCACCGTCACCTCGTCGAGAGCTACCGCACTTTCTGCCAACATCACATCCACCCGGCTCTCTTTGCCCGCTTCCACCGTCACCGGTAGCACACGTGTCTCATATCCCATGCGGCTGCACGAAAGCAGGTACTGCCCCACGCTGTCAACCTCCATGCTGTAACGCCCCACGCTGTCGGTCGAGCAACCTTGAATATAAGTTGAATCTCCTGCGTTGAGCAACCTCACGGTCGCAAACAGTATC
Organism: uncultured Muribaculaceae bacterium; assembly: GCA_944321865.1. Lineage (GTDB taxonomy): Bacteria > Bacteroidota > Bacteroidia > Bacteroidales > Muribaculaceae > Avimuribaculum. The sequence goes on from CALUMZ010000007.1 coordinate 48,448, forward strand.
GCTTGTTTCTCACCACTAATGTTTCCATGCAAGATATTACTTGAATACATCAGGATGGCGTTGAGCAAGGCAAATGCAAGCAGAATTGTGCGCATAATAGATTTTTATAGTTTTTTTGTAATATACTTTTGTATGAATGTATTAAGGATAGAAGTGCTACTTTTTAGTACTCTATCCTTAATATTCTCAATTATAAACTGAATTCCCCACAACTAAAACAGAAGCACAAAGAGCAAGTGAAACAATCTGTTTCAAGTGGAATTGAAGCGTCTAACGCATTGCCAATCATGAGTGGATCTGTTTCTAATCGTTCTTCAAGTTGATTTACTTGGAATTCCGTCATAATCTCATCATTTAGAGATTTCATTAATTCGTCTTTCTTCATGCTAAATTAAATTTTTGCGTTCAATATATATATTCACTGCGTTTTCAAAGCGAATCTGAAAATCCTCACATATATTATCTTTCTCTGAATCTAAAGCCTTGGCATAACAACCACTTCCACATAAAAAAGCGTATTTGCATTTTGTACATTCTTTTACAGTGGCAATGTTTCGATTAAACCATCGTGATTTTGTTTCTTCAATCCATTTAACGCCGTTACAGTATGTTCCAATTATTTGTCCTTTCCTCCCAATCATTTCAAGACACGGATATATGCAACCAAAGGGATCAAATATGTATGAACCTATATGAGAATCACAATGACACGGTATAAACATGAATGCCCTATTGTTACAAACAGCATCGTTTAAAATAGAGTGAATTTGCCTTTCTGATGCTATTTTCATTGTTTGACGTTTCCACAAATTATTAAAATGTTGGATGGAATTACAATTGTGATTTCGTATTGTATAAGAGTTTGGATTGAAGTTGTCTTCTCCGGAAATATATGTAGCGTATGCCCCAAAATTTTTAAATTTATAAAGTCCTGAATCATTAAAAAAGGCATCTAACTTTTCGACTTCATTCATATTGTCGGCATCGACATTTATCCGCACACTTATTGCCGCCCCTTTATCAAGGGCGAGCCGAATGTTTGATATAATTTTGTCAAATGTTTTTCCTGTTTGTCCGTATGGGCGACGGTTGTCGTGAATTTCACGAGTGCCGTCTAATGTCACTTGAATGCCTTTGATTTCTTTGCCTAAAAAATCACCATAATAGTCAAGGTCATACCCATTGCTTGTAGCAGTAAAGTGGCATCCCAGTTGACTGCCTTTGCTGATTATGTATTCCACAATACCACGATTCTTTTTAAGCAAAGGTTCGCCGCCAAAGAGGGATATTGTCTTGTTGCGCCGTTTCTCGTTGGGCTCTATTTCAAGCATTGCCGCATAGAACTTATCAACCATTTCAGGAGCCATAGTCCATGATCCATGAGGCATATTTTCCTTTACTATCTTCTTTTCAAAGCAGTAAGGACAATTAAAGTTGCAATCGTATGTTACAACTATGGTAAATTTTTTAGGGTATAGCAATTGGTTGCGCTTGGCAAGCACACGAGCCATTCGACCGACATATTCCACTTCTTCATCTTCGGTCTTGTCGGTAACATACCCGCGTTTTACGAGCCGTTCGAGAATGGATTTGTCGATGCTGCTGAAATCTCTCATAGCATCGGCTTGCTTCAACGATTCTAACAGGCTGCTATCAACTATATCCATCGCACCGGTATATCCGTGCATAAACAGAGTTTTTACCGGTCGGTTCTTTAGGTTTATGTCTATTAAATATGACGACAGTCTCATTGTCGGTTCAAAGTATTAAATTTGATTGTGCAAAAGTATAAAAAATGTGGCATAAAGCCCAAAGAGTGGCACAAAAAGTAATCGACTTTCTCCGGGTTTATTACTGTTGGGACACAAGGGTGATTAGTTTGCTTTCAGGATTGCGCTGTCGATGGTGCGGTTGACATTATTCTTGTCGCGCGAGGTCTTTTTGCCGAAGTCGATGGTGTAGGCCAGCTTCACGTAGGCCGTCTGGCTCGCAGTCTTTGGCTACTGTTGTTACATACATTTTGCTATCTTCTATTTGGGGGTTGCCACGCTTTACATGAAGGAAATCTACCTGTTGTTCGGCAGCGTTAAGCATTGAGATTTGCGGGAACGAGTTGCCTATGGCCACATTTAACTGCACGAAAGCAAGTACTACCCCACGCTATCCACCTCCATACGGTAATACCCCACGCTGTCGGTTGCGCAACCTTGAATATAAGTTGAATCTCCGGCGTTCAGCAACCTCACGGTCGCAAACGGTATCGCTTGTTTCTCACCACTAATGTTTCCATGCAAGATATTACTTGAATACATTAGGATGGCGTTGAGCAAGGCAAATGCAAGCAGAATTGTGCGCATAAAATATTCACATTTTTACACCGAAACTTTGCCACTGATGTGTGGCCATGGGTCGTAGCCTTCGAGTGAGAAGTCTTCGTATTGGAAAGCGAAAATGTCGTGCACGTCGGGGTTGATGATCATGCGAGGCAACTGCCGGGGCGTGCGCGACAACTGCTCTTCTACCTGCTCAAAATGGTTGGTATAGATGTGCGCATCGCCAAGCGTGTGGACGAAGTCACCCGCCTTCAGTCCCGTCACTTGTGCCATCATCATGAGCAACAAGGCGTATGATGCGATGTTGAAAGGCACGCCAAGGAATATGTCGGCACTGCGTTGGTAGAGTTGCAGGCTCAACCGCCCGTCGGCCACGTAGAATTGGAAAAAGGCATGGCACGGTGGCAGGTTCATGCGGTCGAGGTCGGCCACGTTCCATGCACTCACTATGATGCGGCGCGAGTCGGGATTGTTTTTTATCGTGTCCACGGCCTGTGCAATCTGGTCGATGTGCCCACCGTCATAGTCGGGCCATGAGCGCCACTGGTAGCCGTATATGTGCCCGAGGCTTCCGTCGGGGTCGGCCCATTCATTCCATATCCGCACTCCGTGTTCTTGCAGGTAGTGCACATTGGTGTCGCCCCGCAGGAACCACAGCAATTCATATATTATTGATTTCAAGTGCAATTTCTTGGTTGTCAGCAGCGGAAAGCCATCTTCAAGGTTAAAGCGCATCTGGTAGCCGAAAACGCTGCGGGTGCCGGTGCCTGTGCGGTCGGCCTTTAGCACCCCGTTGTCGCGCACGTGGCGCAACAAGTCGAGATATTGTTTCATAGAGTCGGGTAGTTTCAAATTTGGTAATGCAATATTCGCAAAAAATCGTGACATCTGCAAATCACCTCAAAAAAACATGTAAGTCGGCAACCCGGGCAAAAGCCAATTTTCTTAATTTTGTATCGACCAATCAAACATACTTGTAATCATGAAAAATCTAAGTTTGCTTATCGCAGTCATTGCCTGCCTGCTGCCATGCTTCAATGCACGAGCCCAATATAGCGAAACTGTGAAGGAAGGTCCGTTTGTCGAAGGCGACACGACATTCATTCGCAAGGTTTACCACACAGGACCCAACACGTATGACAATTACTCCGACAACCTGTGGGTAGAGCGCAACCATGAATCGGAAACTTACCGGGATTATCTGTACAGCAACATTTCGTTTGACGATTACCTGCAAACGTTAGTGGTCATCCCGAGCATATTTACCCAATGCGACACACTTGCCCATATCGGTTATGACAATTACAGCCTTGTGGGGGAATATGTGCCGCTGTTCCGCTACAAGGGGAAGTATTACCTGTACCGTCCCACTCAGTGGCATGTCAAGCGCATGATAACGCCCAATTTTGTCGTATATGATTACCTCGACGGGCTGTATCCGCGTGGAATGCTCGATTTCAAGAAAGTGGGCCCGTCATCATTCCGCATGAGGGTCATAGACGGGAACTTATATGGTGAAACGTCTCCCGTCGACATGGAAATATACGTCATCGATGAGAAACGGGGCATAATCTTGTGGCGGGAACTGTATGGCGGCGGGGAGAAACACGACGTGTTGTTTGTCGATGTGCGCCGGGCCGCCGCATTCGACATGATTGTGTGGGACACAAAAGAGTTGCAAGACGAGGCTACCGACATATTTGAAACGCCCGACTATGAAGAAATAATACGCCTCGGGCGACTGTTGTGACCGGTTCAGGCGGTGTGTGTTTCGGCCTCCGTCGATGAGGCGTCGGCCATCTTGCGCGGGGCGTTGACCGTCATTTGCGGCACTTTGCGATTTATCGGTTGCATCAATGGTGTTGACAACCGTTTGCGCGAAGCCGTGAAGCGGATGGCGCGGTCGTCGCAGGCGGCCGTGCAATTCATGCACAGCACGCAGCGGCTGTAATCGATGGTGTGTGCCTTGGCGTCGATGCACGATGCCTTGCACTGCTGTTCGCAGCGTCCGCAATTAGTACATGTATCGGGGTCTATTTCCAATTGGAACAGGGAAATGCGGCTCACCACGCTCAATGCCGAACCGACAGGACAAATGGTGTTGCAAAACGTGCGTCCATTCTTATATGACAACACGGCCACCACGAGAATTGTGACAGCCGAGATAGCCATCCCCAACATCCCCGGCAGCACCACCTCGCCGAGCAATGAATCGGGAACCGACGATGCCGACAAGTGGTTGACAATATTGGCATAGACGAAATAAGGGTCAATGACTTCGGGCAGAAACATTTGCCCGGCCATTACGCATAACACCACCACACACAGTATGACGTAACGCAACCTGTTCTCTGCCCGCGAATAATGATAGAGGCGCAAACTGCCGTCGCGGTTTCGGCGCAACATCTTGCCCAAACGCCCGAAAACGTCTTGCAACACACCCAGCGGGCAAACGGTGGAACAATAAAGCCTCCCGACGAGCAATGTCACCACGAGCCATAACAAACACACGCCTGCCGATAGCGACAACACGGCCGGCATGAGCTGCACACGGCATGTCCATTCAAGCCACGACAACGGCTCGGAATCATGGCACAACAATGCCCCCGTGAGCAACAGGGCAAATGCAACCGAAAGCACAATGCGCAATATCTTTAGCCGCTTCATTACAAGAAAATCGTTTTATTTATTTTACAACGAAACTGAATGCGCTTCTCCCCCTGTTCATGCTTTGAGAATATATCGCAAAATCCCAATCCATTAAGGGAAAGCCAAAAACAGTTTCCACAACCTTTAGTGTTAAGTACACACAAAAGTAATGAAATTTACAGTTATAATGCCATTGCCGACTGTTATAATAACTCAAAAGTAGTGATTTGCTGCCTGAATAACACCCCGCTAACTTTCCAATAAAACATGCTGCTTCTTGAAGAGAAATTTTCAACCCAAAACTGTCATTAGATTTGGGTTAAAATGGGAACAACAAAGGCAACACAAAAACCATCACTCCCCCCATGACGACCTGCAAGGGAAGCCCCACCTTGACATAATCCATGAACGTATATTGCCCGGCAGGCATCACAAGTGCATTAGGCGGGGTAGAGAACGGTGATGCGAAACACATGCTTGCCGCCACAGTCACGGCAAACAAGAACGGAACCGGGCTTACGCCTATTTGCACGGCACTCTGCAATGCTATCGGAGCCATTAGCACTGCCGTAACGGTGTTGCTGATAAACATTGTCATCAATGATGTGGTGAAATACACACCGGCCATCAAGGCAAAAGGCCCATACGCACCAAGTCCGCTGACAAGTGTACCCGATATATACTCAGACGCGCCTGTTTTCTCCAATGCCAACGACATGGGTAACATGGCGGCAAACAACACTATCGTTTCCCAATTAATAGTCTTATAGGCCGCCTCCACGTTACGGAAACACCCTGTCAGGACCATCAGTATACCGGCTATTATAACAGCAGTCACCGGGGCCACCGGGATAAAATCAAAAACCATCATCACCACCATCATTACCAATATGGCGGCTGCCACAGGAGCTTTATAGTCGAGCGTCACCTTTGCCGCCTCGTCGAGCGGTTGCCCCAACACCACCCAGTCGGCTTCTTCCTTGCTTAATCTGCCCACATCGTGCCACGTGCCTTGCACCAGCAGCACATCGCCACCATGGATGCGCTCCCGCCCTATGTCTTGAAGTATATAATCTTTTTTGCGGCGGACACCCAGCACGTTTAGATTATACTTGTCACGAAATCCCACATCCTTAACCTTCTGGTTTATAATACCCGAGTTGGGCGTTATGAGAATTTCGGCTATCCCTATGTCATAAAATGCCAGTTTGTTGTCAACTTTTCCGACAGTCTCCTCAGTGGTGTGCCCGTCCATCAATTCCATATTGCACTCCTGTGCAAATCGTGACACATCTTCGGCATTGCCCGAAACATATAGCACATCGCCCGAGTTTATAACACTATCGGGCGAAGCAAGTTTCTGTGTCACTGTCTTCAAAAAACGATGTTGCGATGATGTGCTGCGCCGCAGTTCAAGGATATTCAACCCGAAACGCCGGTACACGTCGAGCTTGGAAATCGTTTCACCCACGACATTTGCACCCGATGGCACGCGCAAGCGAAACAGGTTGCTCGACAACCCATACTCTTTTACCAATTGCCCGAGCGACTTGCCGGAACGCGAATCCTCGTCGTGCCTGCGCCTGCCCGAAAGGTAAAACTTGCTCAACGGCAACAGCACAACAATCCCCACGGCAAGGCAAACAATGCCTACCGGCAGGAAAGAGAAAAACGACAATGGCGCAAATCCTTCGCTCGTCAACGCATTCTGTATGACAAGGTTGGGCGGCGTACCTATAAGCGTCATCATCCCACCCATGCTGCTGGCAAAAGCCATCGGCATGAGCAATCGCCGCGCTCCGACGCCGGTGCTTGCAGCCATGCCCACGACAATTGGCAACATCAATGCCACTGTGCCGGTATTGCTCACAAACGCCCCTATCCCGGCTGTGGCAAACATAATCAATAAAAACAGTTTAAGCTCGCTGTTTCCTGCAAGTTTCAACAGGCGCGAACTCATCATCTTGGCGAGCCCCGTTTGCACAATTCCGCCACCGACGACAAACAGCCCCGCCATCATTATTACCACCGAATTGGAGAAGCCCGACAAAGCCTCCTCGGGTGTAAGAATTTGAAATACAAGCAGCCCGACGAGTGCACACAGGGCCACCACATCGGAACGCAACTTACCCGACACGAAAAATGCCACGGCAACAATGAGAATTATAATAGTCGTAAGCATAAACCTAAATGCGCTTTTCTTGCAAATTTACAAGATTAACAGCTTTATTCATAATTTACACACGCATTTGTTATTGATTTAGCCATATTAATACTAAATTTGCCACACTCAATTATGCAACAACAAGACACACTGATAGTAATAACAGGCCCCACCGGCGTGGGCAAAACTGCCACAGCCATCGAAGTTGCCAAACGGGTGGACGCTGAAATCATCTCGGCCGACTCACGACAGATTTTTAAAGAAATTCCCATCGGCACTGCGGCTCCGTCGGCCGAAGAATTGCATCAGGTTACGCACCACTTTGTAGCCATAAAGAATCTGGACGAATACTTTAGCGCAGCTCAGTTTGAACAAGAAACAATGGAATTGCTGCCACGCCTGTTCGGGCGGTCGTCACAGCGATGCGCCGTGATGTGTGGCGGCTCGATGATGTATGTCGATGCCGTGTGCCGTGGCATCGACCCCATGCCCACCATCACTCCCGAAGTGAGGGAGCGCGTGTGGGGCATGTACCGCGATTGCGGCATTGATGCAATCAAGGCCCAGCTTGAGCTGCTCGACCCCGATTACTTGGAGATTGCCGACCCTGCCAACCACAAACGCTTGACACATGCCCTTGAAATATGTTACCAGTCGGGGCAGGCATATACCCAATTACGTACAGGTCAAGCCAAGCAACGCCCGTTCAAGATAATAAAAGTGGGACTTACCATGCCAAGGGAAGAATTATTTGCCCGTATAAACAAGCGTGTAGATGCCATGGTTGCGGCCGGACTCGAACAAGAAGCCCGTTCAGTGTACCACTTGCGCCACCTTAATTCGCTAAACACCGTGGGATTTAAAGAAATGTTTTCTTATTTCGATGGCAACATGGATTTCACCACTGCCGTCGAACGCATCAAGAAGAATACACGCGTATATGCAAAACAACAAATGCGGTGGTTTGCCAAAGACCCGTCTATGACATGGCTCACTCCGGCCTGCAATACAGCTTCGCTGATATCGGATATGGCATTGCATTCCCATGCGTGATTCAACCCCCAAATCAGTCATTAGACTTCGGGGGGGGGGAGGGTTATGACTATTTTTCCCAATTAATATTACAAACGTCACGCACACTTTTACGTAAGAGATATTTAGACTAATTTTGTACATTGAAGTTATGAAAATAGGAAACATTGACTTGGGACACCAACCGGTGCTGCTTGCCCCGATGGAAGACGTAACCGACCCGTCCTTCCGGCTTATATGCCGTGAAGAAGGTGCCGACATGGTATACACCGAATTTGTCTCGGCCGATGCCTTGATACGCAATATCGACAGTACTACACGCAAGCTCAACATCAACCCGGCCGAACGCCCGGCGGCAATACAGATATACGGGCGTGACATCGACTCGATGGTGGAAGCGGCTCGAATTGCCGAAACCGCAAACCCCGATGTGCTCGACATAAATTTTGGCTGCCCGGTGAAGAAAGTCGCAGGCAAAGGCGCAGGAAGCGGCATGCTGCGCAATGTGCCATTGATGCTCGACATAACCCGCGCCATAGTAAATGCCGTGAAAATTCCGGTGACTGTGAAAACGCGGCTCGGGTGGGACTGCGAAAACAAAATCATCACCACGCTTGCCGAGCAACTGCAAGATTGCGGCATACAGGCATTGACCATCCACGGGCGCACACGAAGCCAAATGTACACAGGACATGCCGACTGGACGCTGATAGGCGAAGTAAAAAACAATCAGCGCATCAAGATACCAATCATCGGCAATGGCGACATCACTACGCCTCAAGCCCTCATTGACCACTTCAACCGTTACGGGGTAGATGGAATAATGGTTGGACGTGCAGCAATTGGCGCACCGTGGATTTTCAGGGAAATGAAATACTACATGCAACATGGCACAGAGTTGCATATTCCGGCAGCCGAAAAAATGCGCCTTATCCGCAGGCAGATACGCGAAAGCATCGACAGGATAGATGAATATCGTGGCATATTGCACATTCGCCGCCACCTTGCCGCCACTCCGCTGCTGAAAGGGATTCCCAATTTCCGCGAAACACGCATTGCCATGCTGCGTGCCGAAACTTATGCCGAACTCGATTCGATACTGAACCTCATAGAAGAAAAATATTTACAGTAACAAAAAAAACCACAGCATCTGATTGTGCGATGGAACGATTCTCTATTTTGATTGCATGCATAACCATGTTGGCAGTATACAACGCCCATACATCGGCCCAAGACCTTGCCAGACGATATGAAATAAATATCGGAGACTTCAACAAATTGCAAGTTTCCGACGACCTCAACGTAACGTACCGTTGTAATGCCGATTCGGCAGGATTGGCCGTGTTCACAGCCACAGCCGATGAAATGCAATCAATCATTTTCAACAACAAAAATTCATCGTTGAAAATACAGATGTCGACCGACCGAGCCATAGCCGACAGCACATTGCCGTTAATTACGGTATACTCTGCGGCAATAAAAGAATTGGAAAACAACTCCGACAGCACGCTTACCATCGAAAATATCTCATCGGCGAGCAAAATCAAAATGCGGCTCACCGACAACGGACAAATAATTGCCCGTAACATAACGGCACCGGAAATTGAAGCCAAGCTGTTCACCGGCAAAGGACTGATAGAAATATCGGGCAAGTGCGACAAAGCCCGGTTACGTTGCACCGGAACAGGGAAAATAGATGCTTTTGCACTTGACGCAACCGATGTAGATTGCCGAATAGTGGGCACAGGTTCCATAAACTGCCACATCGACGGAGGCACACTACTCACACGTGGCAGCGGTCCGGGCAGGGTTTATTTCAAAGGTATGCCCGCCGAAATAAAATCACGCCACATCGGACGGCTCAAAACCATTCCCGTCAAAGACGACGAAGAAAGCAATATTAAACCTTGACAGATTGCCGACCTATGTCTTGCTTGTTGCTTCCCGCTCCGTCTTCGGCAAAGAGTGGGGCTGTATCGAACGGAATATTAGCAAAGGCAAATAAAAACACGACATAAAAAACACTCTCAAAACAAATTTTTGCGGTCTAATGACCGTTTTGGGTTTAAGACAGAAAAAAGCAGTAATTTTGTTCGTAACAAAAACTTGAATCAATGAAAAAGATAGACCTCACAACATTGACCGACAATGTATTCAACCTGATTGGTAAAGAATGGCTGCTGATAACGGCCGGCGACAAGAACGGCTTCAACACCATGACGGCATCTTGGGGCTGCATCGGGTGGCTGTGGAACCGCCCGGTGGCCGTGGTGTTCATTCGTCCCGAACGTTACACCCACCTGCTGGCCGAACAGAGCGACCACATCACACTGTCGTTCCTCGGCAACGGCGATGAAGCACGTGAAATTTACAACCTGTGTGGCAGCAAGTCGGGACGAGACTGCGACAAGATAAAAGAAAGCGGATTACAACCGATTGAGACAGAATCAGGAAACATCGCATTCACTCAATCGCACCTCACGCTCGAATGCCGCAAATTATACAAGGACTCCATAAAACCCGAATGCTTTATCGACAATTCCATTTCCAAGTGGTATGGCGAAAAAGGCGGCTACCACGACGCATACATACTTGAAATAGTAAACGCATACACGGCTTGAGCGCCCCCGTGATTATCATCACCCATAACAATGGCCGGCTACGCGCGCATTTCTAACGCTTGCCGGCCATTGCCGTAATCAGGGAAGAAGCCATGACAATATCCATCGACGCCGTTGTTTGCCACCATTTCATAGTTATGAATATCCTTCTCTGCACCGGCTTCAACATTTATTAATCACGTTTAATTATAGTTTCAGCTTTTTTAAGTCCTTTTAAATAGCCGATATTTGACAACACGGTATTTTTGCTTGCATCATGGAAAGGAAGCCTTTTACCAAAACCATGATGACAAAAACAATAACATGTAAACTTGAATAACTATGAAAAGGATTATTTTAACCGCGTTATTAGCAATTCCGGCTTTACTGTCATTCAACGCCAAGGCCGACGACAAGCCTATCCCGGCAACCGAACTGCCTGCGGCTGCAACTGCTTTCATTAAGAATTTCGCACCTGCCACCGTTACGGTAGCAGCCGTCGATGACGACTTTTTCCGTCCCGACTACAAGGTATATCTGTCCGACGGCACAGCCATCGAATTCCGTCACAACGGCCAGTGGGAAGAAGTGCAAAACTACAAGGGGATTTCCACAAAGGTAATTCCGGCAGCCATAGCCAAATACCTTGAAGCCAATTATAAAGGCACAGCCGTTACCAACATCAGCTATGATGCCGACGACCTCGACAGCTATGAAGTGAAACTCGCTTCGCGCATCGAGCTCAAATTTGACCGCAACGGCAATTTCCTCACAATGGAATACGACGATTGACAACACACGGGGAGGCATGTTGTGCCGCACCACGCGACACACTCCTGTACCATAAAAGGGGGCTGCACACTGGTCATAAAGTGTGCCGTCTCCTTTTTTTACCTATACCCATACATTACCATATCTTTCCACAAGACAGGCGGCACCTCGGCAAAGCGCAAAAACATGCAAGCACGTTTTTTTGCAGTGCGCTCGGTTTGCACTATCTTTCCATAAGACAGGCAGCACCTCGGCAAAGCGCAAAAACATGCAAGCACGTTTTTTTGCAGTGCGCTCGGTTTGCACTATCTTTGTAGGCAGATTTACACACACTTTCAACACAGCACTTCATCTATCATGGCAGGCTCTAATTTCATCGACTACGTTAAAATATTTTGCCGCTCGGGCAATGGCGGCGCAGGTTCATTGCACTTCCATAGGGCAAAATATATCCCCAAGGGTGGCCCCGACGGTGGTGACGGTGGACGTGGCGGACACGTCATCTTGCGCGGCAACCGTAACTTGTGGACTCTGCTGCACCTGAAATACAAGCGGCACGTGTTTGCCACCAACGGACAAGCCGGAGGCGCCAACCGTAGCACCGGCCGCGACGGAGAGGACCGGTGGATAGAAGTCCCTTGCGGCACGGCGGTGTATGATGCCGACACGGGCGAATTCCTGTGCGACGTAACCGAAGATGGCGAAGAGGTGAAGTTGCTGAAGGGGGGGCGCGGCGGACTTGGGAACTGGCAGTTCAAGAGTGCCACTAACCGCACCCCGCGATATGCACAACCGGGAGAACCGGGAATAGAGAAAGCTATCATACTCGAACTTAAATTACTAGCCGACGTGGGTCTCGTGGGATTCCCCAATGCCGGGAAATCAACGTTGCTCGCCGCACTGTCGGCCGCCAAGCCCAAAATAGCCAATTACCCCTTTACAACACTCGAGCCAAACCTTGGCATCGTGAGCTACCGCGACCAACGCTCGTTTGTCATGGCCGACATTCCGGGCATCATCGAGGGGGCAAGCGAGGGGCGCGGATTGGGATTGCGCTTCCTCAGGCACATCGAGCGTAACGCCGTGCTGCTGTTCATGATTCCTGCCGACTGCGACGACATAAGGCGCGAATACGACATCCTGTGCAACGAACTCAGCACTTTCAACCCCGACCTTGCCGACAAGCCGCGCGTGCTTGCAATCACAAAGTGCGACCTGCTCGACGACGAACTGATGGACGATATCCGCCAAAACCATTTGCCCGACGGGGTGAAACCGGTATTCATCTCGGCCGTTGCCGGAATGGGGTTGCTTGAACTGAAGGACCTGCTCTGGCGCGAAATTAACGACGAGAACAACCGTATCCCGTCAAAAATCACGCATCGCGACCTCGATGAACGCCACCGCGTAAAAGAGGAAGACGAATTCATATTCGGCGAAGCTCCAGCCGGGACAATCGAAGAAGAGGAGGAAGAAGGTCCCGACATGGGCGGCAGAATGCAAGACGAAGATCGTTGGGACGATGAATACTGGCCCGAAGATGACAGCAGCCGTTAGACCCGGCCCGTTGGGGACACACTTTCCGGGAGTGTTCGACTTCACCACTCTGCGCGGGCCTCACGATGAGAACAACCCATACAGCGGACTGTCGATGTGCGTCTACACAGGCGACACGACAAGCCACTGCAACAGTTGCCGTGAGGCAATCGCCGCCGAAATAGACATCACACCCACAAGCATAATACAACCGCGCCAAGTCCACGGCAGCAAAATAGTTCTCATTGATGACAACTTCATGCGCCTCGACCCTGAAAGCCGGCTTGCCGCCATCGATGAAACCGACGGCACGATAACTGCCATCAACCGGATTGCAATAGGCATCAACACAGCCGACTGCGTACCGGTACTGCTATGCTCCACCGGCGGCACCCGGCTTGTGGCAGCCGTCCATGCCGGATGGCGGGGAACACTTGCCGGCATTGCCGCAAAAGCGGTCGGGGCGATGAAAGAGGCAGGCGGCACCGGCATTGCCGCCTACATCGGCGTTTCGATTTGCCGTGATTGCTTTGAAGTAGGCGACGAAGTGGTCGAAGCATTTGCCGCGGCAGGAATGGACGACGGCATCATATTCCGCTCGGCCGCAACCGGCAAAGCACACATCGACCTGCAAGCGGCCAACCGGTTGCAACTGACACGCTGCGGCTTGCCGGCCGAAATGATATTCACCGACGGCACCTGCTCCAAACACGACACATCGGGCAATTACTTTTCGGCTCGCCGCATGGGTGTCAATTCAGGGCGCACATTCACCGGCATAATGCTGATATAGCAGGCACGCGGCATTCACCACCACCGTGACGGCACGTTCCAAACACAAACAAAAGTTAATATTGCAAGCGCACCTTTGGCAGTAAGCAACTAAATGCCTACCTTTGCAACCGTCAATCGCGAAAGGCGGTTTTCACACGGGCGTTGCAGCAACGCCGCCGGCCACTAATCCGGCAAAAGTTGCGGGCACAACAACGGGGTTTCGACCACCCCGGCGCACCACAAAGTGGAGAGAGGAGATGAGCAATTTGGGCTTCGGCCCTGTTGCTCATTTTTTCATCCCATCCCCCGGCAGAAACTAAAAAAGAACATATTCTAATCCATTACCATCCCGTAGAGACGCGATTTCATCGCGTCTAGGTAGCGAATGAAATACAATTTTCATGGCGAGCGTAGATATGATTTATCTCATCGTCGGTTGTATGGCTTATTTGTGTGATAAACTATGCTCACCAAAGCCTTTTTCGGAACGAAAACCCTCTAAAACGAAACAACGAACCAAAGAATGTTGTATAAGTAGATTGTGGTGTATTGCGACCATAATATGCAGCCGACCTGATTTGCGAAGCAACAATTGCAGGATCATTGCCATTCTGCACAGCCTTAGTAAACACGTCCATTATCTCGTATTTGTTGCCATAATTGGCATTGGGCTGAATCATAATCTCAGATACTACCTGCCGGATGGAACGAGGATATATAACGAAAGTATTGTCTGCTTGACAAGTAACACTCTTAAACACACTATTTCCGAAGAATACTATAACAGAATAAATTGGGATACCGGGATTCTGAGGCAGACATTGTTTGATAGCACGGATATGTCCGGCGTTTTGCATCACAGGATTATAAAAGCGATGCTTCTCTCTGCCATAAGCCAATAATTGAGTCCAATATCTCTGATGCTCACTGCCGAAAATCCAGCCGCTATAATCCTTTACCTCAAAAACGATAATACCCGCTTTTGTGGCAACTGCTACATCAACCTGCGTATATTCACCATTGCGTTTCTGTATGTATAAGTCATGAAATATGGCTTTGGGATTAACACCCGCTTTCAATAGCTTCAGCACTACTCTTCGCTCCGACCTCTCTCCTCGAGTAATGGGCGTAACCTGCTCGATGAGCTTGCG
>CALUMZ010000008.1 GCA_944321865.1 uncultured Muribaculaceae bacterium
CACCGCGAAGAATTTACGAAACAGCTGATTTAAAGAGTGTTACAACTGTTGGAATCTTAGGCTGTCAAAGTCAGGAACCGCGACCTGCTGAACACACTTCGCCGCCTGTCAATCTAATTCGCAGGCGCGCAGCATACGCATAAAACAGGCAGGGACACGATGCCGCCGGAAACGGTGCTCATGTCCCTGCTTGTTATTTTTCGTTGTTAGATTTGAGTATTTTTATACAGTATTTGGCTATATATGTATAAAAATGCGATTTTGCCATATGTATAAGGCGACGTGGAGAGCCGCGTCTCGACAACATTAATGATTTATAAGATGTTTAATATCAAATAGTTTGTCAACTCGGTTGTAGAGATGTGATTAATCGCGTCTCTACTGCCACATTGGAATGATAATTTTGATACACCCTCTAATGTCACATTGAAATGATGATTTCGATACACTTCCGAAAACAAGTAAAACGTGCAGGCAAGGTGGATGATGCCATTCCTTGCCTGCATATGACGTGTTTCTTTATCATTTGGTGCTGTGTTATTCGTCGAGCAGGTGGGGGCGCAGGCGGCGGGTGCGCTCGAGTGCCATCTCGTGTTTCCACTCGGCAATGCGTGCTTCGTGCCCCGACAGCAATATATCGGGGACGCGCCAACCGTTGTATTCGGCGGGACGGGTGTAAACCGGCGGGGCGAGTAGGTTGTCTTGGAACGAGTCGCTCAGTGCCGACTGTTCGTCACCGAGCGCGCCGGGAATGAGGCGCACTATGGCATCGGCAATCACGGCAGCCGGGATTTCACCGCCCGTGAGCACGTAGTCGCCTATGCTGATTTCCATTGTCACCAAGTGCTCGCGAATGCGGTAGTCGACCCCCTTGTAGTGCCCGCACAGGATTATTATGTTGTCGAGCAGCGAGAGGCGGTTGGCGAGCGGTTGGGAGAATTGTTCCCCGTCGGGCGAGGTGAAAATCACTTCGTCGTAGTTGCGCTCGGCTTTCAGTGCCGATATGCAGCGGTCGACCGGTTCGATTTTCATCACCATTCCGGCTTCACCACCAAATGGGTAATCGTCGACTTTGCGGTATTTGTCATGGGTGTAATCGCGCAGGTTGTGCACGACAATCTCGGCAAGGCCCTTGTCTTGGGCCCGTTTCAGAATGGAACACCCAAGAGGTGATTCCAGCATCTCGGGCAGTACGGTAATAATGTCGATTCTCATATTAAATTAATGTGTCAAAGCGCACGGCACGAGGGTGTATGCGTGCGATTTGGCACATTATACATGCGTGTGTAAGGATATTGCGTTTGACTTATTTGTTATGACGGTTATCGATGGCACTCTTGATGTCCTCGAAGATGCCTTCGATAGAGCCAATTCCGTTGATAGCGGCGTATATGCCTTCGTCAACGTAATGGTCGCGTAGCGGGCTTGTCTGGTTGTGGTAAACCGCGAGACGTTTCTTGATGGTTTCAAGATTGTCGTCGCTGCGGCCCGATTCTTTGCCGCGCTTGAGTAGACGCTCCACAAGTTCCTCTTCGGGCACGTCAAGACCTATAACAATGTCAACTTTCGAGCCTCGACGGGCGAGCATCTCTTTCAATGCTTTTGCCTGTTCGGTAGTACGCGGAAAGCCATCGAAAATCACACCTTGTTTTTCTTTTTCGGGATTTTCGTCAAGCACCTTTTCAAGAATGCTAATCATTAAGTCATCGGGGATAAGCTTTCCATCATTGATGTATCCCGATGCGATTTTTCCCAATTCGGTACCGCGCTTGATGTGGTCGCGAAGCACGTCGCCTGTTGATATGTGGAACAGTCCGTAATGGTTGATTAGGTATTCGCTTTGCGTCCCTTTCCCCGAACCGGGGGCTCCGAAAATTACAATGTTAAACATACAAAAAATGTGGTTATATTAAGGTTTGTCAATTAATTCTCTTTCTCGCTAAGCACGAATATGTCGTGCAAGTTGCGTGCTTGCCCGTCGATGTCGAGCCCGTATCCGATGATAAACTTTGGTGGTATGCTGAAACCTATATAGTCGGGCTTTATGTCGGTTTGCAGCGATTCGGGCTTGAACAGCAGTGTCGCGAATTTTACCGTGCGCGGCTTCTTTTCGGCAAGGACTTTAAGCAATTGCCGGGCTGTTATCCCCGTGTCGACAATGTCTTCCACGACAATCACCGTGCGACCTTCTATCTTCTCGTCAAGTCCCAGAACCTGTCTGGCAGTGCCTGTAGTCGACGTCCCTTCGTAAGACTTGAAACGTATGAACGAGATTTCGCACTGTGTGATTGCGCATTCTCTGAAAAGGTCGACTGCAAATATTGCAGCACCGTTAAGTACGCACAAAAAGAGAGGGTTGTCGTCGGCGTGGTCGCGTCTGATTTCTTCGGCTACGCGCTTCACTTGCCGGGCTATTTCGTCTCTCGTCAGGTATGGCTCAAAAGTGAGTCCGTTATAAGTAACGTTGTCCATAAAGAAGGGTGATAACAATAAAATTTTTACAAATATAGCGAAAGTCGAGCGCAATGGGAAAAATAAATCCATTTATTTTTAACATTGCCAAGACGCATCAATAAATGTTGTAGAGCCGACATATTATGGCGGCTGATGTAGCGGCTGATGTAGCGGCTGATATGGCAGCTGAAACGCGGCGGCTGACAAGGCGGCTGATATGGCGACTAATGTGTGACGGGGGGAAGGCGGCTAATGGATGTGGAATGGGCGGTAATATGGCAGCGTGGCGCGTATCAGAAAAAGATGAACCGGTTTTACAGACCCAAGGAGGACTTTAGCTTGAATGCCGCAAGCTCTTTTATCTTCGCCGCATATCGCAGGCTTTCAAACAAGGCGTTGGAGTGCACACCGTTCTTGCGGTAGGCTCGCAGGTGGTCGTTGAATATTTGCCGGTGGCTTTTCAGTCCCGAAGTCGACGCGCCGCCCGAACGCATGGTCACGAAGTCGATGGGCAGGTACCGGGTACGTATGCCGTTTACGTATATCAGCCGCAGCAGGTTCTCGAAGTCGGCACCGATTTTGAACGAAATGTCGAACGTGCCGTAGCGTTCGTAGATCTGCTTCCTGCAATAGAACGACGGGTGGGCTGGCATCCAGCCGAGGCGCATCTTCCACCGGCGGAAACCGGCCGACGAGTAGTAGCGCGTGGTGCGCGTCAGGTCGTCGGGGGCGACATAGTGCACGTCGCCATACACGGCATCGATTGACGGGTCGCACAAGGCATCGGCGACGGCCTGCAACACGTCGGGCGAAGTGTAGAAATCGTCGCTGTTGAGGATTCCTATTACTTCGCCCGAAGCCATCGTGATGCCTTTGTTCATTGCGTCGTATATACCGCGGTCGCGTTCGCTTATCCACCGCAGCCGCCCGCCATACCGCGGCTCGTACTTGCGAACGATGTCGAGGGTGTTATCGGTAGAGCCGCCGTCGATTATCAAGTGTTCCACATCTTTGTACCCTTGGCCGATCACGCTCTCCAAAGTGTCGCGAAGCGTGCCACCGCTATTGAAAGTAGCAGTGATAACCGATATTTTCATAAAAAAACAGAGGTATTTGGTGATTAAGAAATATTTCTTATGCGGATTTTTTGTGCAGGATTTCCTTGGTATATGGAATAAGGTTCAAGGTCATGGTTGGCAACCGAGTTCACTCCAAGCACGGCGTGTGAGTGGACAGTGACACCCGGGCAAACGATTGATTGCGCGCCCACCCAGCTGCCGTCTTCAAGGGTGATGTCGCCAATCATGAGGTCGAAAGTCGTCTTTTTGTAATTGTGGTTTCCGCAAAGAAGCATGGCCCCTTGGCTTATGCACACGTTGCTGCCAATCCTCACCCGGGCAAGGTTGTCGATCCATACGTTTTCGCCAATCCATGTATAATTCCCAACTTCCAGCCTCCACGGGTACTTGATGTTAACGCCCGGTTTGATGACGACCCCTTTGCCGACTTTAGCTCCGAACAGCCGCAGTAGGGCAACTTTTAGCCCCGACAGAGGGTTGAGCGGATTGATGAAAAACAGGATGTTGACAAAGTACCATGAAATACGTTTCAGGCTGCCACCGCCGGGGTGGTACCACGAGTTGTCGTAGCGTGAAAGGTCGGTCGATGAGTCCATTGGTTGATTAAAATATGAAGTCGGGTTTCGATCCGTTGCCGGCGATCCATTCGTACAGTTGCCTGAATTTCAGGGCTATTTCTCCGATGGTGTAATTCCGGGCAACCAACTGTTGCCCGTTGTGCCCCATTTCCATTCTGTCGTGTTCTTTCAGGTCGATGGCTTCCGACAGAGTTTTGGCAAGTGTGTCGGTGGTACAGTCAATCCACCAACCGCACCGGTGCGAATTAAGTTCTTCCCATGGTGTCCCGGTCGATGCAATGACCGGAATCCCATTTGCCAACGCTTCGATGACTACCATCCCGAAATTTTCGGATTTGCTGGGCAGTACGAGGTAATCCAATTCGCGCGTTGCTTGGGTTAACCGCTCGCCCGACAAGAATCCTGCAAATTCCACATTGCCGAGATGCTTGTCGCCAACAAATTGGCGCAATTCGTTTTCATATACCGCGTCGTCACCGCCTATTATCGACAGTTTGCACCCGGCGGTTTTGTCCCCGAGTGCCGCCCAAGCATCGAGCAACGTGTCGATATTCTTGATTCGGTTTATGCGCCCGATAAAACCAAAGTGACGGATCTTGTTTTCTTGTTGCCGCATAGGGGGCAGGGCATCGATTTCAATGCCGTTGGGCAAGACGGCCACCGGTTGTGTCAGACCGAAGTCTCTGACTGACTTGAGTTCGGCCATTGAGGTTGCATGCAACACGTCGGCACGGCGAAGGTCTTTCCTTTGGAAAAGGGGCAGGACCAACTGTTTTTTCCATCGAGACACTTGCAGTGCCTGCGGATACAGCATTCCGTGCAGGCTCAGCACGATAGGCTTGTTTCGCTTTTTTGCCACGTGTATCGCATCGTGCGTGGTCCACAGCCATATTGTGTTGGCATGGACTATATCATAGCGGCTGACGTTTGCCATAAGGAATTGCTTGAAATTGCGGGATATTCCGAGTGGCGTGCGCGCGTCATATTCCACATATTTTATGAACGGGTCGGTCCCTATGCAGTCGTCTTTAACCTTGCTTGACAATGACAGCAGGTCGGTGTCGGTGCCTGTCAGGTTCAGGGCTTTGACCAATTGGTAGGTGCAGACGCTCGGTCCGCCCCAAGACTTGTTCAGGCAGTGAATGGTGTGAAGAATTTTCATTATTGGTGGGTGTGAGTTAAGCTATTGAGCAAGGCCCGTCGGTGAAACCTGTTTCCGAATCTTTTTGCAGACAGTCGATGAGGGTGAGCAGCCTTTCGGCGGCCGTCCGGGGATTATACAGCTCCTGCATCTGCTTTATCGAGTGGCTGCGAATCTTGGACATTTCGTCGGGGTTGTCGAGAAGCCACTTGACTTTTTCGCATAATGAATCGAGAGCTTCTTTGTCAGGATTATTGAAGCTGCAAGATGTGCGCGAACTTCGGAAAGACAGTCCCGTGATGCCATCTTTTATCAGATAGGGTGTACTGCCTATGGCATCGGCTGCGACGAGCACGCAACCGCAGGCCATGCTTTCGTTGGCCACGGCTCCCCAGCCTTCGTTGCGGTCGCTTGTGAAAAGGAAGATGCTGTGCCGTCGCATGTCGGCAAGCAGTTCGTCGTTGGGCTTGTTGCCGACGAAGCGCACCACGTCGGTCACGCCGAGGCTTTCGGCCATGCGGCGCGCAGCAGGCTCATATTCGCCGCTGCCATACATGTCGAGCGTGAACCGGTAACCGTCGGCTTTTAACCGAGCAGCCAACAGCAATGGCAGCTCGGGATGCTTCCACTTCAAATATCTCGCACACCATATGAGTGGTGTAGAGTCAGCATTTGATTCATGGAGTAGAGCTTCGGCATCAATTTTTCCAACCCGGGTGAAATAGCCCCACTTGAAGCACCGACCACGATACATTCCTAATTTGCGATGGTCATCGGCGGCAAATGCACTGCAACATAGCTTGTATAATGGCTTATGCTTCCACCCGCCCAAGTAGTATGCAAGAAACATTTTGAATATTGCAGGAGAAAACAGATTTACGAGGCCACGCTTTAACCACCGCTCGCTCATGTCGAATGACAGCAACCCCAGTTTCAACCGCTCCCGTTGGAACGGCAACGCCTGCACCCCCGAGAACACGCACACGTCGGCCGTCCGAGCCAGTTCCATTGCCCGCTCCCGTGTCTCTTCCGATTCCCACGCCCGCAGCAAATACGGCCGGTCGCCATAATTGTGCGTGTCGCCCTTGCGGTGTTCGCCCTGCATGTTGGCCAGTTCCACAAAGCAGTAATTATGACTTGTCAACTCCCACAACTCATCGGCCACGTTGGCCTGGTGGTTATTCAGTATGAGCGAGTAGAATACGATTTTCATATAAGTTCGGATTATATTTCTCCCTTTTCGATTCTCGTCATCGCATTGTTCCAAACCTTTACGCTAAACCTGTTGCTCACCAATTCGCTTTGGTTGGCATAGGATAATAAAACAGCTTCTTGCAAGTTTGTAATAGCTTTTATATCATGGACTAAAGTTCTTTTCGCGGAGTTCACCGTGAAGTATTTCACCCCCTCTAATTGCGGATAATGAATGGTGGAAATTATGATACGGTTATGGTGCAAGGCTTCCATAATTTTGGACGGAAAATTGCATTGATTTTCGGGAAACCGAGTGTCACGCATACTCAGCTGAAAGGAAATAGTGTGCAACAGTTCCAAATAATCTTTGAAAGGCAATTGCCCATGCCAGTGAATATTGGTATATTTAGCGGCATACTGTTTCAACATTTGCTCGTTCCCTTTACTTCCTGTGATATGCAACTCGCAATCGGGCAATTTGGCAAAGGTGTCAAGCACTGTGGAAAGCATTGCAATTTCTTCAGTAAGTACACCCGATAGTAAAAAAGTTTTCTTTACATTTTTGATTTCGGGCCACTTTACATTTGAAATCGGAACGACACCTGGAAGGCAAACACTATTGGCTACTGTAAATAAGGATGAATCGGCAAGTTTAATCATTCCGTACATCAGATTTATGCATTTTAATTCTATTGAATTTGATAAGCTTTTCATTCCTTTTCTCCCAGGGGTAAAGTCAAGCATTATTAAATTGCACTTTACTGTTGGCTTGAATAGTTTAAGAAGCACGAACAACGGGATTATAGTGTATGGAAGGTTATAAAACCAAACAGAACTATTCTTCTGTATTTTCCTGAATATCATTAGGTTCTCATTGATAAATGCAAACTTTCGTAAAACCCAGTTGTTTCGCCATTTTCTACTGTATAACACTTTTACACGACTATCATTATATTCCAAATTTTCTTTGTTTATCTTCCCCGTTGGCAAATATGGCAATATGATAGAGAATGCATTGCCGCTGATTAAATTGTAGCAAAAATTGTTTGCTGCCACTGAGCCTCCTAATTCTTGAATTTTTTCAAGAGGAAGCAGTGGACATATAAAATATCTATTCATTTCTTATATAAATATCAGGTTCGAGATTTCTTGACAGCAATTTTTCTAATACCTTGGAGAACAGAAATTTTGGCGTCAAGCGTGGCAAATAATAGGACCAATAAATGCTCTTTTTTGAGAATGTTAAGATGTCCTCAATGTTCAAACATTGGTCTTTTATGAATTTATTAGGAACTATCAAGAATGAATTATCTTTTTCTATGGAAGAATCGTCATATTTCATTCTCCTTTTTAGAAAATGGACGTAGGCAATAGGCTGTGAGTGTACTTGATTGTCATAAACATATACCCGATATAGTCCATCTTCAGTCCACCTGAATATTTGATTTGTGTTTGTTGCCGGGTCAAAGATGTCGTGTTGGCAAATGAAATTATTACTGCGTATGAGAAGGTCGGCAAATGGCAAGTCCTTGTAAATTCTCAAGCCCATCTTGTCAAATAATTTATTAATTCCAACCTCATCAAACAGGTTGACTCCCTCACTATTGTTTATGCACCCCTTAAAAGTCTTGATTCCAGGAAGTTCATATTTATACACTTCGTTGACTTCATCGCAATTTCTGAACAGTGTCAAGTGTCCTCTCCAAGATATTTTATCGAATGAAGAAAGAATGTATTCTGTTATTAGATTCCTAAGATTCCCGAAAATCAAATCGCAATCACAAAATCCCCAAAAATCGTAATTCCTTACATAATCATAAAATAACTCATGATACACAACCCGATATTTGCATAATGAATAAGGCGTAGCTGGACCTATGCCGTATTTTTCTTCGCATTGTTGTTGCAGGACGTGAAACGAAGTCTTATTAACTATCACATTGTCAGGAATAGTAAAATTGGACAGTTCTTGGTCTGTGGCAATCAGCCAATTAATAGTTGGATTAACAGCACAAGATTTCAGGAACAGGCTGAAGTAATTAGGGAACTTCCCGAAATATGGCAATACAATAATAATTGATTTCATAATGTTTTCTTGTCATCAAATCTTATTTATGCACCTTTGAAATGTTTACTAATTTCTCAAAAGGACTATAAACATTATACTTATCGAAGACTATAATCGCCTTGTCGTAGAATCTATTCGTATATCTATCACTCTGGTTACTAATTTGATAACTATAGTTTTTCATTACATTTTTCGCCATTGCGTTGCACTATACGCGCAGGGTTTCCCACTACGACACAATTATCAGGAACCGATTTGCATACAACCGAACCGCAGCCTATTTTAACATTGTTCCCGATTGTTATACCACCTACAACAACACAATTGGCAAATACTGTCACATTATCGCCTATGACGGGGCATTTACCTTTTGATTCCCCAATCGTGCAATTTTGAAACACCATAAAGTTCTTACCGATGCTTTGCGCATTGACAATGGTCGAAAAACAATGCCCGGGTATCATACCTTCGCCTATTGGCTTATTAGTAGCTATCGTAAAAGTGATATCTGGTCTAAGAAGAAATATACAGGTATATTTCCATCTGCCAATGCGATAATAGAACAAATTACGAAATTGTTTTTGGAAAAGCAGTATCATCAATAGTTCGAATAACATCCCAACTTTCAAACCGTTAAATGCATTGCGTTCTATGTCTTTTCGCAATCGATTCTTGAATGTCAAGTACAATGCTATATGGGGTAATAACCTCGGTATATTTATTAAGGTGAGAAATACTTTAATCTTGTTCATTGAGTTTGAGGTTCTTTTTATATATTTTTTGTTATTCCAACCATGAAGCTGTCCAAATTTTTACATTATCTGTGAGCCATTGCACGGTTCTGCTTGTCTGTGCAAATCATGTCGGAACCTGAATTTCTTGAATTATAGGCATGCATGACAATCGAAAACGATAATAATGGGTACAGTAGTTGAGTTCCTTCGTATGGGCGTTGCAAAAATCCCACTATGAGTATCCAAAACGCCCAACCATATTTCTTGTCATATCGTTTTAGCCAGAAAAGGAACAGAAATGGACTCCAATAAATTAGCTGTCCAACAACACCGTCACATGCCAATGTAAAGTTTGGATTTGCCCCTACAAAAACTCTTCGTTTTTCTGATATTTCTATCAGATGCCGCGCTCCTTGACCAACAATGGGAGATTCCAAGAAAATATCCCAACAAACTTTTGTCATTTTAGAACGGTTGTCACCTGAAAATGTTCCTGTTTCTTCGTTGTATTCCATTCGTCCAAATATGGCATCATTCAATCGTTTGTTAAAAGAAGAAATTAATACTAATGCAAGAACGAATGCAGCAATGTATGGCAACAGCTTACGCCACTGCTCTTTGTAGAAAAAGAAAGCATACAATGCAATTTGAATAAAATAGGCCAAGGACAACGTGGAAATAAGCCCGGCAATCAATAGGACTTCCACTTTTTTATTATCTACAAAAAGTTTATTGATTATCAAAGCATACATTCCCCAAAAGGCCAAAGCTCCAGGTTCATCGTAGAAACCTGCATTACGCACAAGTCCATCGAAATAAGTATTTGTCGCAAAAAGTCCGAAGAAGTATCCCGGTCGGCCATCCATCTCTCGAAATTCAAATATAGGTTGGAGAATTCCCACGACAACCAACAAGAAACCTATAGTACCAGCAACCGCTTGAAAAACAAGCCATACATTATACGTCTTTATGAAGCTGTCGCGCTCACCGGACATTTGCATTTCGAGGAACATATAGGTGATGCACAGCATCAGTATGCGGGTGAAATAGGATGTGTCAATGCCGTGGATGACCGAATAGATGCCCCATGCGGTAATCTGAAGCACTAATAGCATCGCAATCGGACGTGGCACACGATACTCGTTCTTCAGCACGACAAAAAACGATGCCAGTGCAAACAGTAGCAAATAGTTGACCGTGTAGTGTGGCAACCACCCCATGAGGTAAAGCACACATGGCCACCCAGCCACAAAACTGAAGAAATACAGGAAATACCTGAAATTCAGATATGGTTTTATCCTTCCAAGCATATTCAGTGTCGCATTATATCATGGTAAACTTCTGCGAGCCGATTAGCATTCTTTTCTCGATTATGCCGGTTGTAGGCTACTTCCATCTCGGCGGATGACAATCGGGCGAAATCGTCTTGCCCAAACAGCCGTATAACAGTCTGTGCCAGCATTTCATATTCCTCATAGCGATAGAAGTAACCTGTCTGCCCATCTATGAGTAGCGTGGGTGTGCCGCCGCAATAACTTGCTATTACAGGAGTTCCAAGCATTTGAGCTTCGCATAATGAGTTGGGTGAGTTCTCGATGGCACTGGGCATGACATACACATTGGCATCAAGGAACTGTTGCTTCATTTGTGCTTCTGAAAGTGAGCCAAGAAACCGCACATGCCCTTGCAGGCGCAGCCGTTTCACCAATCGACGCAGATATAAATGGTAACCTTGAAAATGGAGAATCTCTTTCGGGTTATTGCTCATCACGCTACTACCGCAGAAGCTGACTATAGTGTCGGGAAAAGAGCGAAGAATAATTGGCAACGCTTTTATTACCTGATGAGCGCCTTTCAATGCTGAGCCGCTGTTGCTGACGAAAATAGTGTGCTTTTTGCATCTGGAATAATTCCATAAAGGTTCTTCATAGAACGAGTCTCTCAGGGTTTCGTTCATGAAATGGTAATGTAATTGGGGGTTTATGGTCATCACATGGTCATGATCCCATTGTGTGCGTCCCACTATGTCGGTGATATGCGTAATGACATAATTCTCACACTTGGCGCGATGCTTAAAGCTGCGTTTTGCATTAAGCAGAAAACTGCCGCGATAAAAGTCAAGGAGCGTGACATTCGTCCATTTCTCCCACAACGAGAGCCCTCCGTCGGCAAATTTCATAATTCCTCCGGCGAGTCCTTGAATATTTGCAACTACCCTGATATTGCGTTCATTTGCCATGCACACAGCCTTGGCAAGCGAATGTTCTGTTCCGTGTATATGGATTAGGTCGGGATTGAAGTCGGCTATCGCCTTTTTGCAGCATGCTATCTGCTTCATTGAAGTTTTATCCATGCTACTTGTGGGAACAAGGTAGTAAGTCACGCCTTCGATGTCGTATTTCTCATACTTCTTCCCGTAGGAATAAACAATCACCCCCAATTGTACTTCGGGCATCAATCGAAGCATCGCTTTGGCCGATGAATACAACCACCCGCAATGCGCTGGGGCAGACTCACCCAAATGCTCGCACAGCGGGGGAAATTTAACCAGCGACACCCACAGCACCTTCATAGGCTTTCTATCAGTTTCACCCATTGTTCTACAATATTATTTATTTCAAACCGACGGCAACTCTTCAGGCCATTGCGGGCTATACGTTCACGTTCTGTGCGGTTACGCATCAGCTCCTCCATGCAGTCGACGTATGCATTTAGGTCGTTGTCTGGAATAATGTAACCATCATAGCAGTCGGTGATGATGTCATGTAAAGCAGGATAGCTGTCAAAAGCAATTGGCACAACACCGGTTTGCATCGACTCGGTGAGCGTCAGCCCCCAACCTTCCACCGCGCTGGTCATCATGAATATGGAAGCATCCCGATAGTAAGGAATAGGGTCTTGACGGCCTGTAAACTCCACATGCTTCAGGCATAGTTCGTTTGACAATGCTTTTAAGTATTCTTCATGCACTCCTGCCCCGACGATAGTAAGTTGCCAGTCGGTAAAACCTCGATTTTCGAGCATTTGCCATATTTTTAAGGCCCGGTCAAGTCGCTTCTCGGGATTATATAGGCGCGACACGATAAGTACCTGCTTCTTCTTTTGTTTCAATATGTCATCGTTTTCCACATTTTCCCATGATAGCGGATTGTTAATGACCTTGCAGCGGGAAAGCTCAATGTCGGTCAGTTTTTTTATCTCGGGAATTTCATATTTTGAGAGTAGTATCAAGGCATCGGCAACACGATAATTTGCAAGAAAGTTATCTAAGACAGATTGTCGGCATCGTTTTAGCCATAAAGGATATATTAGCAACCGCAGCAAGGCAAGCATTTTCACTTTTGCCGGGGTGGACTGCGAATGGGCAACCCACTGCCAATAATGGCGTGAAAAAACTTTTTCCATCAGAAATATCGAGTTGTGGAATTGGGTGACGTATTTCATGCCGGGAATTTTCCATTCAGCTACAAGCTCTGACAATTTTGAAGAAAGCCCTCCATCTTGCCCTATAAGTAAGTCACATTGATTGTCGATAAGATATTGCCTCAGTTCCGCAAGCGGTATTGTGACTTCGTTATTCTCATCGGCATCATACAAGTGAAATGTCTGATACGTATCTTCGGTATAGAGATAACGAACCGTATAACCATATTGTGGTAGACGTTGCATAAGCATATAAATGATGCGATGCACGCCACCACGTTGGACATTAAGCCGTTTTATCCAAATGATATAAATATTCTTCATTGCATTTTTTGTAAATTCCGATCGATGTAATCTTTGCTAATAGCTATTCCTTGTTCCAGTTTCAATGCGTCGCGCCTTTTTTCGGTCATCTCTGTTGGAATATAGCGTTCCATTACATCCATATCCTTCAGAAGGTCGGTCATACGGGAGGAATTATGCTGTGTGGATAACGGAAAAGTATAGAAATCCTTATTAAATATGCACGAAAACGCAGTGGCATGAAAAGAGTTGGTTATGACCATTGCAGCTTGGGCTATCAGCCGGACAAATTCCAGTGGACCTGCGTTGGTTATATTATATTGGGCATACGTGCATTGCCTCATATCGTTGATAGCGACTACCGGCAAGCCTGTTTTGGAAGCACAATCCATGGCAAATGCCCCAATATGGGAATCGTCTATAAAATCATATACCAAAATATATTGGTTTGAGGAGTATTTATAAGTTTTGGCATCTTTCTCAACCACATTTTCCCATTCATCGGCCGTAAGCAGGAACACAGGGTCGAGTACCTGTACAGCGTTATTGATGCCTAAATGTTTCAGGATGTCAATGCCTGTCCGTTCTCTTACCGATATGGAGTCAAATCGGGAGAGCAGCTTTTTTACCCATTCTTCGGCTTGTGGATTAATATGCTCGATGCCGAAACTTGCCGCATAAGATATGCGCCGGGTGGCATCGTTTCCAAAATCAAGATAGAAAGCAGGTTCGGTGCCATTTTGCATATCGGTATTCCATATTTGGTCGCTTCCGGCTATATACAGGTCAGCCTCAGGCGGATTGGCTTTCAACTGTTCACTATCGCCATATAGCGTATTTGTCATATGGAGGTAGTTGTTGGTGAATCTGTCAAAAGCTGCCTTCCGTCCATACGTCCTAAATAAATGTCGGTTCCTGATTGGAGCTACTATCCATCGCAACGGAGGACACCATTGGGTCATCCTATAACTTTTGCTTACACGCGGGAGTGAAAACAAGTCGTATCCATCTCTGTTGTACCATGGACGAAAATTGATGATTTTCACATCATGCCCCTTCTGTTCCAAATAATGTTGCAGGGCAAAGGCTTGCAATGAAGCGCCATAGTTATACACATTGTGGCAGGTTATTGTCCGTATCTTCATTTCAATATTTTCTTTATTAATCTTGCCATATAGCCCTTGGCTGCAGCTATTGGGTTCTTGGCTATTCGTTTCAGTCGTTCTCTCTGTTGCGCCTTTTTTACTATTAAGTCGGCATCCTCGATTGTTTTGTTGGGATTGGCAAGGCACTGGCGCAACCGCTCATAATATGCAGGTTTGGTAGGGGCGACAGGCATTTGCCCCTCAGCCACTACTTCAAAAGGGTGCGCCACAAGTGCGCATCCACACTGGTTAAGAGTTTCATTGCCTCTTGTTGTAAACGCAATGGCTGCACTTATCCCTTCTTCATTTTCCTTGTATGTTTTGCCCCATAAGTCACCTATTCGTATGTCGGCTGAAGAATGTCTACCCTTGAATTTGCAACGTTCGTAACAAGACTTTCCTAAGCAACTGTCGCTGAGGAAAAGACGGTAAAACATATCGCCTTGCGATAATTTTGAGATTAGAAAGTTATCTTTCCCTTTTGTTGGCACGTTATGAGAATTGCTGTAATTTGTTTTTTCGCCTTTGAGTGTCATAGCCCACGAGTCGTGCCAACCAGAAACTTTGTTACGCCAAGAAACATAATTTAGCCTACCTACTTTTTTTTCAGCCCAAGCTATATATTTATGCCATATCGACATTGACGGAACTCCGTGACAAAAGAAATCTACGAGTATAAAGTTGTTTTCACAGCGAAACTTCTGAATATATCGCCGGAATGAGTCTATTTGACATGGTGTTCCTGTAATTAAGTATTTATTATTTCGGTTAGCATCTTTAAATCCATCAACAGTGTAACTCTGTATGTATTTGCTGCCTATTGATGGGGAGAGTTCCTCTATTGTTGTTGCTACATAATGTTCTGCTCTGTTCTGTTCTATGTTATAACGAACTCCGCAGACTTTATATCCGTGAGATAATAGAAATTTACCTAAATCAAAAGCAATACCACCGGAAGAGCATTTGTCCCGTGTTTCTTTATCTATACTCCATGCCGCATAACTGGAAATTGGATTATTACCTGTTGGCAATGCCAAATCGTCGTGAAGCCATGAACACACGTCTCTGCACAACTTACAATGTACGCATTTATTCAAAGAGTCAATGTGTGGTTCGTAAAATCCATCACTGTTAAGACGGATGTCTATGATATGTTGCGGGCAAACCACTGCACACATACCGCATCCATAGCAATCTTTAATTTCTGATACATTATCTATCATTTTTTTACCATACTATCTTTTAACCAATGCCAATTCTTGATATAAAACAGGAGTTATAACGGGCTTGACAGCAAATTCCACCACATTTCAGCTATGCGGTCTTGTGAGAAGCGATAGGACGACGCAATGGCTTGCTTGGCCATGCGTTGCCGTTTGACATGGTCTTGTATTAAGTCGAGCATGCGATTTACATATCCGTCCACATCTCCTTCTTCAATCACTACGCCGTCATGTCCATCAGTAATAATTTCACGCAACGAGGCGTAGGTGTCGAAAGCTATCGGCACTACGCCCATCTGCTGTGCCTCGGTGAGTGTCAGTCCCCACGACTCGCTCCGTGATGTCATCATGAAAATGGATGCCTCTTTATAATACGGGATAGGGTTTTGTCGCCCTTCAAACACAACATCGGGAATCCCATAGCGTTTCACCATATTTAGGTAATGCGGCATATCATTGCCGGTCCCAACGATTTTTAATGACCATCTTTGGGCTTCGGGGTGGCTTTTAACTTTCATCCATATTTTCAATGCCAATGACAATCGCTTGTGAACCTCTTCTATTCGTGACACTATGAGTACGGTCGGTTGCTTCGTTATTATGTCATCTGTGGACAAAAATTCATTAAACGACAGGCTGTTAGGAATAATCGAGAATTTTTTATTGTCATTAAACTTGCCAAATTCTTGATAAGATTTGATAAACCCTTGGCTTAAAAGCACAACACGGTTTGCTTGAAAATAAGCTTCACGATAAGTTCGTCGCAAAGTCTTTACATATTTGTGTTTAGAGTATGGGTAGAATATCAAATCGAACAGCCATCTGCACTTTCTACGGACTGTCATTTTATTATGCCTTTTTGCCCAATGGCTCCGCAATGACATATAAAGAGTTTCGGCTCCCGGCTCATAGTGATGCGCAAGTAGGACCCTGCAAGGTGTGTTATTGGCTGCTTCACACAATAAACCCACATTGATGAATATACCTTGGTCAATGATATAATCAATATCATTTTCTACAATAATACGGTGCAAGGTTTTTACATCTTTCTGCCTGTCACGTCCGGCTTGCCACCGGAATTCTGACACAAAGCATTTCTCCTTTTCAACAGCTTCTTCGGCCTCATATAATGAAAAGCAACGGCAACCATACTGTCGAGTCAAAGCCGAAGCCACCGAAACCGTAGTACGCTCAGTTCCACCCCTTGTGGCATATACCTTCCCGTGAGTGTAAAACAGAATGTTCATATTGAATATTTCGTTTTTCTGAGTTTGAAAGGACAAGCCTGAAGCAATGGTTTTAAATTAATATTACCTTGTTCCCAATTTGCCATCTCATTTTCTATTTGCGTTAATGGAATTTCCATTCCATCAATGAAAATAGGCTTTTCCCTATCGCGATGGATGGAAAGGAAAAAGTCATGAAATTTGAAATGCCCGCCTATTAACGGTTTACCAAATTCAATCCATACATTCGGCACATGGTATGCTTCTGCTATTATAAGTCCGTGAAGCGATGAAGATAAAATCACTTCACACTCACACACTTGGTCTATAATATCATGCCAATGTATGTATTGCCCCAAATTGATTATCCGTACATCTGCACATTCGCTTATGTACTTCCCATTCAAATGTAAATTTGCTAAGCTCGCTTGATTAGATACATGGGATATGATGCCATATTTATAACATTTTTGCTTATTGGGTCGGTAATAAAACGGGATTAATAAAGCAGGGTCACCATAAATCTCAGGACATTCAACACCTTCTGCAAGCAGCTTTTTCCGGGTAAGTGGACCACGTACAGCATGAACTTTTATTGGTTTTACCATTAATGGTTTACTGCCGTCTATAATGCCGGCGCCCCATACTTCTGTATGGGCGTAACAAAGCATGTCGATAGTCGAGCCAATTACCAAAAAGTTCCGAAGTTTCAATCTGAAAGCTAGTGATGTGCGGTTAAGAAGAACTAATGGGCGTATTATTATTTCCCGCAAAAAGTAATAGTTGATGTCGTCCCCCCAGTTCTCATGCCTGATACGTTTGTCTCCGTCATAATACACGAATGCATTAATTATAACAGGGCGAAACAGCAATTTAAAATGCTCTGATATTATTATAGAAAATTTACTCATGAATTTTATGACTTATGCGGGTAATTTTACTCAATAATAAATGGCGTTCAGTTGTATTTATACCTACAATGAAAATAGCTGTGCCTGTAATCGCTAATGTAGAAACAATCACTATTATTGTTTTTAAAATGCCTCCGCTTGGCACAATATGAAACAGCACAACTGAAATGCTAGAGGCAAGTACAAAAACAGATATGGCAGGCATGAGTACTTTATGAGCATAAGATAAAAAAGAGAATGATACCATCCGCCCAACGATTAAAACTCTACAGACAAGTGCTGCCACTGCAACTATTAAATGAACAATAAAAACCATTTCAGGGTTTCCTCCTAATTTTAATACTACATAAGCTATCGGGAGTATAAGTAATAATAGCCCTCCTACAACACTTTGATAAACCTTTACACGGCCAACTGTTTGTGCTGAGATCATTAAAGGATTAGAAAGTGTATCTATAAGCAAAATACATAGCATTAAGCGAGAAAACCAAACTGTGTGGTCAGGGACAATCTTCAACCATAAAGTTAAAATTGCTTGTGTTTCTACCATAATAGGCAGAGCAATGAGTAATAACAAGAAGAATGAATATTTGCTACTGGCAAAAATAAGTGTATGCATACGGTTCAAATCACCGACAGCATAACTTTTGGTAATTTGAGGATTCAATGCCATTTGGAAATTACTAACAAAACCTGTCACTACTCCTTGAATTGTGACGGCTATCGCCCGTGCCGCATTTACTACCGGTCCAAAAAACATATTCAGGATCACATTTAAGCCTTGTGTGTAGAATACACCGGCAATGTTCCCAAATAAACTCCACCCGGCGATATTAGTCATTTCGCGAAATAATTTTTTATCGAATGTCAATTTAATTTGCGTTTCGCGGAAGTGGCGCTTGCAGTATACTCCATATATCAATCTGTCAAGAAGTGAAATGCTAAAGAGCAAGGCTGCATAGAATATAAGTTTGTCGAATGAAACTATTGTGAGCAGGAACACGATTATGAGTTTTAATACTGCATCAAGTATGGATATGTATGCAAATGCCGACATCTTTTCATGGGCGATTATTGCTGCATTGTAAGGAATGGAAACAATTGATACGAACATTGTCAATATGGAAAACTGGTAAACCCAAATTGCTGCTGAAAATCGTTCTTCAGGAATAACCAATTTGTGACAGACAAACCAAAGTCCTATTGTTTCAGCAATAATCACAATGAGCAATGCAATGGTGAAATGGATAATTGCCGCGGTTGAAAATGTGGCTATTTGCCGGTCAATGTTTCCTCGGGCAAGTTCAAATGTTATGAAACGTTGGGTTGCCGTTGCCATGGCTCCGTTTAAGAATGAGAAAAAAGCCACGAATCCTCCTACAACATTGTATACGCCATAATCCTCTACGCCAAGGGTGTTTAACACAATCCTACTGGTGTACAACCCTACACAGAGGATGAAAATCATTCTCAAATATAGAATTATAGTATTTTTAGCTATTCGCTTATTTGCGGAAGTTGAATCTGGCATGAAATCTTTATTTGTAATTGACGGGCTTTTCACCTATGATGACACCAAGCCTTAACTTTCGTACTGTTATTGTTAACAAAATGGATAATGTTAAGCTAATAACAAAAATACATGAGGTTTGCAAGAATGGGTTTATTTTTATATGGGAAGCAATAAACCCTAACCAATAAATAATCATGGCGTGGAACAAATATATTCCAAATGAATTTGGGGCTATCCACTGATATAACTTGGTATTGATTATCTTCATGGATTTTACGGAAAGGATGTAAAATATTGTTATTCCTATTATTGAATTAGATAAATTTAATATATAGGGAGGGGTAATTTGTGGCATTATCCAATTAAAGCATAGTCCGCACACGGCAGCAATTGTTACATATTTGAACGCTGATTTGTAAATTGTAAACAAATATCCTAACGCAAACCAAATGAAATATTCTTCGACATTCCTAATTTGGAAATAAGGTATATTAATAGAGAAACAATAAATTAGCAAAGCAATTATACTTGTTATCCATATTGGTATTTGTAATTTGGTACATATTTTGCGCAAACTAAAAAACAAAAGGAATATGAAGAACAATGTGATTACAAACCACAAGTGTCTTGGGTCTAAGGCAAGAATGAAACCATCAATTAAATAGTGGGTAGGGTTACGAAAACCTAAAAGAGTCATTGTGGGATATACCATTAATAATCCAAATATGCAGTAAGGAATGATTAATCGTTTAGTTTTGTTTTTAAACAATTGAATAAATGACAGGGGCTTCTTTTTTATTTCCAATTGATATGAGAAGATGCACCCACTGGCAAAAAAAAACATAGGCATGTGAAACGAGTAAATTATATCTTTCACCACATTCAAGGTCGTTGATGGTATTTTGGGAGTAATAATAGATAATGGCGAATACATGAATACTACGTGCCCTAATACAACTAATAGAATGCCATAAAATTTTAAGATGTTTAGTTCTTTCATGTCTATATTTTAATATATGTCTGTTTTTATATAGTCATACAATATATTTATTGTATTTAGATTAATAGTACATATAAGTAGCTTTTGTAGTGAGCCTATTTTATGTAGGTCTGTTCCGATATAGTCATATAATTTTTTTTTGTGTAATGCCTTTGCTTTTTTTAATGCAACCTTGCCGTAGAGGGCGGTGAGGGAGGGGAGGTTGAGCTGGAACTCGATGCCGGAGGCCTTGAGCTTGCGGTAGTCGGCGGGGGACATGTAGAGGTAACGCTCGGGGTGGGCGAGGACGGGGTGGTAGCCTGCCGACTTGATGCGCTCCAACATGCCGTATAGGTCGAGCGGGGGATTGAAGTAGCTGGTCTCGACGAGCAGGCGGTTGCCTTCGGGCCCGAGGGGGAGCAGGTCACCGGCGGCGAGGCGTTGCTCGAAGAGCGGGTCGAGCATGTTTTCGGCTGCGAGGTGCAGGCGGACGTTACCGGTGTAGGCTGCTTGCAATTGGTCGAAGCGACGGCGCAAGTGGGCTGTGGTGTTGGGAATATCTTCCATGATGTGCGGGGTGAGCCACACTTCTGCGATGCCGAGCCGTTCGTATTCGGCAAGTATGGCGAGTGCTTCGTCCATCGTCTGCACGCCGTCGTCCACGCCGGGCAGTATGTGGCAGTGCCAGTCGGTGAATCCTTTGAAGAATCCGCTTTCGGCCAGTGTCTGTTTTTTACTGAAGGGCCACATTTTTTTCAATTGTCAATTATCAATTGTCAATTGTTATAATAGCTGTTGCCGCCATATCCGTAGTGGTAGCCGTAGCGACTGCTTCCGCCCGTTGTGCCGTTAAGCACGAGTGCCATGTTCCGGAAGCGGTGTTTGTCGTATAGCGACTGCAGCTCGGGGAGCATGTCGCGTTCGAGCAACCCGGCACGTACAACGAACAGGGTGCGGTCGGACAGTTTGCTGATGATTTGCGTGTCGGCAACTATCTCGATGGGCGGGCAGTCGATGAACACGTAATCGAACTTGTCGCGCATCAGGTCGATAAATTCTCCGAATCGCGGCTCGGCCAACAGTTCGGTGGGGTTGGGCGGAATGGTGCCTACGGGCAGTATGTACAGGCCGGGATAGTTGTCAACTTCGCATATCAGGCTTTCGACATTGTCTTCGCGCTTGGCGAGGTAGTTGCTGAGCCCTTTGTGTGGCGAGCCGACGAATGCCGATGCCGAGCCGTGGCGCATGTCGCCGTCAACGACGAGCACGCGCTTCTGTTTCAGGGCCAGTGCCGCGGCGACGTTGAGCGTGATGAACGTCTTTCCGCTGCCGGGATTGAACGAGGTGGAAATGATGATGTTGCCGCCGCGGCGGTCGCGGTGGTCGGTGTCGAGCATGAACTCAAGGTTTGTGCGCAGCACGCGGAAGGCTTCGTTTATCACGTCGCGTTGACCTTGGCGTATGACAATGCTTTTTTGCCCTGCAGCGTCTTTGTTTTTTTTGCCGTATGCCAACGGTATTTCTCCGGCAAAGGGCAGCGAGAGTGCCGACAAGTCTTTGCGCCCGCGAATCTTGGTGTTCATGTTTTCCTTGAGGAATATCACCCCTCCCGGCAAGATGAGGCCGATGGCAAGAGCCATGAGGAAAATGTTCTTCTTTATCGGAGTTGTGGGCACATTGGTGCCCGACGGGGGCAGTATGATGCGGGAATTATAGGCAGTGAAGGCTTGCGACAACTCGTTTTCTTCGCGTTTTTGCAGCAGGAACAGGTAAAGCGACTCTTTTACTTTCTGTTGACGTTCGACCGATAGCAGATATTTCCCTTGTTCGGGATTGCTCGCTATGCGTGCGGTGGTTTGCCGTTCGCTCTGTTGCATCGATGCCAGTTGTGTGTTAAGCGTGACTATATAGTTGTCGATTGACGATACTATTGCATTGCGCATATTACCGAGCGACTGGTCCATGTCGACTACAAGCGGATTTTTTTCACTGCTGTTGGCCACAAGGTCGTTGCGTCGCAACTGCAGGGTGTTGTATTCGGCTATCTGGCCCTCGATGGCCGGACTTTCGATGCCCGAATTTACCGGCAACAGGCTGTTTTGCTCTGTGGCATTCGTGAGGTAGTTGCGTATGTAGCGTGCCATCGAAAGGCGTGTGTTCAACGCCAATATTTGGGCATTGGTTTCGCTGCTTTGCGTCATGTACATGTTTGCGGCAGCCTGAACGTCGGGCAGCAAATGGCGGCTTTTGTAGGACGATATGTTCTCGTCTACGTTCCCCAGTTCCTGCTCAATCACGCTGAGGCGTTCGTTGATGAACATCGAAGTGCTCACGGCAATTTGGTTCTTGTCCTTAATCCAGTTTTCGTTGTAAATGGCGATCACCGTGTTCAGTATGTCGTCGGCTCGTTGTATGCAAACATCTTTATATGACAGGTTGACAATCGATGACTTTTCGTCGTTCAATGCCACTGTGAGGTTAGACGAATATGCGCTTGTAGCTGCCTGCAGGCCGGTGTGCGACACGAAAATCGGTTTGTTGAAAGTCGTTGAATTGTTACCTGTAGGGATTATTACTATCTTGCCCGCCGGCGTGTCAACTGTGTCGTTAAAAATGGTTTGTATTTCACCATTTATTTCTTCGCCATTGCGAATAAAACTGTTGATTTGCAATTGTTTGTCGGCGGTTGTGTTGATTGTAAAGGCTGCGTGTTCGTTGTCGGGAAGGTCTACGAACGAAACTTCACAAGGCAACTCTTTTCCATATAGTACCTTATTATGGAAACGCCCGTCGGTGTAATAATTAACGTTTAGTTTTAGCCTTTTTACCACATCGTGCATGATAGCGGGCGACTGCAGCGACTGAATTTCGTTGTTTATGTTGGTGCTTGTCCTGAACAGGTCGAAGTCGCCCAGTACGCCGGCAGCGTCTCCCGAAGATTTGCCATTGCCATCATCTTTCAATAGCAGCAGAGCCGAACGGGTGTATACCGGTGGCGTGGTTAAAATGTAGATGGCAGCAACACCGGTTGTTATCGCCAAAGATAATGCAAACCAATACCATTTTTTCAGACAAATGTTGAGCAGGTCTTGAATGCGTATGGAGTCGTCACTTTGTTTCAAGTGAATGTCGTTATTTTCCACTTTTGACAGAATATATTAGCGTTAGAGATTAGTTTAATATGAGTATAGCCACTGAAGTCAGCAATGAAGCAAGTGAAATCCAGAACGATGTAGAGCGCACATTGTTGCCGTTGACGGTGGATTGCCGCGCCTTGACCTTGTTTGGCTCTACATATATTATGTCGTTTTGTTGCAGGTAATAAGCAGGGGAGGAGTATACATTTTCGCCCGATGTCAAATCTAATCCGTAAACGCGCTGCATACCATCCTCTTGTCGCAGTACCATAACCTTTGTACGATTTCCATATATGGTAAGGTCTCCGGCAAGGCTCAATGCGTCGACAACCGTCATGCAGTCGCGGTCTATGCTGTAACAGCCCGGAGTATTGACCTCGCCAAGAACCGAAATGCGTAAGTTCATGAATTCCACGGTGACATTAGGGTCTTTTACCAAGTTTTCTTTGATTAACAACCCCTTGATTAATTCGGCAATATCCTCGCGATGCCTGCCGGCAACATGTATGGCTCCGATTACGGGGAAGTCGATTTCTCCATTCTTGTCGACTGTGTACCCCGATACGCCTTGAGCAGAGGTGCCGCTCATGTTTTCAGCACCTATTTGCTTATTAACCACCGGCAGATTAAACAGAGCTGTCAGTTGTGGGTCGCGACAATTTACAATGATTGAAATCTTGTCTCCCGGTTGCACCGTTATGGGTTGTGCATCGGAAATTTTTATTTCGGTCTTGTTGGGTTCCATGTCTTGGAAGTATAGTACATCTTTTGACGAACCGCAGGAACTTAAAATGAAAATGCTTGCTAACATAGATAGCAACATTTGGAGGCGAAGAATGTATTTTCTCATATTATGCCAGTTTTCAATGTATGCTTTGGTGTGTCGGTGCTCTTTTGTATTGTAGATAGTGCGTTTAATAAATCTTTCGTTTTTTTATTGTGCCAACGTCGGAACGACGCATTGCTTGTGATACCTTTCACTTCATATATCCTTTTTCGTATGGACCTCTCCATGCATGTCAGCCCTTTTGTCGCCGTTAATATTTTGTCGCTTTCGATGCTTGCCATTACAATTGGGAACGGTACATTGGCTATCTTCATGGGAAACAGTGCGGTGTCGGTGTATACAAGGCTTAACTTGAAGGCCGATTGTTCAAACGCCACCCAATATTTACCCGTATAATAGAGGTGCATGTGTGAGTTGTTTCCGGCTTCTGCGAACAAAATGTCGGAAATGTGATTTTTTATCAGATTATATAGTTCTACTTCTGATTGCGTTGTTGCAGGGGCAGTCATCGAAGTCGTGCAATAGATTATATTAATTGTATGTATTCGGGCTCAATTTCTACTGTCACCGCCAATAATGTAGGCAACTCAACCAACAACCGTTTAACTTTAGAGCCACGGATGGTAATCAAGAATCCTTCGTAGCCATTTAGTTGCCCGCCGATTATGCGTATTTTGCGTTTACGCATATCGGGCGTTATTTCGTCAGGACGATAAAAATGTGGCTGTTCGGTTGCCTCGACGGCTTTAATGAACTGTTCCATTTCTTGTTCCCTGATTGTCATGGGACGGCGGTTGGCGTTACGCAAATACCGGTATTGCAATGTAGGAGTCCGGGTTACTATAGGGTCGAGGGTAGAGCGATTTTCGTAAACAAAGATTAAGTCATGTATATATGGCATTTCTTTGCGGATTCGTTTGCCGTTCCTTACGAGTAATTTCCATGTCATTGGAGTAAAACACTTGATGTTTCTCTCTTTGAGTATAACATGCGCCGGGCGTTTTGCATTGCTGCGAGTCAAGTCGCGCATCGCAAACCATTTTTTGACGTTTTCATCGTCGGGTTCGGTTATATTGCTGCCTGTAAACATTTAGATTGAGGAAGGAATTATTGGGAAAGGCCAATTCTTCTATTCCTGCATGTTTTCCATGAGCTTGAAATACATGCAGTTATGTAAACATGATTAAAAAGTTCGGGTATTTCTCCCTCCACTTTCTTATTCATACTTAGCCTCTGTGTGACGGCTGCTTTATTTTTCCTAAGGGCCTTGTTGATAAGATTATAGGCAAATGTCATGAGATGCATCTCTTGGCAAGAGATGTATTTCGTGTGCAAAGATATATAAAAAACCGATTAAACCGGTAATAATGAATCAAAAAACATTTTGAGCTGTTGTAATTATAAATGACTGTAGTTCGATTGTTTATTTGGCACTGCTCCTGTTAAAAGAGTTCTCGCATCATATTCATTGTCAATAAACGCATTACCGTATTTGAATCATCGAAATACATCTCTTGCCAAGAGATGTATTCTGTTGGCTTTAAGTCGTAGAAGTCAATTATGTTATTGTGTTATAAGCCTCTGTGTGTTTTTTATATTGATATTTGTGGATGAAACAAACAGATGGCATCGGGGGGGGGTGCATTTACGTCCGGCTTTTCTATAAGATAGATTTTATTATTGCATTATTGGCTTTGTCTATTACTGAATTGTCGAATGAAGCCAAGTAGATGCGTGTTGTATTTTCAGAGTCGTGGCCCATGGCTTCGCTGATAACCGACAATGGTATGTTATTGTTTTTGGCTATGCTTGCCCACCCGTGGCGCGCGACGTATGATGAAAGCACTATCGGACTTTTTATCATGGCACCAATCTCTTTAAGGTTGTTGTTCATGTGGTGAATTGCACTAAGATACTGCCTTCGTTCATTATACCCCGGTCGTGTTATTATGGGGAGTAAAAAAGGGGAGTTGTCGTTCCGGTATTTGCTCACAATTTCCTGCATGGGCTTCTCCCATTTTATGCAAAGCTGCCGGTCGGTTTTTTGCCTGCGGTATATTAGAATACCGTTTTTTAGATTCTTCTTTTTTAAGAAAGCCATATCGATGAATGCCATGCCACGTGTGTAAAAGCTGAAAAGGAATAAGTCGCGCGAGAACTCGAGCGACGGTCTTGACGACAAATCCAGA
Source organism: uncultured Muribaculaceae bacterium (assembly GCA_944321865.1). GTDB lineage: Bacteria > Bacteroidota > Bacteroidia > Bacteroidales > Muribaculaceae > Avimuribaculum. The sequence goes on from CALUMZ010000008.1 coordinate 26,085, forward strand.
TTCTTAATTTTCCTTATGCCTAATGAAGATATTGCACGTTTCACGGTTCTGTCTATTCCTGTGTATACGTGTGAGAATGGTGAGCGATTTATGGCCATACCTCTTTCTACGGCTTTGTTGTAGATGGCCCGAAGGTTGCGCATGTAAAAAGATGTGGTGTTGGGTACGAGCCCCTTGTCCTTAAGGAAAGATTCATATTCTATAATCATGTCAGAGTTGATGTCGTTTATATTTACGTCACCCCGATTCCCGCGAAATTGCATGAAACTGTTTATCGTTGAAATATAAGTTTCGGTGAGCCTGTGCTTCCCGGTTGTTTTCAGTTGCTCGGTGACAATTGATACAAATGTGCCAAGTTTGATGTTTGTAATATTATATGGTGCAGTTTCATCGCTTGTCGCCAAATTTTCACAATACTTAGTTCTAAATGTTGCCATATCTATGCGTATTTTTTAGTTGTAACCTGTATTATTGAGTTTTGATATGTCATTAAAATATAAATATGTTTAGGCTTGAACTGTAACGGACGGGAATAAACCTGCATTAATAAAACAAAAAAAGCAAGAAGTTGCCGGGATTGCACGGGCAACTTCTTGCTTTTGCGGTATTGTTGTTGGGTAGTTTAAAATTCGGATGTGAAGTGGAAGCGGATTTTCGGGAAGTCGGTTTGGGCCATTTGCAACACGTAACCCGAATCGGCAAGGAAGACGTCGCGGCCTTCGCGGTCTACGGCCATAAACTGGTGCTTGCGCTTTTTGAATGCTTCGAGTGCCGCATCGTCGTCGCTTTCAATCCAACATGCTTTGTACAGGTGTATCGGTTCCCAACGGCATTGCGCTCCGTATTCGTGCAGCAACCGGTACTGGATAACCTCGAATTGCAGTTGTCCGACGGTGCCGATTATTTTGCGCCCGTTGAATTGGTTGATGAACAATTGTGCCACACCTTCGTCCATGAGTTGCTCGATGCCCTTGTTGAGCTGCTTGGTCTTCATGGGGTCGGTGTTCTCGATGTATTTGAACATCTCGGGAGAGAAACTCGGCAGTCCCTTGAAGTGCAAGTCTTCGCCCTCGGTGAGGGTGTCACCAATCTTGAAAGTGCCGTTGTCGGGCAGTCCCACTATGTCGCCCGGATAGGCCTCGTCGACAATGTCTTTCTTTTGCGCCATGAATGCGGTGGGCGACGAGAATTTCAATATTTTCCCGAGGCGTATGTGCTTGTAATTGGCGTTGCGCTTGAAAATGCCCGAGCAAACCTTTACAAATGCGATGCAACTGCGGTGGTTGGGATCCATGTTGGCATGTATCTTGAACACGAAGCCGCTGAATGTGCTTTCGCCCGGTTCCACTTGCCGCTCTTCGGCCTGCGTGGGGCGGGGGCACGGTGCGATGCGCACGAAGCAGTCGAGCAACTCCTTTACGCCGAAGGTGTTAAGTGCCGACCCGAAGAACACGGGTGCCACCTTTGCATCCAAGTAATCGAGCTCGTTAAACTCAGGATATACGCCTTCTATCAATTCAAGGTCTTCGCGCAACTTCCCGGCATCGGCGGCACCCACGGCGGCATCTATTGCCGGGTCGTTTACGTCTTTTATTTCGACGCGTTCGGTAACCTTCTGCTTGTCGGGGGTGAACAGGTCAAGCCCGTGTTCATATATGTTGTAAACCCCCTTGAAGCGGGCACCGATGTTGATGGGCCATGTGAGCGGACGCACTTTTATTTTCAGTTCCGATTCCAATTCGTCAAGGATGTCGAACGGGTCTTTTCCCTCGCGGTCGAGTTTGTTTACAAAAATTATTACCGGAGTGTTTCGCATGCGGCACACTTCCATCAGTTTGCGCGTTTGCTGTTCCACGCCCTTTGCCACGTCTACCACTATTATCACACTGTCCACGGCAGTGAGCGTGCGGTATGTGTCCTCGGCAAAGTCTTGGTGTCCCGGTGTGTCGAGAATGTTTATCTTGTAGTCGCCGTAATTGAATCCCATAACCGATGTTGCAACCGAAATTCCGCGTTGCTTTTCGATTTCCATCCAGTCGGACGTGGCGGTTTTCTTTATCTTATTGGATTTTACGGCACCTGCAACGTGTATGGCTCCACCGAAGAGCAGCAACTTTTCGGTCAGGGTGGTTTTACCCGCGTCGGGGTGCGAGATGATGGCGAAAGTTCGCCGGCGATTAATTTCTGTAGTCAGGCTTGCCACTGTGTCAGCTGTTTTTAATTGCTTTTATACACTTTTCAAGGCTCTCTTCCCAATGGGGGATTTCGATGCCGTAGGTCTGTTTTATCTTAGTCTTGTCGAGAATGCTGTAGAACGGGCGTATTGCGCGCGTAGGGTATTCATGCGACCTGACGGGGGCCACCTTGCATGTGTCGATTCCTGCAATGCGGTGTATCGCTTTTGTGAAGTCGTACCATGAGCATGCCCCTTCGTCGGAGAAGTGGTATATGCCCGGGTGCCACTCGTCGGCCGATATGACAGCGAAGATGGCTGCGGCAAGGTCGGCGGCCGATGTCGGGGTGCCTATTTGGTCGCATACGACATTGAGTGCCTCCTTTTCAGTTCCGAGCTTTATCATGGTCTTTACAAAGTTGTGCCCGTAGGGTGAATATAGCCATGCCGTGCGTATGACGATGCTGTCGGGAGCCAATCGCAACAACAATTTCTCGCCGTCGCGCTTGGTGGTACCGTATGCCGTCTTGGGGTTTGTGTCGTCTTCTTCGGTGTATGGGCGGTGGTTGTATCCGTCAAACACGTAGTCGGTCGACACGTGCAACACCCGTGCTCCAAAGTTGTGTGCGGCCACGGCAATGTTACCCACTGCGTCGACGTTCAATTTTGCGCAAGTCACCATGTCGTCTTCGGCACGGTCTACTGCGGTGTATGCGGCGCAGTTTACGACCATATCTATCTTGTTGCTTTCTATAAAGTGCGAAACAGCTTTTGCGTCGGTGATATCGAGGGTTTCAACATCGGTAAAAAAGGAGTTGAAACAATTTTTCCTCGTGGCCAGCAAATTTCTCATTTCATTACCGAGTTGTCCGTTTGCCCCGGTTATCAATAAATTCTTTGGCATTTTTTTGTAGTGATTTATATAAAAAAAGTTGTTCTCTGAAACAAAATAATAATTGTATGCGTGAATGCGCACAATGCGTGTGTTCACACTATTTCTTCGTCATTGTCGATTATGGGTTTCTGCTCGTCTTTCATATACAATGCCGACAGTTTGGCAATGAAATGGGAGATTTGCAAGATGGCTTCGCTTGTGCCTTTGCTGAGCTCTTTGTGCTGCAACTTCATCATCAGTGTCATGTATAATGCGTTGAAGCATGTTTCTATTTCGCCGGCAGGATTTTCCCCCGACTTGGCGCGCAATTCAACGATGTAGGGCAGGGTCTTATAATATTCGGCCCTGTATTCGGGAAATTTGGTGGAATCAAGCAGTGCGTTATGAAAGTCGTTCAGGCGTATAATCACATTTTTGTTGATTTGCAGGTGTCCTTCTTTTTTTACGCCTTCAAGTTCCATCATTTTCAAGAGATTCTCGTACCAGTCGCGTATGTTTTTACGCGTATTTTCGTCCACATCATAGCGGTTTATGATGTTGTCTTGGATGCGGTCGATGTCGCACCCGTTGGCACGCATCAAGTCTTCTATCTGCCACATGTATAGCAGGTATTCGGCGATGTTTTCTCTTCTTTTTTTCTCGGCTATAAGCATTTTTCGTTGTGAAAATGAGGGGTTAACCGAATTTGCTGATTTTTCGCAAAGCCGGTTCGTTGACGATTTTTATGCGTCGTCCGTCGACGGTGATAATGCGTTCGTTCACGAATGTCGACAAGGTGCGAATAGCGTTAGATGTTGTCATGTTTGACAGGTTGGCAAGGTCTTCGCGAGCCATATATATTTTTAGCGTTTCACCGTCGTCTTCAAAACCATAGTTGTCGATTAATATCGTGATAGCCTCGGCAAGTCGCCCGCGTATGTGTTTCTGGGTGAGGTTTACCAGCTTGGTGTCGGAGCCGCCAAGATGCTTTGACAGTTCATGTATAAAGAACCATGCAAGGTCTCGGTTTTGGTCGATGATTTGGGTTACGATTTTCATGCTTATTGCACCCAGTTGCGAAGGCTCGAAAGCTGCCGTGCTTGAAACGTATGGCTCGTTGGCAAAGTATGCGCGGAAGCCGAAGTATTGTATCGGACGGTATAGCCGTAAAATTTGTTGGCGTCCGCCTATGCCGTCTTTGAACATTTTTACCTTTCCTTTTAGCAGGCACCATAGGTATTCCGGTTCATCGTTTTCGGCATAAATGATTTGGTTTTTTTTGAAGTTGTGAATGACAAAATTGTCAGCCACGAGATGCTTCTCTTCGATGGTTAGTATCGACCAAATCTCGGCAAGGTCTTCTTTGATAATGTTTTCAAGGGCGCTTTTCTTAATCATAACTTCAGTGAGTGCTAAAAAACTATGCTATTCAGCATACAAAATTATAGCATTGTTGTCAATCTCACAATAATTTAATATAGAAAAATGCATCTATGTAGCCAAAATGGACATACAAAAAGAGAAAACGAACGGTGCCGGCAGGTGTTGAAATGACGTTGTTGTGGCGTGCACATCTGCCGTTATGTCAGTATCGGCGATGGTGAAAAATGACGTTTAGGCCTTGTTTTGTGCAGTTTTTTGTTTTTTGGCATAACATTTGCTCTATTTATCAGTGGCTGCCGCCGGGAAGCCTCCCCCGATAAAGGTGGGCGGACGGGTGGCGGCAAGAGAACAAACAAGATTAATAACAAAAAATAAAAATATAGAAACTATGGGAAAGATAATTGGAATAGATTTAGGTACTACCAACTCATGTGTTGCAGTACTCGAGGGTAAAGACCCTGTTGTTATTCCTAACAGCGAAGGTCGCAATACTACCCCGTCAATCGTGGCATTCGTCGATGGTGGCGAACGCAAGGTGGGTGAGCCGGCAAAGCGTCAGGCAATCACAAACCCGACGAGGACAGTGTTCTCAATCAAGCGTTTCATGGGCGAAAGCTATGACAATGTTCAAAACGAAATCAGCCGTGTGCCTTATCAAGTGGTACGTTCTGAAAACGGTCTGCCGAAAGTAAGAATCGATAACCGCGACTACACTCCGCAAGAAATTTCGGCAATGATTCTTCAAAAGATGAAGAAGACGGCTGAAGACTATTTGGGACAGACTGTCAGCGAAGCTGTTATCACCGTGCCTGCTTACTTTAACGATTCTCAACGTCAAGCAACCAAGGAAGCCGGCGAAATTGCAGGCTTGAAAGTGATGCGTATCGTGAACGAGCCTACTGCCGCTGCATTGGCCTACGGGCTCGACAAGTCGGCCAACGACAAGCGCATAGCAGTGTTTGACCTTGGTGGCGGTACATTCGATATATCAATATTGGAATTGGGCGACGGCGTGTTTGAAGTGAAGTCGACCAATGGTGATACTCACCTTGGCGGTGATGACTTCGACCATCGCATCATCGACTGGCTTGCCGACGAGTTCCAACGCGAAGAAGGTGTTGACTTGCGTCAAGACGCAATGGCTTTGCAACGCTTGAAAGAGGCTGCCGAAAAGGCAAAGATTGAATTGTCGAGCTCGACTTCGACCGAAATCAACCTGCCTTACATCATGCCTGTGAACGGTATTCCAAAGCACCTTGTAAAGACGCTTACACGTGCAAAATTCGAGCAGTTGTGCGACAGCTTGATACAAGCTACCATCAAACCTTGCGAACAGGCTTTGCGCGATGCCGGCCTCACTGCCTCGCAAATCGATGAGGTGATACTTGTGGGTGGTTCTACGCGTATCCCGGCAGTACAACAGGTTGTTGAGAAGTTCTTCGGCAAGGCTCCGTCAAAGGGCGTTAACCCCGATGAAGTGGTTGCCGTGGGTGCCGCAATCCAAGGTGGCGTATTGAGCGGTGATGTTAAGGACGTGCTGTTGCTCGACGTAGTTCCGTTGTCGGTGGGTATTGAGACACTTGGTGGCGTGATGACCAAGTTGATTGATGCCAACACCACTATCCCGACGCGCAAGAGCGAAGTGTTCTCGACCGCAGTCGACAACCAACCGTCGGTGGAAATACACGTGTTGCAAGGCGAACGCCCGATGGCAAAAGACGACAAGACACTGGGCAAGTTCCACCTCGATGGCATAGCCCCCGCTCCGCGTGGTGTGCCGCAAATCGAAGTGACATTTGAAATCGATGCCAACGGTATACTTAACGTGTCGGCCAAGGATAAAGCTACCGGTAAGGAACAAAGCATCCGCATCGAGGCTTCGAGCGGCTTGAGCGAAGAGGAAATCAAGCGCATGAAGGATGAGGCTGCTGCCAACGCTGCCGCCGATGCCCGCGAGAAGGAACGTATCGACAAGATTAACCAAGCCGACTCGATGATATTCCAGACCGAGAAGAGCCTGAAGGATCTTGGCGACAAGTTGCCTGCCGACAAGAAGTCGCAAATCGAAGGCGCGCTTGCAAAGTTGAAAGATGCACACCAACGTCAAGACGTTGACGCAATCGACGTTGCGATGAAGGAACTCGAAACCGTCTTCCACGCTGCTTCGCAAGACATGTACAACGCACAGCAGCAAGCCGGTCCTCAACCGGGCGCAAGCCAAGCCGGCGCAAGCAACCAAGGTGGCCAAGGCGGTGACAACGTAACCGACGTTCCCTTCGAGGAAGTGAAATAACTTGTAGATTAAATAACCGTAATAAGAATGAGGCATGGTCTTATTGATCGTGCCTCATTTTTTTTGATTGGGGATCGGTGAAAATCGGTTGATTCTCCCCCAAAAAATATTTGATGTGTGAAAAATACGCTTAAATATTTTGATGTGTCAAAATGACGCACTAATTTTGTAGTGTTAAATTGACATATCAAAAAAAATAGCGTTATGATGTATCAATACAAATATCCACACCCGGCCATGACTGCCGACTGTGTTGTCTTTGGTTTTGACGGGAAGCAATTGCACGTTTTGCTTATAGAACGCGGTTTAGAACCTTACAAGGGGAGCTGGGCATTGCCCGGCGGTTTCATGAAGATAGACGAGACCGTGGAACAATGTGCACTGCGTGAGTTGAAAGAAGAGACAGGGGTAGAAGACATATATTTGGAACAGTTCCATGTGTTTAGCGCAGTTGGGCGCGACCCTCGCGAACGAGTTGTGACGGTGGCATTTCTTGCCTTGGTGCGTAAGTCAGACTTCAGGTTGATTGCCGGTGACGATGCTGCCGGAGCCTCATGGTTTGAACTTGGCAAACTGCCACCGTTGGCTTTTGACCATCACGACATTATCGACATGGCGCGCAAGCGGTTGCCGGAATTGATGCGCACGAAGCCGATAGGATTTAAGCTGCTTGACGAGAAATTTTCGATGAATGAACTTCAGCGACTTTACGAGGCTGTGAATGGCACTACATACGACCGCCGGAACTTTGCGCGGAAAATGTCGTCTACCGGGCTGTTGCGCGACGAGGGTGTGAGTCCTGTCGCGGCACACAACCGGTTCCCGAATCTGTATTCTTTTGATGAAAAGGCATATAAGGCTGAGTCCGAAGGCCATTTCGCACCTGAAAATCCATTTAATGTATAACCTAAAAAATTAAGAACTAATATGTTAGGAGCAATAGTAGGCGACATTGCCGGCAGCACGCGAGAGTGGCACAATGTGAAGAGCAAGAGGTTTGAATTACTGCCCAAGAAAAGTTTTTTTACCGACGATACCGTTATGACATTGGCCGTGGCGCGGTGGCTTGTGGAAGCTCCGGAGCATGACTCCGACTCGCTTGTGATTGCCATGCAGGAGCTTGGGCGCAGATACCCTCATGCCGGATATGGCGGACGTTTCAGAATGTGGCTGCAAGAAGTCGCGCCTGCACCATATAATTCATGGGGCAACGGGTCGGGTATGCGTGTCAGCCCGGTGGCCTTGTATGCGCGTACCTTTGAAGAATGCTTGGACTTGGCAAAGCGTTCGGCCGAGGTTACGCACAATCACCCCGAAGGCATAAAAGGGGCGCAAGCCGTTGCCGCAGCTGCGTTCATGGCCAGGCATGGCAACAGCAAAAACGATATCAGGCGGTATGTGGCCGAGACTTTCGGATATAACCTGAACCGAACTATCAAGCAGATACGCCCGGCATACGAGTTTACCGAATCGAGCCAAGGCAGTGTGCCCGAGGCGATAATTGCCTATTTGGAGAGTACCGGCTTTGAAGATGCCATTCGCAATGCAATCTCCATCGGTGGCGACAGCGATACCATTGCGGCAATGACAGGTGCGATAGCCGCTGCCGAGTATGGCATTCCGCAAGAGCTTGCCGATTTTTGCACCGACAAGCTCACCCCCGACTTGCGCGAGATACTCGTCTGCTTCGAGCGCACGGTCTCCAACCGCATTTAGCAACTTTTCATCTCAACTCTAATAACCGTTTTGGGTTTAACGAAAGGAGCAAGTCGGGCGGCAGCGACTTCCAAGCGGCTATTTCGTCAAGTAGCAGGTCTTTTGCTTGTTTGCTGTCATTTACCGGGTTGTTGATTTGGTCGCTTTCTATCTTGTCATCTTTGATTAGTCGGTGGTAGGGGTGCTTGGGGAACAGTAGGGGAGACATGTACAGTGTGTCGACCAAAAGATGCCGGTGTGCTACACCGTTGGGAAACAAATATTTTGCATCATGATGAATGATATTATGCCCGCAAATATAATCCGAGTCTTTGATGAATTCGAGCAATTCTTTTGTCGAAGCTCCGTGATATATCGCACCATTGCTGCGCACCGCTCCAATATCATGTATCTTATGGTCTTTCAAGCTCACTTCCACATCGACTATGGCATAATTTGATGCGTCGCGCCGGCGCGTCGCATTTATATCGGCGTCGGCATCGTTCGTGTCATCGCCAAAAAGTGTCCTTTTTATGAATTTATTCCATATCGACATGGAAAATACGGGTTTTGGTAGTTTTGTTAAGGTCTACAAAGATAGTGTAAATCGAGTGCAGAACAATCAAGCTCGCTTGAAATTGTTATGCCGAGGTGCAGCCTGTCTTATCAAAAGATAGTGTAAACTGGATGTTTGCACGAAAAAAATATGGCTATTGTCTTGTAATATTCAATACGTTGTGTTATATTTGTTCATACAATTAAAATTTATTTTACATGGGACAAGCAACATTATCTATGAGGGTGGATGATACCCTGAAGAAGAAATTCGATATGATATGTGATGATTTCGGCTTCACAAGCACTGCTGCAATCACCGTGTTCATGAAAACAGTAGTGCGTGAGAGGCGTATTCCATTTGAGATCAAAGCATCCGGCATGGAGCAGATAAACAAAGATGCATGGGAGGCATTCCTTGAAATGAGGAAACAAGCCGCTGCTGCCGGAGTGCAGGATCTTACACTTGAAGAAATTAATGCTGAAATACAGAAGGCTCGCAATGAAGAAAGGTAAAATTTTCGCCGTTATAGACACCAATGTCATTGTTTCGGCTCTCTTGTCGAGTAATCCTGAGTCCAATCCTCTTAAGATTGTCCGTGCAATCGTGCAAGAGCGTATTGTACCTTTGTACAATGACGAGATTCTTGAAGAATACAGGTGCGTGTTGTCAAGACCAAAATTTCATTTGGATATTTCATTAATAGGGACAGTTATCAATGCCATCATTGTCGATGGATTAAGTATGAGCAGGATATCGGCAGCAGATATCGATTTTCCCGATCCGAAAGACATCGTATTCTATGAAGTTACACTTTCCTGTGAAAACGCGTATCTTGTTACCGGTAATATCAGGCATTTCCCTGTAAAACCATTCGTTGTCACGCCGGCCGAAATGGTTCGCATATTAGAGGAATAGAATTTGTTTGCAAGGAGGGTTTTCTTTATCGGACAAATATAAAACTTGCTTGAAGATATAAAAACACCCAAAACGATTTTTGGCCTTGAAAAGAACGAGGTTGTTACTTGGAAGCAGCGCTCATGCCGGTAGGATGGAGAGGGAGTTGAAAATTGTAAGTTTTGTGTAATGCGGTGAAGATGTGTTGGTTGTGATTAATTTTTAAAGATTTAGGGATTAAATTTTGCTGTGAAATTTAAAAATTGTAACTTTGCGCCGCAAAAACGAGAATGAGCAATGAAAAATCATAGGATAGACAGGTCGCGAAAGACGGTAGGTGATGTGCATTCATCGCTTTACCGCATAGCTCGTGTACACTGGTATAGTGGTTTTTTGCAATGCCGGTGTGCATGAGTTGCCCTCTAATTTTTGAAAAAACCGCGCAGGAGATGCGCAGCCCGGGGGGCGGTAAAAGAAAGTAGTGTGAATTCATATTGAACGTATAAAAACAAAAAAAACAGTTTATAATTCCTGATTATAAACCATATCGGTTTGTATAGTTATGCTTATTTTAGTGTTGATTCTTGTCGGAATGTCGGCAGGTTATCTGCTGCGCCGCATTGAGATATTGAAGAATGTGAACAAGTCAATAACGCTCACCATCTGCACGATGCTTTTCCTGTTGGGGATATGCGTCGGCAGCAACCGCGACCTGTTAGGCAACTTTGGCAATTACGGGTGGCAGGCATTGCTGATATGCTGTGCCGGGCTTGCCGGCAGCATATTGTGTACGCTTGCGGTTAATGCGTTGTTTTTCAGGGAACAAGGAAAGGAGGGCGAGAGCCATGAGTAATTTACTTGTTCCCGGTATGTTTGCCGCCGGTTGCGTGGCGGGAATGTTGCTCGACAGCATGGGTGTGCAACTTGCGTCGGTACACGACGTGTCGGTGTATATACTGTATGCGCTTATGTTGCAAGTCGGGTTCAGCATAGGGTGCAGCGACAATTTCGTGAAGGTGTTGCGCGCCATGCGCCCGAAGTATCTGCTTATACCTGTCGCCACGGTTACAGGCACGTTGCTGTTTTCGGCTGCGGTGAGCTTTTTGCTTAGCCGGTGGAGCGTTGCCGATTGTCTTGCCGTGGGGAGCGGCATGGGCTATTATTCGCTGTCGTCGATATTGATAGTGCAACTTAAAACTCCGTCGATGGGTGTGCAGCTTGCCACCGAACTTGGCACGATAGCCTTGCTTGCCAATATATTCCGCGAGTTGTTTGCCCTTATAGGCGCGCCGTTGTTCAGGCGGTACTTTGGTAAGTTGGCTCCTATTTCGGTAGCCGGGGTGACGTCGGTTGATGTGGCGTTGCCGTCGATAATGCGTGTGTCGGGCAGCGAGATGGTTCCGATAGCAATATTTCACGGCTTGTTAATCGATGTGAGTGTGCCGTTTTTCATCTCATTCTTTTGCGGGCTGTAACCGTCGTGTGGGGTGGAAGGAGGTGCCGCATCACCGCAGCATATGGTAATGGCTGCAAAAGAAAGTCAGGTATGCAGTGAATCCTTTTGTGTACCACAAGGACAGCCTCGGAGAGGCTGCACTCGGCTTAACCGTAGCGTGGAGTGAGCGAGAGCGAACGTAACCTGCGGACAGTGACACAGACATATATGCTAAGCGGCTTCGGAGATGCCGAACTTAAACTGTTACATTAGTTCGGCATCTCCGAAGCCGTATTTCAAGGGTGAACCGGGTACCGCAGGTTTCGTTCGCTCTCGCTCACTCCACGCAGTGTTAAGCAAAGTATTGCCTCTCCGAGGCAACAAACCACCCATATTCAGTTATAAATTGTAAGCAGGATTTGCCGTACTTGTTATTTTGATACACCCTTTACAATTTTGATAAGTTGTTGACATTTAATGTGTTATGTTATTTTGATGCACCCACCACGAGAGCCCCGGATTATGTCTTTTTGTCTAAAGGCTGTGTTGATGGGTGGTGTGCCGCATTGTGGTATCTCCTTTTGCGGGACGGTCAAGGTTCATGCCGCTGAAATCAAAGTTGTGGGGAATCATGATGGAGACCGTGTAGATGGCCGAAGTCCCGTCGGGGGCAGTGTGTTGATGTATGTTCAGGTCGATTTTTTGCTCGTTGCGTTCGTTGAGCAGGTTGATGGTCTGCATCACCACTTTCATTCCTGTGCCGGTATTGCTCGATGCATCGGCACGCGTGTTGGGGTTCCCTTCGTTTTCGATTGATATTTTTGTGAATCCGTTATGGTTTGAGACTGCGATGTCGAGGTATTTTTTGCCCTCATATCCGCGCAGGCCGTGCTTTACTGCATTTTCAACGAAGATTTGAACCATCATTGAAGGAATGATGATGCTGTCGGTGTCGATATCCGGGTCGATGTGCTTGGAGTATGTAAAAGAACTACCCAATGCCGGCGACTCGGCCGTGATGTATGTGTCTACGAAATTCAGTTCTTCGGACAAAGATACCGTATAGCGGTCACACAGTTGCAAGTTGGCGCGGAGCAATTGCACGAGGTTTTCTATGCCGGGATTGCTCCCCTTCAGTTCCCGGTTTAGTATGTTGAAAACGAAATGTGGCGATATGCGGTTGCGTATGTTGGCCAGCCGCATTGCATATAGAGAGTCACGCAATTTAATTTCGTTCATTGTTCTGAGTCGGCGGCGGTGTCCTGTGTAAAGAATCAAAGCCGTTATTATGAGCAATGCGGCGAATGCGATGACGAAGATTTGCGCTTCGAGAGTGCGCACCTCGTTTTCTTTTTCGGAAATGACGAGTCGTTGTTGCATTATTGTCGTGTCTTGCCTGTATCGTAATTCTATTTCGGCAATCTGGTTGCGTGTGCGGTCGTTGTTGATGAGGTTGTCGTAATGGTTGGCCCGCCATAAGAACTTGTAAGCATCGGCATAGTTGTGCATTTGGGCATACAGGCGTTGCAACCTTGAATAGTGCAGGGCCATTTCACGCGGACCTATCAGTGTGGTGTCACCGGCTTCGGCAAAATATCGGTTGGCAGTGCGAATGTCGTTCCCGTTCAATGCAATATCGCCGGCAAGGCTGTATATATAAAAACGCATTACGGCATCGTTGGGCAGTTTCTTCAGCCACATCAGGGCCTTGTCGAGATGCGCTTGTGCTTTTTCAATATCTCCTTTCAACATGTTGACTTCACACAAATTGGTTTCGGCTATGCATCTTGCCGACGGATGCTGCAATTCAGCTGCGTATTTTGCCGCAAGTTTGAATTGGTCGAGTGCTTCGTCGTATTTGCGCGCATAATAGAGTTCGTTCCCGTAGGAATTGTGGTAAAAGAATTTATCATACACCATCACGCTGTCGAGCATCGGGCTTGCAAGGTTAAAGAATCGTTCGGCTTCGTCGTAGCTTCCTATTTCGGCGTATGTTTGCCCCAGCCCGGTGTAGATGTTGAAAATGTTTTCATTGGAGCCTATGGAATCGAGTACCCGTAGTGCTTGTCGGTAGTAATGGCTGGCGCGTGCCGGGTCGCCGGTGTATCGGTATGCGTCGGCGAGGTTGATGCAGATATTTGCGAGGCGCGATTTGTATTTTTCGTTTCGGGCAATGTCGTATGCTCTCTTGTAGCAATTGCGGGCCGAGTCGCGCAATCCGAGGTTCAAAGCCACATAATTCCCATAGTAATTCCAATACAGCATTTCCAATTCCTTGTCGCCATTGCTGCGGCAATATTCCAGTATTCCGGCATATTTTGCCAAGCCCTCGTCGGAGTTTCCGTTATTGCACAGCACATCGGCTCGCAGCATCTCAAGTTTGTAATAATTGGTGCTGTCGGTTACTTCGTTTTGCAGGCTGTCGATTGCCGATAATACATATTGGGGATTGGTGAAAATGGAATCGTGCATTTGGTGAAACATGTCGTCGATGCGTTTGTTTTCGGTCGGCATGTTGTCGTTGAGCCCGTTGCCGGTACAACCCGGTAATATCAAGGAAGGCAAAAGAAGCAACAAGACTGCATATATCGCAGTGGAACTGTATCGGAACATAAATACGTGTAGTAAAATGAAAAAACGTATGCAAAATTAATTTTTTGTACCCATATTGGCAAGAACTTCGGTAGGGGTGTCGATGAGAAAATTTCTCTCTCACATTCCGAAAAAGTAGTTATGATACCGCTTCCCCGGGCATGGCGACATAAAATTTAATGACCGATTTGGGTTAAACCCCAGTAGCGTGCTATGTTCAAGTATAGAATAGTCAAAAACTGCAATAATAATTTCATTAAGCCATGCTATTGCATTATATTTGCATGAGATTTCCCGAATATGCCTAACGTAGATGAGTGAAACGCTAAGAATAGATGTATCGAAGGTTTTGCAGGCTAAAATGCCCAAGAAATATCGTTACGTTCCTCGATTTGTGATAAAATGGATTGAACGAATCATCCATCAAGACGAGCTTAACTACCTGCTTCTTAAGAATAAAGATAAGGAAGGGGTTGACTTTGCCGATGCTGTTTTAAAAGACCTTGAAATTGAGACAGCATTGGTGGGAGAGGAGAATCTGCCGGCTCCGGATACCGCGGGCAGGTACATATTTGTTTCAAATCATCCGCTTGGCGGGCTTGATGGCATGGCGTTGATAGCCATGCTGGGGCATCGCTATGGAGGAATCAAGTTCATTGTCAATGATATGCTTATGCAGGTGACACCGTTGCGCAGTGTTTTCCTGCCTGCCAACAAGGTGGGGCGCCAGTCGCACGAGGTGGCACGCGACATCAATGAAGCAATGGCCGGAGCAGGGCAGGTGGCAACCTTCCCGGCCGGGCTGTGCTCGCGCCGCAGTGCCGACGGAACGGTGAGCGACCTTGCATGGACGAAGGGCTTCATAAGCAAAAGCGTGGAATACCGGCGCGACGTGGTGCCTATATATTTCGACGGACTTAATTCCAACTTTTTTTACCGTATGGCGAGATTGCGCGAGCGGATAGGCATAAAGTTGAATATTGAGATGGTGCTGTTGCCGGGAGAGGTGTTTAAGAACCGCGGGCAACGGTTTACGATACATGTCGGCAAACCCATCAAGTGGGAAACCTTTACCGGAGGGCGGTCGCCCAAGAGCATGGCTCAAGAGGTGAAGCAAATAGTTTATAACCTTAAGACAAATAAAGTATAGGCAAAGTATTATGGAACCTATTATCGACCCCATAGAGCCGGAACTGATAGCGGCAGAACTTACGCAAGACAGATTTTTACGCCACACCAACAAGGGCAAGAATGAAATATACGTTGTGGATGCCCACACATCGCCTAACGTGATGAAGGAGATAGGACGCTTGCGCGAGTGGGCATTCCGCACTGCCGGCGGCGGTTCGGGCAAAGCGTGCGACATCGACGAGTTTGATACCATGCCGCGCCCATGCCGGCAACTTATCGTCTGGAATCCCGAGGAACGGGAAATCGTGGGGGGATACAGGTTTATTTTCGGCGAAGACATAGAGGTGAAGGGCAACGTGCCTAATATTGCCACATCTCACATGTTTAAATTTTCCGAGCGGTTCATCCGCGAATATCTGCCTGTGACGATGGAGCTCGGCCGGTCGTTTGTATCGCTTAAGTATCAATCCACGAAGGCCGGAAACAAGGCAATATATTCACTCGACAATTTGTGGGACGGGCTTGGTGCATTGACTGTTTTGCACCCGACCACTAAATATTTGTTTGGGAAAGTGACGATGTATCCCAATTATTCGCGTGAATGCCGCGATATGTTGCTGTATTTCTTGCACAACTATTTTCCCGATCCCGACATGCTCGTGCGTCCCATAGTGCCGCTCGAGATAAATGTCGACATCGACAAGATGAAGCAAGTGGTAACAGGCGAAAGCTTCAAAAGCGATTATACACGTGTCAACAAGTATGTGCGTGAGCATGGGTATAATATTCCGCCATTGGTAAATGCCTATATCAGCCTGTCGCCAACGATGCGCATGTTCGGAACTGCCATAAATCATGAATTTGGAGAAGTGGAGGAGAGCGGCATATTCTTCTCGATAGCGGAAATCACCGAAGAGAAGAAGAGCCGGCATATCGATACGTTTAACAGCCGCGAAGCTGCATCTTGCCGCATCAGTTGCAAGTAATGCCTGCACCACGCACACACCGTTATATATAACAGAATTATGTCGATAATGAAAAAATTGTGTGGCTGCCGGTATGGCTTGAGACGGGTAGCCGCCGCGGTTGCGGCTGTTGTTGCCGGGACGCTTGGCGCATGGTCGCAATATGAACTCGATTACCGTGTTTCGTTTACCGGCAATGCCGGCAGTGGGGATTTTGCCCCTTATTACATGATGTCGAATGTTCACGGGGTACTCACGCAGCCATATTCGGCCATGCTGAGGGCTTCGGTGGAACGGGAAATGGATACCTCAAGCCGTTTCAGTTATGGTTTCGGGATAGATGTAGTGGGCGGATATTCGTCAAAGACTACCTACCGGCGTTATAACCTGCCGACGGGGGAGTGGTTGCCCAACGAGCAGGGCCCCGCGCCGGTGTGGTTGCAACAGCTGTATGGCGAGGTGAAATATCGGTGCTTGTTTATTTCACTTGGAATGAAAGAGCGGGGATCGGTGTTTGTCAATGATGAGTTGAGTAGCGGCGACATGACGTATTCGGCCAACGCACGCCCTATTCCCGGTGTGCGCATGGGCTTTGTCGACTTCCAAGACATTCCGTTCACCAAGGGGTGGGTGCAGATACGCGGCGAACTCAGTTACGGCATGAGCATGTCGTCCGATTGGCTTGAGAACCATTATAATTATTACAGTGGCAAGATAACCACCGACGAGTGGTATTGCTATAAATACCTGCATTTCCGCACCGATCCCGACAAGCCGTTTTCGTTCCTCGTCGGTATGCAGTCAACATGTCAGTTTGGCGGAAAGTACCATATTTATTTTGGTGGCAGTGAAGCCGTCGACCGTCATAAGGACATGACGCCTTCGGCAGGGTCGTTCTTTAAGGCGATAATACCAATGGTGGGTAATTCCAATTATTACGAAGGCAACCACCTTGGCACGTGGGACGTGATGGGACGGTATCGCTTCCGCGATGGGCGGGAATTGAAAGTCTATTACCAGTCGCCGTGGGAAGACGGGTCGGGAATTGGCAAGCTGAACGGTTTCGACGGCATGTATGGCATCGAGTTTTGCAACAACCGGCATGGCATCGTCGAGGGGGCAGTCATTGAATATATCGACCTTACCAACCAGAGTGGGCCGTTGCACTGGGCTCCGGGGCAGTTTGACCTTGGGTATTTGATTCCCAATGAGGCAACCGGAGGCGATGATTATTACAATAATACCGATTATAACGGGTATCAGCTATACGGGCAGTCGATAGGGTCTCCATTCATGAAGTCACCGATTTACAACACCGATGGCTACATGCAATTTACCGATAACCGCATTCGCGGTTTCCACATAGGGGTGATGGGGCATCTGTCCGACAGTTTCGGTTATAGGTTGATGGCTTCGTACCGCAAGTCGTGGGGAACATCGCTTGCTCCGTCGCTCGAGAAGACTCATGCCACATCATTTTCGATTGAGGGCCGGTATGACGTAAAGTGTGTGCCCGGACTGTCGGTAAAGGCACAGTTGGCGCTTGACCGCGGCACGTTGCTCGGCGACAATTTCGGCGGACTGGTGACTGTGAGCTACGATGGATTGTTGAAACTGTAACATGGGGGCGATTGCAATGAAGAAGATATTGTTAAGGGGATTTGTGGTATTATTGATGTTTTGCGGCATATCGTCGTGCACGCAAAACGACGGCAACATAGGTGAATGGTTCGGACATTGGAAGCTGAATACTATTTCGGTCAACGGTGCCGTCGACGATGAATATGGTGGGAATATATTCTTCTCGTTCCAAAGCAAGACATTCTGCCAAACGATGATGTATGCCGACCATGGGGCAGAACACCGTTTTGCCAATTGGGACAACCAAGACACATATTTCATAATTACTTTCCCGTTTGAAACCGACGATGCCGGCAATCCGTTATATGACGAGAATGGGGACTTGGTGTGCCTGTATGAGCCTTTGGAGATAACCCGCATGTCGATGGGCGAAAATGTCGTGGCGGTGGATTACTTGAACGGCAACAGCCTGCAATTGTCAATGACCGATGCCGCCGGTGACAAGGTCGTATACAATCTCGAAAAATGGTGACGCGCCGTATATATGTCGCTGCCCTTTATTATTATTTTGGGGTGAGTAGAGACGCGATTCATCGCGTCTGATGTGCGGCTATGATAATAAGTCGATTCCCATGGGGATGCGGTTTCAGACGCGATGAATCGCGTCTCTACACAATGTCATGGGTATACACTAAGCGGCTTCGGAGATATCGAACTATAGTAGCAGCCTAAGTTTGACATCTCCGAAGCCGTATTTCAAGGAGTAGTCGGATACCGCAGGTTAAGCATAGTATTATCTCTCCGAGGCAACCAACCTAACTTGGCTCAGTTATAAATCATAAACAACGTTTGCCTCACTTGTTATTTTGATACACCCTCTACAAAGTGTGCATGTTGCTTGTTAGTAGGACTTTATGGCAGTGTGTTACTCTTTTTCGGTGCCTACCATGCGCCAGATGAGCGCAGCAAGTGCAGCTCCCACAAACGGGCCGATGATGAATATCCACAACTGGCTCAGCGCAACGCCGCCGTCAAATACTGCCGGAGCGATGGAACGGGCGGGGTTGACCGAAGTGCCGGTGATGGGAATGCAGACGATGTGCACAAGCACGAGCGACAGGCCTATTGCGAGTCCGGCAAAGTTGCCTGCGCCTTTCTTGGCGTCGGTGGTACCGAGGACTACGAGTACGAATACGCAAGTAAATACGATTTCGGCAATCAGTCCGCCTACTTCAGACACACCGGCTTGGCAGGCGTTCGACCCTGTGGTGGTGGCGAAGGCCCCTCCTGCGGCAATGTAGCTTGCATCGGCAGCCGTGATGTTTTGTACTATTGCATAGAGTATTGCCGAACCTATGAAAGCACCTATTACTTGGAATACCATGTACATGGCAGCGTCTTTGCCGCTCATGCGTTTGCTGAGCCACACGCCGAGTGTGATGGCGGGATTGATGTGGCAGCCCGACACACCGCCTATGGTGTAGGCCATTGCCACAACCGACAGGCCGAATGCAAATGCCACAGTCAATACTTGTGCCGTGGTGCCGCAGCCGTGATTGAATATTGCGCTACCGCATCCCATTAAGACCAGCACCATTGTGCCGACCATTTCTGCTAAATACTTTTTCATGCTTTTTTATTTATTGGTTAAACATATAATATACATTGCGTAGTAAACCGCTATGTTTCTTGCCGGTATCACTCCGAAATTTCGTAATAATTTGTTACAGAAACAAGTTTTTTGAAACCTTTTTATTTCTGCCCGGTTTGATTTTACGACAACTCGGGATTACCGTTTTACCAAAACCGGTAACCGAATTAGCGATAATTGACTTTGGTGGGAAAGATTGTTGCCCTATGCGTTTGTAATTTTGCTTAAAAATAAGGAAATTATGAAGGGCATGGAAAAAGAAATATCGTGTAGCGACAAGATTTTTGCCACATTGATGCTCAATGGCAAGAGGCTCGCGGATTTTGGCGGAAGCAACTTCGGCAGCGTGTCGGATATTGTGAAATACGTGTTTTCGACTACAGGCCGGTGGATAGGCATAGCCATTCTCACTATCCGCAACTACAATCAGGGATGGCGCATGGAATTGCCGTTGCTGTCGAAGCCGTCGCAGCGCAGGCCGTCGTCGACGGTGCCCGAGTGCAAGGACGGGCAGTATGTGCTGCCGCTGTTTTCGTGAGTGGGGACGAAAATTAAACCCAAACTATGAAAGATGCTGAAAAGAGAGGGTCTATCAAAATTCCAACGGGCAGCTTCGCAGCCCCTTTCCCGGCATATTTCACAATTTTGATACACCCTCTATCTATATTTGGATAAGACAGGCTGCGGCTCGGCAAATTGCAAATTCATACAAGCATGATTTGCATTTGCGCTCGCCTTGCACTATCTTTTGATAAGACAGGCTGCGGCTCGGCAAATTGCAAATTCATGCAAGCATGATTTGCATTTGCGCTCGCCTTGCACTATCTTTGCAACGGATAGCCGGCCCGGAGGGGTTGTGGGCTAAATTTTATGGAAAGACGTTACCAAGCGTTATCTTCCGATACCAAATCTCGCAAATTTGTATCCTACAGGAAGATGAAGCAACGGGAGCGTCCACTTGAGGGTGTTTTATATCCTCGCATTGCGCACATGAGGATGTTGTGCATCGGCATGAGAGAGCCGGTGCCGGCTGTTGTGGCGTGGTGTGCTGTATATACATACATCTCGGCGTGGGCTGGCTGCGTTGCTTATCCTTGTAGGTAGGCAATGCGAGAGCCTCGGTATCGGGATAAGCTAAGTACAGACTCCTACGCCTTTTTTGTACATAATTTTTTAAAGTGCCGAATCCGAGTGAGTCTATAGGCTGTTATTTTATGACTATGAGAAGATCTGTGCTTGCCGTGACTGTGACGGCATTGGTGGCTTTGCTTGCTTCGAGTTGCTCGTCGACCAAGACTGCGAACCAAGAAATTCAAGAGGGACGGAAAGAATTGGTGGAAATGACCTCGGCCGAGGTTAACCGAAAAGCGACAAAGGCTGCGCGCGACGAAGCGAAAAAGTTGAAAAAGGAGGGTTGGATGGTGGCTCCCGGCGCATTGCCGCTCGACAAGCAACTTGACCGCTCCTATATGATGCAGTATGAATTTGACGAAAACCTTTATCCCAAGTATATCATGGGCGAGGCCATGAGCGTGGGCAGCAACTATGACGGTGCCAAGATGCAAGCCTTGGAACTCGCCAAATTGAATCTTGCCGGGCAAATTCAGAATGAAATTGTTGCAGTGGTGAAAAATTTGCTTGCCAACGACCAGCTTGGAGCCGAAGAGGCTGCTACGGTTACGCGTAGTGTTATGTCGGCCAAGAACCGGATAGTTCAAAATATCGGGCGGACGCTTACAGTGGTAGAGGCGTATCGTACTCTCCGAAACAAGAACAAGGAGGTGCTCGTGAGGATTGCATATAGCAGCGAAATGGCAATGTCAGCTGCAAAGAATGCAGTCAGGGAAAGCCTTGAAGTCGAAGGGGAAGAGTTGGGCAAAGAGGTGGATGAAATATTCTCCCGTAAACAAAACCCTCAATAACGATGAAACTGTCGATGTTGGTTACCGTGCTCGTAATGGCAGCCATAATGTGCCGTGCGCAACGCATGGCTACTGTGTCGGCTTGTTACACATACCATGCACCCGAAACAATGACCATAGAGCAAGCCAAGCAGGTTGCTTTGCAACGGGCAATGATCGAGGCATTGGCCGAAGAGTTTGGAACTCTTGTGCAACAAGTCAATACTACCACTGTCAGCAACAGCGGTGGTGACACATCGGTAAATTTCAGTTCGCTCGGAACCTCGGATGTGCGTGGCGAGTGGGTTGAAACCATTGGAGAACCGGTTTATGAGATAGATTTTCAAGATGGTTTTCTTTCGGTAACCGTTTCGGTAAAGGGAAAAGCAAGGGAAGTAGCCTACTTGAAGTCTCAATTTGCCACGCAACTGCTGCGTAACGGCACACGTGAGAATTTTGAATCGGAAGAATTTCGTGACGGAGACTATTTGTATGCGTCAGTCACGTCGTCGGTGGAAGGTTACATTGCAATATTCTGCAAGGATGATTCGATTCGCTGCTTGTTACCCGATGCTCCAGACGGGATTCAACGCATTGAGGCCGGTCGCAGACATCTGTTTTTCACCGAGCGCGGCAAACGCCTGCAAATGGTGTATGATTCGGCCAGTGAGACGAATGCAATATATTTCTTGTTTTCGCCGAATCCTATTATAAGGCCGCTGACACGTAAAATTGACGATGGTGGGCTGCCGGTTTTCTCCGATGATGAATTTAATCGTTGGCTTGCCGATATGCGCAACCACGACAGACAATTACAAATCGAAATCAAATATATCTACATAAAACGAACATCATGAAACACTACTGTATATTATTGGCGGTAATGGTAACTGTTGCCATCGGAACTGCCTCGGCACAAAAAGGATTGCAAGGAATCGGTGTCAACATAGGCTTGTTGACTAATCTTGTAGATGAGTTGGAAAACGTGTCTCTGCATGACCATGTTGCTCCAATCATAGATGTGAAGTATCAATATGGCATAAGCAAGGTTTATAGAATCGAGCCTTACGTTTCGGTAAAGAAACTGGAAGGGGAGGTAGGTTTCGGGGCAGGTATAAATAATCATTTCTTCTTTCGGGGTATAAAACGTTTTCGCCCTTACGGGTTGGTCGGTATTGGATATAATAGTATGAAATTTACCGATATTCAATGGGTGGTGCAGCCAATTCCTGTTGAAAGTCACGGGCTATATGTGCGAGGCGGTTTGGGAATAGATTACCGATTTACCCATCAATGGTCGATGCAAGCTGAGTTGAGTTGCGATTGGCACATAGGGGGAGAATATGTGTTTGTGTTTATTCCATTTAAAGTGGGGGTGGCATATAATTTTTAAAACGTCACAGTCATGAAGAATAGCATATTAATCCTTTTGTTGGGTATAGTTTGTTCTGCTGCTGCACAGGTCCAGTCTCAGGCGTTTACAACTATCGAGGGACGCCGATTCAGGGTTGTGTTGGATGAACAAACCAGAACGGCGGCGATAGTTGACTTTGAGCATGAGATTGATGACAGCGAATTTCCGTTGACTATCGATTCGCGCAAGTTGAAGTTCCGGAGCAAGGATCACACGCTCAAGATACCAGAAACTGTGATGGTCGATGGTTTGACTTACACAATTAATGCAATAGGACGTGCCGCATTTGCCGATTATCGTAACATTGACTATGTGGAGATTCCCGAAACAGTTAACATGATAGGTGATTATGCTTTTTTCCGTTCTTCGCTGCGGGAGGTGACCGTACCGGGTAGCGTAATGAGTGTTGGCAAAAAAGCTTTTGGAAACTGCGACAAGTTGATACGCATAGCGTTTCCGAGGAATGTGGCAATGGGTGACAATATATACGGAGGTTGCAGAGATGATATAATTATAAATTCATACGGCAACTATGCACAAACCGAGACGAAAAAAGTGGAGTTGCCTGTGGTTGTATCGTCTGATATTGATGAAAATATACCTGTCTCACAACATCGCGCTGAGAATACGTTTGCTATTATAATTGCAAATGAAGAGTATCAGAACGATCCCGATGTCGATTATGCCATGCGTGACGGAGAAACGTTCAGGAAGTATTGTCTGCAAGTGCTGGGTATACCGTCTGACAATATCCGTTTCCAAGAAAACGCAACGCTTAACAATATGAGAACAATGGTTAACTGGGTCAGTAATGTGGCACAAGTGTATGGCGGCGAGGCCAAGATATTGTTTTATTATGCCGGACATGGTATACCCGATGCAGACGGAAATACCTGTCTGCTCCCGGTTGACGGTACTGCCAAGGACCTTACAACCGGCTACAGCTTGCGTAACTTGTATTCCACACTTGGCGGGCTTGACACTCGCAACGTTTGTGTGTTCCTTGATGCATGCTTCAGCGGCAAGCAGCGCAACAACGACATGCTTGTGGCAGCCCGGGGCGTGCGCCGTGCCAAGGAAGAAACTCCACAGGGCAACATGGTGGTGTTCTCGGCATCGAAGGAGGATGAAACGGCTCACTCATATCCCGAAAAAGGGCACGGACTGTTCACTTATTTCCTTTGCAAGAAGTTGCAGGAAACAGAGGGCAATGTTACACTCGGGGAATTGGCCGACTATGTCTCATCAAATGTCGCAAAACGCTCGGTGGTGGTGTTGAACACCATGCAGACCCCAACGACGAGTGCCTCGTCGGTATTGGAGAACAGTTGGCGTGACATTAAATTGCGATAGTGCCGCCCGGAGGTCGCGCTTGTTCATAAACCCAAAACGGTCGTCAGACCGCAAATAATTGTTTTGAAAATGCTTTTTATGCCGACATAATCCTAAAAACCGGCATAAAATCTAATGACCGATTTGAGATAAAGGTGCGCGGCGTGTGGTCAAAATGATGAATCGCATGCCGCGCACCATGTTGTGCGTGCGCGCGGCGCGGGGTTGCGTAGGTTTGCCGATTGATGTAAATTTGCCGTGTATTTTTGCAATATGCACGAGAAAATGGAAACAAGCAACGATAGGATAGAGGTGCACCCGTTCGAGCCGTTCCTGTTTGAGGGTGCGAAGGTGCTTATGCTCGGTACCTTCCCGCCCAAGCCCGAGCGGTGGTCGATGCCATTTTATTATCCAAACAAGATCAACGACATGTGGCGTGTGATGGGACTGGTGTTTTTTGGAAACAAGGACCATTTTACGGCCGAAGGCGGCAAGGGATTCCGCTTGGAAGCGATAAAGTGTTTCCTGAAGGCGGCGGGCATAGCCATGTATGACACGGCGCGGAGCGTCGTCCGTGAGCGTGACAATGCGTCTGACAAGTACCTGCGCATCGTGGAGCCTGCCGATATAAAAGGCATGCTCCGGGACTACCCGTCGATTGCAACCGTAGTGACTGCCGGTGAAAAAGCTGCAGCAACGGCTGCCGCCGAGTTGGGTGTTGAGATACCCGGCACAGGCTGTTATGTGACAGCCGACATCGCCGGGCGCAGTGTGCGGCTGTATCGAATGCCGTCTACTTCGCGAGCCTATCCGTTGGCATTGGAGAAGAAAGCCGAAGCCTACGCCGAAATGTTTGAGCAAGTAGGGGTGAAGCTGCCGTAGTATGCCCGATTTGTCACTGTCTTTTTTGTTAATTAACAGCCGTGTGTTGCGCAGGTGGAAAAATATGCGTAACTTTGCAGCCAATTCGCATCAGTTCTATGTCGCACAATGTTTTGGCGATTCAAGAAAGGGGTCGACTGGATTTGACAGCGTGTAGAGGCGGTGTGTAAGCATGCAGAGCAATGATGCCTTAGCTCTATAATATACTCGACATCAAAAATTTATCTGGCGAAAATAACTACGCTCTTGCTGCCTAACCGAAGTATAGTAAGTAGGGCTTAATCCTTGCCACAGTGGCAGGGACAAGACATCACCCGATTGCTCTTTTCCCGAAGCTAATCGATCAGGTGGTGCTCATCAAATCGGGAATGGGGACGCACAAGCCCGGGGTGCATTCCGAGACAAACGGGATAAGCCGCAGGTTGGCAGCCATGAGCCTTACCTACGGACGAAAACAGTGTCATGGATAAGCATGTAGAAAGCACATTGGTTCCATGTTTGGACGAGGGTTCGATTCCCTCCGGCTCCACCGAAATGGTTTGTAGCAAACTGCAAAGCGCACAAAAGCACCGAATATCAGCCACTTGGCCAATTTCGGTGCTTTTTATTGTGTATTGTAGTTCATTTTGATTTGCCAAAAATTTTTTTGCTTGGATACGGACATAAAAAAAGCGCGAAACCGGGTGGAATCGCGCTTGAAAAGTATTTTTTAGTATGTTTCAAAGACCAAGCATGGCTGCTGGGCGTATATTCAATATGCGACAAAGCATTCGTGCAATCTTTAATGTGGGTTCGGAACGCCCGGCAATATAATCGTTCACACGGGATGGGCTTACACCTATCTCGCTGGCCAGTTGTTTCTGGGTCATACCCTTTTCTTCTAGGGAAAGTTCTATCAGTTCGGCAACTGTAGGTTTTTCAATGGGGAAATGCTCCTTTTCATACGCTATCACGATGTCCGACATCATGGACAGCTCTACGGCGTTCTTGTCATTAGCCGGAGTGTTGTCATCCACCAACGGGAGAAGCTCCTCTATCCTTGACTGTGCGAACTCATATTGTTCTTTTGTAATCTTGCTCATAATGCCAACAATTTAAATGGTTGAACAATCTAGTTTATCATATTCTTCATGTGTGCACACTTTCCGAATGAAAATATATCCTATCGTGAATTTCACGACAACAATAAGGCGATAGTTGTTGCCCCGTATGTTGAATACGTAATGTTGGTTGCCCACGTAGTCAGTGGCAGGGAAATCGACCTTTATATCCGACAGGTTTTTCCACTCTGCCTTTTCTGCCACATCGTACCAGCGTTCGAGGACTACCCGCGAATCCTCGCGCCCCTTCGTCTCGTAGAACTCTTTCAGCCGCTTGTGCGATACAATTCTCATAACTCTTTTATTTGCGGCAAAAATACCAAATAATTCTGAATTATAGAATTTATGCACCGATAAATTTTATAAAGCAAAATAGCGATGCCCGGAAAGATACCGCCATGCCTTGTGGAAACACCATAGGAGGCTACTTGTTCATATCCCTGCTGTTGAACTTTGACAGTTGTTCCTGCTTGGAGATTTCGGAGCAAACGAAATCCTGTCTTTTTTCTGACTTAGTCACTTGTCTTTATTAAATCGCATAATATTTTGAATATCAGATATATTTAACGACCCAACGGCCATTAGACCGCAAAAATTTGTTTAGAGAGTGCTTTTTATGCTGCTTTTTAGTTTCTGACTTGAAAACCTACTCGGCATAATCCTAAAAGTCGTCATAAAATCTAATGACCGATTGGGGATAAAATACATACCACCCAGATAAGTGGTACAATACAGAATCCGCTCCTTGCTGTCTGCAAGGAGCGGATTCTTAATTTCCTTTCTCTCGACCGCTATGGCGGTGGGTGATGGTTCTCTACTGCAACTTTGCAAGTGCTGCGGCTATGCGCTTTGCAGCTTCGCGTATGTTGTCGTCGCTTGTGGCGTAGCTCAGGCGGATATATCCCGGAGCACAGAATGCTGCTCCGTCGACAGTGGCGACATGTGCCTCGTCGAGCAGATACAGAGCGAGGTCGCCCGAAGAGGATATCGTGTGGTTGCCATAGCTTTTGCCGATATATGCCGATACTTCGGGGAATACGTAGAATGCACCTTCGGGATTACCCACCTTCAGGCCCGGTATCTCTTTCAGCAGCGAAACAATGAGGTTGCGCCGGCGTTCAAAAGCCACGCGCATCGTCTCGACGCACTCTTGCGGGCCGTTGTAAGCTTCTTCGGCAGCCTTTTGGGCAATGGAAGATGCTCCCGACGTATATTGTCCTTGCAATTTGTTGCAAGCCTTGGCAAGCCATAATGGGGCTGCAAGGAACCCGATGCGCCATCCTGTCATGGCGTATGCCTTTGATACGCCGTTCACGATTGCCACGCGGTCGCGAATCTCGGCAAACTGTGCAATGGAGTTGAATTCGCCGGTATAATTTATGTGCTCATATATCTCGTCGGCAAGGATTATGATGTCGGGGTGTGCGGCAAGTACATCGGCAAGGGCTTTCAGTTCTTCACGAGAGTAAACGCTGCCGGTAGGGTTAGACGGAGAGCAAAGCAGCACCATGCGTGTGCGCGGTGTGATTGCCTCGGCAAGTTGGCGGGCGGTGATTTTAAAATCCTGTTCAAGCGAAGCGGGCACAAGCACGCATTTTCCCTCGGCAAGTTTTACCATTTCTACGTAGCTCACCCATGCCGGAGTGGGGATAATCACCTCGTCGCCCGGATTGATGGAAGCAAGAATGCAGTTGCACAGCGATTGCTTGGCACCGTTCGACACTATAATTTGTTCGGGAGTGAAATCAAGCCCGTTTTCACGTTTCAATTTTTCGCATATCGCCTTGCGTAACGACAAGTAGCCCGGCACCGGCGAATAAAACGAGAAGTTGTCATCTATGGCACGTTTGGCCGCAGCTTTTATATGATCGGGTGTGAAAAAATCGGGTTCTCCAACCGAGAGGTTTATAACGTCAACGCCTTGAGCTTTCAGCTCGTTGCTCTTTTGCGACATCGCCAAAGTAGCCGATGGCGACATTGCTTTAATCCTGTCAGATATATGCTCCATGTTTTCAAAAATAATT
The DNA here is from genome assembly GCA_944321865.1 of uncultured Muribaculaceae bacterium. Taxonomy (GTDB): domain Bacteria; phylum Bacteroidota; class Bacteroidia; order Bacteroidales; family Muribaculaceae; genus Avimuribaculum. Next base: position 53,964 of record CALUMZ010000008.1, read on the forward strand.
TTGTCGCAAAATTACACATAAAAATGGCAATATGCTAATATCTTCGCCCGATTATTACTCATTGAGCAATTTTTTAGCTTCGGGTGAAATTATTCCTTCAAGTTCATACACCGACACCGGTACTTCGACTGAGCCTATAGCCCACGGGCCTATTTCGTATGGGTTAAAGTAGAATACTATGTTGGAACCATTGAAATAAAACGTCGGCGACTGCAACGCATAACTTATTGCCTCGACATTGATGCCCGAAGCCGCCTCAAGCTGCTCATCGGTGGCAACGCCGTAACGGTTATGCAGATTATGCTTCACCACCGACAATAACTCGGATTCCTTGCCGGGTTGTATCACGTCGGCAAACTCCAGCACCTTGCTGCGGAGCAAGTCAAAATTGACAAACGTTGAAGCATATATGGGGTGCGCCCCGCCGCCATACATGTACCGGAATACTTCAAACGACGCTATGCGGCTGTTTGCCGATAAAAGTTTCACGTTTATCTCTTTTTCAAGCATGCGGGCATTGTCACCTATTGCAGCGGTTGGAATTGAATCTACGGTTTCGAGTTTTGCATCTGAATCAAGTGTAACGGGGTCGGCGACATAGGCCGATATTGCCTCGTTGATCGACATCTTGACACTGTCGTTGCCAAAGCAGCGCACGAGCAGCGTGTCTTGAAGCGGAGTTACGTCGGCCTGTCCAAACTTTTCAGGCCATTGCAGCACGGCACCGGCTGTTGTGTAAACATCTACATCGGCACCATAGGTGGTATCGCCCACGCAGCGATAAGACATCTTGAGTGACTTTTCAACTATCTTTATTTCAAAATCCGACACCATGTTGTTTGCTTCTTCGGTGCCGACGGCTGAGTTGCCTGTGCAACCCACACAAGCTATTGCCGCAAATGTACAAGCAATATGTCCTACAAATCTCATCTATGAATAAATTTAATTGTTACCGACACAAACATACGGAAAATTTGTGGAACATTAAACCCAAAACGGTCATTAGACCGCAAAAATTTGTTTTGAGAGTGCTTTTTATGACGATTTGGGTTAAATAAATTTGACTTGGAAAATTTGTTAACATTTTTGTTGTGCTTGAATTTGCAGCCTTTATTGCGTTAGTGATGTTGAGGGTGTAGCAAAATAAAAAGCGAAGGGCGGTGGCGCCGCCCGTTAGTAATTTGAGACACCCCTCCCTTCGCTACGATATTAAAGCTGAAATCTTTACAACATCACGTGTGTAAGATGCTTGCGGTAGAAAGCCTCGATTTGGCCGAACGGTATTACATCGAAGTTGTCATACAGGTCGGTGTGGACTGCCCCGGGGATAATCATAAGCTCTTTGTTGTCACCCTTCAGCATCTTGTAGGTATCTTCGCTGAAATAACGCGAATGAGCCTTTTCTCCGTGAATGAGCAGCACGGCACTGCGTATTTCGCCGGCGTATGACAAGATGGGCATGTTAAGGAACGACAATGTAGATGTCACATTCCAGCCGCCATTGGAGTTGAGCGAGCGTTTATGATACCCGCGCTCTGTTTTATAATAAGCAAAATAATCTTTCACATATTGGGGGGCATCATCGGGTACTGCATCGGGCAGACCGCCGGCAAGGGCATACGAACCGTTGCGATAATCTTCGGTGCGCTGCGCATTAAGTTGGCGGCGCAACGAATTGCGTGAGTCGGCATTGTCGGCAGCATCGAAATACCCGTTGGCATTTACTCGGCTCATGTCATACATAGTGGCTGTAACCGTAGCCTTGATACGCGTGTCGATTGCCGCGGCATTCACTGCCATACCGCCCCAACCGCATATACCGAGTATCCCTATCTGTTCGGGATTTACATCGCCGCGGGTGGAAAGATAGTCCACTGCCGCACAAAAGTCTTCGGTGTTGATGTCGGGAGAAGCCACATAACGCGGAGTGCCGCCACTCTCGCCTGTGAACGAGGGATCGAATGCGATTGTGAGAAAGCCGCGCTCGGCCAATGCTTGCGCATACAGCCCAGATGCCTGTTCCTTTACGGCTCCAAACGGGCCGCACACTGCTATTGCAGGCATCTTGCCGCTTGCATTCTTTGGAATATAGAGGTCGGCTGCAAGTGTAATTCCGTAACGGTTATGGAACGTTATTTTACTGTGGTTAACTTTGTCGCTCTGCGGAAACACTTTGTCCCACTCTTGTGTCAAATTCAATTTTTCTTCCATGGACTTACTGTTGTTAACTTGTTCTGCGGTTTGCGCCACCGCCGTTGCTGCTCCGCATAAGCATGTAAGCACAAGCGCAAACGCTATTCTTCTTATAAAATCTTTCATATAGTTTAATTGCAATCGGGAGAAATAAACCTTTTTCACTTGTCCAACAGGTCATACTGCTCGTCGGTGACAGGTTCAAGCCACTCGTTCGACGTGTTCTCGCCCGGTATCTCGAATGCGAGGTGGGCAAACCAACTGTCGGCGGCAGCCCCGTGCCAGTGCTTGACATTGGCCGGAATGTGTATCACGTCGCCCGGCAACATTTGCACGGCAGGTTTCCCTTCTTCTTGGTACCAACCGCGTCCGGCCACGCACACAAGCATCTGCCCTCCGCCCTTGGTGGCATGGTGTATGTGCCAATTGTTGCGGCAGCGCGGCTCGAATGTAACATTGTTGAATGGAATCTGTTCGCCCGAAACAGGGGCAAGATAGCTGTTTCCGATAAAATACTTTGCGTATGCCGTATTGGGTTCGCCTATCGGGAAAATCATTTCGCGCTGGAATGCAGCCCTGCCGTTGTCGTCATCTTTGACATCATCGGCCCAAACATCCTTGGCCATGCGGAATGCGCCCCACGCATTGGGCCAACCGGCATAGAATGCTATGTGCGTCAGCATTTCCGAGATCTCGGTGCGCGTCACGCCGTTGTTTTTTGCAAATTGCAAATGGTGAGTCAGTGAGGAGTCGATTATACCTTTGCCCACGAGGGTTGCAATGGTAATCATGCTACGGTCGTGCGGACTGAGCCCTTTGCGGTTCCATACTTCACCGAAGAGGACGTCATCGTTCAACTCGGCAAACTTCGGGGCAAATTCGCCCAGTTGTGTGCGGCCTGCGGTCTGTGTAATTTTTTCTTGTGCCATAGTCAATTGTGTATTGAATGCCATAATCATTAAAATCAAGTATCCTATTTTTTTCATAACGTTGTGATATTTTGGTCGATGAATAGTATTTCGATTGCAAATATACTTTGCATCGCACATTCTTGTCAGAGCGAAATTACTGACAATTGTACCCTTTTTACCGATTTATAAATTTGCCGAGAATTTTCATGAAACTTATCTTTGCACAAAATATATTTCATCTACACACAATCAATTAATCTTTTTTTGAATATATGAAACGCAACAACACTTTATTGGCTGTAACAATTGCTGCTTCGCTGGCATGGTCGGCATCATCATGCAACAACGATACGAATACATTGCCTGTGGCAACTGAGGTATGCGATGGCGTGAGCACATTGGAAATCGACTCGGTGACAACTCTCATCACATTGCGCGACAACGCCACGCCGTCGGCACAGCCCAACAGCCTGTTTTACGGGAAAGACAACAAAGACTCGGCTAAAGTAGAGGAGTTGTCTCCTGTGGGAAGCGTTCCATCATCGATACACGCATTCCTTGTAAAGAAAGACAACAAACTTGCACTTTTCGATACCGGCAACGGAAGTGCAAAAGGGGGCATGTTGATTACCCGGCTTGACTCGGTCGGATTCGGTCCCGAGAACATAGATTATATAATCCTCACGCACATGCATGGCGACCACATAGGTGGATTGCTGGACGGGGATAGTGCAGTGTTCTCACGTGCAACGGTGTATGTGCCGCAAGTGGAATTCCAATATTGGGAAACACAGTCGAATTCCAACGGAAAATTGGCGATGAAGACAAAAGAGGTGTATGGCGACCGTATGCGCTTGTTCAGCTTCACCGATACCACTGCGCTCCCGTTGGGTATACGCGCCATGGCAGCCATAGGACACACTCCGGGACACACCGTCTACGGCGTGAGTGATTTTCGGTTGCTGATTATCGGTGATTTAATGCACGGTTACGACTTGCAACGGCAAGACATGAATATATCGCCTGCATACGACGTAAATCCCGAACAAGCTGCCGATGCACGCAAATTCTTCTTCAACTTCGCAAGCAACAAGCATTGCATAGTTGCCGGTATGCACCTGCCCGGCAACGGAGTATTGGTTGAGGTGAAATGAATCCAAAACGGTCATTAGACCACAAATATTAGTTTTGAGTAATGCTTTTTATGCCGCTTTGGATTTAGCCGCAGTGTGGAGTGAGCGATAGCGAACGAAATATGCGGAAATATAGATATATATACTAAACGGCTTCGGAGATGACGAACTTAGGTTACCATAGTTTGTCATCTCCGAAGCCGTATTTCAAGGATGAAGCCAAATTGCCGCAGGTTAAGCATAGTATTGCCCCCGGAGAGGCAACAAATCTACATATCAGAGCATTGAAACTAAAAAATTGGGAAAATAATAGGATAAAACGTGAGCCACACAAGGCCGAATGCAATACCGAGTTTGCACCACAGTGCAGCATTTTCACTATATTTTACCGCTTTTTCATATTGTCCCATGGCATACTTCGTCTTTACCTGTGTGGCATATATGATTGCCACTATGCCGAAAATCTGGCAGCATAGCACTGTGACAATGATAGCCCATACCAAGTTGGTAGGAGGGCATGGGGGAGTGAACGGTTGGCTCGAAACCACATAAAGTGGCTGTGACGGAATGGCAGGAGGAGTGGCAGTTCCCGGCAATGGCACATTACCGAAGTCGTTTTGTGCAGTTTCAGGTTCTGTAAATAATATTGCCAATTCGTCCAATTCTTTTGCCATTATCCAGTCTTCAAGGCCTTCGCGCCAAACGTATGTGTCGGGGGTAATGCCCGCTTTTACAAGCTCTTCCATTTGAAAAGGCCCGTGCTGTGTGCCGTCGATATGTAACCAATATTGCATAGTCAAAACTTTTTTCCAATTAAAATACAAAAATAACAAATTCCTATCAGCAAACCTTTTTTCTCCCTCCGATTTTTTATATTCCTTCGATATTGTCCCCAATCTACAAGCTACGGCTCAGCCGGTTTCTTCGATGAAAGCGATTTGTATTGGGGCAACCAGTGGTGGCAGCGGTAAACCACTGGGTATAATCTTGTTCGTCATCTCCGAAGCCGTGCGCTATGATGGTACCTGCAACCCCCTACAAAATGCGCGACCACTAAAAACTATGCACAAGCGGCTGCCTCAAAAAAATTTCCGGGGGCAGCCGCTTGTACGGTAATGATGCTGAGTTGTTGCCTTTTTGCGATAAGGAACAACTGTTATTTACAAGCCTATCTTGGCTTTTATATCAGCGGGGATTACGTCTTTATTTACAAGGAAGCTCATAGTCTTTGCAAGGAAGTAAGGTTCGGACACATAGAAGAATCCGTCATAAAGCTGGTTGGTGTTCCATGAGTTCTGCACCTTGTAGTAGCGGTTTCCTTCTTGGTCGGTGGCAATTCCCACGATAACCATGCCGTGGTCGTCGGTAGTGAGTTGCCTGTCATACATTTCTTGCCGCACTTCTTGGGTAATTTCTATTTCTTCAACCGGGCCTTTTATGTCTTTGGCAATTTCTTTGCGTTTCCTGTCACTTATTTTTGCCCATTCGTTGCGTTCATCTTCAGTCATGTCGGCCTCTGATTTTTCTTTGGGCATCAATGCGTAACCGCGGCGGAAGTTAAAGCCGTCTTCGCTCACGTCGGCAGCCCACAATACGGCATGGCCGTTTTTGAGAGAATTGTCTACGATGGCTTTCATGTCGTCGATAGTAACATTCATGTACAGGCCAAACAGCCAGTTATCGGGTACTTCAAGTACGAACTTTTCATAGAACGGGTGATGGGTGAAAGATGTGAAAGGCATGTAATTGTCGAGATTGAGCTTGAGCGATTCGGCATATTGCTTGGGGGTGTATGTTTTGCCGTTGTAGGTGAATGTTTCGGGAACTTCGCCAAAGTATGCATCGAGAATCCCCCGGAATCCTTCAAACCATGCGTTTTTCGATAGCTTTTTGCTTTGCGAGATGCTTTTAAGGTAGGCTGTCAATGCTGCCACGAGTTCGCTGTGGTCGTGTGAATCTTCGCCATAATTGAGTCCGGGATAAGCCTCTTCGGGCATCGCACCATATTTGTTCATGATATAGGAAACGTCGAGCAGCCCGCCGCCTTCCGAGAAGTTAACTTGCCCGTACATGCGTATGTATCGCAAGGCTTTTTCTTCGTAACACATTCTCACGGTGTACATTTCCGATAGGTCGACCTCGCGGTTTTGCAGTTTCAGCAATTCGTCTTCAAAGAAAGTGTCGGCCGAGAAGCTCCAGCATGTACCCGATTGGTTTTGGTCGCGCACGGGGGTCGTTTTCACTGTTACGACATCGGTAAACTTGAATCCTGTGCTGTCGGGGACAACAACGCCGTTGTCATCGGCCATCGCATTGCCTGTTGTGCACACGGTGGCAGCCAATGCTAATAGTAGTTTTGTTGGTTTCATTATATATTTTTGCTATGTAGATTAAATTTCAGGGTGCAAATATAAGCAAAGTCGGGCTTAGAGTGAAAAGCTGACTTGCACATTTTTCTGTAAATGCATTCTACTTTCGCTATATTTTCATAATACTACCGGTGCGATAAAATTGAGAAGTTCTAAAAGCCATCAAATAACGAGAGCTTATTGGTGTTTTGAGCATAGTCTGAAAAACATGGTTTGCAAATACACTGATGGCAGCGGAGCTGCCACACTCGGCTTAACCGTAGCGTGGAGCGTTCGATAGAACGCGCAACCTACGGTCAGGGAATGCCCACTTCATAAGCGGCTTCGGAGATGCCGCACTAAACTACAACCGAGCAGTTCTTGTTCGGCATCTCCGAAGCCGTGCTTGAGGGAGGTGCCGCCGTCCTCGGGTTTCGCTCCCTGACGGTCGCTCCACCGCGAGGTTAAGCATAGTTCGGCAGCTCCGCAGCCGCAGTTTTTCTTCTTGACGCAGAAGATAGTTGTTGACAATGCAGGCCGAATTCCATACATGCAACGTCTTGTCTCTGATGGTCTTGCGGCAACCATATTTCATACCGGACTGCATTTCGCTCCCAATAAATAATAAATCATTTTCAAATCAAAAAATCAATATCACATCGTATTTATCCTAATATTAACGCTTTAACAACAATATCTCTATTTTTATCACATCAGTAGTATTTTCATAATACAGGATGCGTCTCGGGGAGTGTATCAAAATGAAAACGAAGAGGGTGTATCAAAATTTTCATTCCAATGTGGCAGTAGAGGGTGTATCAAAATAACAAGTGCGGCAAATCTTGCTTACAATTTATAACTGAATATGCGTGGTTAGTTGCCTCGGAGAGGCAATACTTTGCTTAACCGCAGCGTGGAGTGAGCGTAGCGAACGTAACCTGCGGTACCCGGTTCACCCTTGAAATACGGCTTCGGAGATGCCGAACTAATGCAACAGTTTAAGTTCGGCATCTCCGAAGCCGCTTAGTGTACATATCTGTCTTTCCGCAGGTTACGTTCGCTGCGCTCACTCCACGCTGCGGTTAAGCTGAGTGCAGCCTCTCCGAGGCTGTCCTTGTGGCACACAAAAGGATTTTACTGCACACCCGACTTCCTTTTGCAGCCATTACCCTGTGCTTGCACAATATATAAAATGTAAGGGGAAGTTACTGTAAATTATAATTCGTAAGTAACGTTGCCTCATTTATTAATTTTGATAC
>CALUMZ010000009.1 GCA_944321865.1 uncultured Muribaculaceae bacterium
CCTCGGAGCGTCCCGGCAGCGGCCGATTGTAATTTTTGATAAGACAGGCTGCGGCTCGGCAATGAGCAAATTCATGCAAGCATGATTTGCAATTGCGCTCGCCTTGCACTATCTTTGTAATAAAGATAGATGAGCAGGCTGTGGTGCCTGCAATATTGATTGGAAGATGAGACGATTGATTGCATCGGTGATGGTGGGCCTTGCGATTGTGTTGCAGGGTGGAATGGGTGTGTGCGCCCGGCTTAAGTGGCAACCTGCCGATGTGGTTGTCGAGGGGAGTAGCCTTAACAATCCCGACGAGGCCGGCGGTGTTGCCATTTACAGTCAAGACGGCTCGATAATCGTGGTGACCGGGCATGAGGTGGAGGTGAGTGTGTTTACCATACTGGGACAACTCGTGTGTAAAGACAGTGTGAAACCGGGAACTTCCATTCTAAATATTAATTCACGCGGCATATATATAGTGAAAATCGCTAACGTCACGCAAAAGGTGGCTTTGTGATGCTTGGCTGTTTCTAATGAATGAAATAAAGAAAACAAAATATACAAGACTATGGAACAACAGAATGCAAACTTAGATTGGGCAAACTTGTCGTTTGGCTACATGAAAACCGACTATAACGTGCGTTGCACTTATAAAGATGGCGCATGGGGTGAGGTTGAAGTTACCGATTCGGAATATATCAATATACACATGGCGGCCACTTGCCTGCACTATGGGCAAGAGATATTCGAGGGCTTGAAGGCTTTCAAGGGAAAAGATGGGCGTATCCGTATTTTCCGCCTCGATGAGAATGCAAAGCGCATCCAACGCAGTGCAAATGGCATCATGATGGCTCCGCTGCCCGAAGAGAAGTTCCGCGAAATGGTGGAAAAGGTGGTGAAGCTCAACGAGCGTTTCATTCCGCCCTACGGCAGCGGTTCGTCGCTCTACATTCGCCCCATTGAGATAGGTATGACGGCTCAAGTCGGGGTGAAACCGGCCGTTGATTACCTGTTCATAATATTCGTCACTCCGGTGGGCCCGTATTTCAAGGAAGGGTTCAAGCCGACGAAGGTGGCCGTGTACCGTGAGTTTGACCGTGCCGCACCGTGCGGGACAGGACGCTGGAAGGTGGGCGGAAACTATGCCGCAAGCCTCAAAGCGGGTGAACTTGCGCACAAAGGCGGCTACTCGGCAGTGCTGTACCTCGACCCGAAGGAGAAGAAATATATCGACGAGTGCGGACCGGCCAACTTCTTTGCCATCAAGGGAAACAAGTATATCACTCCGAAGTCTAATTCGATACTGCCCTCGATAACCAACATGAGCCTGCAACAGATTGCCAAGGACATGGGCTTGGAGGTGGAATGCCGCCCGATGTTGCTGGAAGAGTTGAACGATGTGGACGAAGCGGCCGAATGCGGAACGGCAGCCGTTGCAGCCCCCATCAGCGAGGTGGACGATATAGACGAAGGCAAGAAATATGTTATTGCCAAGGATGGGCAGCCGGGTCCCGTTACCACCAAACTGTATAACCACTTGCGTGCCATCCAACTTGGCGATGAGCCCGACACTCACAATTGGGTGACGGTGCTGTAATCCCCCGGACGCAAGCAAGACATTTGCATAACGCAGTAGAGGGTGTATCAAAATTATCATTTCAATGTGGCAGTAGAGACGCAAAATTTTGCGTCTCTACAATCTGTTTGGATAAACTATTGATATTAAATGTTTTATACGTTGTTGCGAACATCGAGACGCGGCACGCCACGTCTCTACTCATGGCAAAATCGCATTTTGATACACCCTCTACTATAATATATATGCTGCAATGGGAATCGACGTTATTGAAATCATAGAACGGTATTACGGCCATGATACCGATGCCGGCAGGCTGTTGATAAAGCACAGCCGCCAAGTGGCCGATATGGCACTTGCGATAGCCGGGTCCAAGCCTGAACTCGGCATCGACACGGAATTTGTGCGAGAAGCGGCAATGTTGCACGACATAGGTATATACCTCACCGATGCCCCCGATATTTATTGCCACGGCTCGGAGCCATATATCAAGCATGGCATACTGGGGCGTGAGTTGCTCGACACGCTGGGATTGCCGCGACATGCGCTCGTGTGCGAGCGCCACACCGGAGCCGGCATATCGCTTGTGGATATACGTGAACAGCAGTTGCCGTTGCCATTGCGCGACATGCTGCCTGTTTCGATAGAGGAGAAACTTGTGTGTTATGCCGACAAGTTCTATTCAAAGTCGCACCCCGACCGTGTGATTGCCTATGAAGAGGCTCATAAAAAACTCCATAAGTACGGCGAAGCCACGGTGGCTCGTTTCGAGGCATTGCACAGGTTATTCGGCTGAGCGGGCCGGCCGGCGGCCATATACATTGTCGTATATTTCTTCGACGGCATTCTCCAGCATTGGCAATGTGACGTTTCCGTGAGTCATGAGTTTTAATTCAAGTTCGTTTTTGTCGGGGCTGTAAGGCGGTTGCACGTAATGGAATTGCGGCCACAGTTTCAGTCCCAGAGCCTCGTAGAACTTTATGCGCTTGATTGCCACTTGGGTCTCGGGCGGTTCCACTTCGAGGACGATTGTGGAAGCTATGTTCCCGAGGAAATGCGTGAAAACCGTTGTCCCAATCCCATGTCCGCGCATCTGTGGAATGACGGCAAAATGTTCGAGGTACATGATTGTCCCGAAGTCCCAAAATGTTATGAATGCCAGCAAGCGGCTTTCGTCGCCGGCATCAAATGCCCCCATCACCGCGAATACCGATTCTTCGTCGGCAAGCAGTGAAAGGAAATCGCAAAAATCTCTGCGCTCGTCGGCAGGGAATGCCGATGTATATAGTTGCTCTATTTGGCTTATTGCCGGGTCGGTGTGTGCGATTAAGCGATAAATAATTTCCATAGATTAAAAAAATACTTATAAATATTATGATAAATCAATAATAAGTTCGTAACTTTATAACATGAATCAAAAGCAAATGCAAGATACGCATTTTTTGTCAATCGGGCAATAGTGTTCTATTTCTCTTGTGTAAGGGGGCGTGTGGAGCACGAAAGCGCAGAAAAAGCAGAAATGCGTGTATGCCAAGTGATAGGTACCTTAATGATAAAGAACAAGAACAGAATTAAAACTTTTTTAAATGGCACATTTTCAGTTAGACGAATTAGACTGCAGGATATTAAAAATGCTGTCGTCAAACGCACGTAAACCTTATCTTGAAATAGCACGTGAATGCAATGTATCGGGAGCAGCCATACATCAGCGTATACAGAAACTTTACAGTGTCGGAGTGCTCAAAGGCTCGGAATCAAATATAGAACCTTCGTCGGTGGGCTTGAACACGTGTGCATATGTCGGTTTCTTCTTGAGCGACCCGTCGCGCTTTGATGAAGTAATAGAAAGGCTTAAGGCAATGCCCGAAGTTGTGGAATGCCATTATACCACAGGAAAATATGATATGCTCATCAAGTTATATGCACGGAATAACGAACATTTGCTCGAACTTATACACGACCAATTACAGTCGATAGGATTTGCACGCACCGAGACGCTTATATCGTTCAAACAGGTGTTTAAGCGTCAAATCCCCATCTACGACAGCATAATAGGAAATGACTGATTACGGCGATTTGCTGCTGGATGCAGTGCGCTGTGCGCATGAAGCAGGAAACATACATTTGTCGTACTTCCGCAAGGCGGGACTTTCCATTCAAGCCAAGCGTAACAACGAGAGCGACATTGTGACGGCGGCCGACAAGGCGGCCGAAGCGGCCATTATAAATTTCATACACAACCGTTATCCCACGCACTCCATCTTGTCGGAAGAGTCGGGAGAGGAAGTGCGCGAAGCCGAATATGAATGGGTTATCGACCCGCTTGACGGCACGACCAATTTCAGTTCGGGCTTGCCCGAATTCAGCGTATCGATAGGGATACGCCACTGTGGTGTCACTGTGGTGGGGGTGGTATATGCGCCTTATCTTAACGAGCTGTTCCATGCCGTGCGTGGCGAGGGGGCATTTCTTAACGGGGAAAGGATTGCGTGTGGAAACAAGACGTCGCTCAACCGTTGCGTGGTGGCCACAGGGTTTCCCGTCGACAAGGACTGCAACCCCGACAACAATCTCGACAATGTGTCGCGCGTGTTGCCGCTTGTGCGAGGTATCAGGCGGTTAGGTTCGGCCGCAGTGGATATTTCATACGTTGCCGCAGGTTTCCTCGATGCATATTGGGAACTTAATTTGCACGCGTGGGACGTGTGTGCCGGATTGCTCATTGCCGAAGAAGCCGGAGCGCAGTTCCATCATTTCCGCAGTGACCGTAATGTATCGGTGCTTGTGGCTTCACCGGCAATAGCAGGGTTGATGCTGCCGCTGCTTGGCACATCGCCCCGAATTTGATTATGTCGGGGCAAATAAGTATTTTTGCAGCAAAATAAATGAAGCAACCTGCTCTACATGGGTGGCACTTTTGTGCATGCTCAAATGCCGGTTGCCATGGAAATTATATACATATACTTGATATGAAAGAAATTGTATTAAGCGGAATACGTGCCACAGGGCAATTGCACCTTGGCAATTATTACGGAGCTTTGAGCAAATTCGTGAAGATGCAGAACGACCCTGAAAGCAAGTACATAAACTACTTTTTCATTGCCGACCTGCATGCCCTTACCACCGCTCCCGAACCCGATAAGCTGCACGAAAACGTCAAGAGCATTCTTGCCGAATACCTTGCCGCAGGCCTTGACCCCGAGAAATCGACAATATTCGTGCAAAGCGACGTTCCCGAAATCCCGGAGATGTACTTGTTGCTCAACATGCATGTGGGCATAGGCGAACTGATGCGCACGGCATCGTTCAAGGACAAGGCCCGCAAGATGCTGGGGTTGACGGGCGACAATGATGAGAACATCGAGAAGGAGATAATAGGAGCCAATACCAACAAGCGCGTGAATGCCGGGTTGCTTACCTATCCCACGCTGATGGCCGTGGACATACTCATACAGAAGGCTACCAAGGTACCTGTCGGCAAAGACCAAGAGCAACACCTTGAACTGACCCGCCGCTTTGCCCGCCGCTTCAACTCGTTCTATGGGGTAGACTACTTCTCCGAACCGGCAAATTTCGACTTCGGCGGTGAGCCTGTAAAAGTGCCGGGACTTGACGGATCGGGCAAGATGGGCAAGTCGGAAGGCAATTGCATATATCTGCTCGACGATGAAAAAACGCTGCGCAAGAAGGTGATGCGTGCCGTGACCGACGAAGGGCCGAAGGTGCCCAATTCACCCATGTGCGAGGCCGTGCAGAACCTGTTCACGCTGCTCAAGATTGTCTCCACTCCCGACAAAGTGCAATATTTCACCGACGCATACAATAATTGCTCTATACGCTACGGAGACTTGAAAAAGGAGATAGCCGAAGATATACTGAAGGTGACAACTCCCATTCGCGAACGAATAATAGACATCCAGAACGATGATGCCTACCTTGCCCGGGTGGTAAAGGCCGGTGCCGAAAAGGCTCGCGAGAATGCGTCGAAGACACTTCGCGACGTTCGCGAAATAATGGGTATACGTCCGTTCTGAAATTGGTTGTAGCCAAAAAGATATTTCCACGAGACCGGAGGCCGCGAGACACTGCACGGCGTCCGGCCTTTTTTATCGGCAGTACAATTCATTTTTCGTGAATTTCCATTATTTTTTCATGCTTAATGTGTAAATTCGCAGAGCAACCACATATATCATTATTATCCCTGTTGTGATATGTCGAAATTTAAGAAAGAGATATTAGGAAGCCTTAAAGATTATATCATGATTGTCGTGGGGCTTGCCATGTATGCCTTCGGTTACACTGCATTCATATTGCCCGAGAAGGTTGTCATAGGCGGTATGCCGGGAGTTTCGGCTCTTATATATTTCAAATTCGGCATTCCTGTGGCCGTGTCAAATTTCGTGCTGAATCTTATATTGCTCGCCATAGCTTGGCGTATAGTGGGAAAGACGTTTGTGATACGCACCATTTTCGGCATTTCGGCATTAAGCGTTTTGCTGGCCATAATGCAACCGTTGTTTACGGCTCCCTTTGTGGGGCAACAGGCTTTCATGAACGTCCTGCTGGGAGGATTGCTGTGTGGAATGGGAATCGGAATGGTGTTTGTGCACAACGGTAGCACGGGTGGGACAGATATTGTTGCCGCAATGGTGTCGAAGTCGAGCAATGTCACCATAGGTCGCACGATGCTGTATGTCGACGTAGTTATTATCTCAAGCTCCTACTTGCTGTTCCACAGCATCGACAAGATTGTGTATGGCTACGTCACGTTGCTTGTTATATCGACGGTGTGTGATTATGTAATCAATACCAACCGGCAGGCAGTGCAGTTTACCATATTTTCGGAGAAATGGGCCGAGATCGCCGATGCCATCATAAGTGAGGCGCACAGGGGGTGCACATTGTTGCACGGCACAGGGTGGTATACCAAGCACGACGTGAAAATGTTGCTTGTCATGTGCCGCAAAATCGAGGCTATTTCCATCTTTAGGATAATAAAGTCGATCGACCCGCACGCATTCGTCACTCAAGCCAATGTCAATGGCGTGTATGGACAGGGATTTGACGAGGAAAAGATGAAGCAACAGTTTAAGAAATCGAGGCAGTCGCGGCAGCAAGAAGCCGGACGTGAAAATCGACCCGAACTAAAGCATAACAGCAAGATAGAAGAAACTGCCGACTTCTCGCAAAGGCAAATATGACGCATTACATGTTCCAAATGTAGGAAAAACACAATAAACCGATGCGATATGTCACGAATTTTGGTTAACTTTGATATAGTTATTGTCTTATTATAAAAAAGTGTAATATGAGAAAATTTTTATTGTCTCTTATGTGCCTTGTGAGTGCGGTTTGTATCGCACGTGCCGAAAGTGGCGACATCGCAGTCGGCGTACAAATGGGGCACGGTTCTTACTGGAATCAAATCGGGCTTGGTGCAAAGGTGCAAGTGAGCTTTTCCGATGCATTGAGGCTGGAACCGGCGTTTAATTATTATTTCCGTCAAGACGATATGGCCACATGGGATGTAGATGTAAATTTGCATTATCTGTTTGATGTTGCCGACAGTTTTGCAATCTACCCGTTGGGAGGCTTGTTTGTATCTAATTGGGATCTCAAGGGCGCGAAAGGGTCGGAGACCCGTTTCGGGGCCAACTTGGGTGCCGGTGCCGAATATGCCATTACCGACGTGGTATCGCTCGGTGGTGAACTGAGGTACATGCTTACCGGTGATTTCCGCCAATTGGTGACAAGCGTGGGCGTGACATTCAGGTTTTGATGCCGGTGGTGCGCTTCGGGCGCGTAAACGGTGAACCGATATTTCATAACTTTGTAGTGCGGCAGTGGAAGTATGCGCAAGGGCATCTCTCCTGCCGCTTTTCATGGCATCTTGTCGAGGTGTGCATCAAAAATGCGCTTTTGCAGCGTCTACACATGACAAAATGGGGGGGAGAGGGCAGCTCCGCAGCCCATTTCTCGGCATATTTCATGATTTTGATACACATCCTCCTTGTTCCCTCTGCAAGCTATGACAGCACAGTGTTAAAATTAATCAACTTGAAATAAAAACAAAATAATTTAACTGTTATTTTGCTGTTTCGGTTAAAAAAGGTATCTTTGCATAAGAAAGATTGTATTATCATACGTTATAGTAATCAAAAATGCGTGTTTCCAGCATGTCGATGCCCGGGTATACGTGTCTTATAATGCAGGAATTATGAAAAGGAACCTATTGGCTTTGTCGCTTATATGCGTGTCGGTTGCCGTCGTGGCCTTGCTGGTTGCGTGCAGTGGCACGGTGCAAAAGAAGCGCATGATAACGGTGAGCATTTTGCCGCAGAAGTTCATGCTCGAGAAGATTGTAGGCGATAAATTTGAAATATCATGTATGCTTAACGAAGGGAATAATCCCGAGGCATACGAGCCGAGTATGTCGCACCTGATGAACATTGAGCACAGTGCCGCATACTTCTGCATAGGCTATATAGGTTTTGAATATGCAATCGTGGGCAAGGCTCATGTGAATAATCCCAACTTGAAAATTTATAACAACAGCAAAGGGGTTGAGGTGATGCGTGGCACGCATTTCTCACCCGAGGGGCAACATGACGAACCCGATCCGCACCTGTGGACATCGGTGGTTAACGCCATTGCGATTTCAAGAAACATGCTCGATGCCGTAGTGGAGCTTGATCCTGACAATGCCAAGTTGTATGCCGAGAATTTCAATCGTTTCAAAGCCGAGCTTGAGGCCCTCGATGCCCGCATAAGAAGCAAGTTGGCAGGCCGAGAGGGTTCGGCATTCCTCGTGTGGCATCCGTCGTTAAGTTATTTTGCGCGCGATTACGGGCTGAGGCAGGTGAGCCTTGAATATGAGGGAAAAGAGGTCCCCATCGACAAGTTGAAACAGAATATCGACATGGCGCGTGAAAGCAAGGCGCATGTGTTGTTTGTGCAACGCGAATTTGACAGTCGCCAAGCCGAGGCCATCGGAGAAGAGTTGGGCGTGAAGATGGTTAAAATTAATCCCATGAGCTATGACTGGGAAGCAGAATTGGAGAATATAGCCGATGCAATCGCAAGTAACTGATCCCATTATAGTCCTCGATAACGTGAGCGTGGTTTATGGCAATTCAAGGGTGGCAGCCCTTGAGAATGCTTCACTCACGGTCAACCGCGGAGATTTTATTGCCGTCACCGGGCCAAACGGCGGAGGGAAAACCACGATGCTGAAAGTGGTGTTGCAACTTGTAAAACCCACTCGCGGAGAGGTTGCCTTCTTTCACAACGGAAGCCGAGTCAAGCGCCTTGATGTGGGTTACTTGCCGCAGAAGAATATGATTGACAACCGTTTCCCCGTTACGGTGGAGGAAGTAGTGGCAATGGGATTGCCGGGTGCCGTCAGACCGTTGCATCGCATCGGTGACGAGGAAAAACGTCTCATCGACTCCACGCTCGATGCCGTGGGGATGGCCGACAAACGCAACAATCCCATAGGAACCCTTTCGGGCGGACAGTTGCAAAGGACATTGTTGGGGCGGGCAATGATTTCACGTCCCGGCGTGCTTGTGCTCGATGAGCCGCTGTCGTATATCGACAAGGTTTTTGAACGGCATCTGTATGGAATCATAGAACAACTGGCTCGGCAATCCACCATTATACTTGTGTCTCATGAAATGTCGGTGATTGACGAAATGGCAAACCGCCACATAATCGTCGACAAGACATTGCACGAGTGCCATGCCGCACACCATTACACGCAGAGCGAGTGCGAGTAGGAAGCGGGACATTACGGAGATGGCTTTTTTCATTCCGAAACATTATTTATCATAGTTTTTGTGTGCAAGCGTGCAAACTATTATGTACTTTTACAATCTAAACAAGAAAGTAAAAGCTATATATAGGTTATGAAGTATTGCAGCGTATTCGTCATGTTGGCTTGCTTGGCAGCCTTGCAATTGTTATCATCTTGTTCGGCATTCACATATACGTATGCCGATGGTTACGGATATGGCTCACATGAAATTACGGCCGATACAAGCCGTTGGTGGTTGAAACCGGTGTATATACGCACCGACACGTCGACAAGTGCCGACAGCCTGAAAACAAGAAATTTTGTGTGGTTTCATGACGACGAGCAGGGCATGACATACGTGAAAGTGTCGGGAGACAACTCCATATTGTTTGAGCCTCGCAGTGCAAATTTAACCTACAAGTCGGCTTTGGAACTTGTGTACATAGGCACGTTGCTCGAAGACAAGCCGTTTTCCGAGATGATAATCTACGGTTCGGCCGACAATACCGAAAGCCGCGATTATAGTCAGGAATTGTCGGAGGAAAGAGCCGAATCGGCGGCCGAATTTTTGGAAAATATGGGTTACAATCCCGATGTCATACATGTGATAGGACTCGGCGATACCGATCCCGCAGCCAGCAATCGCACTATGGAAGGCCGGGCCTTGAATCGCTATGTGGACGTCTTTGTTACGATAGCCGACGGCGGTAATTAGTCTCCTATGACAGTGGCTACGATGGTGCGCGGAGTTGCCTCATCGCGAAATTCGCAAAGGTAGATGCCTTGCCATCGGCCAAGGTTGAGGCGGCCGGCGGTGATGGGAATCGTCAGAGAGACGCCGGTAACAACCGACTTGGCATGTGCCGGCATGTCGTCGCTCCCTTCGAGGGTGTGCAGGTAATATGGCTCGTTTTCGGGTGCGAAACGGTTTAAAATCTTGTCAAGGTCGTGGCGCACGTCGGGGTCGGCGTTTTCGTTTATGGCCAGACCGCAACTGGTATGCTTCACGAACAGATTGAGAATCCCCTGTTCGGGCAATTGTGGCAGGTGACGCAAGATTTCACCGGTAACAAGGTGGCAGCCGCGCCGCCGGGGTTGCAGAGTAAATTCGGTTTGTTGTATCATGCTTAAAACTTTTTCAACTCGGTGTAAAGGCGTTGCACCGGCAACCCCATCACGTTGTAGAAGCTGCCGCTGATGCGGCTCACGCCTATGCAGCCTATCCACTCCTGAATGCCGTATGCCCCGGCCTTGTCGGTGGGGTGGAACGTGTCGACGTAATATCTGATTTCTTCATCGGTGAGCAGGGCAAATTCCACCTCGGTGACGGCACTGAATGCCGCTTGGCGGTCGGTCGTCGTGATAGTCACCCCGGTTACCACGTGATGCGTTTTGCCCGACAGCGTGTGCAGCATTTCGATGGCTTCGGCATCGCTATGTGGCTTCCCCATTACTTTGTCGTCGCAAATCACCACGGTGTCGGCAGTGATTACCAGCCTGTTGCCGGTAATCAACGAAGCGTAGGCTCCGGCTTTCTTCTTCGATATGGTCAGTGCTACGTCCATGATGGGAGTATCGGCGGGATAGCTTTCGTCTATTCCGTCGATTGCACATGGCGTGAACTTGATGCCAAGGTCGGCAAGCAGCTGCTTGCGCCGCGGCGAATTGCTCGCGAGCAATATTTCATATTTGTCGAGGTTCCCAAGTGGTTTCATCGCATTTAAAATTTTTGTTTTACCAGCCGAAGGCGTGGCTGTCGTTCATCCACAGGCCTTGGGCTTTGAGCACCTGTTCTATCACGTCGCGGCCGCAGCCGTAGCCGCCGTTGCACGGTGAGATGTAGCGTGCCGCTTCCTTGGCTTCGGGGGCGGCATCGGCGGGAGCCACCGGCAACCCCACGCACCGCATGGCTTCGATGTCGGGTATGTCGTCGCCAAGGTATGCCACCTGTTCGGGGCTGAGCCCGTGGCGTTGCATCCACTCTTTCAGCACCGGCACTTTGTGTGCCGTGCCGAGGAATATGTCTTCGACTCCGAGCCCGGCAAACCGTGTGCGTACCCCTTCGCTGCGTCCGCCTGTGATTATGGAGAACCTGAACCCGCGTTTCACGGCGAGCTGTATGGCATAGCCGTCCTTGATGTTTACCATGCGCAGCGGTTCGCCGCTGATGTGCATCGGTATCACCGACGGGGACAGAACTCCGTCGACGTCGCAGGCAAAAGCCTTGATGAGGGTGAGGTCATAGTCAATCTTGCTCATGTCGTTTCATTATGTCGTCCGACAATATCGTGTAAATCAATTTTTTGCCATCATCGAGCATGTCGATGTGCGACTGCATTATCTTGCTGTCGCGGCGCATGGCAGGCCCCGTTTGCGATTCGGCCGGCGTGAGGCGGTTGAGCTTGTCGACCGTGGTGCGAATCAGCGGCAGCATCACATCGAAAGGCAATCCGGCTTCTTGAAGTACATCGCCGGCAATGGTCCACAGGTGGTTGGCAAAGTTGCAGGCAAACACGGCTGCGATGTGCAACCGTCGCCGTTGCTCGCTTGTGGCCTTGAACACACGGCGTGACAGCATGCGCGCCACAGATGTTATCGCGTGTTCGGTGTCGTCACTGTCGGCCTCGATGAAGAAAGGCACGTCGGCAAAGTCGGTCTCGATTTGCTTGGAAAACGACTGCATGGGGTAAAAAACGCCGAAGTGCTTGCGGCGGCCGTGGAACACGTCGATAGGTGTGCTGCCTGAGGTGTGTACCCACAGGGCACCGTTGTCGGGGATGCTTTCAACCACATTGGCAATGGCATCGTCCTTGACCGAGATTATGTAAAAGTCGGCCCCGGTGACAATGTCGTCCAACTTGTCGGTTGCCTTCGCGCCGATTGTGCCGGCGAGAGCCGCGGCGTTGCCCAAGGTGTGGCTGTATACCTGAATAATTTCCACCCCGGCAGCCGTCAAGGCCCGTGCAAGGTTAGTGGCCACGTTCCCCGAGCCAATTATCACGGCTTTCATTCCTGTGGTCTCCATTTACCTATGTGTACACGCTCCCACAGCATCTTTTCGGGATTGAACGGCTTGCGTTCCTCGTCTTTGTGCCCGAGCGTGACAATGCACAGCACCGGTATGTAGGGCGGTATGTCAAGCAACGCGCGCACGTAGTCTTCGGCCGGCTCGCCGTCGCCCGAGAAGCGTCCGCGTATTTGAATCCAACAACTTCCCAGCCCGAGGTCTTCGGCTTGCAGTTGCATGTAGGTGGCGGCGATGGTGGCATCTTCAATCCATGCTTCGCTCACGGCAGGGTCGGCGCATACCACAATGGCAAGGCTGCACTTACCGATGGGAGCTGCGCCCTGTTCTTTGCAGTAGCTTAGCAATTCGAGCTTTTTGCGGTCTTCGACGGTGACGAATTGCCACGGTTGCGACCGCTTTGACGATGGAGCCATCAATGCGGCTTCCAATATGAGTTGTACGTCGTCGGGCGAAATTTCCTCGTCGGTGTATCGCCTTATGCTGTGCCTGTGCACCAGCAAGTCGTGAAAATTTTCCATATTTCGTTGAGGTAGTAGTCTACGCAAAATTACAACAAAACTGTAAAATCCGGGGTAAATTTTGCGATATTTAGGTATTTTCAAGATGGTGGAAGTCGCGCGAGCCGGGCGTTTTAATGCATAATCACATGGAAAATGGCTGTAAAATTATATTTTATAACCATATTATGCGGCATGAATAACATATTTTTGAAAAATCGGACAAAATATTTTAGATTGTCTTAATATTACGTAAATTTGAGATCGAAGGAATATGTTTAACTAACAAAAATTTCTATGAAACGACTAATTACCTATTTGGCTTGCGCCACCTTGGTTGCCTCGGGTGGTTACGCCTACCAACGGATGCCAAGGAGCGACATGGCCGGCACGGAAGAGAACATCCATGTGCTTAAGTTGCAAAGTAAAAGACAGGAAGCTACAACAGAATCTAAGAGGGTGCTTGAGGATGCTAATGAGGCTTTTTCGTCATCTGCGGCCTTGTCGATACAGAAGTGTCTGGCATCAAGAACCGGCGACTCGCTGTTGCGCCTCAACCCGGTAAAGATGCTCCGGCACATGGCCCGGCCGGCTACCGCCAAGCCACGGCAGCAGGCTCGCCCGGCGGCTGCGGCAGTGCCCGCACCGTTTGTATGCGACTTTGAGACCGAGGCTGCGTTTGACGATAACTGGGTTCCTAAAGATGCCAACGAAGATGGAACAACATGGTATTACGACGATGGTGGATTGTTGGGGATATCCGCCGCATTAATCGACAGCAATCCGTATGGCACGACTGCCACCGACGACTACCTTGTGACCGCCAATCCCATCACGCTCAAGCAGGGAGCAGGGTATGTGGCGATAGAGTATGGTGGCTATAGCCGAGGCATTTTTGAGAACCTTGAAGTGCTGTACGGCACTTCGCCCGACGTCGGCACGATGACGCAGTTGGCAAACTACGAGGAATTCGAGGGTGGAAGTATATACAACGCGCAGATACCGATGGACGTGCCTGCGGCAGGCGACTACTATTTCGCATTACACGCCTATTCCGATGCCTACACATCTGGCGTTTTCATCAGCCGCGTGGAGATTAACAGCGGCGAGTTTGTAGGCACACCCGACCTTGATGTGATAGGTGTGTTTCCGCCGGCTCCAAGCCCCGCCCTTGGCTCGGGCGAGGATGTGAAGATACAAGTGCAGGTGGGCAACTATGGTACTGCCGATGTCGCTTCGTTTAAGCTCGCGTGCAGCTTCGAGATGCCGGACGGCAGCAAGATAGTAATCCCGCCGCAAGCGGTGAGTGTCGCATTGCCCGATGGCAAAATGGTGACACTGAACCTGACTCTGGGTGCGTCGGATATAGACTTGTCGGCAGAAGGCTTGTATACCGTAGAAGTCACGTTATCGGACGTAAAATCGGACACCGGCAAGGGAGAGACCAACACCGACAACAACAGCGGCAGCGGTAAGACCTACCACTTCGGCACTACCGCGACACCGTTCACGTCGGACTTCGACGATGGGGTAGACCCGTCGGAATGGTTCGGTGAAGGTGACAGCTGGGTATATGACAAGACATATGGCGCAATATTGTGCGATGACTTCGGCAAATTGTATTCTAAAGGAGTGCAGCTGGAGGCCGGCAAGAGCTACCGCGTCAATTTCAACTATTCGGCCGGTTTAGACCTTTGGGGCATGTTCAAGGTTGCCGACGACTTCACCGTGTATGCCTGCAAGGTCGGAGATGAATTGTCTCCTATATACAAGGCCACGGGCGAATACACCAACGGCATGTTTGTCGACGGCGAAATCAGTTACTTGTGTACCGAAGGTGGTGTCTACCAATTTGTATTCGCACAGGAAACACAAATGAGCGGGAATTTCTGTATCCGCAACATAAGTATCACCGAGGTGATGGACGACGATCTGGCCATCAGCGGCGTAAGCAACTGCCCGACGATGCTGCCGGTATCGCAGCAGCCGGCGATGGACGTTGAAGTGAAAAACCTCGGCAACAATGCGCATAGCGGCACTGTGACGGTGGCCATGGGCGGCAATACGCTTGCCACTGTCGGCACCGGCACCATCCAGCCGGGCGACATTGCATCGGTGCCCGTTAAGTTTGCCCTCTCGGGCGTAGCGGCAGGCAGCGAGGCCAATATTACGGTGTCGGTAGCCATCGATGACGGAGCCACCGACGGCAGCCCGGCCGACAATGCCAAGGAACTGTCGCTGGCTATCACCGATGACGTGCTGGCCTACGACCATATGACCGACGACATGTATAACGAAGACTCGGCAATCGGCGTTAACGACGGTGGAGCATTTGTTGGTGGAATACCCATTCACCTTGCAGACGACGATATAATTACCGGCATCTCGGTGGGCTGGGGCGTTGCCGACGGGCAGGAGATACAGCTCTACGTCTACTGTTACGATCCTGACGCTTTCACAGAGTATGAAGGCGTTAAGGTGTATACGCTTGGCGACATGATATTGTCGGAAACGGCCAAACAGGGTACCGAGACGGGCCAAATTGCATATAGCTTAAGCCCGCGCAGGCTCCCGGCAGGCGACTACTTGGTGTGCGTCGGGTGTTCGGGATATTGCCTTGCGGCCGATGGAGTCAACCCGGGCAAACTGCTTCTTGTCAGCGAGGGAATGGCCTACGATCAGGAATCGACAGGACTGGGCACTTTTGCCATACGCGCCATCCTTGGCGATGGAGAACCTATTGCCAACGACCTGAAGGTAACCGACATAACCTCGCCCGACGACTCGGGGGTGTTCTCGGTTAACCAACCAATTGTGGTAAGAGTGGCCAACAACGGCTACGAGGAGGCCAGCGGCAGCCTTGAAGTGACCGTCAACGGCACGTCGGCAGGCAAGCAAACGGTGGCGCTCGACGGCTATACCAGCGGCAGCTACACTTTCGAGGCCGACCTATCGGCCCTCGGCGACTACAAGATAGTGGCCACTGTGACGCTTGCCGGTGACGTGGACCCGACCAACGACAGCGTGGAAAAGACGGTGACGAGCATCGAGCCGGACCCATACGTGATGGACTTCGAGAGTTGCGCCGACTTTGCCTGCAACGGTTTTAAACCGGCATGGACCACGTATGACGGTGACGACGCACAGATTTATACTTTCTCACAAGCGACATTCCCGATGCCTGAGGACAACAAGTTTGCTTTCATGGCATTCAACCCGGCCAAGACCACGCCGCCCGTGACTAACATGCAGCCATACGGCGGTGAACGCTTTGGCGCATCGTTTGCATCTACGTCGCACCTCAACGACGACTGGTTGATATCGCCGCAGTTGCTGATGCCCGAGTACGGCGCAGCCTTGACGATGCAGGTGAAGAGCTACATGGCAGGCGACAATGGCCTTGAGCAGTATGAGGTATGCGTTTCTACCACCGACAACTTCCCCGAGAGCTTTACTGTGGTGAAGTCGGGCGAGGCTCCGGTAGAAGATTGGACCGAGGTCGAGGTCGATCTGAGCGAGTATGCAGGGCAGAAGGTTTATGTGGCTATCCACTGCACTTCGAGCGACGGCTCCGTGTTCATGGTCGATGACATTGTTATCACCAAACCCACCGGGGGTGTCGGAGAGGCAGCCCTTGACAACACCGCTCTCAGCCTCTATCCCAACCCGGCCAGCGAGGCACTGGTCATCACAGGCACCGGCATAGAGAGTGTCGCATTCGTGTCGATGTCGGGCGCACAAGTGGGTGCGGCCGAAGGCAATGGCGGCAGCGAGGTGCGCTATGATGTGTCGGGGTTTGCCCCGGGCATGTATATTGCCAAGGTAAAGACCACGGCAGGAGTGAAGGTGCTGAAGTTCATGGTGAAGTAGGCACGGCTGTCAACTAACCATAAAAACATATTCATACACAAGAAAGTCCGCCCGGGCAAATTGTCCGGGCGGACTTTCTGCATGCCTTTTTGCGTGCCACGGCGGAGGCATAAGGCTTTTCAGCAGAGAAATGTCCCGATTTTATACCGCTGTAACATATCTTCCCGACTTATAGGGCAAAAATCATATTAGGTATGTACGGACCAAAACGAACTCAAATCTTGCAAAAAGGCTTAATCCGTTATACAGATGGCAGGAAGCTGCGCTTATTGTGGGTCGAAGGGGTAGCGGCGTTTGGGGTTGCGGGGGAACCACCCTTTCCGGACGCGCTCTTGCTGTTCAAATATTTCGAGAATTGTCCAGAATGAAGAAAACGCTGTCACGCCGAGCAGGGCCGAAGCAAACAGGCTATTGACCCAAATCGACAATGCTATGCACACAAATCCAAGCAATAAGAACCACCACCAGCAGCGGGTGCCGAAGTGGTATTCGCATTTTATGACAATCGGGTGGAACACACCTATTATGAAGAAAGTGCAAAGGCCAATGGCGAGGCCGAGCAGGTTGTTGTCGCTAAGAAATTCCATATATATAAGTGTTGTCGGGATATATGTGGGCTGAGAAAATTATACGCCTAACACGATGCTCGCATCAATATTAAGTTTTTTGCTTATGTCCCGGGCAATCTTCAAGGTTGGTTCGCTGCGCCCGGTGAGGTAATCGCTGATGCGCGAGGGACTTATTCCGAGCAGTTCGGATAGCTTTGCTTGATTCAGTCCCATTTCATACATGCGCAGCTTGATTGTATCAACAAGTGTAGGCGATTTTATGGGATAATGCTCTTCCTCATAATCTGCCACGAGAGCCGACAGCAAATCCAGTTCTATCAGGTTCTTGTCGTCAAGAGGAGTGCTGTCGTCTACCAACGGAATGAGTTCCTCTATCCGTTCCATTGCAGCTTTATAAGCGGTTTCGTTCTGAATCTTTGTCATAACGTCTATATATTTTTTGCATCTGTCAAATCATATTCGGCATGAGTGCCAATGAAGCGAATTAGTATCAACTTGATTGTAAACTTGACAACCACTATAAGCCTGTGGTTGTTTCCCTTTATGTTGAACACATAATGTTGGTTTCCCACGCTATCCACGCTGCCAAACATTTTCTTCATGTCGGCAAAGCAGGTCCACTCTGCCCGTTTTACCTTATGGTACCAATCTTCAAGGGCAGTTTCTGCATCGGGGTGCTTTGTATAGTATTCAACTATTTTGTTCCTTGCAATTATTCTCATGCCTGCATCGAATGTGGTACAAAGATAGTAATTTGTTTTGAAATATAAAAGAATGTCCCGAAAAACAATACCATATTGCACAAGCTAAAAAAGATTCCGGCCGTGGGTCAGTTGCTGCCGCCGGTCATGCCGCCGGTGGAGGGGGAGCCGGAGCGGCTGCCGCCGACGACGTCATCGTTGGTGATGGTGGTGCGGGTCTTCTTCACCGAGGCTTTGAGCGAGCCGAAGTTGAACGACACTGCTACTTGGAACATGCGTTGCGGGTAACGGCTTATCTCACGGCCCGTGTAGTCGCCGTAGCGGGTGATTGCGTCCCATTTTTGATACTTCGACCCTATCGGGTTCATGGCAAACAGTTGCACCGTCAGTCGGTCATCTTTCAGGAACGAGCGTTGCAGCCCGATGACGTAGAAGTAGTTGTGGCGCGCATAGGTGTAGAGATCCCACACACCGCCGTCGTTGCGCCCGCCGCTCAGGCTCAGCCTCAGTTTCCACGGCAACTCTTGCGACAGGCGTGCAAATGCGCTGACTCCCCATCGGCTGTTTGCTATATCGAAGTTGTCGTTGCCGTAATAGTTATAGAATGTCGAGGCGTTCAGCGAGATGTTGGTCTTTGGGGTAGGCATCCATTGAGCATACAAGCTGAACCAACCGTCGCGCATCTTGCCTATGTTGCCGTATGTTTCGTGGCGCATGTCGCCGTCGGTGAATATGAGTTGGGTTATTTGGTCGTTGCTGAACGAATAGCCTGCCGAGGTATTGAGCGTCAGCTTGGGGTGAATGAAAGTGTAAGTGGCTTGCAGCGAGTGGTTGCGCGCGCTCACCAATGATGGGTTGCCATACTTCAGCTCGGTGGGCGATTGGTTGACGGTCGGGTCTAAGTAGCCGATGCCCGGGCGGTTGATGCGTGTCGAGAAGTTGAGCCGCAGGTTGTTTTTGTCGTCGATGCGATAGCCGAGGCTTAATGTAGGCACAAGGTCGTTGAGGTTTTTCCCATAAAACGGCTTCGAACCCGAGCGGTAATCCACTGTCATGCGTGAAAATTCATAGCGCAGTCCGGCGCGTGCCATCCACGGTCCCGATGAGAAGGCGTATTCCCCGTATACGGCTCCGACGTGGGTACGGTGCATGAAATCGAGCAGTGTCGGTACCGACTCGTCCTGCCGGGTGGAACTTGTGCTGTGATTGCGGCGAAAGATGTATTTTGCCCCCATGTCGAGCTTGTGCTTGTCGCCGAAGGGACGGGTATAGTCAAGTTGGAAGGTGTGTTCCCACATCTTTTGGTCGGAGTCAAAGAGGTACCGCGTATAACCGAATTGCGGGTTCACGAGGTTCTCAAAGCGAGAATTATAGGTGTTGCCGGTTCCCGATGCTGATAACAGGTAAGAGAAATTCAGAGCTTCGCCTTTAAGTTGCGTCAGGTGTTGGTAGTCGAGCCGGCCGCTTGCGTTGAAGTAGCTGTAGTCTTGCCCTTCGCCGAACGATTGTGTAAACGCATATAGCATGTTGCCGTCGGCATCGAACATTTGTGTAGAAGCCTCTCCGTGTTGGTCAATATTGAGTGCGTAGCCGCTAAACGAGGCAGTTACAAGGTTGAGTGTGTCGATTTCGTAGCTTAGGTCGAGCGAGGCAAAATGCAGTCGGCCGGGGTTTTGCATCCGGGTGTGTTGGTTCTCGGTGTTGCCTGTCTCCTTGTAGTTGTAGGAGTGGTCGTTATATTGGTCGTAGGCACCGATGTTTACATAAGAATAGTTGACGCTTGCCGTGAGTTTGTCGTTGAGGCTCGTGGTGAGGTATATGTTTCCGCCGGGCTGCTTGAGGGTGTTATACTGGGCATATACCGACCCCATCACGCCGTCGATGCGGGTATTATCTTTCATCACGATGTTGAGTATCCCGTTCACCCCCTCGGCATCATATTTTGCCCCCGGCTCGGTGATGACTTCAATCTTTTCCACCATGTTGGCGGGAATCGACTTTAGCACTTGCGAGGGGTTGCCCGACAGAGTGTTGTCGGGATGCCCGTTTTTGTATATTTTGAAGTCGCTGCTGCCGTTCACCTTTATGTTGTCTTGCCCGTCGACAGTCACCATCGGCACCTTTTTCAGCATTTCGAGTATGGTGTTGCTCTTTGCGTCCTTGTCGCTTGCCACATCGTAGCTCAGGCGGTCGATTTCGGCTGTTACGAGCGGTTTTTGTGCCACCACTTCCACTTCTCCCAGCACGTTTCGGGCAACCCGGGCGACCATAGTTCCGAGGTCGACGTTCTTATTGTTGCGGTCAACCTTGAAGTCACGTTTTATTTCCTGCTTGCCGACCGAAACTATCGACAAGCGGTAGCTGCCGGCCGCCGACAGGTCTTGCCTGAAGGTGCCGTCCTCGCCAGTAACTCCCATTGTCACCGCTTTGGCAGTGTCGGCCGATGTGTAGATTCTTATGGTGGCGTATGGTTCGCCCACGCCGGTGGTGTCGACCACCGTGCCGCTTACCGAGTATTGGGCCATTGCAACTGCGCAATTGGCAACCGTTGCAATGATGGCAAAAACAATCTTTTTGTTAACATTGAGCATAATGTGTGTCATTTAATCGGTTTTTATGACTTAGATGCGGCAAAGGTATTAAAAAGTTGCACTTGGCGGCGGTCTGCCGGTGTTAAATTAGTTACCCCCCCCTATTTATGATTTGTTGACATTGTGGGCTATATATGTGTGCTGTGATGTAGAGAATGTTTCTCTGATATTTTGCAGTATACGGGAAAAACTGTATTTTTGGTTTACGAATGCTTGCGCAGGTGTGATTGAAGCGCAGCACGGTTGTTGCTGCTTAAGGGCAAGTGGCATAGCTGGTGGCGTTCGTTTTGAGGGATAATAGCTTAATGTATTGAAAAAGTTGAAACTTAAACGGACTGGAAAAATATTATTGTGGATACTTGCCGGTATAGTGGGATTGCTGATTTTGATTCCATGCCTGCTCTATGTGCCCTTTATCCAAGATGCTGTGAAGAATGTTGCGGTAAAGCAGGTGGCTAAGTCCACAGGTTGGCAGGTGGAGGTGGGCATGATAAGGTTGCAATTTCCGTTGCGCCTGCGAATTGACGACGTAACCGTGATTGACCGGGGCGATACCATAATTGCCGCCGGGAGCCTTGTGACTGGTGTCGGGTTGAAACCGCTGTTTCACGGCGAGGTGAAAGTAGCCGGGGTACGGATAGAAGATGCGATATACGGAATGGCGAGTGCCGACTCGTCAATGTTGCTGAAAGCACGGGTTGCGTTGATTGACATCGGTGATGTGAATTATGACTTGGCGTCGGGCAATCTCGATGTGGGCAACGCTCTTGTCAGTGGGGGCGATGTGTCTCTTGACCTTTATAACGACAAGGCCGAACCTACTCCGCCCGACACTGCGGCATCATCACCCTTTAAAATCAGGGTGGGAAATGTGAAACTTGAAAATATGCGCTACTCGATGGCGATGTTGCCCACAATCGACAGTCTCGGCGTGGTGATAGGCAGTGCGTCGCTCTCCGATGCCGATATCGACCTTGGGTCGCAACGCATTGCGGCCGGGTTGCTTGCAGTCGACAGTTTGCAAGGGGCATATTTCACCCCGTCGGCCGAATATCTTGCATTGCACCCGGCCGACAGCATCGCAGCCGAAGCGGACATTGCCGTCACTGATTCGGCCCCATGGGAGATACGCTGCGCGGCCGTGCGACTGACGCACTCGGGCGGGACGTATGCCATGCGTGATGTCGTTCCCGTCGGTGGGTTGGACATGAACTATTTGCAGGCAAGCAACGTTAATATATCAATCGACAGCCTGTATAATTGCGGCACGGCCATACGCGTACCCATAAAAGAGTTTACCGTTGAAGAGCGCAGCGGGCTGAAGGTGACCGGGGCTGTGGGCACGTTTGCCATGGACGATGGTGGAATGACGCTGCAAGGATTCAGTTTGTCCACATTGTTGTCGAAGCTGAGTGCCGACGGCTTCATAAGTAATGCTTTCTTGGCCGGAGAGCCTGCCGGAGAAGTCGATTTAGATCTTAATGCCACGATAGGACTTACCGAAGTGGAAAGAGCAATGCCGTCGTTGCAATCTGTCTTGTCGATGATACCGAAATCCCGCCCGGTTGAGGCAAAAATGAAAGTTGGCGGAACGGCAAGCCGATTGGAAATAAGCACATGTGAAGTTGAATTGCCGCGATATGTCTCAATGGCTGTGTCGGGTGACGTAAGGAATGTCATGTCATCTGCCGACATGGGGCTTGACATGTCGGTAAAAGGCAATTTCAAGAACATTAATTTCATAAAGCGAGCAATGCTTGCCGAGGGGGAGCAAGAGGCCGTGAATTTCCCTCCGTTGAAAATCGACGGCAACGTGATGATGCAGGGAGAGGACATAAAAGGGTCGTTGTCGCTTGCGTTGCCTTCGGGACGGACGGCTCTTGATGCCGACTGGAAAGGGAAAACCACCGATTATGACTTGTCGCTGCGAGCCGACTCGATGCCGTTGCAAACCTTGTTGCCGTTGAGCGATTTTGGATTGCTTACGGCAAAGGCCGATGTCAAAGGACATGGAATTGACATTTACGACACGTCGACCGAGATTGAAGCCTATCTCAGGATAGATGATTTTGAATACGGAGGCGAGAACTATCACGACATGCGGCTTGGCGCACGGCTCGTCGGCGGGCATTTCTCGTCCAACCTGCTGGCACAAAACGACGTGCTCGACTTGACACTTGGGGCATATGGCTCTATTGCCCCCGATGTGTATGATGTGAAGTTGCAGGCCGACATCGGCAACGTCGACTTGCAGCGGCTTGACATGTCGGAAACCGTGATGCAGGGACATGCCGGCATAGAGTGCGACGGTCGTTTCGACCTTGCGCGAGGCACGTATGATTGTCGGCTCGGCATAAAAGACCTCGGGTGGACCATGGACGAGGACTATTATTACGCCGATGCCATAGACATTGATTTCAAAAGCGACTCGGTGCTTACCGTGGGCAAGTTGGTAAACGGCGACATGACGCTTGAACTCACGGCTCCGAGTTGTGTCGATACCTTGATTGCACGGTTTGCCCGTTCGGGCGAGGTAATCGCATCGCAAGTTGAAAAGCTCGTTATAGATGCCGACACGCTGCGCGACATAATGCCCGAATTTGACTGCAACGTCAGGGTGGGCAGCAAGAACCTTGCAAGCCAGTTCCTTGAAAGCAGCGGCGTGGAATTTGACGGCATGCAATTTGACATTACCAAGGACAGCACCTTCCGCATGACCGGCGACATCAACCGCCTGCTTGCCGGGGGAATGACGATTGACACCGTGAGAATGTATGCCACCGAGCGCAACCGACGCATCAACTACCTGCTGCACGCCGCCAATCGCGACAACCGCAACAATACCGGAATAAAATCGGCAGGACTGCTCGGCATCGTTGCCGGCAACCGCGCCACGGTACTGATGCGGCAGTATGATTTCCGCGACAGCATAGGCGTGCGTTTCGGCATTGATGCCACAATGGACACTTCGCGCGTGTTGCTCAAACTTATTCCCGAAGACCCTATAATAGGTTACAAACGGTGGTATGTCAACAAGGACAACCATGTGCTGTTCAACTACCGCGACCGCCACTTCGATGCCAACATGCGGCTGCAATGCGATTCGAGCGTGGTGTCGCTCACAACGGCTCATGATGCCGACAATGACGGCACCGGTGCGCAGGAGGATATCCTGCTCGACATATCGAAAGTGCAAATCAGCGACTGGCTCACGTTCTCGCCTTTCGCCCCACCCATAAAGGGTGTGCTCGGCATGTCGCTGAAAGTCAAGTTCAACGGCGAGAGCTTGTGGGGCGACGGGGTGGTGAACCTCGACGACTTCTACTTTGCCAAGAAGCGCGTGGGCGACTTCACTGTCAATTCGTTGATCGACCTTGACCCGAAGACAGGCGGTACCAACATATCGGCCGCGCTTGAAGTCGACCACCGTCAGGCACTTATTGCCTACGGAGCGGTAAACGACACCACCACGGCCAACCCGTTTGACGTGTGGATAGAGCTTGACCGCTTCCCATTGTCTATAGCCAATCCGTTTATGCCCCCCGATTTGCTTAATGTGGATGGTTACCTTAACGGAATGATGTCGGTGTCGGGCGGCGCCGAGGGCGAGCCGTTGCTCAACGGCTATTTACAATGCGATTCCACCTATATAGGTGTGCCGGTGTTCAGCACCAACATCAACCTGCCCGATACGCACATACCGATAGAATCGAGTGTCATAAAATTTAACAGTTATTCGATAAAGATGCTCAACGACAACCCGCTTGTGGTGAACGGGGCGGTCGACATGACCAATCTTGCCGATGCCGGAGTAGACCTTTCAATCAAGGGCAACAACGTGCAATTTGTCAACAGCAGCCAGACGAAAAAGGCCGAACTGTTTGGCCGCGGATATGCAAGTCTCGATGCCACGGTGAAGGGCAAGACGAGCGATCTTGACGTGGATGCGACGGTGTCGGTGCTGTCGGGGACTAATATAACATACGTCATGCCCACCGACGTGAACACGCTTGCCGGGCAAAGCGACAGTAAAGAGCTTGTGACATTTGTGCAATTTAGCGATTCGACGACATACGTCAAGTCAGACTCGTTGCCGTCGGCATCGGCAAGTAATATGAACCTGACGGCACGGCTTAATATAATGCAGGGTACGCACGTGAATGTATTCATGACCAACAACGGCTCGGACCGTGCCGAAATCGAAGGTAGTGGCAACCTGACGTTTGTACTCAATCAACTTGGAGACATGACCATGACGGGGCGATATACTATAAACAATGGTTTCGTCCGTTACAACCCACCGCTTATTTCACAAGTGTTGTTTAACATAAAGGAGGGGAGCTTCATTCAGTTCAACGGTGAGATAATGAACCCCGTGCTAAACCTCACGGCGGTGCAGACCACCAAGGCCAATGTGACGCAGGAGGGGCAGGACTCGCGCCTTGTCGACTTCTTGATAACCTTGTCGGTGACTAACACCCTGAGCGACATGGACGTGAAATTCGACTTGTCGACCAATGGCGATGTGACTGTGCAAAACGAGTTGCAGTCGATGTCGGAAACCCAACGCAGCGCGCAAGCCATGAACATGCTGCTGTATGGCACCTACACCGGGCCCGGCACGTCGGCATCGAGCAACCTTGCAAGCAACCAGTTGTACTCGTTCCTGCAATCAAAACTCAACTCGTGGGCGGCCAATAACATAAAGGGTATAGACTTGTCATTCGGCATCGACCAGTATGACCAGACGGTGGGCGGCGTGACGTCATCGACGATGCGTTACAGCTACCAAGTGTCGAAATCGCTTTTCAACGACCGTTTCAAGATAGTGGTGGGTGGAAATTACAGCCCCGAAATGACCGGCGACGATGAAATTGCGCAAAGCCTGTTCAACGACGTGTCGCTTGAGTATGCGCTCACGCCGAGCGGTAGCATGTATGTGCGGCTGTTCAACAAGTCGGGTTACGAGAGCATACTTGAAGGCGAGGTGACACAGACCGGCGTGGGTTTTGTGATAAGCCGCAAGTTGCCGCGGCTGAAGTACCTGTTTAACTTTGCCCGCCCGCGCAAAAAGTCAGACGAAGACGAGAAGGACAAGGAAAAATCGGGCGGTGCCGGCGGCGAAGCCATTACGGTCAAGGAAGAGAGCGACACCACCCAAGTTAAAAACTAACTCTGACGGCAATGAAGATTCGACGATATAAAATAATAACATACATGGTGGTGGTTGCCCTTGCGGCATTGCTGCTGCCGGCATTGTCGGGCTGCTCAACCACGAGCCGCCTTGCCGACGACGAAGTGCTGTATACCGGTGTCAAGCATATCACGTATAATGCTCCCGAAGGTGAGGAAATAATAAGCAGTGTGAAGGACCAGGTCTTTTCCACAATCAACGTGAAACCCAACAACAGCCTTTACTCGCCTTACATACGCCACCCGTTCCCGGTGGGGCTGTGGGTGTATAACCACTGGGACAATACTGCCACCAAGGGATTCAAGCACTGGATATACGAGAAGTTGGTGGCCGAGCCGGTATTGATTTCCGACGTGCGCCCGGCGTTGCGCGTGGAAATGATAAAGAGCACGCTCGAAAACAACGGCTACTTCGGGTCGAGTGCCACATACGAACTGCAATATGACAAGCGCAACCCCAAGAAGGCTCGTGTGAATTACACCATAAACCTCACCACGCCGCGCAAGTTGGGGCGCGTGATGCTCACCGGCGGTAGTTCGCCCGTGGAGCAGTATATCGACTCGCTTGCCCGCCGCAGCCGATACCTGCGTGTGGGCAGCCGCTATTGCACCGATTCGCTTGACGCTTTGCGCATAAATATTACCAACAGGCTGCGCAACCGCGGTTATTACTTCTTCCGTCCGGAGTATATAGAATACCTTGCCGACAGTGTGATGATACCCGACAGCGTGGTTGTGAAAATGACGCTTGCAGACAACATCCCGCAGGCTGCCAAGGTGAAATATTACATAGGCGACGTTGAGGCCGTAGTTAAGGATTTTCACGGACGGGGCGTGCCCGACACGCTTGAGACTCGCAGCGGGCGTGTGATAAGGTACCTGCCAATTAACCTGAAGCCGCAACTCGTGCCGTCGTGCCTGACGTTGCGCAAGGGGCGCACGTTTTCGGTCCGCACCATCGAGCAGACGCAAGACAACTTGTCGAGAATGGGAATCTTCAGCAGTGTCACCATTAACACAACGCCTATCGACTCGGTGAAAAGCGATTCGCTCGACGTGAAGATAGAGTGCGTGCTCGACATGCCGCTTGAAGCAAAGTTTGAAATACAGGCAGCATCAAAGTCAAACAGTTACATAGGCCCGGCGGCAGTGTTCGGACTGACGCACAAGAATGTGTTTGGCGGCGGCGAGCAGCTGACGAGCCAGATTAACGGGTCATACGAATGGATGACGGGAAACAGCAGCGGCAGTCGGTTGAACAGCTACGAGGTGGGGCTTGACTTCACCCTTGCGTTCCCGCGGCTCATTGCACCGCGGTTTATCGACCGCAGCCGGCGTTACATCAATTGGACCAAAGTCAACCTGTCGGCCGACCTCCTCAACCGGCCCAGTTTCTTCAAGATGGTGCAACTGTCAACGGGATTCGTGTGGGAATGGCATGCCAATCGTTTTTCATCGAGTTCTTTCACCCCGTTCAAGCTGTCGTATACCAAGTTGTTGAGCCACACGGTGGCATTCGATTCCATTATCTCACAGAACCGGGCTGTGGAGAACAGCTTCAGCGACCAGTTCATACCCATGATGAGCTACACCTACACGTTTGACCGCCGTCTCAGCCGCCGCAACAGCATTAATTTCACGTTTACCGTGTCGGAGGCCGGCAATATATTTTCGGGCATCTGGGCTCTTGCGGGGCAGCATGGCGGCGCGGGGACAAAAGAGTTGTTCGGCACACCGTTCTCACAATTTGTAAAGGCGCAGGCGCAATTGATATACACACGCAGCATGCGCTCGGGACAGTCGATTGTGACAAGGGCTTTCATCGGTGCGGAACATGCCTACGGCAACTCGGCCGAAGTGCCATACGCCGAACAGTTTTACATAGGCGGTGCCAATTCGGTGCGCGCATTTGCCGTGCGGTCGATAGGTCCCGGCAGCTACCACTCCGACGGTTCGGCCAACGGGTACTACGACCAGACCGGTACGTTCAAAATCGAGCTGAATGCCGAATACCGTTTCCCCATACTCGGTTTCTTGCACGGCGCGCTGTTTGTCGACATGGGCAATGTGTGGCTGTTGCAAGAAGACCCGTTGCGTCCCGGTTCGCAACTCACGGCACAAAATTTCCTTAAGGATGTTGCGCTCGGCACCGGTCTCGGCTTGCGTTTCGACATGGACGTGCTCGTGCTTCGTGCCGACCTCGGCATAGGCATCCATGCCCCCTACGAGACCGGCCGCAGCGGCTATTACAACATGACCTCGTTCAAGGACAGCCTCGCATTCCACCTCGCCATCGGCTACCCGTTCTGATTGCCGGGACTGAGGCCGATTTGGAACAAACAATGGCACGGATTGCCAACAATATGAAAATTTTTCAAAAACTTTCATATTATTTCATTTGTAATTAATTTTGCAATGTTATTAAAACAATTGCATACAATGATTGAATCCCCGCCTAAATTAGATAATAGGACGATTGCAAGAATCGCATTGGTAATGGAAAAACCTGAAGTGGGAAAACTTATCAGGAAAATAAACGATGAGTATCTTTATTGGTCTGATGTGAAGTATAAAAGAATCCCCGATGGCATAAGTCATACCGAATTATGGACTGCCGTAAAGACAAGTAGAATGCTTCAACGGATATTTCAATGGAACAAGTATGGCATATCTGTAACTATGACCAACCGGATGCAACAATTGTGCCATGAGTTTGACATGAATTTCGGCGGTTCGTGGGGTAACAATTCAATCATTCCGGGAGAAAATAAGGAGCAGTATCTTATTTCTTCATTGATGGAGGAAGCCATATCATCGAGCCAAATGGAAGGTGCCACGACAACTCGCAAAGTAGCCAAGGATATGTTAAGGAAAAACATTACTCCAAAGAGCCGCTCCGAACAAATGATTTACAATAATTACAGGTCAATACGTTTCATTGTCGAACATAAGAATGAAGCCCTGACACCGGAACTATTGTTGGCAGTGCATTCGTTGATGACCTATAAGACTTTGGACGAACCCGGAAATGAAGGCCGCTTTAGGACTGACGATGAAGTTGTCGTGGAAAACGGGATAACTCATGAAATTGTACACACCCCACCTTCTCACGAGGATATTCCGGGTTTCATAGATGATTTATGCACCTTTTTCAACAGCAATGAATCGGAAGTATTCATACACCCGATAGTAAGGGCAATCATCGTGCATTTCATGGTCGCTTACGTACACCCGTTTGTGGATGGAAATGGCAGGACGGCGCGTGCATTGTTTTATTGGCACATGTTGAAAAACGGATACTGGCTTACAGAGTACCTGTCAATTTCAAGAATTATTTACAAGTCAAAGGCCAGTTATGAAAAGTCTTATCTGTATGCAGAAATGGACGGCAATGACATGAGTTACTTCATTGCTTACAATTTGCGAGTTCTTGACCTTGCTTTCAGGGAGTTGAAATTATACATAGAAAGAAAAATCAGACAAAAGAAGAACGCAATCAATTATTTGAAATCGGGGGGTATAAATGAAAGGCAGGCAAGCATACTTTCATTGATGGAAAACGAGCCTGATTCTATTCTCACTGTGAAAGAAGTGCAGAACAGGTTCTCTGTGTCACAACCAACGGCAAAATCAGATTTGCAGGATTTAGTCGACAAGGGCTTTTTGGATAAAATTCAGATAAACAAGAAAACTTCAAACTATGTAAGAAGCGAGAATTTTGATTCCTTAATCGGTAGCGGCAGCCGATGTTAACTATTTAAGAACAGTCTGAAAACACAGTTGCGGGCAAATATAGTAATGGCAGCTCCGCAGCCGCAACCTTGGTTTAACGCAGAAAGTAGAAGACGGCAAAATAGACCATATTCGTCATGTTTGCCTCTTAAAAACTTTACAACCGGGTTCTCAGACTGGGTCATATTTTCCCCCTCTGTTGTCCTTGCGATCGATTTCTCGGACAGTCCCACTATTTATTAATCTTGGTATGTGGTTGGCAGTTTTTGCCGTTATCGGCAAAAATGAGTACATTTGCGTGCATATTGCAGTAAGGATTTGCCGATAAGCCGTTTATGATGGGACAATGGGGGTGTGAACGTTTTTTTTATGGATGCCTGCCTTGCTGCACAAGACTGTTATAAGACATTGCCGGACTATTTTTAGATAAAGTATTAAGTGTGATTCAGTATAAGACTATGTCAAAGAATGATAAATCCCTCGGGGGGATGACAAAAGGCGTGCCAATGCAGCAGGCCGCACATGAAGGATAGATTATCTCAAGGGATAAGGTCTCAAAGCTTTGCCCGGCGATAGTGGGGGAAAAGCCAGCGCATCTCCATGCGATAGGAATGGATAAGACAACTGGGAATTTGCGGGATTGCCGTGAATGTGCTATATTTGTTGCATGAGTTGAGTTCCGTGCCTTGAGCGAATGTAGATGTGTTGGGCAATGCATTGGCAGGGTGCATGGCGTGTTAATAATTAAAAAAATTAGTGTGGTTATGAAACATCTGTTGAATAGTTTCTTCTGTGTGTTTATGACAATTGTGCTTGCCGGTTGTGGAGACGATTCCGGCAAAGGAGGGTATGGAGGAACATCCGGAAAGAACGGAGTGGCACCTGATGATCCGACGGGGAAAGAATTCGTGTTCTACCCAATGGAGAAGGGGGAGTGGAGGTTTAGGGTGCTACCGGTTGATATTCAAAGCGGCGACGCAATAATATTAACCAACAGTTCTACTTCCATGGTGGATAAACCACATTGCTATTATAAGAAGGAGGCTGACGGCAGTGCTTCAATGTCATTGAATTACAATTCCTATGTCGTCATAGGGTCAAGCACTATAGGGCGCTATCACATATATGACTTGAAACTTACGTTCACTTCGGCCAACCAAGGATTATATACAGGGTCTGTGGGCGTAGGAGGTATCGGAGACCTTGAGTATCAGTCAATATCCGGAATATTTACTTACGATAGCGACAGCGAGCCGAATTGGGAAGAAGGCGGACAAGAATCCGGAGACGGCAACGAAGAAAATCAGGACAATGTGTCGTCGGCTCTCGGTGTCGAAATCAGCAGCGTCAGCGCAAACGACTACTACAGACAGCACAGCATCACAGTTTCATTAATTGAATATGAGGCTGCCGGACTGCCGGGCAAGGTGGGCTTTTGCTTGGGAGTATCGCCCGG
The DNA here is from genome assembly GCA_944321865.1 of uncultured Muribaculaceae bacterium. Classification (GTDB taxonomy): domain Bacteria; phylum Bacteroidota; class Bacteroidia; order Bacteroidales; family Muribaculaceae; genus Avimuribaculum. Next base: position 30,994 of record CALUMZ010000009.1, read on the forward strand.
TGTCACCATCGACAATGCGTTAATCGTGCGCGAAGAGTCTGCCGAATATTTAAATGGGTTCTCGACTGTGCTTGGCGGATATACTACCGAAGTCGGGATTCTGAAGTCGGGGACGCGCTATTACATAAGGCCCTATCATCGTTCGGGTAACGAAGTGACTTATTACAAGGAAACTTCGGTGGAAACACTCGGAGGCGAGATAACCCTCGACTTGCGAAACAACCTGATTCATATCTATGAGTTTGCATACGATATAAAGAAAGAGGGGAGTTACAGCTTCTTTGCCAATTTCAGGATACATGGTGCAAACGGAGACTTTTTTTACAATAAAGAATATGGGGTTAGAACTGATGGAAGCGGCACAGTCATAATAGATATCGACGATATTCCATATAGTTGGGACGAGATTCATTGTTTTTGGGGAAACATAAAAGACCTCAGTACCGGAATCGTTTATACACCGCCATTATTGAATGGCGGGGCAGGTGACCCTTGCCTATAACCGGATGTAGAAAAAGCCGCAGGCGTAGAGATGCACGGGTACCCCCTGTTACCGACGGGTGGCGGTGACGAAGCGGGGCAGGCCGCGGTAGTCGGGGAGCGACCGGGCATCGGTTAGTCCGTGTGCGGCGAGCAGTCGGCAGGTCTCGCCGGGGAATCGGCTGTTGATTTCCAAGTACAGCTTGCCGCCGGGGACGAGTGCGGTGTGCGCATATCGGGCTATGGCGCGATAGAACATGAGCGGGTCGTCGTCGGGGACGAAGAGTGCAGTGTGCGGCTCGTAATTGAGTACGTTTGAATCCATCGATGTGCGTTCGCTATCGGCGATATATGGCGGGTTGCTCACTATTATGTCGTAGCACGGCTTTGCCGGAGCGGAGATCGACAGTATGTCGGCCTTGATGAACCTCACCCGGGCTTTCAGCCTGCGGGCATTTTCCCGTGCCACCGCAAGGGCTTCGTCGCTGATGTCGATAGCCGAAACGTTGGCAAATTTCATGGCAAGTGCCAATGAGACGGCTATGCAGCCCGAGCCGGTACCAATATCGAGTATGCGCAAGTCGGCTTCGGAGTTTTCATCAACAATCATGTCGATAAGCCCGGCAGTCTCGGGGCGCGGAATGAGTGTCGCCGGTGTGACGTTGAAATGATACCCATAGAAATATGCGTCGTTCAAAATATATTGTATAGGTTCATGCTTCAACAGGCGTTCTGCAATTGTTTTTATTTTTTCGGCAATGAACGGGGGCATTTCTGTATCGTAGTGCAATATTGCGTCGACACGGCTGTAATTGAGCAGTCGGTCAAGAATGGCAAGTTCCATGCCGCCGATTTCGCCCGGAGGGTATGTGTCGGCAAGCGATTGCCTGAATTGCGCCAATATTTCTTTCAGAGTATTTCCCATGCTTTTGCAAAAATAAGTAGTTTGCGGCAATTTTTTAGTATGTTTGCAGTTGGTATTAACAGCATTGATATGAAAATAATCATGGAAATATTGGCCGCCTGTCTTGTGGTGTGCAATTTCAATGCGGCTTCGGCGGCGGAGTATGCCGACACGCTGAGCCGGTTTGACAGGGCGGCAACGGCTCCCGCTTTCAGAATCGCATACGCCGGATTGCCGATGGCCGTGGGAGGACTTGCCATATACGGAGCCAACCGGGACTTTAAAAATGGTGATGTGGGTCGTTTTGCCCGGCATTACGACTCGCAGTATGAAGATTACTTGCAGTACGCTCCCGGAGTGGCATTGCTCGCAATGAAGATAGGAGGTGTGGACGGACGCAGCTCTTGGCCGCGAATGATAGTGTCGGACGCATTTTCTGCGGTGGTGACAATAGGTGCGTCGGAAGTGTTGAAACGCTCGGTGGGAGAGATGCGCCCCGACGGTGAGGACGACCGTGCGTTCCCGTCGGGACACACTGCCATTTCGTTTATGCTTGCCACCATGCTGCACAAGGAATATGGCTGTCGCAGCCCGTGGATAAGCCTTGGCGGGTATGCCGTTGCCACAGCTACCGCGGCAAGCCGCATGGTGCATAATCGGCACTGGATGAGCGATATATTGGTGGGTGCCGGCATAGGCGTGTTGGCTACCGAACTCGGTTATTATTTTGCCGACCTGATATTTAAGGAGCGGGGACTGAGCGACTTGATATATGCCGACCCGCTCGACCGTTGGCGCAATCCTTCGTTTTTCTCCACCGACATGGCAATGACGTTGCCGTTGACCAAGTATCGCTTGCCCGGCGGTGTGGTAAAGCCGGCCATAGGCGCGGCAGTCGGTGTGCAGGGTGCATATTTCTTTAACCCGTATGTGGGGGTGGGTGGGAGTGCTGTAATGTCGGTTACACCCATTGAGTATCGCGGCTCGTTGTCGCACGAACCCATGAACTCGTTGCGGACAATGGCGGGAGCATATTTCTCTTATCCCGTCTTTTCGCAATTGCGTATCGGGGCAAAGGCCACAGCCGGATATTTGTATTACGGCGGTTGCCGGCTTGCCGATGCCCGAATAGGAGGAAAATCTACCGGCGGCATGGAAGTGGGGGTGTCGGCATCGCTGCTCACGGCCGAAGCGTTTGGTTTCCGCCTGTTTTGCGACTACGGCATCGGCGGGTCATACGTCCCCGGTCACGACCGCGCGTCGCAATACGTGTCGGTGAGCGGCTCGGCCGCAGTATACTTTTAATGAGTATTCAATTTATAAAACCGATACAGGTAAATGTAATTACGTGTAGCAACGATTGCTGAATTTACACAATTTCATAAATTTTACGGAAAGAAATAGGAGGGAGTTGCGGCAGATTCGGAATATTTGCGTTAACTTAGCAACAGAAAATTAAGAAAATGATTCCTGAAGATCGATTTAATGACGAGGATTTTGTGGCACGGTTGCATAATGCCGACACGTGCCGCGATGCTTTTACCGATATCATTAATTACTTCAGTCGTCCATTGTATTGGCAAATACGCCGCATGGTAATCGACCACGATGCCGCCAATGACTTGTTGCAGAATACATTCATGAAGGCATGGGATAATATCGACAATTTCCGTGGTGATGCCAAACTGTCTACGTGGTTGTATAAAATAGCCATTAACGAAACTCTCACTTATATAGCCCGGGAGAAAACTCGGAATGAAGTGTCGATTGACAGCGACGACGCATTCCTTGTCAACAATCTTGAAGCCGACCGTTATTTTGACGGCGACAGCCTGCAAGTCAAGCTCCAGAAAGCTATAAACTCGTTGCCCGAGAAGCAGCGGCTTGTGTTCAACATGCGCTATTTCGACGAGATGCGCTATGAGCAGATGAGTGAGATACTGGGTACGTCGGTGGGTGCGCTTAAGGCATCATACCATCATGCTTTAAAGAAGATAGAACAATTTTTTTCGGATAACGATTAAACTTTCGGCACTTTTGACAGTCAAATTATCGCAATGAGTAAAGAAAAGAACAACATATTGACCAAGATTGGCAAAGATGCAGGGTTTCGTGTGCCTGAAGGATATTTCGATTCTTTTGCCGAGGAAGTTGTAAAGAAGTTGCCCGAACCGGTGTTGACGCCGATTCAGCCGGTAACACGGTGGCAACGTGTTCGCCCGTTTGTTTATATGGCTGCCATGTTTGTGGGGATATGGCTGATGATGAAGATTTTCGACGGGTGGGGAAGGCAGGAACCGACGATGTATAACCCCGAAATTCTGGCAGGTTTTGAGAATGATGCAAATATTGAATACTTGCTGATGAGAGGGGATATTTCGGAATATGATATTTTGACATACGAAGATGATTCGGCTTTTGTCGATGTGGCGGCCACCGAGGTCTCACTTGACGACAGTAACGAACCAGTGAAATAAATTCATGCAGATTATGAACCGTAGTATATATTCGCTGATTGTGGCTTTTGTGGTTTTACCGTTTGCATCGGCTTTGGCTCAAACCGAGAACGACTCGGTAAGCAACGACGACAGCCGTCGCAGGTGGATTGCCAATGTGAAGGATTACAAGTATCAGATGCTTGAGCGCGAGGCCCAGATGAGCCCCGAGCAAGCCGAGCAGTTTTTCCCGTTGTATCAGGAAATGGAGCGAAAGGTGTTTAGCGTAAACCTTGAAGCCCGCAAACTCGAAATGCAAGTATCGGAAAATTTCGACAATGCCACCGATGCCGATTTCAAAGAGGCTGCGCAAGCCTTGTCGGATGTGAAGGTGCGCGAGGCCGAAATAGAACAGGAATATTATCCGCAGTTTGCCAAGATATTGACTGATAAGCAATTGTTCTTGTTGAAAAGAGCCGAGACGCATTTTGCCACCGATATGCTGAGGCATTATAACAGGAGCAAAGAACTTAATTCACAATGATTATTACCAGCTTCAAACTTCATAAAAACTGATTTAACTAACTTTTTCTACTAACAATCGCTCTCCTATAATTCGATTACATCTCCCGGACATGGCTTGCCACTTACTTGTGAGTGACAATGCAGTGCATGGGAGTGTTTCGTTTTTAACCCCAAACAGCCATTCGACAGCAAATATTTTACGATAAATTTGCATCATACGATTTAACCTAAAATGTCAGGAGGTTTCTAAGAAGTATGTTTAATTCTTATTTTTAGAGAATCATGAGAATTTCAGTAATTAATTTTATCTTAGCGTTGGCATTGGCCGTGATGGTATCGCCCGATGTTGGTGCCGACGAAAATGTCCCGAATTTTAATTATCCGCAGACAGTCATGAAAAATGCCGACAAATCACTTGATAAAGCCTTGAAAGAAGGGAATCATGTCGACGTGGTGCGTTACCTGATACAGAGCACCATTGCCGAGGCTCAAATTTCGAGCGACAACATTCCCGGGATTTTAAATAAAATCGACAGCGTGGCTGCACTTGAAACCGACTCGGCGGCAGTGGCAATAACGCACTACTTGAAAGCCGTGGTATATGGCTCGTATTTTTCAACCAATGCGTATGCCATTTCGCAACGCAAGCCTATGGAAGGGGAGAGGAGTACCGACATAAGCGAATGGACGCAGGCCGATTTCGTTGATGCTGTCGTCGATTGCCTGTCGCAGTCGCTGGCCGGGAGCGATGCGATGTTTGCAACCCCGGTGGGCAAGTACATTGATGCCGATGAGTTGTCGGCTGCCATTTACCCCACGATGCTCGATGTGGTCACTTACCGTGGAGTAAATTTGCTCGACCAAATATCGCAATACCGCTATTGGGGAGCGAGGGGGACTGCGTTTGGCAGCGAGGCATCGGAGCGTGCCGACAAGTTGAAATATGATGCAATGGCATCTTTGATTGAGCGACACAAGGATAATGCCGCCCCATATATCAATGCCATTGTGACGTGTATCGAGGCCGACGAAGCCGATGATGCCGGAAAGGCTACGAAGTCGCTTTACGAGGAATACTGCGACAATGAATTTTGCTACTTGGCACTTGAGGCATATCTCCCGACCATTGACGATGACAATAAGCTAAAATACAGCTTGCTGGGCGATTATGTGAAACGTTTCCCGGGGTCGCCGTTTACACCGGCTGCCAAAAATGTCATGTCGCATTTGGCTCAAAAGGGTGTGAACCTTGTTTATGACAGTCGTTTCACGACAGCCGATTCTGTCGCGGTGACAGTCGTGGTGCGTAACGTAAACACATGCCGCATACTCGTTTACCGTGTTCCCGATGGAATGGAAATCAACAGCAAAATTACAGGAAAGTTGAAGCAATTGCAGCTTGCTGCCGAAACAACGGTGAAGTTGCAGGGCGAGGTGCCGTTTGCCGACACGGTTGAAGTGAAGTTGCCGCCGCTTGCCTACGGGCGTTACGTAGTGTTGCCCGATTATGACGACGTGTTGAAGGAGAAACCTGTTTATCCGCAAGAGTTCCGAGTGACCGATATTTCGCTTTTCAATGTGAGAAGTAGCAGCGGTGTGAAGGTGTTTGCCGTGGATGCCGTTACCGGCAAGCCGCTCGAAGGGGTATATATCAACAAATTGACGAAAAACGACTTGGCTTCGACCAGCCGTATAGCCGCGCATCGCACCAATGCCGACGGGTATTGCCTGATTAAGGATGGTGACAACCGTATGCAAGAGCGTGTGGCTGCTGTGAAGGGCGGCGACCGTTATGGCGCGGGAATGTATGTGGGCGAGTTCCACTTGTATGAAGCCGAACCGACAAATATCGAGGTATTTACCGACCTTGGTGTTTACCGACCGGGCGACACGTTGCGCTACTCGGCAATTTGCTATGTCATCGACCGCAACAGCAAGCGCGTCATAGCCAACTTGCCTGTGGAGGTGAAATTGAAAGACGCCAATTACCGCGACGTGGCGACCGACTCGCTTGTCACCGACGAATATGGCCGCATAAGCGGGGAGTTTGTCATTCCCACCGACCGCATGAACGGCAGCTTCACTCTTGCTGTGAACGGTGAGAGTGTCGCCGGGTCGCGTCATTTCCAAGTGAGCGAATACAAGGCTCCGACATTCTTTGTGGAATTTGACGGAGATAGGTGTGGTTTTTCCCGCGATACCGACGTCACACTCACCGGGCGTGCCGAGTATTTCACCGGCGTGCCTGTTGCCGATGCCCGGGTGGCATTGAGCCTCGGGTTCCAAGACTGGAGTTGGTGGTACTTTGCAAGCCTTGATAATTCCACGCACATCGACGACTACACTGTGACTACCGACAGTGACGGATGCTTCTCGATAATCATCCCGCGTGATGTGCTAAATGACAAGGATTTGCCTGTCCGTGCCCAGTTTCTGCTCGAAGCGGCAGTTACCGACGATGCAGGTGAGCAGCAGTCGGCAACCCGTCTGTTCTGGCTCGGCAAGGCACGCAGCATCGAGGCGACCGGCGGGGACTTCACCTTTGAGGTGAGCGGCGGCATTGCCGAGTTGCCCGTGAGGGTGCGCACTTCCGATCCTGCCGACACATCGATTGTCTGCAATTACACCTTTCGTGGACGTAATACCTCGTACAAAGGTTCTTTCCCTGCCGACAAGCCTTGCTTGAATGTGGCATCGTTGCCGTCGGGAGAGTATAAATTAAATATCGCCATTGAGGGGGACAGCACTGTTGACTTTGATGCCGATGTGGTGCTATTCCGCCGCACCGATGCCGAGTCGCCCGTCGACTCGCCGCTGTGGGTACCCGATTGCGAACTTGCCGTGAGCGACGACAATGTGGCTTCGTTGCTGCTTGGCAATTCGACCGACACGGCATACGTTTATTGCGTTGCCGCGTCAAAGAAGGGGATTGTGAAGGAAACATGGCTGCATTACGGCAAGGGATTGCACCGGTTCTCAATCGACATTCCGCAAGAGGAAGATGAATATATCGACTTGACGCTTATTGCCAACCACACCGGCAAGGCCTATACATGGTCGCACCGCTTCAACTCGCGGATGCACCGCGACACATTGCGCATCATGCCTGTGGCGTTTCGTGACAACCTTGTGCCGGGTGCGCCGGAAACGTGGACTTTCAAGCTCGTCAACCAAGAGGGGCAGTTGCGCCGCGGGGCAATGTTGTGTGACATGTATGACAAGGCTCTTGACATGATTGCATCGCATTCGTGGAACTTTGACCCTGAACTCCACTACGTTTACGGAATGTTATATGGAGTAAACACATATTATGTATATCCGACGAGCATTTATACCAGCCTGAATTATCCCATCGAGGCCGCCAATGATGTGGAACTTCCCGATTTTGAATTCTATGGCCGCAATTATGCCGGGCGTATATATTTGCGCGGTGGGTCTTACAGGATGATGTCTAAGGCTGCCATGCCTGAGGCCTCAAATGGTGTGGCAATGGCCGTGACTGAATTGGCATCGCATGATGAATTGGCTATGGATGCCGGCCCCGATGCCGAGTTGTCGGAGGAGGTGGTGGTCACCGACGGTGGCGAAATACAGTCGCAGCTCGACAATGTGCAATTGCGCACCGCCGATATTCAGAACGCGCTGTGGCGGCCATCGCTTGTGGCTGATGCCGACGGAAATGTCTCCGTCACGTTCAATTCGCCGCAATTCAACACTACATGGCTTTTCAAGGCAATAGCCTATACGCAAGACCTGCACACGGCAACGATAGTTCGCGAAGTAGTGACGCGCAAGCCCGTGATGGTGCGAGCCTCATTGCCGCGCTTCGTGCGCAACGGCGACCGAGCCACACTGTCGTCGGTGCTGTCCAATGCCACCGATTCGGTGCAACATTGCACGGCCGTGGTTGAACTTTTCGACATAGAAACAGGCGAAACATTCATGACGAAACAGTTTGAGGCAACGCTCGATGCCAACGGTTCGCAGTCAATCGACATCGAGTGGACCGTGCCTGCCGACATGTCGACCGTGGGCTACCGTGTGAAAGCCGCCACTGCCGAGTTTGGCGACGGTGAACAGCACTTGTTGCCGGTGTTGCCGTCGGTTTCTCCGGTCATTGAGACCGAGCCATTCTATCTGCCCGGCAGCAGTTCTTACATGTATACCACCTACTACGATGATAAGGTTAACGGTCGAATGACGCTCGAGTTTTGCAACAATCCGGTGTGGTATTGTGTGACTGCGTTGCCATCGATAAAGCAAGACGATTACCTCTCGGCCGGCGGACTTGCCCACTCGCTCTATGCCATAGCCGTGGCACAAGGCATCGCGGCATCGAATCCAGGCATAAAGCAGGCTGTGGATGCTTGGCTTGCCGACGAAAACGACTCGACACTTGTTTCTAATCTTGCCAAGAACGAGGATTTGAAGATCGGCACGTTGCTTGCCTCGCCGTGGATTAACGAAGCCGACCGCCAGACGTTGCGCATGCAGTCGATAGGGGAACTGTTTGACTCGGCAGCCGTGGCAACCGAAACCGGCAAAATCATTGAAAAACTGCGCAGTCTGCAAATGAGTGACGACGGTTGGACTTGGTTGCGTTATACCGGCTGCACGTCGTCGCAATATGTGACTATGCAAGTGCTGCAACTCATGGGCGAATTGCAGCACCTCGGATACCTGAAGGATAATGCCGATATAGCTGCAATGGTCAAGAAAGCCGTGGCCTATATCGACCGCTGCGCAGTGGAAGATTACGGCCGGCTTTCCGACAAGCGCGACTTGGCCGGATTTTACGGGTATGCCTACGTCCGCACACTGTTCCCGGACGAGAAATTTGCGACCGGTGCGCAAAGTGTGTTCAAGGCTGTACTCGACTGCATGAAGCGCAATTGGGAGGCCGCAACCGGACTTGGCGACAAGGCATGGTGTGCGATGACTCTATATCGTAACGGGGAGCAAAAGACGGCTCGCGACATAATGGAGTCGGTGCGCCAGTATGGAATATCGGACAAGAACGGAATGTACTGGGACAATTTCAAGAACGGCAGTGATCGTGGCTCCGGACGTGTGGCGGTGACATCGACGTTGTTGCAGGCTTTCGGTGAGATTTGTCCCGACGATATTAAGATTATTGACAGCATACGCCAATGGCTGTTGTTGCAGAAGCAATCGACCGATTGGGGCAATTGCAGCCTTGCCGCCGATGCAGTGTATGCAATCTTGTCGACCGGAACCGACTGGCTCGGCGAGCAACCTGTGCCGTCAATCAAGGTTAATGGCGAGCAGCTCGATTACGGTCCGGTTGATATGCTTCTCGGTTATTTCCGCAAGCAGGTGTATGCCGACGAAAGTGGGAAGTTTACCTTGTCGATCGACCGCAACGGGGCATCATCTCCCTCATGGGGTGCATTGTATTGCCAATATAGTGCGGAAATGGATGAAATAAAGGCTGCGAAGATCGACGACTTGTCGGTCGAAAAACAAATATGCAAGCTCGACGGTGGCAAGCTCGACAGCAAGGCTGTGCTTGCCGTGGGCGATAAGATACTCGTAAGGCTCGTGATAAAGAACAAGCGTGACTTGCAGTTTGTTACGCTTAACGATGAGCGCGCGGCTTGTTGCGAACCTGCTGACCAATTGTCGGGCTATAAGCGTGCCGACGGCGTTGGATATTACCTTGAAACAAAGGACAGCGACACACGTCTGTTTTTCAGTTTTCTGCCCAAGGGAACACATGTTATCACCTACGAGGTGTCGGTGACTTCGCCGGGTACCTACAACCTCGGCATCGCCACCATTCAAAGCCAGTACGCACCGCAAATCACGGCTCACTCGGCAGGTGGCACAGTAACGGCAGAATAAGTCATAAATCGATTAATCATTTCTATTACAGAAGAGATGCAAAATTTTGCGTCTCTTCTGTGCTATTTGTAATTTTGTGTTTGTTAAAATGGTGTTATGAAAATGAGTAACGAACTACTTGAAAAAGCATTGCTGATAGCAACAAAAGCTCATGCAGGACAAACGGACAAGGCCGGTGCTGCCTACATATTTCACCCTTTGAGGGTGGCGTGCAGGTGTTTTACTGATGAAGAAAAAATTGTGGCATTGCTTCACGATGCAATAGAAGATACCGATGTCACGGTCGATTACCTGCTGTCCGAAGGGTTTCCGCAAAACATTGTGGATGCCATTTTGTCGGTTACGCGGAATGAGGGTGAAAGCTATGAAGATTTTGTTCGTCGCTGCCGTCAGAACGCAATCGGGCGACAAGTCAAGATTCATGACTTGGAAGACAACATGGATATTTCACGGTTGCCGCAAGTCACTGAAAAAGATTTGGCAAGATTGAACCGCTACATCGCCGCCTACAAGTACCTTAAGCAGCAACCAATCTGATAGTTCAACATTACGGTTGATGGTGTATCAAAATTATTGTTCCAATGTGGCAGTAGAGGGTGTATCAAAATGCGATTTTGCCATGAGTAGAGACGTGGCGTGCCGCGTCTCGATGTCTGCAACAACGTATAAAACATTCAATATCAATGATTTATTCAACCAGACTGTAGAGACGCAAAATTTTGCGTCTCTACTGCCACATTGAAATGATAATTTTGATACACCCTCTACAACCGGGTTGGTAAACTATTTGATATTGAGTGTTTTATGGATTATTGGTGTTGTCGAGACTCAGCACACCACATCTCTACGGTCACCGGTTTCAGTGGGATGCATTTGTGCAAATGTGGGTTACAGGTCGATGTGGGTGGCGGCAACGGGGCTGTTGAGGAAGACGGTCGCCATGCTGCCGAAGCGGTCTGCATTCTCGGTGGTGAGGTAGCGGACAGTACCGCCGCGGCCCAGCCGCTGCTCCATTTCGGGATGGCGGTGCAGGTAGTCGGCAAGGCTGTCGGCCACGATGCGCCCCTGTTCCACGATGGTTATGCCGGTGGGCATGTATTGACGTATCTTGTTGATAAGTAGCGGATAGTGTGTGCAGCCGAGTATCACGCTGTCAATGTCGGGGCACCGGTCGAGCAGCAGTGAGATATATTTGTTGACGAAATAGTCGGCTCCCGGGCCGTCGGCTTCCATGTTTTCGACCAACGGGACCCACAGGGGACACGGCTGCCCGAAAGTGTGCAGGCGGCCGCCATACATCTTCAGTATTTCAATGTCGTAGGATTGGCTTTGTATGGTCCCCGGAGTACCGAAGATGCCAACGTTGCCGTTGCGCGTGATTTCGCCTATCTTTTCCACCGTGGGGCGGATGACGCCAAGCACCCGGCGCGACGGGTCGAGCCGGGGCAGGTCGTTTTGTTGTATAGTGCGCAATGCCTTGGCCGATGCCGTGTTACAGGCCAGAATCACAAGTCGGCAGCCGCAACCAAAAAGGTATCTGACGGCTTCGAGCGTGAACCGGTACACAACGTCGAACGAGCGTACCCCGTAGGGGGCACGGGCGTTGTCGCCAAGATAAAGGTAGTCATATTGCGGTAACCGGTGGCGTATCTCCTTCAGTATGGTCAGTCCGCCATATCCCGAGTCGAACACGCCGATAGGGCTTGTCTGCACCAACTCGGAAAATTGTAGAAACTCCCGGCATTCCTTGCTGTCGAGAGTGTCGGCCACACGCGTCCCCATGAAATTAATGCCCATTGGCCAAGAGGAATTTTTCCACGTCCAAGGCGGCCTTGCAGCCCATTCCGGCGGCGGTGATGGCCTGCCGGTAGACAGGGTCGGCCACGTCGCCTGCGGCAAACACGCCATCGACACTTGTGGCTTGGCTGCCATCGCGTGTAACAATGTAGCCGGCATTGTCAAGCTCTACCTGCCCGTTAAGGAACTCGGTGTTGGGCTTGTGGCCGATGGCAAGGAAAAAGCCATCGATGGCTATGTCCAGCGGTTCTTCTTGCGGAGTGCCCTTGTGACGCACGAGGTGCGCGCCTTCCACACCGTCGGTGCCGAACAGTCCCACGGTGTTGGTGTTGAACAGCACCTCGATGTTGGGTGTGCCAAACACGCGCTCCTGCATCACCTTTGATGCCCGCAGGTGGTCTTTGCGGACAATCATGTATACTTTTGCCGCCAGATTGCTGAGGTAGGTGGCTTCTTCGCAAGCGGTATCGCCGCCGCCTACCACGGCCACCGTCTTGCCGCGGTAGAAGAACCCGTCGCAAGTGGCGCAGGCCGACACGCCGCGCCCGCGGAAGCGGGTCTCGTCGTCAAGTCCGAGGTAGCGGGCCGATGCACCGGTGGCGATGATGACGCTATCGGCGGCTATGATGGCTGCACCATCGTCGATGGTGGCGATGAAGGGACGCTTTGAGAGGTCGATTGACGTAATCATGCCTTGGCGTATGTCGGTGCCGAATCGCTTGGCCTGACGACGCAACTGGTCCATCATTTCAAATCCGTCGATTCCGTCGGGATAACCCGGGAAGTTCTCAATCTCGGTGGTAATGGTCAGTTGGCCTCCCGGTTGGGTGCCTTCATACAATATCGGTGCGAGGTTGGCTCGCGAGGCATATATGGCTGCGGTGTACCCGGCCGGGCCCGAGCCTATTATCAAGCATTTGGCGGTTTCCATAATGTGTTATCTTTGTTTTGTTTCTTTCTTTGGTGTTATTATCTCAAATCCACAACCTGAGTGCCGGCGGGAACAAGTCCGGGGTCGAACTTGAATGTGTTGCCCGGGAATTTCTTGCCGGTTGTGTAATTTTTCACTGTCACGGTGTATTGTGAATTGTCGGTCATGACAAACACCGCTTTCTCGATTTGCAGGCTTTTGATGTCGACAAACAATTGAATGAGTTTTACGTCATTGCCGTCAGATTGCGGAATGAGCGACAGCATGTAGGTCCCGTGCGGTGTTTTCACCATCGACACGTTGGAACTCTTCTTGAATGCCACAAGTGCAGCATACGGGTTTGACAGTTGCAATTCTTCTTGTGACGGTTGTGTGATGTTCACCTCGTCGGTCATGGATGAATAAGCCCACTGGGTTTTCCCATCGTACCAACAGCGCAGGTCGTCCGATAGAATGCGGAACCGGTCGCCCTCCATTACGATTGTACCTTGGTCGGATGAGTTGTCGTAGGCCACGGTGTAGTCGGCCGAGATGCCCTTGCTGCGATTGTACGTGTCGATTACCGTTTGCAGCACATCGCCCGCACTTTGTGCCATGGCCGGTGCCACAAAAGCGAATATGGCAATAATAACGATAGTAGAGTGCGTGATGATTTTCATTTTGATAGTTGTCGGAGTGTGAATTATTGAGCCAGCAGGCTTTGCAACTGGGTGGAGTCGATTAAAACTTTCCTTGGCTTGCCACCCTGCGACGGGCCAACGATGCCGGCGGCTTCCATCTGGTCCATGATGCGCCCGGCGCGGTTGTAGCCTATGCCGTAGTGGCGTTGCAGCGACGAGGTGGATGCCGTGTCGCTCGACACGATGTATTGCGCTATCTCGTCGAAGAGCGGGTCACGGTCGTTGAGGTTCATCGAGCCCCCCGAGTCATTGCTTTGCTGTTCGTCGGGTTCGGGTATGTATTCGGGCAACTCATAGGCTTCTTCGTAGCCCACTTGGTTGCTTATGTAATCGCAAATGCTTTCCACCTCGGGAGTGTCGATGAATGCGCATTGAATGCGCTCGACCACGCTGCCGGCGGCCGAGAAGAGCATGTCGCCGCGGCCGACGAGCTGTTCGGCTCCCGGACAGTCGAGAATGGTGCGGCTGTCGACCATCTGCACCACCTTGAATGCGATGCGGCCCGGGAAGTTGGCCTTAATCATACCGGTAATTACGTCGGTCGACGGGCGTTGCGTGGCGATAATCATGTGTATGCCCACGGCGCGGGCCTTTTGGGCAATGCGGGCAATGGGGCGTTCCACATCCTTGCCGCCGGTCATTACAAGGTCGGCATATTCATCGACCACGAGCACGATATAGGGCATGTAGCGGTGCCCCTTTTCGGGATTCAACTTGCGAGCCACAAACTTGGCATTGTAGTCCTTGATGTTGCGTTCGCCGGCGTCGCGCAGCAGGTGGTTGCGGTTTTCCATCTCCTGAACGAGCGAGTTGAGCGTGGCAATGGCTTTCTTGGGATCGATGACGATGCACTCGTCTTCGCCCGTGAGCTTGGCAAGGTAGTGATATTCGAGCTTTGAGTAGAGGCTGAATTCTACCATCTTGGGGTCGATAAGCACCAATTTAAGCTCCGACGGGTGCTTCTTGTAGAGCAACGACGCGATGATTGCGTTCAGTCCCACCGATTTACCCTGTCCGGTGGCACCGGCTACGAGCAGGTGCGGCATTTTTGCAAGGTCGGCCACAGCCACGTCGTTGGTGATTGTGCAGCCAAGCGCCATTGGCAATTCCATCTTGCAGTTCTGGAATTTGGCCGAACCCAGAATCGACCGCATGTATACCGTCTGCGGGTCTTTGTTTGGTACTTCTATACCGACGGTGCACTTGCCGGGAATCGGGGCAATAATACGTATGCCCAATGCGGCAAGGCTCATCTGGATGTCGTTGCCGAGGCCTTTTATCTTGGATATGCGCACTCCCTCGCACGGCTGTATTTCAAAAAGCGAGATGGTAGGCCCCACGCACACGTCGATTTTCTTGATTTGAATGTCGTAGTGTGCAAGTGTTTCGGTGATGCGCTTTTTGTTGGCTTCCTGTTCCTCAAAGTCGGTGGTGTTGTGTTGGCGTGTCCCTTCCCGCAACAAGTCGAGTGGCGGCATTTTATATTTCGACAACTCTTTGGTGGGGTCGTAAGCCTCAAAGCGTTTCTCGCTCCCTTGCTCTATTGGTGCCGACACGGTGATTGTGCCTTCTATGCCGCTCTCGTCAGTCCGGCGGCTTTTGTCGGTGAGGTTGACGGGTGAGTCTGCTCCGGCATCGGACGTGTCGTTTTCGAGTACCTTGTGTTCGTATTTCTCTGTCGGAATTTCCAAAGGCACATCTTCATCATACGGCGTGTCGGTTTCCTGTTCTTCAACAGTTGGCGTAATGTCGATTTCTTCGGGTTGGAACGGGTCGTTTTGTTGTGTGCCGGTGGCGGCAGAGTTGTCACTGCCGTTTATGTCGCTCATTTCCCGGCTTTCATTGTTTTCGCCGTCATTATCATCATCATCTTCTTCTTCTTCTTCTTCTTCAGCTTCTTCAAGCTTGGTGCGTCGCGGTATGTACTTGTTGACGGTGGAATAAATGAGCCTTAGCGTCTTGTAACATACCATAGCCCATAGCACTACGATAAGAATGTTTGTTAGAATCATGCCCGGCACGCCGGTAAAATCTTGCAGCAGCAGGTTGCAATAATGCCCGAGGTTACCCCCCATGGGAAAGAAGAACGGGTTGACATACAGGGCAATGGCGCCCAGTACCATGACGCACGCAATAATATTGACGAGCGACATCAGTGTGAAATGGAAGAAATGAACCTTGGTGGCCGGTTTTATCATGCGTATGCCAATGACGATGCACCACACCGCAATGATGAATGCAGCCAGTCCCACACCGCGGTAAATGAAGGCATCGGCCATGCTTGCACCTACCGATGCTCCGGCATTGCCCACTTTCTCTTCGCCGGAGGCGAGTTGCGACACCGAGTGAGACATTATGAGGCTTTGGTCGGCAGCACCATTTTGCAGGTATGAGATGAATATTATAAGCAGATACACGCCAAACAATCCTAACAAAGCACCTGTGAATATCTGTGTGCGGCGGCTTCGGCAGAATGCAACCACCCTGCTTGCCAATCCCGGTGTGGTATCGGCGGTGGCAGAGTTTTCTTTTCTGTCGTGGCGTGAGGGTTCTTCCTTTTGTGTGTTGCTGTTTTCGCCCACCGTCGATGGGCGGTCGATTATGTCGGGGTCGTAAATTTTCTTAGCCACAATTGTCTATATTTACCTTATAGTTACGAAAAAAGGTGTGCCTCGGCCTGTGTCGCCCGGCACATTTCATTCGCAAAAATACTATTTTTAACTGCATGTTGCAAATTATTATTGATTGTGGCGGTAATGCGACGGCGACCGTTGCCGCGCGCAATCGGGGGAAAGTCGGAAAGGGGGTATAATGCAAGCACGCGCGAGAGCAGCACATGTGTAATTTCGCTGCATTCGCGCGTGCGTTTGTGTATGTCCCCGTTGCAGGGGGCTTATCCGCCGAAGTTGTCGAAGTGGATGCTTTCCATGTCTACACCGAGATTGTAGAGCATCTCTTCCACAGCCTTGCTCATGGGGCCGGGACCGCACATGTAGTATTCTATGTCTTCGGGTGCATCATGATCTTTCAAGTAGGTGTCATACATCACTTTGTGCACGAATCCCGCAGTGTACTTCACGCCTGCTGCATCGGCGGCCGGGTCGGGACGGTCGAGTGCAAGGTGGAACGAGAAGTTGGGGAACTCTTTTTCAAGCTGCAAGAAGTCTTGCAGGTAGAACACCTCGTTGAGCGCGCGTGCGCCGTAGAAGTACGACATCTTGCGGTCGCGGGTGTTGAGTGTCTTTGTCATGTGCATGATTTGAGCACGCAACGGAGCCATTCCGGCACCGCCACCCACCCAAATCATCTCTTTCTTCGAGTCGAAGATGGGGTGGAAGTCGCCGTAAGGACCGCTCATTTTCACCTTGTCGCCCGGTTTGAGCGTGAAGATGTAAGACGAGGCTATACCCGGCATCACGTCTTGGAAGCCCACTTGCGGCTTCGGCTTGAATGGCGGGGTGGCAATGCGCACGGTGAGCATTATGCGGTCGCCCTCGGCCGGATAGTTGGCCATTGAATATGCACGGATTGTGGGTTCGGTGTTCTTGCACTTAAGTGTAAACAGGCCGAATTTTTCCCATGCCGGGAGGTATTCTTTGCCAATCGAGTCCTTGTCGATGTCCTTGTCATAGTCCATTTCATAGGGCGGTATGCTAATTTGCGCATACGAGCCGGGGACGAAGTTCATGTGTTCGCCCGGCGGCAGAGCCACGATAAACTCCTTGATGAACGAAGCCACGTTTTTGTTGGAAATAACCGTGCATTCCCATTCCTTGATTTCGAGCACCGAGTCGGGGACTTGAATCTTCAGGTTATCCTTCACCTTCACTTGGCAACCGAGCCGCCAGTGAGCCTGCTGCTCCTTGCGCGAGAAGTGTACGGTTTCGGTGGGCAGTATGTTGCCGCCCCCTTCGAGCACCTGCACTTTGCACTGCCCGCAGCTGCCTTTTCCGCCGCAGGCCGAGGCAAGGTGAATCTGTTGGGTGGCAAGTGTCGACAGCAGCGAGCTGCCTTGCGGCACTTCAAGGGACTTTTTGCCGTTATTAATGTCGATGGTGACATTGCCCGACGGCACAAGATACTTCTTTGCCACG
Source organism: uncultured Muribaculaceae bacterium (assembly GCA_944321865.1). Taxonomy (GTDB): domain Bacteria; phylum Bacteroidota; class Bacteroidia; order Bacteroidales; family Muribaculaceae; genus Avimuribaculum. Next base: position 48,705 of record CALUMZ010000009.1, read on the forward strand.
AGCAGCACTATCACCAACACAAGTGTCACGATAAGGAAAAGTATCGCGCTTGAAAAAATCGTTAATTCCATAGTGCCGTCATAGTTTTATGCCGAGGAAGCTCATGAAAGCTATACCCATCAAGCCGGTTAATATAAAAGTGATGCCGATGCCGCGCAAGGGCTTGGGAATGTTGCTGTATGCAAGTTTTTCGCGTATGGCGGCAAGGCCGACGATTGCAAGCGTCCAGCCGATACCCGACCCTGCGCCATAGACCGTGGCCGTCCATGCCGAGCCGAAGTCGCGTTGCTGCATGAACAGGGCGCAACCGAGGATTGCACAGTTGACGGCGATAAGCGGCAGGAAAATTCCGAGCGAGGCATATAGCGACGGAGAGAATTTCTCGACGGCCATTTCCACCAATTGTGTCATCGACGCAATGACGGCGATGAACATTATCAAGGCGAGGAAACTGAGGTCGACCGAGGCAAATTCTTCGCCCAACCAGCGCATTGCCCCGGGTTGTAGCAAGTATTTGTCGAGTACATAGTTGAGCGGCAGTGTCACCACAAGCATGAACGTGACTGCGATGCCAAGGCCGAACGATGTCTTGACGTTCTTGGATACGGCAAGGAACGAACACATACCCAAGAAGTAGGCAAATATCATGTTGTCGATGAAAATCGACTTTATAAATAGGTTAAGATCTTCCATACTTTATTGAATTACAGGCGTGTGTGTTATTGTTCTTGCAAATCTTTGTTTTTCGAGCGGTGCCACCAGATTATGCATCCCACTGTAATGAGTGCCATCGGCGGGAGTATCATCAAGCCGTTGTTGGCATAGCCCATGTCGTAGAAGGCTTGCGGTATCACTTGCAATCCGAACAAGGTGCCCGAGCCAAGCAGTTCACGGAAGAATGCCACAACGATGAGGATTATTGCGTAACCAATACCGTTGCCGATTCCGTCGAGGAACGACGGCCACGGCTTGTTGGCAAGTGCGAATGCTTCGAGGCGCCCCATAAGTATGCAGTTGGTAATGATAAGTCCGATGAACACCGACAGGGCCTTGCTCATTTCATAGTTGTAGGCTTTCAGTATCTGGTCGACTATGATTACGAGCGCGGCAACCACTACCAACTGCACGATGATGCGTATGTTGTTGGGAATGGTGTTGCGGATAAGGGAAATTATTAAGTTGGAAAACGCCGTGATGGCAGTTACCGAGACACCCATCACGATTGCCGGCTCTAACTTGGCTGTTACTGCAAGGCAGGAACAGATGCCCAATATCTGCACCAACACAGGATTGTTGCGTGACAGGGGGCCGAGTAATGCTTCTTTTGATATTTTCGACAACATAATGCTTTTAGTTTTTTTCGGTTTGCAAATTGTTCAAGAATGCGTCATACAATCTGAGGCAATCAGAAAGCATCGATTGAACGCCCTTGCTGGTGATGGTGCCACCCGAAATTGCGTCTACGTAATCGGCATCGTCAGTCGGTTTTTGCCCGGCTTTCATCACGTCGATCGAGCGGAATTTGCCATCTTTGTAGAGTTCTTTCCCGGCAAATTGCTGCTGGAAGTGTTCGGTGGAGATTTCGGCACCGAGTCCCGGGGTTTCGCCCGAGTGGGAGAAATATGCGCCGTATACCGTGTCGCCATCGTCTTCCACAGCCACGTAGCCCCAAATCGGGCCCCACAGCCCGGCTCCGTAGACCGGCAGCACGTAAACCGTCTTGCCGTCGTCGGTGGTTGCCACGAATACCGGTAACATGCGTTCGCCATCGGCTTTTTTCACTTCGGCGGCCATGTTCACCCCGAAGGCATCGCCTTCGGTGCGGCCTCCGTCGGTGTCGGTGAGGAATTCTCCGGTAATGTATTTCTCGTAGGTTTCACCCACCCGGCCTTCGGGTGCGACCACGTGTATCGCACTCAATATCTGTTGCCGCTTGTCGTTGGCCACGTTTTCGTCTTGCATGGGCTTTAAGGCCTGATACACGAATGCGAGCGCGGCACCCACCACAAGCACCATTATCGAAGAGTATATTATGGTATATGTATTGCTTTGTGTATTCATCTTTGTTTCCTCCTGTCTCAAAGTTAATTGTTTGTTTTGGCTCGTTTCAAGCGACGCTTAATGTTGGACTGAACCACAAAATAGTCGATAAGAGGAGCAAATGCGTTCATCAGCAGCACGGCAAGCATTGCGCCTTCGGGGTAACCGCTGTTGTAGACGCGGATGAGTATCGCCAGCACGCCGATGAGGAAACCATAGATGTATTTGCCGGTTTCGGTGCGTGCGCCGGTCACAGGGTCGGTGGCCATGAATACTGCGGCAAATGCGAAACCGCCGAGGCATATCTGGTCGATGGGCGACAGCGACGATGCCGGATAGGTGGCCGAGGGGAATGTGTGGGCAATGAATCCCATGAACAGTCCGCCTGCAAATACCGACAGCATTATTTTCCACGAGGCAGTGCCGGTGAAGAGCAGCACAAGCGCGCCTATCAAGATGCACAGAGTGGATGTTTCGCCCACCGAGCCGGGTATGAGGCCGATGAATGCGTCGAGCGTGCTGACGGGATCGCCCACGATGTTGGTGATTTGCGGGTCGGCAGTGGTAGCTGTGGCAATCTGTCCGAGGGGAGTTGCGCCCGAGAATGCGTCAACCACCTTTCCTTGTCCGAGCCCCAATATCGGTTCGGTGGCCACGAATGCGGCATCGCCCGACATCTTTGCCGGATAGGCAAAGAAGAGGAATGCACGTGTTATCAGGGCCACGTTGAATATGTTCATGCCCGTGCCTCCGAATATCTCCTTGGCAAATATCACAGCAAATGCGGTGGCCACTGCAATCATCCACAGCGGCGTGTTGATGGGGCAGATGAGCGGAATGAGCAGCCCGGTTACAAGGAAGCCCTCCTGTATCTCATGGTGGCGTATTTGTGCGCCGATGAACTCGATGCCGAGTCCCACGGCATACGAAACCACTATCGTCGGCAGCAGCGCAACGAAGCCATACAGGAACATTTCCCAGAAGCCTGCACTTGCATTGCCTATGGCGAGGTAGTGTTGGTAGCCTATGTTGTAGATTCCGAACAGCAGGCAGGGGATAAGCGAGACAATCACCACGGTCATCGTGCGCTTGGTGTCGTTGCTGTCGTGAATGCTCACGCCCGAGGCCGATGTGGTGTTGGGCGTAAACAGGAATGATTCAAACCCCTCAAACACCGATTGCAGCTTGCTGTATTTGCCGCCCGGCATGAAATTGGGTTTAATCCTGTTCAGATAATTTCTTAAACCTTTCACGTTCTTATCTTGTCTTTAAGGGGTTAATTCATTTCTTTATATAGCTTGTCAAGGCCTTCGCGTATGATTTTTTGCAAAGGCAGTTTGGATGTGTCGGCAAATTCGCACAAGGCGAAGTCTTCGGGGGCTATCTCGTAGATTCCCAATTGCTCCATCTTGTCGATGTCGAATGCTATGATTGCCTTGATGAGGTATTCGCCGAGAATGTCCATTGGCAACATTCGGTCATATTCTCCCGACATGATGATTGCCCGCTCGCCGCCATTGATTTTGGCGTCGGGTGTTGCCGGTTTCCCGCGCCCGAGCAGCCAGCGTGTGAATGAATGGTAGATGCTGAATCGCTTGGGGCTTAGTGATGCCCAACCAAGGAAGTCGGCCGGGTTGCGCACTTCGGTGATTGCCGACAGTTGCCGGTAGGGGAAGCGCAAATATCCGTCGGCCGCCACGTGGCTGCCTGTGAGGAGGTTGCCCGACACGATGCGGCAATTGTCGGGATTGCCGATTTCGTTGCCTGTCAGGGAGGCTATGGAGCAACCCATCGTGCATCGTGTGTAGTGCGGGTTTCTGACCGATTCGCCTGTTATTGCCACGATGGTGTCGAACGGTACTTTCCCCGTCGAGAACAGCTCGCCGATGCGGGCTGCCGTTACGGCATCGAGCGTCCACACGGTTTCGCCCTTGTTGACGGGTTTTGCGTTGGCAATTTGCACGCCTGCGTTTCCTGCAGGGTGTGGCCCTGCAAAGGTGTTGACGATGCAACCTTTAACTTCGGGAATCCATTCGGGCCGGCAGCCGAGGTACACATCGCCGTCGGTGAGTGTTGCCAGCACTTCTATACCCTTTTGCAGGTATTTCTCTTTGTCTTTGAGCAGCAGTGCAAAGTCGGGGGCAAGCGGGGCCGAGTCGAAGGCGGTGATGAAGATGTCGCGCGGCTTTACATTGGGGTCAGGCACGATGTCGTAGGGGCGTTGGCGCATTGCACACCACAATCCCGATTCGAGCAGTGTGTCGCGTGCGGCGCTTTTCACGTCGAACGTCCTTGCTCGGTCCGAGCCGTCGGCCTCGATTATGATTGCCTCGATTTTGCGGCGTTCGCCTCTGACGATTGCTTTCACGTTGCCGGCTATCGGGCTCGTCACTTTCACCTCGGGGTGGCTTTTGTCGTGGTAGATTGTGCTGCCTGCATCCACCTTGTCGCCTTCCTTTACGTCAAGCCTTGGCACCACGCCGGTGAAGTCGTCGGGCGTGATTGCAAAGTTTTTGCAAGAAGTATTGGTAATGGCGGTATCGGTAATGGCACCCTTCAGGTTCAAGTTTATACCTTTTTTAATTTTGATTTCAGCCATTTTACATTTCATGTTATTAATAATGGTGCAAAGGTATTAAAAAAATTTATTGAACGTCATGGATTTTTGTGAAAATCACTGATGTATCTTTTTATGCCACCCAAACGCCCGAGTCGGACGTACCGGCAATGTTTTAAAACATAGTTGTTCGGCATTTGTGTAAGGTGAAAGCCATATTTTGTGAAAAAGCGGGAAAAAAAGAGTTTTCGGCGTTGCCTAATTGAAATATTTATAATACATTTGCCTTATCTTTTTTAGATAGACAAGGATGAAAAGTGATGTATGAGGCTTGCGTCCGGTAGAACCTGTTGAATGCCAACGGGGTAATATTGTCGAATGTCTCCCTACGGTAGCGATTAAGCACTTATTTGTAAGAGTCTTGCCGAGCTGCATCACCACTATAGTTTAAGTCTGTTGCCTGCGAAAAAATGAAAAATCTTTACAGAGACTAATAACATTAACAACTAACAATTTTATTTTAACAATTTTATTCATTCAATTATGGAAACAAAAAAGCCTAACGAAACTCCTAAGAAATCTGGGGCTGTAGTAAGCAAGGTTCGTGGAATCAAGAATGCATTCTTAGTAATCATTGCATGTTTCATCGTTGCTCTTTGCATCTTCCTTTTCATTCTTGGGAATCCTGACAACTTCAATGAAGCCGGTCACCCGATTAACCTCCTTGGTACCGTTTACATGGGTGGATTCGTTGTACCTATCCTCCAATGCTGCTTCTTGACAGTAATCGTATTGTCGGTAGAACGCTGGATTGCTCTTTCTTCGGCAAAAGGTAAAGGCAGCATACCCAAGTTTGTTGCTAATGTAAAGAAAGCTCTTGCTGCAGGTAACATCGCCGAGGCTCAAAACCTTTGCCGCAAGCAACAAGGTTCTGTTGGCGCCATCGTATATGCTACCCTCATCAAGTATGACGAAATGGACAAGAACACCACTCTTGAGAAGGAACAAAAGATTACAATGATTCAGAAGGAACTCGAAGAGGCTACCGCTCTTGAAATGCCTTCGTTGCAACAAAACCTTCCTATCGTTGCTACCCTGACTACTCTTGGTACACTGCTCGGTCTTCTCGGTACTGTGTTGGGTATGATCAAGTCGTTCCAAGCTCTTTCTGCTTCGGGTGCTCCCGACTCTACTGAGTTGTCTACCGGTATTTCTGAGGCACTTGTAAACACTGCCTTCGGTATCGCAACCGGTGCTTGCGCTGTTATTTCTTATAACTTCTTCACCAACAAGATCGATAACCTCACCTACGCTATCGACGAAGTAGGTTTCTCTATCGTTCAAACATTTGCTGCCACTCACTAATATTCTGCGTGTAGCGCAAGTGAAACAAACAACCTAAAAACAAAAAAATAAGTAGATAATAACGCAAGATTAATATGGGAAAAGTTAAAATCAAAAGGAAGAGTACGCTCATCGATATGACCGCGATGAGTGACGTTACTGTACTTTTGCTTACTTTCTTCATGTTGACATCTACATTCTTGCAAAA
>CALUMZ010000010.1 GCA_944321865.1 uncultured Muribaculaceae bacterium
GCCCGGCGTTAAGCATAATTGGGCAGCTACGCAGCCCTTTTCCGGCATCTTTCACAATTTTGATACACCCTCTACAACCGGATCGTTTAAACACTCAATGTTCTGCACGATAAATCGGCAGGAATTTTGAAAAACAGCCTCTACCCCCGCTGTCAGAACTGGAAGTAGATGAATGGCTGGATTTCACTGCTTTTCATCTGTATGGCAAGGTAGATGACCAGCACGAGTATGAGCCAGTAGCCGACAATCGGCATTTTAACCATAGTGCGCTTGGCTGCTGCTTCCCACGATGCAGGCAGGAAGTGCAGCACGAAGCCTATGAGCATTATAACCAACACTTTCCAATAACCTTCGACAAGCTGCGGCAACAGCTCGATGTGGAACGAAGTGCCTATCTGCCGCAACATGGCCATCGAGTTGCCGAAATCGACGTTGCGGAAAAATATCCAGCACAGGCACACAAAGTGGAACGTGATAACTACGCAAAGCGTCTGTGCCCAAAAGCCACGCTTCACGCCCACCTTTTGCCCCGTCACGGCCATCCACACCTTGTGGAACGCGAGTGCCACGCCATGTAGCAGCCCCCACAGCACGAAATTCCATGACGCCCCATGCCACAGGCCGCCAAGGAACATAGTTATGATTAGATTGATGTATTGCCGCACTTTCCCCTTGCGGTTGCCGCCAAGCGAGATATACAGGTAATCCTTGAGCCAACTCGAAAGCGAAATGTGCCAACGCCGCCAAAACTCGGTTATCGAGGCCGACTTATAAGGGCTGTCGAAGTTGATGTTGAAATGGAACCCAAGCAGTAGTGCAATGCCTATGGCCATGTCGCTGTAACCCGAAAAGTCGCAATATATCTGTAACGCATAGCCATATAGCCCCACAAGGTTTTCAAGCCCCGAATAGAGTGCGGGATTGTCGAAAATGCGGTCGACGAAATTTATACTTATATAGTCGCTTATGACAACCTTCTTGAACAACCCGCACACGATGAAATAAACACCCGTGCCGAGCATCTCGCGAGTGACCATGAGCGGGCGGCGTATCTGCGGAATGAAATCCTTGGCTCTGACGATGGGTCCTGCCACAAGTTGCGGGAAAAACGACACGAAGAAGGCGTAATCCATCAAGCGGTCGAGCGCGACGATGCGGCGGCGATACACGTCGATGGTGTAACTGAGCGACTGGAACGTGAAAAACGAAATTCCGACAGGCAAAAATATATCAAATGGGTCAAAATCCCCTCCGGTGAAATCGGCCCATACCTGCCCGAAGAAATTGGTATACTTGAAATAACACAGCAATCCGAGGTTCACCACAAGACTCAGCGTGACAAGCCCCTTACGTGCCAATCGGCCCTCGGTTCGGTCCATCCACCGGGCTATATAATAGTCGCTCACCGTCACCACAGCAAGCAAGAAGAAGAAAAAACCGCTGCTTTTGTAATAAAAATAATACGAAAATAATATTACAAACAAAATGCGGGCATTGTCGCGGCGTTCGAGCAACGTGTAAACCACGAGGAACCCGGCAAAAAGCCACAGGAAAAAGCCGCTGCTGAAAATAAGCGGAGCCTGCGGGTCGTAAACAAACAGGTTTCCCAACCGTTCAAGCACCCCTGCCATGTAATCTTGAATATAAAACTGATGGTCAATTGCTGCCATAATCGATGTGTGGTTCTCTGTGTCGTTATTGTGCGTTATTATTGTCGTAATCTTCTTTCCCTTTGAGCAAGGCATCGTAAAAATATCCGGCAAGCCGGCGGCCGCCGAGGAAGTTGATGTGGGTGTAGTCGCCATTGGCTTCGCGAGGCTTGCCTTCCACCATTTTCACAATACTACCCTCACCACCCATCGCATCAAACATGCTCCAGAATGCCACACCACTCTCGGCGGCGATAAGCCGCTGATATTTCACCATTGCCAGCACCCCGCGCATGGTGCGCATGGCACCGTCGCGACGCTCGCATCGGTCGCCCACGCTCACCACCAGAATGCCACTGCCGGGGCAGTCACGCTTGATGCGTTCTATTACATCGCACATGCGCTCTTTATAGCCTTCATAATTGATTATTTCGGGAGTGATGGCATTAAGCCCATACATAAGCACAATCAAATCGTAATGGCGCAAACTGTCATATTCTCGCATGTTCCCTTCAGGAACTCCAAGCAAGTTAGGACCGCTTGTGCTGCGCATCGAATAACAGTCGAGTATCACACCACGGCGGCAATCCATTGTGGCACCATAAAATGTGTAACCGCCTCCGGTGCGATTAACCGACCACCGCACTCGCCCCATTCGGCCACCTTGTGCATCAATGGTAAGCTTCTGTATACTCTTGCCGGGACTGACATCGAATTGCTGCCTGAATTGCCCACCGTTGACCGATGCCGTGACTGTACACGGAGCATCGGCGCGGAAATAAATCGACGATTCGTCACAACTGTCGAGACGACTGTAATACTTGCGCTGTCCGCGCAATTCCACCGTCGCCGCACTGTCGGGGATGGCATATTCCCCCGAAATAGTCTCACGGCTGCGGTCGAAATCGGGCCCCGTGACTTTATATGACCGCCAACCCGAAAAACTATGCTTGACACTGCGTCGGAATCCGAATGTTTCGGAAGTAACAGGTACATACCCCACACCACAACCGCCATATTGCTGTTGTAACATCATGCGCAAATCGGCAGTGAGAATATCTCCCTCGATATAAGAGTCGCCCAGCACGGCAATACGCACCACCCCACCGCCATCCGACATTCTATTTAAGGCTGCGTAATACGGAGCCATTCCGCCCGCTTCACCCATGCTGAAATCTTCAATTAAGGCATTTCCCGTACCTCCGACAAGGTGAACAGTATCGGTCGGCGTGGCTGTAACACGGCTTCCATCAACAGCATCGCCGCGGCCGCCGGCACCTTTTACGGCTTCAAGCCGTGTCGTATCACGGGCAGCCATCTTTGCCGCGATTATCGAGTCGGCACGGCGGTCTATCATATCGGCAAGTATTGCATCTTCGGTATCGGCAACGCTTCCCACTCCCTTCAAGTCGGCAAGTATATCGACTTCCTTCAACTTGTTGCCAAACAACGACAGTTGAGGCATCCTGTTCATGGCAAGCAATGCGATGACAACAAGCAACACGAGCCAAAGCACTACATGCAGGTAATTCTTTTTCATCAAGCATAATTTTGAGCCGGTAAAATTAGCAATTCTTTCCCGACTAACCCCCTTTTTCTTTCCACATTATGCGATAATAAACATCTTCGGACACAATATTTATCCGGCATAAACCTACTTTGTTTTTTTAACGACATTATAATGTTCAAATCAGGCATTTTTACCTATTTTTGTAAGTTTCTAATTTTATTTTCACACGGTATGCTACGAAACCACATCGCTTTAACACTGTCAATAATAACGTTGTCGCTAAATGCAGCCGCACCCGAGGGCTATTACAGTTCGCTCGATGGGCTGCGTGACCAGTCACTGAAAGACCGCCTGCACGAAATCATACGTTCACACACCCGGCTCAGCTACAACAGCCTGTGGGACTATTATCCCGAAACCGACGTTTACCCCGAGCGCAAAAACGGCCGCTCGCTCGTGTGGGACATGTATTCAGACAACTGGAACAACGAGAAATACTACTACCCCAACGGCACAAGGGGGCTGAACCGCGAACACTCGGTGCCAAAAAGCTGGTGGGGCTCGGGCAATGATGCCATCTACGACTTTCAAGCCGGTACCGACATAATGCACCTGTTCCCATCCGACGGCGATGCCAACATGGCAAAGTCAAACTACCCGCTCGGAGAGGTCGACCCGTCGCAAGTCACATTCAGCAATGGAACAAGCACGGTGGGCATTCCCATTCAGGGGCAAGGTGGCGGCTCATCGAGGGTATTCGAGCCCGACGATGAGTACAAAGGCGACTTTGCCCGCGTTTACTTCTACATGGTGACATGCTACCAAGACTATGAATGGCGATACACCTACATGTTCTCAAACAACAGCTACCTGTCGATGCAATCGTGGGCAATCGACATGCTGCTCGACTGGTCGCGCAACGACCCCGTGAGCCAGAAAGAGCTTGACCGCAACGATGCCGTATATGCAATACAAGGCAACCGCAACCCATTTGTCGACGACCCCGAATTGATAGAATACATCTGGGGAGACCGGCAAGGCGACCAATATACCGTGGAACATTACGAAGGAGACCCGGTGCTTATAAGCCCGGTTCAAGACAGTGACATAAGTTTCGGCGAAGTGGCCATCGGCCGGACGCAAAGCGTCGATGTCAACGTGAGAGGGGCAGGACTAACCGGCAGCATAACAGTTCAATTATACAATCGCGAAAATCCCGGCGATGCCAAAATGTTCAGTATTGCCACCTCATCGATTCCCGCATCAAGCGCCAACAACAATTCAGGGTTTACGTTGCGTGTAACTTACTCCCCTACTTCGGTTGGCGAACACTCGGCTCGGCTGCTGTTCTCAGAAGGGGGAATAACGGGCAGCGTAGGGCTGGGCCTCAAGGGTGAGTGCTTGCCCGTACCCACATTGTCGACTCTCACGGCACTACCGGCCACCAACGTCACTCCGACCTCCTACCGCGCCGAATGGACTGCGGCACCCGATGATGAAGAAATCGACTACTACGTGGTTACACGCCGCATCTACGAAAATGGCACTTACACCGAAAGCGAAGAACAGTCGGAAGTGAACTACCTTGATTTCACCGACATGCAACCCGGCACCACACACACCTATTATGTGCAATCGAGCCGCCTCGGGTTCCGATCCGACCCGTCAAACACCATAACGATCAACACTGCCGGCATCGCGCCCGTGGCTGTCGAGGGAATGGCTCCGCTTGCCGTTACGACATACGAAGGCGGCCTGCTGCGCTTCACTTGCGAAGAAATGCACACCGGTTGCCGCATACATGACATAAGCGGCCGATTGATACGCACCTTGCCAACCATAGAACAGGGAATGACAATAAACCTCCCATACGGAGCGTACCTAATCACTACCGACCAATGCCATACTCCGATAAAAGTTCTTGTACGGTAAGCCACAACAGTACAACCACTTTGTAAACTTTCGCTCAACCGCAAACGAGAACACACAAAAACAGTTCTAAAGACAAAAGGAGATATTGCACAATGCTGCTATTAACTCATGCGCATCTCCTTTTGTCTTTAGAATTTTATTTTGTGAGTAATGAGAAAGCACATAGTTAATTTTAATATCCTATATATCAATTACTTATTTTCAATAGTATAGTTTTTGTTATTTGATTTGTGAGTTTTTTGTGAGCAAGTATATTGTCCGGCAGACTCATATATGCGCTAAAATTGCAATGTCAAAAAAAACATTTTGGCTCCGCTCATGCTGCCAGCCACATGTGTGCAACATGCATTATAAGAAATGGAACTTCTGTACAACAAACTTTCAAATAAAAAAACAAAAACAACTATGAAATCTTTTATGAAAACTATTTGCGCGGCAAGCTTGTGCTTAAGCATGACTTTGCCGACAATGGCACAACCGACAACCGCGGCTCCCACACCGCCCGAAATTGCGGCAAACAAGGTTTTATCGATTTACAGTGACGCATTCTCACCTGCCACAACGTGGAACTTCGGAGACTGGGAAAGCGGTACACAGTATGCAGCCGAAACAATCGGCACAGACAATGTTGCCAAATTCGTCACGACAGACGCAGGTTACTTCGGCTGGGAATTCACATCAGACGTAAACGCCGTAACGATGACAAAACTGCACATCGACGTGTGGTCGGAACAGGCTTTCACGTTCAATCTAACTCCGATATGCCGCACACAGCCAACCGGGGAACAACCGCAACAAATCTCGGTCAACGCCGGTGAATGGACACAAATCGACTTAGACATGGAAGTGTATTCCGACAAAGGGCTTGACTTGTCGGGCATATACCAACTTAAATTCTCGGATGCCGGTGCGCAAACATTCTATGTCGACAACGTATATTTCTACAACTCTTCAACAGAAACAGATACCGAAGCTCCAACCGGACTGACTGCATCGCTCGTTTCTACGTCGTTCTTCTCCGTTACCTTAAACTGCATGGCTACCGACAATTCAGGCGGTGTGAACTTTATAATTACCGATGAATCAAAAGGCATTTCCATAACCAAAGGAGCACCTTCGGGTACCGCAACCAACATAACCGTTGACGGACTCGCCCCGGCAACCGAGTATAATTTCACCATTGTTGCCACCGATGCCGATGAAAATAAATGCGAGACACCTGCAACAGTACAGGCAACTACATTGGCATTGCCCGGTGCTGCTCCCGCTCCTACAGCCGATGCCGACAATGTGATTTCGATATATAGCGACGCTTACACGCCGGCCACAACTTTCGCCATAGGAGGTTGGGGACAAACAACAATTGCCACCGAGAAGCAATTAGACGGTGACAACGCATACCTGCTTGATAGCTTCAACTATTTAGGCTTAGAGCTGAATGGCAACGTTGCCGCATTCGATGCCACCGGCATGACCTACCTGCACATCGACGTCTACACGCCCAATGCCACCGCATTCAGCATAACTCCCATCTGGGGCGGCGAAGCACTGTACACATGCACTCCGCTTGAACAAGGCACTTGGAACTCGTTTGACATTCCTCTCGCCGAGGCTTATCCCGGCATGGACTATACCAACATCTACCAAATCAAGATTACAGCCGAGCCGGCATCGCAAGCCACCGTATTCATCGACAACATATATTTCCACAACGGAAGTGCTGCCGCCGACGAAGAAGCTCCTTCATTGACAAAAGCCGAACTTGCAAACGTAACTTACAGCTCGGCCACACTCACCGTAGCAGCTACCGACAATTCAGGCAAAGCAACCATTGAAATATATGACGACGAAGCGTGTGAAAACCTCATTAAATCGCAAGAAATAACTGCCGACGGAAACGACCAAACCATCGTCATCGACCAATTGGAAGCCGAAACCAAGTACACATTCTACGTTAAAGCTAAAGATGCAGCAGGCAACTATGCCGACGCCACACTCACGGTATCGGCGACAACCATCGCAGCACCCGAAGAAATGACATACACGGGCACCGTAGACGGCCCGTATGCCGGCAACGGAGCTGCGACATACGCCCCCGCGCTCAATTACTCAATCACATACACCCCCACCGGCAGCCAACTGACGGCACTTGTAACCCTGCCCGAAGTTCCCGAATTGGAAGGATTCACTCCGCAAATACGCATCGGTGCAACGGAAGGATTCAACCCATTGCAACGCGAAGGGGAAACAACGACATATTCATTCACTGCCACAATCAATGCCGCAGCCGGCGAGACAATAGACATAACTGTGCTTTTTGCATGGACAGGCAACGCATCGGAAGTAACGTTCCAATATGTAGTAGGCAGCATCAACCAAACTGTCGACGAGGAAGCTCCCGTGCTGACAAAAGCCGAACTCGCAGAAGTGACAAAAGACTCTGCAACTCTCACCGTGGCAGCTACCGACAATTCGGGCAAAACAACCATTGAAATATATGACGACGAAGCATGTGAAAACCTCATTAAATCGCAAGAAATAACTGCCGACGGAAACGACCAAACCATCGTCATCGACCAATTGGAAGCCGAAACCGAGTATACATTCTACGTTAAGGCTAAAGATGCAGCGGGCAACTATGCCGACGCCACGCTCACGGTCAATGTCACAACCGAAAGCAGCACATCGGGCGTAGCGTCGCTTGAAGATGCCGAAACCGTCATATACGCAGCCGACGGCACACTCCACATCAACGGAGCCTGTGGCATGCAGGTTCGCATATACTCCGTTTCAGGTCAATTGGTATACACCACCACGGCCGCAGAGTCTACCACAGTCACCCTTGCCAAGGGCTTGTATGTGGTAGCAGTTGGAAACACCGTCGAGAAAGTCATGCTGTAAACCATTTACTCTCACCTACACACAACGAGGGCATGGAAACGGGCAACCCCGCGCATCCATGCCCTCATTGCATATAGCTCGAATCGGTCAGAATACCGCCTTCTGCTCGCCCGAAATGTCGGCAAACAGGTTATTGGCAAGGCTCGATGCTCCTATGCGGAAATACTCGTTTGTGAGCCATTTCTCGCCAAGAATTTCCTTGACTATGGTGTAATACTTCAGAGCGTCCTCGGTGGTGCGTACACCGCCCGAAACCTTGAATCCCACCATGCGTCCGTGACGCTCGTAATACTCCTTGATGCATTGGCACATCACCCATGCAGCCTCAAGCGAAGCGCCCGGATAAATCTTGCCGGTCGAGGTCTTGATGAAATCGGCGCCAGAATACATCGACAAGATTGAAGCCGCCTTGATGTTTTCGGCTGTCTTCAATGCGCCGGTTTCGAGAATCACCTTCAGGCGCGCGCTGCCGGCAGCCTCCTTGATTTCCGAAATCTCGTCACACAAGTCCTCGTATGCACGGTCGGCAAAATACCCAAGGTTGAGCACAATGTCAACCTCATCGGCACCGTCGCCCACGGCCAGCGCAGTCTCGGCGCATTTCACCTCAAGATGTGCCTGCGACGAGGGGAAATTGGCCGAACATACGGCAATGTTCACTTCACTCACTTCGAGATTCTGACGCACCACGCCGGCAAAATTTGAATACACGCAAATGGCGGCCACATTGGGATATTGCGGATAATTCTCCTCAAAATCGTTGACGCGGCGCGTAAATGACGCTACCGAACGTTCGCTGTCGGTGCTGTTGAGCGTGGTAAGGTCTATGCAATTAAACATAAACCTGTATATGCTCTCCGAACGGTTCTCATCGAGATGTTCGGCGAGCAACCGGTCAACACTATTTTTCACCACCAAGTCGTCGGTGGTGACATTGCTCTCATTAATGGCCTGCGTATATTTGTCAACGGCAGGCTGCTCATGTTCGTGATTGTGTTCGTTATTCATCTAACGTATGATTTAATTTATAATTTACTGTTGTACAATCTATTAAGCCAATCGACAAAATTATGACAAATCGCAGAATCGGTTTCAAGATACTTTTTCGTAATGGCTTGTCCCATCGGCGTTCCGGGAGATTCCTGCCAAGCGAGCCAAGTGTGAATGCGAGCCTTCTCGTGATGTGCGACAGAATACGCATTCAACCGCGTCGTTTCAATCTCTTTCAAGACTTTATCAGCAATCGGCAGCAAACGGTCTCCCTTAGGAATCAAGAAAGTAACGAAATCTTCCAACATGCCATCTGTGCGATTATCGGGCATAATCCACAACCCGAACCTCATGTCTCCGTCAACTCGAGGATTTATTACCAACCCATCGGGCGGGCAATCGTCGGGGACACAATCATACCGCCCCGTCTTTTGCAATATTTCGCGTACCGAAAGCCAACGTCCGACCGCTTGGGAGTCGGCATCTATGACCACGCCCAATGTCTTGATTTCTCCGGAACCTTTGAGCCTTACATGCAGACCGGCCAATATATTATCTATGCCGTTGCAATCCTTGATTCCGAATGATTCTTTGACATTGAAACATTCACACAGGGCTGCAATCACATGCAAGTCGTCATTACCCTCAACCAGCAATACTTGATCAAAATCGCCTTTTCTCATCGAATTTCAATATTTTGTGCTGCCACTATTTCAAGTTCGCCGGCATCATACTCCACAGCCCGGACCGAGCCCGCCCGGTACTCCAGTCTTATGTACTTGCCTGCACCCTCATTCATGCAGGCAACCTTGCCGAAACTGCTTATGCAGTCAGAACTGTGTGTAGTGGCAAAGACCTGAACGTTTAATTTGGCTGCCAAATCAAAGACGACGCCCCATAATTGTTTTTGCACGGTATAGTGCAACCCGTTGTCGATTTCATCGATCAATACACAACCGTCCTCACAATTCACGAGAGACAATATGATGCACAATATATGGTTAATTCCATCGCCCATGCTACGCAACGGGATTCGATGATTCACACCTGCTATCCTTGCGACAGGATAGCGGTCTTTCTTATACGCCGGCGATTCCAAGAATGCAAGGCTTTCAATTCCGGGTTCGATTATTTTCAAAGCGCCAATGACATAATCCTCTTTGTCGGTCAAAGCTATGCTGTCCCACAGCCGTGAAACAAGAGCACTGTCGTTAAAATCAGGTTCGATTTTAATGTGGCGGGCAATATCGGGTCTGCGAGACGAGTCTCCGCTATCCAACCTGTCTAACCTATGCTCCAACTGAAACATTACTTTGCCGCGCGCACCCCTTTCAACCACCAAACCTGTCCGGACATCGCCATCGGGGAAATCCTTGCCGGGAGAAAAAACAATCCGTTGCCTTGTCAATGCGTTATTGTCTTCCTCCTTGACCACTGTATACCGGCGGAACTGCATCGACAACAGATTACGTCCGTCGTTTATTGCCATTACGTTGTTGCCGTCGTCGGCGTTGCCGTTACGACCGGTAAACAACGACGACAATGCTTCATAATTTTGCTTGAACAAGTCAATACCGTCACCCGGGGAATATGTTTTGTATAACTCTCCCCTGCTTTCAAGTATCGGAACAATGGACGAATTGGCTATATGAATTTCCAAAGCCTCCAATAATGAAGATTTCCCAACATTGTTTTTCCCCGAAATCAAGTTTACCCGGGAAAAACCGGGAATCTTCAAGCCCGACAAGTTCTTAAAGTTATGAATTTCGATTGACTGTATCATATTCGGCAACAATAATGACATATTACACAAAGATACGGAATTTATTTAGACAATTCAAAGCAGTTTCCAGATCTTCCCATCTTTCCATAAATTATTTTTGCCGATTGCCTCCCACCCCGGGATTCCGCTACCGTGCGAGTTTTTCGTTTTGCAGGTGGCGGGTGGCGTCGCGGCGTGTCTTTTTGGCGAAACTTGCTTCAAGTGCTTCAGTCAGATTCACGCCGGTCTGATTGGCAATGCAAATCAGCACCCACAGCACATCAGCAAGTTCTTCGGGCAAGGCATCGGCGTTTTCTCCGGCCTTGAACGACTGGTCTCCGTATTTGCGTGCCATTATGCGGGCAAGTTCGCCAACTTCCTCGGTAAGGACCGCCATGTTGGTGAGTTCGCTGAAGTATCGCACCCCGTAGGTGCGTATCCATGCATCCACACGCTGTTGAGCTTCATCAAGTGTCATAATATTACCGTAATATTACCGTAAATTTACACTTTATTTTGGGAATCCACAATAATCGTCACCGGGCCGTCGTTGACAAGGGCAACCTGCATGTCGGCTCCGAATTGCCCTTTGGCGACGGTTCGCCCCAGCAATTCCCCCACCTTGGCGCAATACCGCTCATAAAGCGGCACGGCAAGTTCATGCCCCGCAGCATGTATATACGACGGGCGGTTGCCTTTCTTGGTCGATGCGGCAAGCGTGAACTGGCTCACGGCAAGCACCTCTCCCCCGACATCGGCCACGCTGCGGTTCATCACCCCGTTTTCGTCGTCGAATATGCGCATGTTCACCGTCTTCATGGCAAGCCAGTCGGCATCGTCGGCAGTGTCACCTTCCACGACACCCACAAGCACCATCAGCCCGCAACCTATCGAGCTGAACAGATTACCGTCGATCGACACCGAAGCCTGCGACACGCGCTGTATCACTATTTTCATTGTCTGTGATGCTAATGTTTTATTTTGTTTCAACTATATCCTCGCGCAACCCGTCATACACGATTTGAGCCTTTGCAGGGCCCACGACGGCTGCAATGTCGTCGATCGAGGCTTCGCGCACACGCTTGAGGCTCTTGAAATGCTTCAGCAGCGCGTCGCGCGTCTTTTCGCCAACTCCCTTTATGTCGTCGAACGCCGAATGTACCTGCCCCTTGCTGCGCCGGTTGCGGTGGTGCGTTATGCCGAAGCGGTGCGCCTCATCGCGCAAATGCTGCACCACCTTCAGTGACTCGCTGTTTTTGTCGATATACAACGGCACGCTGTCGCCCGGGAAATAAATTTCTTCGAGCCGCTTTGCTATGCCGGCAAGAGCCACCTTGCCGCGCAGTCCCATTGCATCGAAAGCCTCCACAGCCGCGCTTAGCTGCCCTTTCCCGCCATCGACAATGACCAACTGGGGCAATTCCTCACCCTCCTGCATAAGTCGCGTGTAGCGGCGCGTAAGCACCTCCTTCATCGACGCGAAGTCGTCGGGCCCAACAACGGTCTTGATATTGAAATGCCGGTAGTCACGCTTCGACGGCCGGGCATTCTTGAACACCACGCACGAGGCCACGGGATTTGTCCCTTGTATGTTGGAATTGTCGAAGCACTCGATGTGCCGCGGCAATTCCTTCAGGCGGAAGTCGCGTTGCAGCGTGGTGAGGGTGCGCATGGTGCGTTGCTCGGGGTTCAACTTCTCCGAAGTCTTCAGCTTGTCGATTTTGTATTGCTTGGCATTCTTCAGCGATACCTCCAGCAGTTTCTTCTTGTCGCCCTTTTGCGGCACGGTGAACGCGACACCCTCAAATTCCACATCGGGCAACTCGGGCACAATAATCTCGCGCACGCGGCGGTCAAACTTAGTCTGCATTTCATTGATTGCCATCGACAGAATCTCAGACACGGTTTCATCGAGTTTTTTCCGATACTCGAGAGTAAGGCTCTGCACGATGGAACCGTTGCGTATGTGCATGAAGTTAACATAGTAGCAATCGTCGTCGCTGTCGACCGAATACACGTCTACATCGTGGATTGTGGCACTCACGATTACCGACCGCGCCTTGTAGCGTTCCACAAGCATATACTTCTCCTTGAGTACTTGGGCTTCCTCGAAACGCATTTCACCGGCAAGGCGCGACATTTCGTCCTTGAGGAAATCGCACACCTGTTGCACGTTCCCGCTAAGTATCTGCCTTATTTCATCGAAGTATTTGCCATAAGCTGCGGCATCAATCAATCCCTCGCAACACCCTTGGCAATTCTTGATATGATATTGCAAACACACCTTGTGCTTGTGCTTGCTTATACTCTCCTGAGTGATCGGCAAGCGGCATGTGCGTATCGGATACATTTCTCGCAGCATTTCGATAACCGTTTTTGCAACCTGCACGTTGGAATACGGTCCAAAATACTTGCCGCCACTCTTGGTTACAGTACGGGTGAGAAAAACGCGGGGATACATTTCGTTGGTAACACATATCCACGGATAAGACTTGTCGTCCTTCAGCAACACGTTATATCGCGGCTTGTGCTCCTTGATGAGGCTGTTTTCGAGATGCAGTGCATCCTCCTCGCTCCCCACAACTATATACCGCAAATCACAAATATTGCGCACCAAAATATTGGTGCGCGCTACCGAATGCACACGGTTAAAATAACTGCTTACGCGGCGGTGCAACTTTTTTGCCTTGCCCACGTATATCACAGTCCCAGTCTTGTCATAATAGATATACACCCCCGGGCTGTCGGGTAGCAAGTCGACCTTTGCCTTTAAATCCTCACGCGTGTTCACGTCTGCAAATACTCCGCAATCAATAAACAATCATCGAGCGAACATCCACCCCATCGGGGAAAGCCTTCCTACCTTCAAGGGCTTCAAGTTCGACAATAAAATTCACGTATATGCGTTTAGGATTCATCGATTTCACCAATTCGTATGCAGCAGCCATAGTACCACCGGTTGCAAGCAAGTCGTCGTGCAACACCACCACATCATTCTCATTGATGGCATCGCGGTGAATCTCGATTACATCGGTACCATATTCTTTGCTATAGGTTTTCTGAACGGTATCGGCAGGCAGCTTGCCCGGCTTGCGCACAGGCACAAATCCCGCACCAAGTTCATGAGCCAATACGGCACCGCATATAAACCCACGGGCTTCAATGCCTACAACCTTCGTCACGCCCAATCCGGCATATTCGTTCTTCAATTCTTCACATACCAAGCGGAAGGCTTCGCCATCCTTAAGCATCGTTGTGAGGTCTCGAAACAAAATTCCTTTTACAGGGAAATCGGGAATATCCCGAATAAGATTTTTAATTTTTTCCAATTTTTCTTTTTCCATAAATTATGATATTTTTCAGAATTGTTCCACGTGAAACATTTTGAAGTTATCTACCTAAAAGTAAAAGCAATATATTTATGTCGCTCGGGGAAATTCCCGGTATTCGCGAAGCCTGCGCTATAGTCTCGGGGTCGATACGTGTCAACTTCTGGCGAGCCTCGGTTGAAAGCGATTTTATGTCGTTATACACTACCTTGCCCTTAAGTTTTACGTTTTCAAGCCGGCGAATCTTGTCGGCTATGACACGTTCCCGGTCGATATACCCTTGGTACTTTATTAGTATTTCAGCAGCCTCAATGATTTCCTCCCTGCGTTCAGGTTCAATCGTATCAAGGAAATGCTTGAACGGTGTCACCAATTGCGACAGCTTTTCAATATTCAGCTGCGGGCGCAAAATCAGGTCATACAGTTTCACGCCCTGCTTGAGCGGAGCTGTACCGAGAGCCTCCAACGACGGATTGATAACCGAGGCACGTATTGAAAATTCCTTGGTGTAATCGATTATCGCGTCGCGTTGGCGGCGCTTCGACAGCATCAACTCGTAACGTTCGTGGGTGGCAAGCCCGAGCCGATAGGCACGTTCGGTCAGGCGCATGTCGGCATCGTCCTGACGCAGGAGGATGCGATATTCGGCACGCGAAGTGAACATGCGGTACGGCTCATCGACACCTTTGGTCACCAAGTCGTCGATAAGCACACCTATGTAAGCCTCGTCGCGACCAAGCACAAACGGAGCCTCGCCGTTAATCTTCAAGTGAGCATTGATACCGGCCACAAGCCCCTGCCCTGCCGCTTCTTCATAACCTGTGGTACCGTTGACTTGTCCGGCGAAAAACAGATTAGGCACAAGCTTGGTTTCAAGCGTATGCGTCAACTGCGTGGGGTCGAAAAAGTCATATTCGATTGCATAGCCGGGACGGTAAATCTGCACATCGCGCAATGCCGGAATCCGCTGCAATGCCGTTATCTGCACATCGAGCGGTAGTGACGACGAGAATCCGTTGAGATAAAATTCCTGCGTGTCTTCCCCTTCGGGTTCAAGGAAGAGCTGGTGTTGCGTCTTCTCGGCAAACGTCACAATCTTGGTTTCTATGCTCGGGCAATACCGCGGGCCGATGCTTTTTATCTGACCGTTATACAACGGTGAATCGGGCAATCCGGCTCGCAATATTTCATGCACTTCGGGATTGGTGTATACAATCCAGCACGGCCGCTGCTTCAACTTGCGGTTCACGCCGGGCATGAACGAGAATTTGTGGAAGTCGTTGTCTCCTTCCTGTATTTCGGTATCCTCGAAATGTACCGTCCGTGCATCGATTCTTACCGGCGTACCGGTCTTCATTCTTGCCGTTTCAAAACCCAATTGCCGCAATTGTTCGGTTATTCCGTGCGATGCCGGCTCCGAAACACGTCCGCCCTGAATCATCACACGCCCCACATGCATCAACCCGTTCAAGAATGTTCCGGCAGTCAGCACCACCGCACGAGCCTTGAAAGTGACACCAAATGCCGTTTTCACCCCCGAGACGGTTCCATCGTCGGAAATCACAAGTTCGGTAACACTATCCTGCCACACATACAGGTTGTCGGTATTTTCTATCACATGCCTCCATTCGGCGATAAAACGAGTGCGGTCGGCTTGTGCTCGCGGGCTCCACATGGCCGGTCCCTTTGAGCGGTTAAGCATACGGAATTGTATGGCTGCACGGTCGGTAACCATTCCCATTTGTCCACCGAGGGCATCTATTTCCCTGACAATCTGCCCCTTCGCAATACCGCCAACAGCAGGATTACAGCTCATTTGGGCAATCTTGTTCATATCCATTGTAATCAGCAGTGTACAAGACCCCAACCGCGCTGCGGCGCAGGCAGCCTCACAACCGGCATGACCGGCTCCAATCACAATGACATCATAGTCAAATCTCATTTATATATCTTGTATCGTGTAAAAGAATAAATTACAATAGAGACAAGACGACAGTGCACACACAAAACAGTGCGGATTAATCGTCAAAAACGCCCGTCATACAGCATCGACAAGGCTTCATCTTCGTGCCGCTCCATCACTTCCCGTTCACCCGGACCTTTATCATTTATGCCCAGCAAGTGCAGCACACCATGTATGACAACCCGCCGTAATTCATCGTCATACGTCCGGCCAAGCATTTCGGCGTTTGAGCGTATGGTATCAAGTGATATAAACATGTCACCTGATATGCGGCGGCGTGTCGAGTAATCAAAAGTTATAATATCGGTATAATAATCGTGCTTAAGGAATTCTCGGTTTACTTGCAAAATTTTCTCATCATTGCAAAATATATAAGTCAGTGTTCCGACAGTTTTTCCAAACTTGCCGGCAACAGCCACAACCCATTTTTTCACCATCTCGCGGTCAAGGGCAGGCATCTCCACACCTTCTGCTTCAAAAACAACTTCGGTCATTTTGCAAAACACGTTTATCGGTACAAATATAATAGTTTTAAGAGACAAGAGCAAAAGAATGAGCCGGCTCCCTTGCCGGCTCATTTCACTTGTTTTCAACAAATTCACTGCGGCAAGAGGATTCCCAATTTTTTCGCAGCCACAGCCGAGAGGCTCAAAATGCACCTATCTCACTAACAATGTGCAATTTGCGCAAAATATAACCGCTTGAGAATTGAATAATCGTCGGCAGCCCGTAATTTTATTCGGGATATTTAACTGAAATTCGGGGTTTCTTTCTACCTTTGGATAGGCAGGCTGCTTGGCATAAAAAACAAATCAATTTGTTTTGTCCTGCACCCGCCTTGCACTACTTTTGGATAAAACAGATTTTCACATGACTGATATCGACACTTGGAAAAAAGAATTACGAGCCGTGGCTCGCGAAGACAAAATAAAAATCCTCTCCGCGTTCTTCAAAACCGGCAAAGGTGAATATGGCGAGGGGGATGTCTTCATTGGAATCACTGTTCCCGACAACCGCTCCGTTTCCCGTCGCTACCATTCCATTCCACTCAATCAAATAGAGACAATGCTCATGGAGCCGGTACATGAATTCAGACTTGCCGGGTTGCTTGCCCTCGTGGAGGCATACAAGCGCGCCAAGAACGACCCCGTCCGTTGCCGCGAAATAGCAGAGTTCTACCTCGCCAACGCCCGATGCTGCAACAATTGGGATCTCGTGGACCTGTCGTCGCAATACATCTTAGGAGAATACATGATACTGACCGGCAACGACAAGACAGCATGGCAGTTGGCACAAAGCGACAATATGTGGGAACGGCGCATAGCCATAGTGTCGATGCTCGCATTTGTTCGCAAAAGCCTCCTCGACACACCCATGGCACTTGCCGGGGCATTGCTCCATTCCGAAGAAAGCCTGTTGCAGAAAGCTACAGGATGGGTGTTGCGTGAAGTGGGCAAGCGCGACAAACCGCGGCTGTGCCGTTTCCTCGACACACATGCAGCCACCATGCCGCGCACCACATTGCGATATGCCATCGAGCGATTCCCTGCCGACGAGCGCAAACGCTACATGTCGTTGTAAAAAAATGAGTTCTCTCCCCCTACCCTACCCCGTTCTGAGACATGGCCGATATTTTCACTTCAGTAGAATTTTACATCATCGCATTTGCCGTGGCGGCAATCATAGCAGCCTTCTTCGGCTTCGACAACACTCCGCCCGAGGCAACCTCCGAAATATACAGCCCGCACACAATTGCCCCCTGCTCAGGAGCGGACCCGTCGGTAACCATCAGCTCCAACGAAGACGGCTCGATTGAGGTCGTCAGGCACAACATCACCATTCCGCGACAACACTCGGTATACATTAAAGCCGATTGCGTGAAAGACCGCATCACGCTCACTGAACGTATATGCCACGACCCGGCCGGCGACATCACGGCCGACACAGCCTGCGATGTGCATTTCACCATCCACCGGCGGCCGCCAAGAAAGTACCACATAAGATATGAATGCGCCGGCGGCTCGCTGTGGGGAACGGCACGCTTTGCCAACTACGGGAACTACTCCACCCGACTGCAATTAAAAGTTTAGCATAAACCCAAATCTAATAACCGATTTGGGATAAAAAGCATATTCAAAACAAATATTTGCGGCATAATGTCCGTTTTGAGTAAAAAAACAGTTTCTAAAAATATTGACTTTGACTGCAATTTGCCATAAATTTGCACATTATTTATGGCACAATACAGTCGAATAATAGTAAAGATAGGGAGCAACGTACTCACACGTACCGACGGCACACTTGACATTACCCGCATGTCGGCCTTGGTCGACCAAGTGGCACTCTTGCACAAGCGCGGCATAGAGATTATAGTAGTATCTTCGGGAGCCGTGGCATCGGGACGCAGCGAGATGCGTGGCGACCACGCAGCACGGCACCACTTAGATGCCGTGTCGGCACGCCAATTGTTCTCGGCAGTGGGGCAGGCCAAGCTCATCAACCGCTACTACGAACTGTTCCGCGAACACGGCATAGTGTGCGGGCAAGTACTCACCACCAAGGAAAACTTCTCCACGCGGCACCAATACTTGAACCAGAAGCATTGCATGGAAGTGATGCTCGAAAACGGAGTGATACCCATTGTCAACGAGAACGACACAATATCGGTGACCGAACTTATGTTTACCGACAACGACGAGCTGTCGGGACTGATTGCCTCGATGATGGGGGCACAGGCACTCGTGCTGCTTAGCAACGTCGATGGCGTGTATGACGGCGACCCGGCCTCCCCCGCGTCGCATGTGATTCCGGTCATAGGGCTTGACGATGACGATGCCGACAAGTTTGTCAAACCCATCAAGTCGGAACTCGGGCGCGGCGGCATGACATCAAAGTTCGGCACCGCACGCAAGGTTGCATCTGAGGGCATCGCAGTATACATTGCCAACGGCAAGCGCGACGGTATTTTGCAGGCCGTCATCGACGGCGGCGGCGATACTGTGCCTTTCACCATGTTCATGCCGTCGCCACGCCCGGTGTCGGGAATGAAAAAATGGATTGCCCACAGCGACAGTTTTGCAAAGGGGGAAATACACGTCAACCAAGGGGCATACGATGCCTTGACTTCTTCACGCGCCACAAGTCTGTTGCCGGTGGGAGTGACACACATTAAAGGTGATTTCGAGAAAGACGACTTGGTGAGAATAATTTCACCGACGGGCGAGCCTTTTGCCATCGGGCGCGTATGTTGCGACAGCACGACGGCAGCCGCAAAAGCCGGCTCGCAAGGCAGCCGCCCTCTCGTCCACTACAATTATCTATATATAGAAAAAGAGAACAACAATGCTTAACGACATATTGATTGCAGCCCGAGAAGCTTCGCGCCGATTAAACCTGACGGAACATGCCGATACCGACAAATTGCTTGAACGGCTTGCCGAAAACACCGTGCGGCGCACCGGCGAAATACTCACGGCCAACAAGCACGACTTGGAGCGAATGGAGCGCAACAACCCCAAATATGACCGTCTCATGCTCAATGCCGACCGCATCGAGGCCATTGCCGACGGCATTCGCAAGGTGGCTTCATTGCCATCACCGCTGGGTGTCACGCTCGACCAATGGACACGTCCCAACGGAATGCGCATCAGCAAGGTCTCGGTACCATTCGGCGTGATAGGTGTGATTTATGAAGCCCGTCCCAATGTCACACTCGACGTGTTCTCTTTATGCGTCAAAAGCGGCAGCGCAGTGGTATTAAAAGGAGGCAGCGACGCACAACAGTCAAACGAAGCCATCGTGCGCATTATCGCCGACACGCTTGCCGAGTGTGGCCTGCCCGCCGAAACTGTAACACTGCTGCCACCGTCACACCAAGCCACAGCCGAGATGCTCAACGCAACAGGGCTAATCGACTTGATTATTCCGCGTGGCGGAAGGGCCCTTATAGACTTCGTGCGGAACAATTCGCGTGTTCCTGTCATAGAGACCGGTGCCGGAGTGTGCAGCTGCTATTTCCACACCGCAGGCGACATTGCCAAGGGTCGCAACATCATACTCAATGCCAAGACGCGCCGTGTGAGCGTGTGCAACGCCCTCGACGCTCTCATCATCGACCGCGCCCGGCTTGCCGACCTGCCCGCACTTGTCGGACCGCTCGCCGAAAAAAACGTGACCATATATGCCGACCCTGAGGCATACGCCGCATTGGACGGTTCATACCCGCTTCTCGAACATGCCACCGACGATGATCGCGGCCGAGAATATATGGACTACAAAATGGCCGTTTTCACAGTCTCGGACATCGACGAAGCCCTTGCCTACATTGCACGGTACTCGTCGCGCCACAGCGAGAGCATAGTGTCGGAAGATGCCGATGCCTGCCGACGCTTCATGCACGAAGTGGATGCCGCCTGCGTGTACACCAACCTGCCGACATCGTTCACCGACGGCGGACAATTCGGCTTCGGTGCCGAAATAGGCATTTCCACGCAAAAGTTGCACGCCCGCGGCCCAATGGGACTGCACGAAATCACCACCTACAAGTATCTGATAGAAGGTAACGGGCAGGTGCGCAACTCTTGAATGCCACAGACAGCAAAAACGATATTATAACAACATAATAAACAACAACGCTTACACACATAATAACGATGAACAAAAAGACGACAACCTCGCTGCTGCTGATGTTTGCCGCCGCCACTCTTGCGGCCGAAGCCTCGCAAATCAGCCCGCGGCAAGCCGAAGCGATAGCCTCGCAGTTCGCAAATTCAACTCCCCGGCTCAAAGCCTATGGCACTTCACACTCTGCCGCCGCGATGAAGGTGGCTTACACCAAGATGTCGGACACTGCCGGAGAGAACCTGCTGCACGTGGTGAACCGCGGCGATGACGGCGGATACGTGGTGGTGGCAGGCGACGATGCCGCGCCCAACGTGGTGCTCGGTTACAGCACCGGCGGCACATTCGACTATGAAAC
This sequence comes from uncultured Muribaculaceae bacterium, assembly GCA_944321865.1. Classification (GTDB taxonomy): domain Bacteria; phylum Bacteroidota; class Bacteroidia; order Bacteroidales; family Muribaculaceae; genus Avimuribaculum. Next base: position 21,015 of record CALUMZ010000010.1, read on the forward strand.
CGCGCCCGAGAACCTGCGTTGGTGGCTCGACGAATATGGCAGGCAGATGGAATACATGATAGAAAACGGCATCACGGCTGCGGAGCAAGCCACAGCACCGACTTTCGACCGCAATGTGGAACCGATGGTCACCACTCGATGGAACCAAGATGCCCCATATAACAATATGTGTCCAACCCTCAACGGGCTGCGCACCTACACCGGCTGCGTGGCAACGGCAATGGCACAAGTAATGAACTACCACGAGTGGCCTGTGCGAGGTACCGGCAGCCACAAATATACCGACAAAGAAGGTTGCGGACGGGAGCTTAGTGCCAACTTCGGCGAAACCACCTACCGCTGGGACTTGATGCTCGACACCTATGACGCAAATAGCAGCCAAGAGTCGCAAGATGCAGTGGCAACGCTCATGAAGCATTGCGGCGTGGCTGTTGATATGTCATACTATCAGCAAGCCAGCGGCGCACTGTCGGGCAAGGCAGCCGAAGCACTTGTGAAGTACTTCGGCTACCCTGCCGACGTGCAGATTCTAAGCCGCGACTATCGCACCTACGACGAGTGGATTACTCTTATCAAGAATGAAATCGACGCAGGCCGCCCTGTGCTCTTTGGCGCACAGTCGACCGCAGGCGGGCATGAATTTGTAATCGACGGATACAACACCGACGGCTACTTCCACGTCAACTGGGGTTGGGGAGGAAACTCCGACGATTACTTCCTAATTGCCACCCTCGACCCCGGAGACAGTCAAGGCATAGGCGGAGGGTCGGACAGCGGCTTCAAGTTCATGCAAGACATCATCGTAAACGTGCGCCCCAACCCCTCCGGCAACGAACGTGAATTTTATGAAATTTGCGCCGACGGCAGCCTTAGCATCAATGTGTCATCATCATCGTTGGGCCGCACCGCCCGCGTCTCCCTGCCGGCACTATATAACCTCGGCCGCCAATACATTGGCGCATACGCCGGCATAGGTATCGAGGACAACGAGGGCAAGTTGATTGAAACGGCGTACAACACCGGCGCACCCCTCACCGTCGGTTCCGGCTATTTGGCAAGTTATGGCCCCACCGTCTCGTTCACCATTCCCGAAGACTTGGAAGCCGGGGAATACCGCATATACCCCTACTACCGCAAGCACGACGACGAGACCACCTACGGCCGCATACACGTGGCATACACCGAGAGCCAATACATCACAATGACTGTTGACAGTAACGGCACCGCAACTTTCGGCTCTGCCGCCCCGCAATGGAAAGACCTCGATGCAACCAACATCACAGTCACCGACAACCCCACATTCACCACGGGGCAGACCACCCGGCTGACGGTCGACATCACCAACAACGGGGAGGAAACATTCTCGGGCCCGCTCAGCTTCGCACTGCTCAGCCAGAATTCCGACAACATAGTTTACACTCCCATTACCGACGAAGACAAATATTACGGATACCCCTCGCTTTTTGATGTCTACACCATCCCGGCAGGCGAAACCGAGAACGTGGAAATGTCGCTGACAATAAGCAATTTCACTCCGTCGGCAAAATATTACCGCGTTGCCATAGTCGACGAGAACGAGAACATAATTGGCATTCCGCAACTTGTGCGCATTACCAACCCGACCATAAGTCTCAACGGCATGAACCCCGAAATCTTACCGTCGGCCGAAAACGTTGACCCCGACAATATCCAAGCCCGAGCGACGCTCTATAACCAGTCGGATGACGAAGAATACATTGGCAACGTTAGCGCACGCATCCTTGCCGGCGGCCGCTACACCGTGCTCGAAACCAAGGAAGTCACAATCCCGGCAGCCGGTTCGCTCACCGTGGAGTTCAGCGGCTCGTTTGCCGACGGTGAAGCCGGAGAGCAGTACAGCCTGTGGATTTTCGACGCAAGCGGCAAGAGCCTGTTCCCCTACGCCAACTTCACGCTGGCAGCCGGCACGGGAGGCGTTGAAGAAGCCGCTATTGCCGACGGCGGCACACGCCTCTACCCCAACCCCGTGGGCGACCTGCTTAACGTGACCGACGGCCGCGGCATCAGCCGTGTGCAGGTGTTCGGCCTGACCGGCTCGCAAGTGCTTGATGTTGCCACCGGTGGCGACACTGCCACGGCAATCGACATGACCGGGCTGCCCGCAGGCACCTACATCGTGCGCACTGTCATCACCGACGGCACCGCCGCCATGCAGAAGGTCATCAAGAAATAACCGCCGCACGCAATATCTCCCGCCGGGGAGGTAGCATGAAACCTATCGTAGAGGGTGTATCAAAATTATCATTTCAATGTGGCAGTAGAGACGCAAAATTTTGCGTCTCTACAGTCTGGTTGGATAAGCTATTGATATTGAATGTTTTATATGTTGTTGCTAACATCGAGACGCGGCACGCCACGTCTCTACTCATGGCAAAATCGCATTTTGATACACCCTCTACTGTTTTATTATCATATTTTAACAAATGGGGGGGGGGTAATTCCTCCCTTTTTGTATATATTTGCAACAATGAATAACCATTTACAATATCACACTATATCATTTTAAACATCAACCATTTATGAAAATCAAATTCTTTAATTCAGTGGCAGTCGCAATTGCAGCATTGGTCTTGACATCGTGTGGCAGCGGTTTCGGCAAACTTGCAATGGACTCGGAAGAAGCCGTAAACAAAGTAAAAGAAGTAGTCTCAGGCAACATTGACACCAATGAATGGAAAATAGTAGAAATCAATTGGGACGAGGGCACAGGCGACGCTGCTACGCTCGAAAACAACATGAACAACGGCGGAATCTACGTGAAAATGGTAAAAGACAACAACCAAGTATTTGTACAAAACTTCCTCGGTCAACTTGGCTGGAAAGCCACCGACATCGACACCGACCACTGGTATGAACAACTCGACTACGAGAAAATCACCCCGATAGATGTTGCCAACCTCGACGTTGCCGGCATCATGAAGCACATAGCCGACGCAAAGGCAATGATACCCGAGGAATATGAGTTCAAGTCAATATCAAGGTACGAAATCAAGGCCGGCGTACCCGACAACCGTCAAGGCGAAGGGGAATACACCTCGGCAACAACCACCGATTTTACCATCAACGTGGTGGAAAAGGGGAACGAAACGGTGTCGAGCGCAGGCACAACATCAATCATCTACTATGAAATCAAATTCAATGTCGATGCCGACGGCAACCTGACAATGGAAACAGAATAACACCATAAAAATCACACAAACTCACAGGGGCGCAACCGAGGCTGCACACGCAGCTCGTTGCGCCCCCCTATTTTTGCCAATCCCGACACACAGTTCAAAATTCCAACATTGATATTGTAGAGACGTGGCGTGCCGCGTCTCATTGATAGTGAGGTTGCGTAAAATGCTTAATATCAATTGGTTTACCCAACACGGTTGTAGAGACGCAAAATTTTGCGTCTCTACTGCCACATTGGAATGATAATTTTGATACACCCTCCACAACCACACCGGGCATTTTCCGGGGGCTTTCCTTGGGATTGTGGAAATTTAATCGTAACTTAGCAACAATATACATATTAACCCACTAAAATTTCATTACTATGGCAAAAGAATTAAAAGGCACAAAGACCGAAGCCAACCTGTGGACGGCATTTGCCGGAGAATCGCAAGCACGTAACAAATACACATATTATGCCTCGAAAGCAAAAAAGGACGGATATGTGCAAATAGCTGCCCTGTTTGAAGAAACAGCCGCCAACGAAAAAGAACATGCCAAAATATGGTTCAAGCTGCTGCATGGCGGTGAAATCCCCTCGACAGCCGAAAACCTGCTCGACGCAGCCGAAGGCGAAAACTACGAGTGGACCGACATGTATGCAAAGATGGCCGTTGAAGCACGCGAAGAAGGGTTCAACGACATCGCAGCCCTGTTTGAAGGCGTTGCAAAAATCGAAAAGGAACACGAAGAACGCTACCGCAAGCTACTCAAGAATGTAGAAGAGGGCACAGTGTTCTCGAAAGACGGCGACACCATCTGGCAATGCTCCAACTGCGGCCACATCGTGATAGGCAAGAAAGCACCGCAAATGTGCCCGGTGTGCAAGCACCCGCAAGCCTACTTCCAAATCAAGGCCGAAAACTATTGATGCAATTGGCAATCGGAAAGCAACAAAAAAAGGAGATGCGCCGGCGCGTCTCCTTTTTTGTTGCTTTCCGGCTACGTAAGACCCTTAATATCAAGCAGTTTGTCCAATCCGGTTGTAGTGGGTGTATCAAAATTGTTATTTCAATGTGGCAGTAGAGACGCGATTAATCGCGTCTCTACAACTACGTTTGGTAAGTTGTTGATATTTAATGTTTTATATGTTGCCACTCCCGTAGAGACGTGGCGCGCCGCGTCTCTACAACATCAATGTCGGAATTTTGATACACCCACTACAACCGGATTGGATAAACTACTGATATTAAATACCTTATGCAACATTACTGCAATAGAGACGCGGCACACCACGTCTCTACATTTGATAAAATCGCTAATTTGATACACCCCCATAACCTCCTGCGTGAATTAAGTTCGGCATCTCCGAAGCCGTATTTCAAGTGGGGGGCGACAAATACCGCAGGTTACGTTCGCTGCCGCTCACTCCACACCGCGGTTAAGCATAGTTTTGCCTCTCCGAGGCAACAATACTACTCCAACTTAGTTATAAATCGGGAGTACATACGCCACGCAATGCCCGTTTTATACCGTCAGGATTTCTTTTTCCTTTAAGGCAAATGCCTCATCGATTTTCTTCATGTAACGGTCGTGCAGCTTCTGCAACTTGTCTTCGGCATCCTTTTCCACATCTTCCGACATGCCGTCCTTTATGGCCTTCTTAAGCCCGTCGATGGCTTCGCGGCGCGCATTGCGCACCGATATTTTGGCTTGCTCGGCCTCGTTCTTCGACTGCTTCACGAGGGCTTTGCGGCGTTCCTCGGTGAGAGGCGGAATGGAAATGCGTATTATTTCACCGTTGTTCTCGGGTGTAATGCCAAGGTCGGAATCGATTATGGCCTTTTCAATCACGCGGAACATCGACTTTTCCCACGGTGTGATGGTGATGGTGCGAGCATCGGGCACGGCAACATTGGCAACGTTGCTAATGGGAGCCTGACTGCCATAATAGTCAACACGTATGCCGTCAAGGATTTTAGGATTTGCCTTGCCGGCGCGTATGCGCGCGAGCGTCTCTTCGAGATAGGCAACGGCAAGTTCCATCTTCTCTTCGGCGGGATTGAGATAATGATTAACGTCGTTCATAATAACTAATGTCTATATTTTATTTTGTAATTATATTTTAATTCACCATTCAATACACCAGCGTACCGATGGGCTGTCCGTCGAGCACCTTGGCAAGGTTGCCCACCGTGTCCATGTCGAAAACAATGATAGGCAAGCGGTTCTCCTTGCACAGCGTGGTAGCCGTCAAGTCCATAACCTTCAAGCCGCGAGTGTATATTTCGTCATAACTTATTTCATTGAACTTAGTAGCCTTGGGATCCTTTTCGGGATCGGCGGTGTAGATGCCATCGACCCTCGTACCCTTGAGCATCACATCGGCCTCAACCTCTATGCCGCGCAATGCCGAACCTGTGTCGGTAGTGAAGAACGGATTGCCCGTGCCGCCTGCTATGATTGCCACCTTGCCCGATTTCATGGCGTCGATGGCGCGCCACTTGCTGTAATGCTCGCCGATGGGGAACATGTTGACAGCCGTGAACACTTGCGCCGGCTGGCCCACTGTTTCCAGAGCCGAACTGAGTGCAAGCGAGTTGATGACCGTGGCAAGCATACCCATCTGGTCGCCTTTCACGCGGTCGACCCCGCGCGCTGCGCCGGCAAGCCCGCGGAAGATGTTGCCCCCGCCGATGACGATGGCAATCTCCACACCCGATGCTGCAGCATCCTTGATTTGACGGGCATAGTCTCCCACACGTTGCGGGTCGATTCCGTAACCTTGCTTCCCCATGAGCGACTCGCCGCTCAGCTTCAGCAATATTCTTTTGTACTTGGTTCTCATGACATGATACGTTTTTTTCGTGTAAATGATTTCCACAAATTTAGCACATTGCACGAACAGTGCAAAATTTAACGGCTGTTTTACACGTCAATTTGTCAAACTGCATTCATATAATTTGCCGAAAATGAAAAGTGTAGCTATTTTTGCATGACAATCAATATCTCCCGACACATGAAAATAACAATTATCAACGGGCCCAATCTCAACCTGCTCGGCGTGAGGGAGCCGGGCATATACGGCAACCGCCGGTTTGAAGATTATCTTGAATCGCTGCGCCGCCAATATAAAGGCGTGGCCGAAATAGAATATTTCCAAAGCAACGTAGAGGGGCTGCTCATCGACGAGCTGCACCGCACAGGCTTTGAGTGCAACGGCATAGTGCTCAACGCCGGAGCCTACACCCACACTTCGCTTGCCATAGCCGATGCAATAAGTGCCATACCGGCACCGGTGGTTGAAGTGCACATTTCAAATGTCCACCGCCGCGAACCGGTGCGACACCACAGCATGATTTCGGCCGCTTGCGCCGGGGTGATAGCCGGTTTCGGGCTCGACAGCTACCGACTTGCCATCGAAGCCCTGCTGGCCATGCCACTCACTGCCGACTGCAAAAAATAGAATCGAGCCCTATTGCCAAGCGGTGGAAAATGCCACGGCAAGACAATTTTTTGTCGCACTTGCCATGCTGATTATTGCCGATAAGTCCGAAAAATACTACCTTTGCAACGAATTTGCACGGAATATCGTCAATAAGACGATTGTGTTTTAGGTTTGTACAAAAATATATGAAAAAATTCACAAAAATCGTAGCCACAATCTCGGACAAGCGTTGCGACAAGGATTTCATTCAACGCCTCTTCGACAACGGGCTCAATGTGGTGCGCATGAACTCGGCACACCTCAGTCGCGAAGGTTTTGAGAAAATCATAGGCAACGTGCGCGCCGTTTCCGACCGGATAGGAATACTGATGGACACCAAGGGCCCGGAAGTGCGCACGACCACCAACGAAGGCGATGCCAACATCGACATAAATGAAGGCGACCACATCAATGTCGTGGGCCGCCCCGACGGGATAACAACCCGCGACACCATTTGCCTCTCTTACCCACACATCGCCGACGACGTGAGGCCGGGAGCACACCTGCTCATCGACGACGGAGAGCTCGATTTCATCATCGACAGCATCGACCGCGAGTGTGGCATACTGCACTGCACGGCACAAAACAACGGCTCGCTCGGTTCGCGCAAAAGCGTCAACATTCCGGGAGTGAGCATCAACCTGCCGTCGCTCACGCAGCGCGACATTGTGAACATACACACGGCCATCGACCTTGACATCGACTTTATTGCACACTCGTTTGTACGCACCAAGCAAGATGTGCTCGACATTCAGGCAATACTCGACTCGCGCGGCAGCCACATCAAGATTATCGCGAAAATCGAAAACCAAGAGGGCATAGACAATTTCGACGAAATACTCGAAGCAGCCTACGGAGTGATGATTGCCCGCGGCGACCTTGGCATAGAAGTGCCTGCCGAGTCGATACCGAGCATACAGAACGAACTCATCAACAAGTGCATCGCGGCACACAAGCCGGTAATCGTGGCCACACAGATGCTGCACTCGATGATAACCAGCCCGCGCCCGACGCGCGCCGAAGTGTCGGACATAGCCAACGCCGTATACCAACGCACCGACGCACTGATGCTGAGTGGGGAAACCGCATACGGCAAATACCCTGTGGAGGCCATCGCCACAATGTCGCGCGTGGCAATGGAGGCCGAAAAATCGTTGCGCAAGATGCCGCACAACGACAGGCACCACCCCATGCTTGAAAACGACGTTACGTCGTTCCTCACCCACCAAGCCGTTGACTCGGCCGACGTGCTCGACACACGTGCCATCATCACCGACAGCTATACAGGCCGCACAGCCCGTTATATAGCCTCATTCCGCGGCAAGAACCCCACGCTGGCACTCTGCTACTACCAGCACGTGATAAGGCTCTTAGCGTTGAGTTATGGCGTTTTCCCGGTATACCTGAAACGCTCGGAGACATCGCGTGAATATCTGTACACGGGACTCAAGCAACTCATCAACCTCGGGCTGCTCGAAAACGACTATCTTATTGCATACATAGGCGGTGCCTACGGTGAGGGCCGTGGAACATCGTTCCTTGAAATAAACCGTGTGGGCGACATCCTTGCCAACTATGACGTCTACCTGCTGCCAAATCTCGAATCGACCCGGCAATGCAAATAGAAGACTTGGACGACTACATTCTGTCGCACATCGACCCCGAAGGTGAGTCGCTTGCCCGGCTCGACCGCGACACGCACCTGTTCCACCTGCGCCCGCGCATGTGTTCGGGACATCTGCAAGGGCGCCTGCTGAAGATGCTTGTGCGCATGATTGCCCCCAAGCGCATCCTCGAACTCGGCACTTTCACCGGCTACTCGGCTCTGTGCCTTGCCGAAGGGTTGCCCGAAGATGGCGAACTGCATACCATAGAAATCGACGACGAACTCGAAGACTTCATTCGCACGCACCTGTCGCAATCGCCCGTGGGCAACCGTGTACACCTGCACATAGGCGATGCCCGCGAGGTGTTGAAGCGCCTTGACCCGGACCACCGGTTTGACCTCGTCTTCATCGATGCCAACAAGCGGCAATACAGCGAATACTACGACCTTGTTTTCGACCGCGTCAGCCCCGGCGGATTCATCATTGCCGACAACACCCTGTGGGACGGCAAAGTGGTGGAACCCGGCAAAAAAATCGATGCCCAGACGCAAGGCATACTCGACTTCAACGACAAGATAGCCAGCGACACACGCGTGGAAAAAGTAATCCTCCCCCTGCGCGACGGCTTGACCATAATCTACAAGAAGCCATAATCCCCCACAATATAGCAGTAGAGGGTGTATCAAAATTATCATTTCAATGTGGCAGTAGAGACGCAAAATTTTGCGTCTCTACAATCTGGTTGGATAAATTATTGATATTGAATGTTTTATATGTTGTTGCGAACATCGAGACGCGGCACGCCACGTCTCTACTCATGGCAAAATCGCATTTTGATACACCCTCTACAACCGGGTCTTATCCAACCATTTACAACACAACAAACCGGGGACGGCAATCACGTGCGATGCCGTCCCCGGTTTGTTCTTTTATCAAAATTACTTCTTGATAATCTTCTGCATGGTGGCGGAGCCGTCGGTGGTGACGATGCGCACTATGTAGGTGCCTGCGGGCAATCCCGCCATGTCGATTGCCGCAACGGTGTCGCCACCTGTTGCAACATCGAGCACTTGCGAGCCGGTCAGCCCGAGCACCTGCACACGGTCGATGCCGCGGCCGTCGACCACGTTAAGCACGTTGCCAACAGGGTTGGGATAAAGGCGTGTGCCGCCGGTGGCAAGATTATCGGCAATGCCAAGTGTTTCGTAGACATATTCAATGCCCGAAGGCAACACTGCGCCACCGAGACCCACGAAACCAATATACAAGTAATAAGTCTCACCACGAACGCAATCATCGAACGAGCCGGTCAGTTCTACCCGCTTGCTTTCGCCGGCAGGAATTTCAACCGTCTGCTCGCCAATGGTTGCAACGATCTCCGAATCGGTGTTGAATATTGTAATATTCAAGCTGCCATAATAATCAAACCACGGAGAGGTGTTCTGCAATGTCGCAGCCACGGTGAGGTTGTCGGGATTGGCATTGACAATCTGCAATACGTCCTCTATTGCCACAAAAGCCCCGTCTAAAACATAGTCGATTGTAGCCAGTTGCTTCTGGTTATAGTTGTCGGTGATGCGTATTGTATAGGACTTGTCGGGAAGCACCTCGTTCATTGCCCCGGTGAACGTAACAGTCTCCGATGTGGCACCGGCCTGCAACTGTACCCGTTGCGTGCCAAGGTCGGCACAAACCATCTCATTCACGTCATACACTGCCACGCTCACCGTGCCGTCGTATGCGGCCGCCGATGCCGTGTTTTCAAGTTTCATTGAAACCGTCAGGTTGTCGGGGTCTTCGTTGGTTATTTCAGGCTCACCGGCAATCTCGATTTCAGCCACCTCCTGCGCTGCACCCGGGACGTATTCCAAGTCCATATAGGAGGTCAACGCTTGGGAATCGTCAAACAGACTAATGTTGTAAGTATCTCCTATTACTCCCTCGGTGAAAGAGCCCTTTAATGTCAAGTCGATCGTCTCTCCGGGGGCGATTTCCACATTTTGAATATCGAGGGCCTTTTGCACCACCATCAGGCCTTGTTCGGGGTATGGTTTCCAAATCAGTGCGCAGATGTTGCCGGTGTAGGTACTTGTCGACGACGGGTTCTTCACCGTAGCCGTCAGGGTGAGGTTGGCCGGGTTGGAGTCGGTTATTTTCAAGCCTTCTGTGAGAGTCAAGTCGGGATTGTTAATGTTGATGGGAATGCGTCCGCCCGAAAGTAAACCAAGGTTATTGTCTAAAATTACAATATCATAAACTTCTTCATCGGGATAGAAATCTGCAACGGTTTGCGATATTTTCACTGTCTGAGTCTCCCCGGGTGCAATGGATACAGATGTTGCATATTGGGGAGTATATGCAATTTCAGTTGAATTATGTTCGCACAATACAAAGTAAACCGAACTGTTGTAATATTCCGTGCCGTTGTTGGTGATTTGGGCATATATGAGGGCTTCCTCCCCGTTGGTGAAACTGTCGTTGACTACCACCGCTGCCCCACTGCACGTCATGTAGCTCAGTGCTGTTTCTTGGACGGTGATGGTGACATTGTCGCCGGCGACCACCACATCGGCATAGTTAGATGATATGGCAAGAGCCTTTATCGGGTATTGCTCACTCTCCTTGTCGGCCGCATAGAACGGGTAAGCCTTGTAATGCCCGTCGGCAATATCCTCGGGAATAGTCACTTTAACAGGATAGAATTCGTAACCCGTTCCATAATCTATATTTGCTACTTCGGTGTAAAAACTTAACACCGTTTCTCCGTTATCATCCTCGAAGGCTATTCCGAAATATCCCCCGAACGAAGCCAACGGTTGATAATTAATTACTTTATTGATATAGAAATAAAACGAACTTCCTTTTACGGTTTCGGCAGATGTGGCACCATCGGAAAGCGTTAAACCACTCATTCTAAAGTCGGGAGTGACGGTCTCGTTGCCGGTCGGACGGTGCATGTTGAAGATGGCACCTTGTGAGTAGGCATATCCATCGACCGAGCCTCCAATGCCTTGACTGTCTCCGGGGTCGAGGGTGGCAATCAGGAAGTAGCCGTCGAGGTATGCGCCCCACCCCCAGTTGACGTGGAAATAGCCGTCGGTGTTATAGCCATCCAATACGAAAGCGTGTCCGCTGCTTGACGACGCACCGCTGTAATAAAGCGGACGCCCGGCATCGAGTTCGTCCTTCACCATCCCTATCCATTCATTCTGCGTATAGTAGTCGCGTTCGAGATATATGACATCTTTGGCATAGCCGAAGTAGTTGACGAAGGCAGCGGGTAGATCTTGTGAATATGCTCCACTGCCATCGGGTTGATACATCATTTCTACTGCCACGCCACAATGCGCCATCAGCGTGGCCACAGCCTCGATTTGCTCGTCGGTCCACGAGCCGTCGTAATCGTTGGGCATCAAGTCCCAGCGGTAGGTGGTTTCGCCAAAATTTGCGCTGAGCGTCTGCCCGCAATATGGGTCGGTATAGGTGTGGCTGCCGGTGCCTTGCTCGGGCCACTCGTGATATTTCATCACCTGTGCCATTGCCGTTGCCACGCAGCCGGTGTAGCCGCGGTAGCCCTCATCGAGCCACGGGCACAGGTTGTTGTAAGGGTAATCTTGGTTCCAGTGCGTTTTTATCATCGGGTCGAGCGAAGTGTCGAACTTTGGCGTTTCGGCAACTGCCATTCCGTGTTCGGCCGCATATTCTATCATGCGGGCATATTCGCCTATCCACCACTTGAGGTTGTCGGGGGCTGTACCGTAGTCAAACTCCCCGCCGGTAGAATATCCAAGTACCGGGTTGCTCACAACGTCGTCGCCGGCCACCATCACGTAACCGGCATTGTCTCCACTGCTTACCACATACAGCAATCCGTTGTCATCACTGTCGGCAGGGCTTCCCTCAGGCTTGGCCGTGTATACCACCTTCATTTGTGCAGGTGATGCCGACATGGATTTTAGCTTTGTATCGGTTGTTGAAAATTGCCGGGCAATTTCCAAGGCTTGCTGTGGGCCTATCTGCTTTGCACTCGCAAATGGCACTGTCATTGCCATCACTATGACGGCAATGAATAAAAAATGCTTATTCATAGTAAATTATGTTATTGATATACATGCACAAAATTATTAAATTTCCTCAAAAAAGCAAAACCTTGTGAAACAATTGTGCTTTTCTGAGCAAGGAGTGCTGCCAAATCGCGCTGTACGTGGGGCATTGCAGCCATAGAGGGTGGCTACAAAATATAAACTTTTGATATTCAGTGTTATGTAGTCATGGGAATACCGTAGGAATGCGGCGTTGCCGTGTCTCGTCGCATGTGATATAAACGAGCAATCCCCCGCCGTTTTGGGTGGCGGGGGATTGCTTGCATAACTATTTCAATGAGAAACCCGGTTTTTATTCCGGCTCACCTACTTTCACATTCTTCACTTCCCATGTGGGAGCGACATCGGCGGTACTCTTGTAGCGGAACGCAATGTTCACGACTTTACCAACGTAGGCCGACAAATCAACAGGCTTGACAGTTACGAAATCCCAACCCGACTTAGTGGGCCAACCGGTAACCTCAAGTTCATCCCATGTGGTTCCTTCAATCTCGCCGATATAATCGGTGGTGATAAGAACCGTGCAGAAATCGGTGGGAGCATAACCGTCCCAGAAGTTAAGCGCGGTTTCAAATTGCAACACCGGTGCTGCGGCATCGCGCAAGTCAATTTGCGGCGACACAATCCAGCTTTCAGTGGGGTGGTTTGCTCCGCCCACGTAGGCCGATGCTTTCCAACCATAGCTTGAATCGATTTTCCAAACATAACTCAATCCGTCGGTAGTCACATTCTTGATTTCAAAGCCGCCGGTAGCACCGTCGAGGAGCGGCTCGTTGAAATAAGTGGTTGCACGGGTCCACCCTTCGGGCAAGTACTCAAACAGATAGGTCTTCACGTCATATTCCGGAGTGGGAATCCATGCGCCTTTCGAGAGCATATACTCCTTAACCGCCAAATCATCACCGGTGTTGTAAATCACGGCTGCAAGAGCTCCATCTTGTGCAAACGGCAACTTCTGCATGAGGAATACGGCAGCCACGTCGTCGATGGCATTTACGGCAACCGAGCTGCTGCCATATTGTGCGTAAACTGCCGGTGTCAATGGTACGATGCTTGCGGCATCGGTAGTGTAAAGGCTCCAAGCGTTGCCGTCGAAGCGGTACAGAGCCGAAGAATTAGCCTCCGAAGTCGATACGTTGCCAATGGCGCGCATTGCTGCGTCGGCACCACCAACAGGCTCGATAGATGTTACCATAGTATTGAAGAAGCGGCCGCCCGAAACACCGATTGCATAACCTGTGACCTTTACGCGCTGCCCGTTGAGCGACGGGTCAACGTCGATGTAAGAAAGGCTGCCTTCGACGTCGGCTGTGCCATCGATGGCCACGTTCTTGAAATTGCCGTCGATGGTGAGAACACCCTCGTATGTAACAAGCCCTATGTAAGGATTCGACAGATAGGCCACCATGGATTCAGCATCAAGCTGACGCGGGGTGGGCAATTCAAATTTGCCCGTCCCGACCTTGGTAACAGTGGCATCGCCGGTAAACTGAGTAAAACCGTTATGCGCGCCAAGTTTGCCGCTCACGGTCATGATGTCACCTGCGACAGCACCTGTTCCGCTCTTGTAAACAAGAATGTTACCCGAGCCGTCGGTAAGCAGAAAGCCATTGTTGTAGGTTGCTGCTACCACGCCGCGCACCGAGCGTTGCGTGCCTTCGCTATCGTAAGCAAGCAACCCCACCGGAGTGTATTCCTCGCCCGAGCCGTCGGCAGGCGAAACGGTAGTCACCATTGTGTTGACATATTTTGCAGGGGTGCCGGTTGCACCAATAAGATAACCGGTAACAGTGACCTTCTGTCCGTCGAGTGAGTTGTCAACCACACCTGCAACCGGATAAGCAAGACTGGCGGTAGCCGAAGTCGCGCCATCCACAGCCACATCGTAAAATCCTTTTTCTTCGTCAATCGACAAAGTTCCCGTGTAGCTCACATATTTTATCTCGGGAGCAGTGAGGTATGCATCCATTGCCGCACCGTCCATAGATGCCGGAGTGGGGTAGCTGAATGTTTCGGCACGTTCGAGCAAAGTAACTTCCGACGTGTTGGGGAACTGCATAAGCCCACCGTATTGCGAGGTTGTACCGCTCACGGTCACAACGTCGCCCACCGAGTAATTAATCTCAAACAGGTAAACAAGTATGCTGCCTGTTTCGTCACCGAGGAGGAAACCGCGGTCGTAGGTGGCTTGCACCGTACCCTTGACGGTGAAGTTACCTCCACCGGAGTTGGCTATAACATCGGCTATCGGGGTGTAATTAGGCTCATCGCTGCCACCGGTGCCGCCACCCGAACCGGGTTCGGTTTCGGAGTAGGCATAGTTGACAACCATCATGTCGCCCTCTTGCGCATCGCTCACCGAATTGTTGAGCACGCCGGGAATCTGCGACAGCGTTGCCGGCGTGAGGTAGCTTGCATTGGCTGCATCGCCCCACACACTCTTGTAATCGTCGGCCGTGAAATCATACGAGCCTATATTGGTCAACTCGGCAAGGTAGCCCGACGGGTCGCGGTAGAAATTCAACGTAATGGAATAGCGAGCACCTTCGTCGGCAAGCAGGTAATTGGTCGACGACTTGAGGAATGCCGGCAGGTAAAGTTCGGGCGAGGCAAGCGTGGTGAAATACTTGTCGTCGGCCAATGCAGCAAGAGCGTCGGTATATACGGTACCGGTTCCGTTCTCTTGGTCAAGGCGGGCGGCAATCGCTTTGTTCTCCTCATTGTTGGCTATTGCCTCATAGTCGGTACTTGCAAGCGTGAAAGCCGAAGAGCGTGTGTCGGTGGCCTTGTAATTGATGCCAAACTGGTCGTTGTAGTCGTCGCACGATACCACTGCCAGCGAAGCAAGAGCCACAATCGAAGCCTGAAATATCTTATTTTTCATCTTATTCATGTCCTGTGTGTGTGAGAGTTTGGTTAGAAATTAATACGCAGTTTCATGCTGTATGTGCGTCCGAAAGCATAGTAGCAATAAATGTTGTCTTGCGTAGCCTCAACCTTAGAGTTGTTGGGGTTCCAAGCCTTCGAGATATACTGGTAGTCAAACAGGTTGTTGACATTGCCCGAAAGCACTGCATCCAATCCGCCCACCTTGAAGCGGTAGCTTGCATTGAGGTCGACGGTGCTTGCTGCCGGTATCTTCCACGGGTCATACACTTTCACCACGTCGCCTGCGCTAAGCACGTCGCCAAGGTCGTAGTAGGCATAGTTGCTGCCATAGTAGGTCCAGTCGAAGCCTATGCGTATAGCCCTGTTAATCTTGAACGTTGCACCTGCTCCGAAAGTATTCTGTGCCGAACCGCCTTGGTGAATGCCGTCGATTTCAACGGTGGCTTTAACGTGGTCGGGAGCACCCATTGTGGTAGGCTTGCCCTCCTTGTTAAGCGGAGTGCCGTTATAGTCGAATGCGTAACCGGTGGCATTGTCGGTCCAAATCCAATCGCCAATCGAAGCCATAGCCCAAATTTCGAGCCAGTTTGTCGGACGTATCTTCAGGTCGACTTCAATACCCATGTTGCGGGCATTCACGCCGGTCATGTTGACGAAATACTCGGTGTGCGCGTTGCCAAGCGTGCCGTTGTCGGTCATCGTCTTGTCCATCCAACGGGTCCAGTAAGCGTTAACGTTGGCAGTAAACCAACTGTTGCGGAAACCGTAACCGGCTTCCACCGAGAACACCTTTTCGTTCCGTGCGTCGTTGTTGATGGTGTTGCTTTGGGTAGACGACAAGAACACGCCGCCCGAGAACTTGGGCGCACGGCTTATGTAACCCACATTGGCAAACACATTGTTGTGCTTGTCGAAGTTGTAGTTGGCACCACCTTTCACGGTAAAGCCCATGAAGCTCTTAGTCTTGCTCTTGGCATGAGCCTCGTCGTAATAGAAGCGGTCGTAACGCCAATAGGCCGAGTTTGACAACGAACCGGCAACGAAAGCCGACAAATTGTCCTTGTTGTATTCGGTCTGGAAGAATGCACCGTATTGCATTACATGGCCGTCGTAGTCGCGGTAAACCACGTCACCAACGCCGAGTTTTTCGTAACGCCATGCAGGATTGTTCACATTTACATTGTTGACTGCATCAACATCTCCGCGTGACGAATCAACGAAGTAGTCGCCGCCATAAAGATCCACAATCTCGTTGGTATGTATACCCTTGTAATAACGAAAGTCGACACCGCCGTAGAAATCGAAGTAATTGCCAAACTTGGTAGAATAAGTCGAAATCAAACCATACCAGTTGTGATAGTTCTTGGAGTTGCTCATCACGAGCATTGAGCCGTTTTCGCTTGCGGCATTGATGTCTTGGATTGCACCGTAGTCAAATGTACCGTCGGGCTTGCGGTATTTCATCTGCAATTCACCATAGTTGGTAGCACGCCAGTCGGAATAGGAATAACCGAAGTCTTCGTTACCCTGACCTGAATAACCACCGCCGCGGCCGAGTGAAACATAGAACACCGTGCTGAGCGACGACTTTTCATCGATTTTCCACTGGTGGTTCAAGCTCAATTGAGGCTTGTGGTAGAAGTTGTATTCCGACGAGCGGCGTTCACCGTTATTGTCGAAACCATACGAAGCATTATACTTGTAATTCTTGATTCCGTACACCTTTTCAACCATTTGCCAGTCGGCAATCGTCATGGCACCCTTGCGTTGGTAGTGCTTTTGCGGCGAGCCGAAAGCTGTGAACGACAACTGGTGGTTGTCGCCGAAACGCTTCGACACGTTGGCAAACCAAGTGTAGCCCTCAAAGTCGGCACCTTGCACATATCCGTCGCCCCAAGTGCGCGAGCCGAGCAGCGTCACCGACCAGTCGTGCGGCATCATGCCCGTCGAGGCCTTGAAAAGAATCTTGTTGTAGCCGTCGTTACCAAGTTGGTAGTAGGCCGTGCCGCCGCGCTTTTGCTCAATGCCGTTGGTAATGATATTGATGGTACCTCCGAGCGACGGAATCGACACCTTCGAGGCACCCATACCGCGCTGCGTCTGCATCACGGTGGTCACGTCGGTCAGACCGGTCCAGTTGCTCCAGTAAACACCGCCCCACTCCATGTCGTTCATGGGCACGCCATTCACCATCACACCGATGTTCTCGTTGGAGAAACCGCGCATGTAGATTTCAGAGTCGCCGAAGCCGCCACCATCCTTCTGTGCATGCACACCCGGGGTGGTCTTGAGGATTTCGGGGAACTCCTGCGTGCCGAGTTTCTCATCGATTTGCTCAAACGACACATTCGACACAGCAACCGGGGTGCGGCGTTGTATTGCAATCTGCGAGGTTACAATCACGTCGTTGAGTACCTTTGAGTCGCTTTTCATGACAATGGTACCCAAGTCGGCCTTCTTGCCTGCAGGAACTTTCACACTTTGACTTTCATATCCGATATACTTGAATTCAAGCGTAGCCCCCTGCTGCTTCACTTTCAAAGTGAAAGAACCGTCATAATCGGTGGCCGTGCCTTGTGCAGGATCTCCCTTAACCTGCACCGTAGCCCCGATGAGGGGCTCGTTAGTCTCTTCATCAACGAGCATCCCGCTCACTGAAGTCTGTGCAAACATTGTGGCAATTCCGCCCAATGCCAGCATCATTGTGATTACTAAGTGCTTTATATTCATAAGCGTTGTTTAATGAGTTTATAAACCGATACAAAAATACGCAGATTAATTTAAACAACGTTAGTGTTTTTTTTTTTTTTTAAGACAGGGAATGCCGATTTAACCGCTTTATGTTAACAAAACCTATAACATTAACGTAACTTTTGCGGATTTATAGCACATAACACACAGAATTTCACATAATTAACAAATCATTACCGCAATGTTACTTTTTACACATATCAAATCATTGGTTACATTAATATTACATTTTGCGACGCGGCAGGTGTCGTGGCAAAATGTGCCGGGTGCTTTTTCGTTATTTTCAAAGATTTGTCCCTTCTTAACAAATCGGCGACTTTTGTTAACAAATATCGTGCTAATAATATATAACGGGTTCCAAACAGACAAATATATACGAATTATATACAAATACACCTATACATATCTCCGGTAAATTTGTAAAGAAGAAACAGAATAAAGCATCAAAATGAAATTGAAAGGTATTATCACAGTCTTTTTATGCTCGATATTGGCAATTTCTTGCAGCCAAAACAAAACCTCCACAAACGAATCAAGCGAATATCCGCTCATGACACTGAAACGCGAAGACAGGCAGCTGACCGAACAATATGCCGCCGTGATACGCGGCCGGCAAGATGTGGAAGTGCGCCCACAAGTGTCGGGAACCATCACACAGGTGCGTGTCGAGGAAGGAGCAAAAGTGAAACGCGGACAAATATTATTCATCATCGACCAAGTGCCCTATAAAGCCGCGGTGGAAGTGGCAAAAGCGGCAGTTGCCACCGCCGAAGCCGCCGAAGAAACAGCCCGACAGACACTCGAAGGCAAACAGATGCTTTATGCCGACAAGGTGATTTCCGACTTTGAACTGCGCACGGCACAAAACGAATACAAAAGCGCCCAAGCGGCAACAATGCAAGCACGCGCCGAACTTGTAAACGCCCGCAACGACCTGTCTTATACCGAGGTTAAAAGCCCTGTCGACGGCGTGGCCGGTATGACCGACTTTCGCATAGGCGCGCTCGTGAGCGCAACGATGACCGAGCCGCTGATAAGCGTTTCGGACAATTCTCGGATGCTTGCATACTTCTCCCTGACCGAAAAACAGGTGCTGTCGCTCACCAAGCAATACGGCTCGCTCGAAGAGGTGCTTAAATCGTTCCCCGAGGTCTCCCTGAAACTCAACGACGGATCGGTTTATGAACACAAGGGCAAAATCGACGTAATAAGCGGTATCATCGACAAGACAACCGGCACCGTGAGCCTGCGGGCAATCTTCGACAACAGTGACGGACGGCTGATGAGCGGAGGCCAAGCCAACATAATCCTGCCATACGACCGCCCGGGCAGCATAGTGATTCCGCAAGAAGCAACATACGAAATACAAAACCGCATTTTTGCTTACCGCGTCATAGACGGAGTGGCCAAATCCACGTCGATCGAAGTATTCCCCATCAATAATGGCAAAGAATACATCGTGGAAAGCGGCCTTGAAGAGGGAGACGTAATAGTGAGCGAAGGTGCAGGGTTGCTTAAAGACGGCACAAAAATCGCCAACGCACCCGGTACCACATCGGCAACCATCCAAAATCCCGAAGCCAACGGAGGGGCTGCCGCAACATTATGAAACTAAAGCAATTCATCGAACGCCCTATCCTGTCGATGGTAATCTCCGTCGTCATTCTCGTGGCAGGCTTGATAGGGCTCTCGGGACTTGCCATCGAGCAATATCCCGACATAGCACCGCCGACGATTCGCGTTTCCACCACTTATAGCGGAGCCAACGCCGAGACGGTGCAAAAAAGCGTGATTGTGCCGCTCGAAGAAGCCATCAACGGCGTGGAAAACATGACCTACATGACTTCGAGCGCGAGCAACAACGGCCGCGCCGACATAACGGTATACTTCAAGCAAGGGAGCGACCCCGACATGGCGGCCGTGAACGTACAAAACAGCGTCAGCACGGCAACATCGCTGCTGCCCGCCGAGGTGACTCGCGTGGGCGTGACCACCCGCAAGCGGCAGACGAGCCAGCTGATGACATTCGGCCTTTACAGCCCCAACGGAACATACGACCGCATATTCCTCACCAACTACATGTCGATCAACATCAAGCCGCAGATTCAGCGTATCTCGGGCGTGGGCGACGTGAACGTGATGGGTGGCGACTATGCAATGCGCATCTGGCTCAAACCCGACGTTATGGCACAGTATGAACTGATGCCTGCCGACATTGAAGCCGCGCTCGCGAGCCAGAACATCGAGGCCTCGACCGGCTCGATAGGCGAAGACTCGGAAAACGTGTTCCAGTATACACTGAAATATCGCGGGCGACTCGAAACCGAGGAAGAATTTGAAGAAATCGTGATAAAGGCATTCGACGACGGGCGCGTGCTGCGGCTGAAAGATGTGGCTACGGTGGAACTGGGCGCACAGTCGTATACCAACATCGGCTACGTGAACGGTTGCCCCGGCGTGTCGTGCATGATTAACCAGACGGCCGGCACCAATGCCAACGAAATCATAATGAACATCAATGCCCTGCTCGATGAAATATCGGAGAACCTTCCCGAAGACATGGAGATTGTCGAGCTGATGAGCACCAAGACTTTCCTCGACGCATCGATCGACGAAGTAGTCAAAACGCTGATAGAAGCCCTCATTCTCGTGGTGCTCGTGGTATACATATTCCTGCAAAACCCGCGCTCCACGCTCATTCCGGCCATAAGCATCGTGGTTTCGCTCATCGGTACATTTGCCGCGCTATACCTTGCCGGCTTCAGCATCAACCTGCTCACGTTGTTTGCGCTCGTGCTTGCCATCGGTATCGTGGTCGATGACGCGGTAATCGTGGTCGAGGCAGTGCAGACCAAGTTCGACGCCGGTTACCGGTCGCCGTTCAAGGCCTCGGTCGATGCAATGGACGGGATAGCATCGGCAATAGTCACCTCGACACTCGTGTTCATGGCCGTGTTCGTACCCGTTTCGTTCATGGGCGGCACATCGGGGGTGTTTTACACACAATTCGGCGTTACGATGGCTGTCGCTGTCGGCATTTCGGCCATCAATGCACTCACCCTCTCCCCTGCCCTTTGTGCCCTGCTGCTGCGCCCCAACCAGATTGTCACCGAAGGCACCAAACTGGAATTTTCCACCCGGTTCCGCCTTGCCTTCGATGCCTCGTTCAAGCGCATATTGGCTCGCTATAAAAAGGGAGCTGAGATTCTCGTTAAACGAAAATGGATTGTATGGGTTTCATTCTTCGCAGCCTGCGGCCTGCTACTCTATTTCATGGGCACCAGCAAGACGAGCCTTGTGCCAAATGAAGATACCGGCTCTATCAACGTCGGCATCGACACGCCGCCGGGAAGCACTCTTGCCGAAACTGCCGAAATCATGCAGAAAGTGGAAGCCGAGCTGAAAAAGATTCCCCAAATCAACAATTATAACAACGTTGCCGGTTTCAGCATGGGCACAAGCGGTTCATCGCACGGTACATTCATGATAAAGCTCAAGCCTTGGGACGAGCGCGGCGACGAGGAAGGCTCGGTCGAAGCCATCACCGAAAAAATATACCAACTCACTTCACACATCACAGAGGCACAAATATTTGTGTCGGCACCGCCCATGATACGCGGCTACGGCACAGGCAACAGCTTTGAAGTGTGCCTGCAAGACCGCGGCGGCAAGGGCATCGACGCACTGAGCAAAGTCACCGACAACTTCATTGCCGCACTCAACAAGCGACCCGAAGTGCAACGGGCCTACACGTCGTTCAGCGCCAACTTCCCGCAATACATGATTGAAGTGGACGAAGCAAGCTGCCAGCGCGCAGGCATCACCACCAGTGATGTGCTCGATGTGCTGCAAGGCTACTTCGGCAGCGTGTATGCCTCCAACTTCAACCGGTTCACCAAGCTATACCGGGTAATTATCCAAGCACCGGCCGACAAGCGCAACAGCCTGCAATCGCTCGACAATATATTCATACGCACCTCCGGCGGAATGGTGCCGGTGAGCCAGTTTGTCACCCTCACCAAAACATACGGAGCCGAAACGCTGGAACGCTTCAACATGTTCTCGTCGATTAGTGTCAACGGTATGCCTGCCAAGGGGTACAGCTCGGGCGACGTGATTGCGGCCATCAGGGAGGTGGCACGGCAAACGCTCCCCACCGGCTACGACTATGAATTTTCGGGCATGATGCGCGAGGAGGAGCAACTGTCGTCGTCGCACGACACGGTAATCGTGTATGGCGTGTGCATATTGTTCATCTACCTCATCTTGTGCGCGCTGTATGAAAGCTTGTTCATACCGATGGCCGTGATGATGTCGGTGCCGTTCGGGTTGATGGGCAGCTTCCTGTTTGCCCGCCTGTGGGGTATCGACAACAACATTTACCTGCAAACGGGTCTCATCATGCTCATAGGCTTGCTTTCCAAGACGGCAATCCTGATGACCGAGTATGCATCGGAGCGGCGCAAAGCCGGCATGACTCTTGTTCAAGCGGCATTGAGCGCGGCAGCTGTGCGTTTCCGCCCGATATTGATGACCGTTCTGACAATGATTTTCGGCATATTGCCGCTGATGTTTGCATCGGGCGTGGGTGCCAACGGCAACCGCTCGCTCGGCGTGGGCACCGTGGGAGGATTGATAATAGGAACCATTGCATTGCTTTTCATCACACCCGCATTCAGCATCATATTCATGTGGGTCGAAGAAAAAGTGATGGGTAAACGCAAGGAGGACAGAGCATGAAACAAATACTGTATTTCATAATATTTGCGGCGGCCATGTCGACAAGTTGCTCGATATACCGCAACTACCAACGTCCGGCCGAAGAAGAATTGCCGGTCGAGAACCTTTACCGCTTTACCGACAGCATTGCAGCCGCCGACACCGCCTCGCTTGGCGACCTGCCGTGGCAAGAGCTGTTCACCGACCCCCGCCTGCAAGAGCTTATCAACCACGGGCTTGAAAACAACACCGACATGCAAGTGGCACTGTTACGGTTAGACCAGACACAAGCCCGACTGACGGCAGCTAAATTGTCGTTTCTGCCCTCAGTGGAATTTTCACCCGGACTGTCGGTTGCCAAGGAAGGGAGCAGTGCGGCAATCAAGAGTTACGAACTGCCATTGGCGGCAAGTTGGGAAATCGACATATTCGGCAGCCTGCGCAACGCCAAGCAGGAAGCAAAAGCCGCAATGCTCTCGCAGACGGCCTACAAGCAGGCCGTCCGTTCGCAACTCATAGCATCGATTGCCTCCGGCTACTTCTCGCTGATGGCCTTGGACGAACAGGTCGACATAAGCCTTGAGACCCTCGATACATGGCGCGAACAGGTGCGCACCATGGAAGCCTT
Source organism: uncultured Muribaculaceae bacterium (assembly GCA_944321865.1). Taxonomy (GTDB): domain Bacteria; phylum Bacteroidota; class Bacteroidia; order Bacteroidales; family Muribaculaceae; genus Avimuribaculum. The sequence goes on from CALUMZ010000010.1 coordinate 44,394, forward strand.
GCTGAAAGTGGGCGAAGAAACCGAGAATGCAGTGACGCAGGCACGTGCATCGCTATACGAACTCGAAGCATCGCACAACGACCTGCAACGACAACAGCGCGAAGCCGAAAACGCACTGTGCACACTGCTCGGAATGACACCGCAGGCGATTGCCCGCAACACCCTTGCCGACCAACAGATGCCCAAGGAAACCAACACGGGTGTGGCACTGAGGCTGCTGTCGAAACGTCCCGACGTGATACAGGCCGAAATGACGCTCGCGCAAGCCTACTATGCCACCAACGTGGCACGGGCGGCATTTTACCCACGACTGACCCTTTCGGGCAGTGCCGGCTGGACCGACGACCTCGGCAACGCCGTGGCCAATCCGGGACGGTGGATACTGCAGGCCTTGGCTTCGCTCGCGCAACCCATCTTCAAGCGCGGTGAGCTAATCAGCGACTTGCGAGTGGCCAAAGACGAAGAGCAAATAGCATTGCTCAACTACAAGCAGGCATTGCTCGATGCCGGGCGCGAAGTGAACGATGCCCTCTATGCGTCGCAATCGGCCTTGCGCAGCCTTGAAAGCCACCGCCGCCAATGCGCCGAACTCCGTCGCTCGGTGACCACCGCCGAAGCCCTGTACCGCACCGGCAACGCCACCTATCTTGAATTAATCACAGCCCGCCAGTCGTTGCTCTCGGCACGTCTCAACGTGGTCGATGACCGCCTTGCAGCCCTGCAAGCCGTCGTCAACCTCTACCAAGCCCTCGGCGGCGGCAGCTAACATAAAACATTGATATTTAACCCAATCTGATTGTAGAGACGCAAAATTTTGCGTCTCTACTGCCACATTGTGAAATGATATTTTTGATACACCCCCTTGCCGCCACGATGCTGCAAAAGGCATGACCACGGGGTTTTGTTTGATTTTAAGAATATTCTGCGTAACTTTGCGCACTCTTTCACACGTAACTTCCACACAATCAATCAAGCAAAAAAACTGGTAAGCATGGCTCTGTCATTGAAGAAATTATCCCAAACATTGCCGGGCAGCGTGGTATGCAACATCGTGCTGTCATACGCCGTCTTTTTCATTGCCCGCGTGATATTTTTCATAGCCAACGGCAACTATTTCTACGATTACATGTCGTGGCAGTTGCTTGGCGAGATGCTGCAAGGGGGCTTGGTTTTCGACACTTCGGCAGTGGTGTACTGCAACATGCTGTATATCGTCATGACGCTGCTGCCGCTGCACTACAAGGAGCGTCCGGCGTTCCACCGCATCACCAAGTGGACCTACGTGACACTTAATTCAGTGGCACTTGCCGCCAACCTTGCCGATACCGTTTACTTCTCGTTCACCGGACGGCGCACCACGGCAACGGTCTTCAGCGAATTTGGCAACGAAGGCAACATAGCCACAATCATATTCAAGGAAATGGCAATCCACTGGTGGCTGCTGCTCATTTTCGCCATCATGGTTTGGGGTATGGCAAAATTATACCGTATGCCCAAGCTCAAACACCCCATGTCGTCACCGATGCGGTACTATATCTCGCAGACAGTGGCACTTGTCATCGCCGCACCGCTGTGCATCTTCGGCATTCGCGGCGGCATAGGCCCCACTGTGCGCCCCATCACCATCAGCAACGCCAACCAGTATGTAAACCGCCCCATAGAGTCGGCAGTGGTGCTTAACACGCCATTTTCCATTATCCGCACCATTGGCAAGAAACCGTTTGAGACACCCGCATACATGGCCGACGCCGAAATGCAACGCCTGTTCTCGCCGCTGCACCTACCGTCCGATTCGCTGCAGTTCAAGGCTAAAAACGTGGTGGTAATTATCATCGAGAGCTTCGGCAAAGAATACATAGGCAGCTTCAACCGCGACGTGTCGGGCTATGAAGGATTTGCACCGTTTACCGACGAACTCATAAGCCACTCGCTGACCTACACCCACAGCTATGCCAACGGGCGCAAAAGCATCGACGGAATGCCTTCGGTGCTGTCGGGCATACCGATGTTTGTCGAACCATTCTTCCTCACACCGGCATCACTGAACGATGTGTCGGGAATTGCCGGTGAACTCAACAAAAAGGGCTATTCGACGGCATTCTTCCACGGTGCGCCAAACGGGTCGATGGGATTCCAAGCATTTGCCCGCGCCACCGGATTCAAGGAATATTACGGCAAAGACGAATACGACCGGGAGAATAAAGGAAACAACGACTTCGACGGCACGTGGGCCATCTGGGACGAGCCGTTCATGCAATACTATTGCTCGGTGATGAGCCGCATGCAGCAGCCTTTCATGACTGCCATCTTCACGGCATCGTCGCACCACCCGTTTGTGGTGCCGCAACAATACCGCGACACTTTCCCCGAAGACGACAACCCCATGCACAAGTGCATACGCTACACCGACCATGCTCTGCGCCGGTTCTTTGAATCGGCAAGCCGTGAAGAATGGTTCGGCAATACCCTGTTCGTGATAACGGCCGACCACACCAACCTGTCGAGCCTGCCACGCTACCAGACCGACCTCGGGACTTTTGAAGTGCCCATAATATTCCATGCACCCGGCGACAGCACCGTGACAGGAATGCGCAACGATGCCATAGCGCAGCAAATCGACATAATGCCCACCGTGCTCGGCTATTTGGGCTATGACTTGCCATACGTCGCATTTGGCTGCGACCTGCTTTCCACCCCGGCCGACGCGACATACGCAGTAAACTACAACAACGGTACATACCAATATGTAAAAGGCGACTACATGCTGCAATTCGACGGCGAAAGACTCAATGCCGCTTACCGTTTCAAGGACGATGCAATGCTGAAAAACAATGTGCTTGCCACCGCTCCTGCCGACACCATTGCAGCAATGGAAAATGACTTGAAAGCCATCATACAGCAATATATGCAATGCATGAACAACAACCGGCTTGTACCCGAAAACTACTGAAACAGTGTCTTTTTTGACGTTTTTTAGGCATACTGTCGAAAAAAAACGCCGCAATTGTTGCAAAATTGGCACAAATCCGCTAACTTTGCAATCGCTTTTGAGGAATCAACAGCCGGTCCCATAGCTCAGTTGGTTAGAGCATCTGACTCATAATCAGGGGGTCCTTGGTTCAAGCCCAAGTGGGACCACACAAGCAATCAAGCAGTTAAGCCACACGCTTAGCTGCTTTTTTGTTTACCTTGCGCAATTTTGGAGCAAAAACAACGTGTAAAACCGGCAAAATTGCGGCTGCGGAGCTGTCGGACTATAGTAGCAGCCTAAGTTAGGCATCTCCGAAACCGTATTTCAAGTGGAGCCGGATTCCGCAGACTTCGTTCGCTATCGCTCACTACACGTGTTAAGCATAGTATTGCCCCCTCAGAGGCAACAAACCCACCACAATTCAGTTATAAGTTATAAGCAAGAATTGCTGTTTTCGCTATTTTGATACACCCTACTCACCCTGTATTTTATAGTATACTATATGAATGTGGCAATGCGCAGCCTGCCCCCCATACGTTTATGAATGTCAGGAAAAATTGGTTTAATGCCAATTTTTGTTGTAACTTTACCACGAGAATATACCATAAAAACAACGTATAGCACCACTGCATGATTATTCATATCGACTGTAACTCGTTTTTTGCCTCGGTGGAGGTAGCCTTCCACCCCGAGCTAAAAGGGCGTCCGATAGTCGTTGCCAATTGCAACGAAGCCGGCGGAGGCATTATATTGGCACTCACAAAAGAGGCCAAAAACATGGGATTACACCGGGGCGACCCTATATTTAAGGTAAAAAAGATTCTCGAATCAAACAATGTAGCAGTTTTTCCCGCCGACCACCGCAAATATCGGGATGTTTCGAGACATATAATGCAGACCGTAAAACAACAAGAACTTGTTCTTGACTTCTTGCAATATAGTGTTGACGAATTTTTTGGCACTATTCCCGATGACGATCCTGCCACGGTGCGCCAATGTGCGAGGCAGGTAGTTGCCGAAATAGAACGCAATTGCAACATTCCCGTAAGCTGTGGTTGTTCCGGCACCTACACGTTGGCCAAGACTGCAACATGGTTTGCCAAGCGATATGAAGCCTACAACGGCATTTGCATCATCACACCCGACGTCACGGAAAAGGCCCTCAGACTCGTTCCCATAGAAAGCGTATGGGGTATAGGCCGCCGCAGCGCACCTAAATTGAAACATTACGGAATATCGACGGCCTACGACTTTGCAAGCCTTGGAGAATCAGTTGTAAATGAATTAATGACAGTTACCGGCGTTCGCACGTGGCAAGAACTACACGGCACTCCGGCTATCGACTTGTCGACTCCGGCGCACCAACAGTCGATCATGCACAGCCGCACATTTGCATTCATGGAGACCGAAATAAGCAAGCTCAACGAACTACTGAGCAACTATGCCGCCGACGCAGCAGCGAGCCTGCGCAGCGACAGTTGCCTGTGCCGCACCATAACAGTCTTCATTTGCACCAATCCTCATCGCACCGACTTGCCACAATATTCTAATTCAGATACGGCAAAATTGCAAACGGCTACCTCCAACACCCAAGAAATAGTGCGTGTTGCGCTCGAAGTTCTTTCCCGCATTTACATAAAAGGATACAAATACAAGCGAATGGGCATAATACTGGGCGGACTGGTTGAAGACATAGGATACCAGCTTGACTTGTTTGACAAAGTCAACACTTTACAAAACCGACGGTTAATGGAAACTGCCGACAGGCTTAACGCAAAATTCGGCCGCAACACAGTGAGGCTGACCATTCAAGGCAACCACACGCATTCAGCACAAGGCAACATGCCGGGCGACGACGAAATGACCCCCATGCCCAAGGGTCACAGATAAACAATAATAGCACATAGAATATTTAATATCAACAATTTACCCAATCAGATTGTAGAGGGTGTATCAAAATTATTATTTCAATGTGGCAGTAGAGACGCAAAATTTTGCGTCTCTACAATCAGGTTGAATAAGTTGTTGATATTTAATATCTTATGTACTATTATGGGCGTAGAGACGCGGCGTCTCGCCTTTACAACATCAATGTTGCCATTTTGATAACACCCTCTACTGCCCACATTGGAATGATAATTTTGATACACCTTTTTCGATAGGATTTTGGACAGGTGCAAAAAAAAATTGATTGTCTCACGACAATCAACCTTGTTAACCTTAAATCTAATACCATGAAAAACACGGTGCAAAGGTATATGTTTTATGCTATTCAACATAATTTTCAAGCAACAAAATGCAATAATTTAACCTTAATTAGCAAATAGTGCACATATTGCGGTATTTGTAACATTTTTCAACGCTTTGCATGTGCATCGCCGTTCAAAACGGCGAGGCAACCATGTCGCGGGTTATCTCCGACACGCACGCCGCCCCGCACATCTCCATAGTGTCTTGCAACTCGTCGGCTATCTTCTTGATATAACACTTCACCCCGGCTTCCGCTCCGCCAAAGGCGGCAACCACCATCGGGCGGCAAATGAGAACGCCGTCGGCACCCAAAGCCAAAGCCTTGAACACATCTACTCCCGAACGCAAACCGCCATCAACAAGCACTTTGCAGCGACCGGCAACGGCGCGGGAAATCTCTTCGAGCACTTCGGCCGTCGACTGGCATTGGTCGAGCACACGCCCACCATGATTCGACACTACAATTGCGGCTGCCCCGGCTTCTATCGCTTTTTCGGCACCGCGCACCGTCATGATTCCTTTCACCACAAACGGGCGACCGGCAGCCTGTATTATTTCGCGCAATTCTTCCACGCTTTTGCTCCCAGCCGGGGGGATGCTGTTACGCAAAAACGGCAATCCGGCGGCATCAACATCCATTGCTATCGCCATTGCACCACAATCGGTGGCATAGCGCATTTTCTTTTTCACCGTTTCGGCATCCCACGGCTTTATGGTGGGTATGCCGATGCCGCCGTTTCGGCGAATCGACTCGCAAGCCATCGGCACGACCGACTCTACCACACCGTCGCCCGTGAAAGCCGCAATGCCGGCCTCGGCACACGCACCTACCATAATGTCGTTATATTGCTTATCGTCGTATTTTTCGCCAAAGTGGATGTTCACCGCCCCCACCGGAGCCGCAAAAAACGGATACTTAAAACGCCGGCCAAACATTTCCACACTCATATCCACCTGCCTGTAAGCACAAATGGAATCCATTCTCACGCGAATCTGACGCCATGCGTCATAATTGCGTATCGCCGTGTCGCCCACTCCTTTTGCTCCCGGCCCGGGAATCATGTTGCGGCAAGCCTTGCCATTACATTCATCACAAGCCTTGCACAATTTTCCGCCGAGAGCAATTCGAGCCTCCTTGATAATGTCACCGTAATTCATTCTTCAATTTATTTATCTTCAAGCAAACAATAATGTGCATAATGCAGCAAGCATCATGCACATTATCAGCCATTTTACTAAAAATATATGCTTGTGCTTATTTTACTATAATCAAATAGTAATTCTTTTTACCCCGCTGTACCAGTATGTACTTACCGTTAAGTAGCAACGAACTGTCGGCAATGGTTGCTGCATCGGCCACTTTTTCCTTGTTCACCGATACACCACCACTCTGGACGAGTTTGCGCATTTCGCCCTTCGAGGCAAACACCGGTGCATGTGCTGTGAGCAGCTCCACCAATGGCACGCCGGCCTCGATAACGCTTGCCGGTACTTCAAACGTTGGCACACCCTCGAATACCGACAGCAGCGTATCCTCGTCTATGCGATGCAATATCTCGTTGGCATTGGCCGAGAATAATATTTGCGAAGCCTCCACTGCAGCCTCGTAATCTTGCCGCGAGTGAACCATAGTGGTAATCTCACAAGCAAGGCGTTTTTGCAACGGGCGTTGACCCGGGTCTTTGGCCTGCTCGGCTTCGAGTGCCTCAATCTCCTCTTTCGACAAATCGGTAAATATTTTTATATATTTTGCAGCATCGCTGTCACTCACGTTTAACCAGAATTGGTAGAATTTATAAGGCGATGTGCGTTTAGGGTCAAGCCATACGTTGCCCGATTCTGTTTTCCCAAATTTTCCGCCGTCGGCCTTGGTAATAAGCGGGCAAGTAAGTGCGTATGCCTCACCGCCATTCATCCGGCGAATAAGTTCAGTGCCGGTAGTCATGTTACCCCACTGGTCGGAACCACCCATTTGCAACTTGCAATTCATCGTTTCATACAGGTGCAAGAAGTCATATCCCTGAAGCAACTGATAAGAGAACTCGGTGAACGACATTCCGTGTTGAGTGTCACTGCCAAGGCGTTTCTTTACCGAATCTTTAGCCATCATGTAATTAACAGTGATGTGCTTGCCGATGTCACGTATAAAATTAAGAAAACCGTAATCCTTCATCCAGTCATAATTGTTGACAAGGATGGCATGATTAGGCGCGTCGCTATCGAAGTCGAGAAATTTAGCAAGTTGCCGCTTGATACACTCTTGGTTGTGACGCAACGTAGGCTCATCGATAAGCACACGCTCCTGCGACTTCATCGAAGGGTCTCCAATCATACCCGTCGCACCGCCCACGAGAGCAATGGGACGATGCCCCGAACGTTGCAGGTGCTTGAGCATCATCACTCCCACCAAGTGTCCTATGTGCAACGAGTCGGCAGTGGGGTCGATGCCCAAGTATGCCGTGGTCATTTCCTTGTTGAGTTGTTCCTCGGTTCCCGGCATCATGTTGTTAATCATGCCGCGCCATTTCAGTTCTTCAATAAAATTCATCGAATTAAGAAATTTAAAATCATTTAGCCGTGTGCAAACTTACGTAAAAAAAGTGGATTTTCATACGTTTTAAACCCAAATCGGTCATTAGACTTTGGTAGGGTTGCGCACTTATGCTTGTCAGATTGCTTTCAACCACGGCCGAAGGCGTAGCGGGCTACGTCGAGGCGGGGTTGAAAGCAAGATGGCAGGTAGAAGTGTGCAAAACAACCAAAGAGCTTTAAATTCTCTCCCTTTTGCGGTCTAATGACCGATTTGGGTTAAAGCAATCTCAAACAAGTTCGGCCACAAACACCCATATAAAGTAGCCGCATACGGCACACTTCAACACCGTCCCGAGCAAGAATCCCAGCAACGATCCAATACCCGACTTTAGTGCCTGCTTAGTCTTGGTTCCTCCCATCATTTCGCCCACAAGAGCTCCAAGGAAAGGCCCCAACACAATTCCCCAAGGCATGAAAAACAGTCCTATCACAGTGCCTACAACACAGCCCCACGAGCCCCATTTGCTGCCGCCGAAATATTTTGTGCCGAGCATCGGTATGAAATAGTCTATGACCAATGTCGCCACGACGACGGCGAGCCATATCAGCAATGAGGCCGTAGAAAAATCGGCCTTATCGGAGAAATGCAGCAACAGTATCCCGACGTAAGACAGCGGCGGTCCCGGCAACACGGGCAAAATGCAGCCCAAGAATCCTACAATCACGCACACAGCCCCCAATACTATCAAAACAATATCCATATATACTCGAGTACAATTATTTTGTGTAAAGATACACTATTAATATATCCACAGCAAATTGTTTGTTCAAGTTGTTTATTTATAAGATTTTATGTAATATGATTGTAGAGGGTGTATCAAAATGCGATTTTGCCATGAGTAGAGACGTGGCGTGCCGCGTCTCGATGTTCGCAACAACATATAAAACATTCAATATCAATAGTTTATCCAATCAGATTGTAGAGACGCAAAATTTTGCGTCTCTACTGCCACAATGCTGTGGGATGGGGTAGCTTTCCCCCAATGTGGCTATGCGGCGTAACTTGTTTTTGACAACAAAGGAAATGCACTTCCGTTTAATAATGGAAAAGGGAGCCATGCTCATGTATGGGAAGAAAATCCCAAAGGGTATCTTGAACGCAAGAGCCACGACAAGAAAAACAGTTATCCGATTGATTCAAAATACGATTCACTGATAAAAGAAATAGAGAAGTTCAATAAACAAAAAAATAAATTATGATCGAGAAAACTAATAGGAAAGTTGTCCTTCACAATTTTTATGGAGAAGGACGCGACATATATGAAGACGAATTAGGTTGGAGGGCAGATAGCAAACGTGAAGCCGGCTCAGTGGTTTCAAGAGATATATTTCGTTTTGAGATAGAAGAAGTTGGCCTCAATCTTGCTTTTTACTACTTGGATGATGACACATTCTATGGCATACACAGAGAAAGTTATCCAATAGTGTGCAAAGTACTTCCCCGGGATAGAAGCCGTAGTAAATACGTTGGCTATCAGTGTGATGGCGATACACATGCCGACGGAAAAGTTATTGCGTCATTTGATGACGAGCATGACATCTGGGACAATCTGAAAATTAACGGGCACTCATTGGAAGAGGTTCTTCGCCGTTCCTACATAATCGGGTTGAATTAACCCAAAAAGGTTTAATGTCCGTTTTTTTTGTTAACACATAGCAGTATAGGGTGAATCAAAAATATGAAAAATGCTAAAAAGGGCGGCGGAGCTGCCCCTTTTCCCATTTTGGCACACCCTCTACACATGCTCGCTATGGCATAAACCTGTCACTTTATGGCGAAGGTTGCCGTTACCGAGCTGCGCAATTTTATCACGCCTTGCTTGCAGTCGGCTTTGTCGTGGCGTTGGTCGGGGTGAACCACCACACTCACCACGTCGCCTAATTTCACTCCGGCTGTTTCGGCAATGTCGTGTGCGCCGTCGGTAGCCTTGGCAAGAGCCTCGGCACGCACTTCGCTGCGGTATTCGTCGAGCTTGCTGCTTGATATGTCGGCAACGTCTATGTTGCCCACCATACGCCTGTCGAGTGCCTTCTTTATTTTATCTACCATGGAGAAATCGTTGAGCGTCACTTCGTAGGCACGGCGTTGGCCGCGGAAGCGCGGGGCACGGCGACGAATGGCCGATGAATCTTTTACATGCCTCTGCAAGACACCTGCACGAATAGCCGGCCGCTTGAAAGCAACGTCACGCCGCATGTCGGCTCTGAAAGGAGGCACACCGCGCATGCCGCGCACATCTGTTTTCTTGATTTTGTCGCCCGAGATGCCCAACGCCTTGAGTTGGGCAAAAAACTCTTCCTCAACCTTGTCAATCGACACCCTGCCACTGTCGGCATACTCCTTCAGGCACACTACGAGCTTCACGCAATCGGGAGCCACCTCTTCGCTCGATGTTCCGGTAACTTGAACTATAAAATCCCTTCAGAAGACGTAATATGCAGGCCGGCAGCTTCGATTAGCGGACGGTCTTTCTTCATGGTTTCGGCTGCCATCCACTTTTTGCCTATGCGGACAGTGCGCACCCGGCTGAGACTTCTGACCATATCCATAGGGGCGAA
>CALUMZ010000011.1 GCA_944321865.1 uncultured Muribaculaceae bacterium
GTTCAGACTATCCAAACTGTGCGCATAATGCGGGAAACGGGCAGACTGAATGCAACCGGGTTTTCAGACTGACCCTTCATTTTTGGTCTTCCAACTCCCCAATTGAAAGGTTTATATACACAAAAAGCGTGGGAAACTTACCTGCTGCCCGTCCCACTCTCAAAGGCATGTGGCTTAGCCCTACTCTGTAGAACGAGCAACGCAGAAGCCCACGCCTGTATATGCAACTACCGCCTTCGGCACCATTCCTCGCGGAACAGCGACCGAAAGCAAAGTGATATTACATATCCACATAGGCATCTACAGTTGCTTCATCCTTGACAGAGTATTGAAATTGCCACATTTCTGAGAGTCAAGAATCAAGCGTCATGTAAACGCTTTCCATTATGTCTGCACCCGCCCACTTGCCCACTTCGGGCTTCTGAACGACATGCACCGCAAATATAGCGAAATATTATCAAAATATAGTGTGAGGACCAAGCTAAAAAACAAAAAACAACAAGTTAATTTGCCCGACAGCGCGTGATTCGCCACGTTTTGTGCAATTCGCACTCTGTATTGCATAAAATCACAATGTTTTTATGCAATACAAGCCACAAATTGAAGAAAATTAGCTATTTTTGCCTGTGCAAGAGATTACGTGCAAGATGAAGACAATCCTACTTAACCAGCGGAAAGAACGCGACGAATTGATTTCACGACCATACCTGTCGCGGCACATCAATTACGACGAAGGCACACTGCTTGGCAGCCACCTGATTAAACTTATAACGGGTCCGAGGCGTGTGGGCAAATCAACTCAAGCTCTGTTGATGTTGCGAAACAAAAATTTCGCATACATTAATTTTGACAACCGTGAACTGTTAAGTTCATGGAATGCCGGCTTGGTAATGCGTATGCTTGACGACGTATATCCCGGATATGAATATATTCTGCTCGACGAGGTGCAGAATCTCGACGAATGGGACTTGTGGGTGAGCGAACTATACCGATTGGGCAAAAACCTCGTTATAACAGGCAGCAATGCCAAGATGCTCAGCAGCGAAATGGCAACTGTGCTGACAGGAAAATATCTGCAAGTGGAGATGCTGCCATTCAGCCTTGAAGAATTTTTTGAATGGAACAAACTCGACATTCATAACTTGAAAGAAAAACAGCGTGAAGATGCGTCGGCACTTGCCGACGACTACATGAGGAATGGCGGCTATCCCGAAGTGGTGGCATCGCGGCTGCTTACGCGCAGTTATCTCGACACTTTATTCGACTCGATTGTGTGGAAAGATGTGGCCAAGCGTCACAATGTGCGCAACACTACCGACTTGAACAATTTGGCCTTATATCTTATTTCCAACTTCTGCAATCAAGTCAGTGCCAACGAATTGACAACCGAATTGGGATTCGCCAGTGTCAACACAACAAAAAAATTCATGGACTACCTGCATGAGCCTTACTTGTTTTATTATCTGTCACGATACAACAATAAGTTGAAACTGATGAAAAAAGCCCCTCGAAAGGTTTACGTCGTAGACAACGGCTTTGTTGCTGCCAAGGCATTCTCTTTGAGCGAGAATTTAGGACGGCTTCTCGAAAATCAAGTGTTCATAGAGCTTATTCGACGCGGCTACAAGCCCGACAAGACGCTTTTTTATTATCGCTCACAGAACGACAAGGAGGCAGACTTCATCCTGCGCAAAGAATCTAGTATAGAATGTATTATGCAAGTCTGCTATGACATGAGCAGCCCGAAAACAGAAAAACGCGAGGTTGACAGTCTTATAGAATGTGCCGGAGAGCTGAAATGCAACAATCTTGTCATTGTGACAAACAACGATGAACGCACCATAGAAAAGGATGGCTGCAAGATAAACGTGGTGCCTTTTCAAAAAATGTAATTTCCATAAGATAGGCGGCACCTCGGCAATACAAAAAACATGCAAGCACGTTTTTTTGTATTGCGCACGGTTTGCACTATCTTTCCATGAGACAGGCGGCTCGACTATGCCAAATTTGAGCAAGCTCAATTTTTTTGAGGGTGTATCAAAATGGGAAAAGGGGCTGCGGAGCTGCCCAATTATGCTTAACGCCGGGCGAGGCGACCTCAAGGAAGCCGAACCCGGTGTAGTCATAACACCTGCACTGCCGTCCCCCGTAGGGGGCGAATAACAACCTGAATACAAATATGTTCGCCCTCTGCGAGGACGTTTTGTGTGGTGGAGGCAGTTCCACACCGGGTTCGGCTGCGCCTCGCCCGGCGTTAAGCATAATTGGGCAGCTACGCAGCCCTTTTCCGGCATCTTTCACAATTTTGATACACCCTCTACTGCCACATTGTAATGATATTTTTGACACACACTCTACGGAAGCAATGTTGGTATTTCAACACACCCTCCACATTCTCGATTGAATAAAAATATGTCTTAAAAAAACGTATGTTTTTTTGTTTTTTTGTCTAAAAAAATATGCACTAAGCCGCCATTATATGTCGGCTCTACATAATTTGCACTATCTTTGCCACATGGGACGAATTTTATCTATCGACTTCGGGCGTAAACGCACAGGCATTGCTGTCACCGACACGCTGAAGATTGTGGCTAACGGCCTTGCCACCGTGCCAACGGCAAAGGTTATCGATTTCTTGAAGAAATACATGGAAACCGAACAGGTTGAATTTATCGTCGTCGGGTTACCGCGTCAACTTAACGGACGGCCAAGCGAGAGCATGCGCTACTTAAAGCCGTTTATTGAACGGTTGCGGCACGAATTGCCCGACATGCACATCGAAATGTATGACGAGCGGTTCACTTCATCGATTGCACACCGCTCGATGATCGACGGCGGAATGAAGAAGATGGACCGGCGCGACAAGGCTGTGGTCGATACCATTGCCGCAACCATAATACTTAACGATTACCTGCAAAGCATGCAATACCACAAACGGCAGTAAGCTCCCTCTCCCACCCGTTTATTTACATCATGATTTCCTTGATGGCACGGCCTATGTTTTCCACAATGTCGCTCGCCACCATTCCATAACTGCCATGTACCTTCTCGGCAAGGTCGCCGGCAACCCCGTGTATATACACGCCCATGATGGCACTGAACTGTGGGCTGTAGCCTTGTGCAAGCAATCCCGATATTATACCGGTGAGCACGTCGCCGCTGCCGGCAGTTGCCATACCGGCATTGCCTGTGGTGTTTATATATACCTTTCCGGTGGTATCGACCACCATTGTGTGGTGCGCCTTCAGCACTATTATCAACTTATGCGTCTTAGCCACTTCTATTGCTTTCTTCAACCGTTCTTCCTCGGTGTCGAACTTGCCGAATATGCGTTCAAATTCAGTGGCATGGGGGGTGAGAATCGACTTCTGCGGAATGCTTTCAAACAACATGGGGCGCGATGCTATGCAATTGAGCGCATCGGCATCGAGAACGCATGGCAAGTTGCGATTTTTCAAGAACCTATCTATCGCATCCACCGTCATGTCGTTGGTTCCCATTCCGGGGCCGAGTGCTACTGTGTTATAACGGCGAGTCATTACAATATCGGTTGTTACAATATCGTTCTTGTCGCCACTGAACAAGGCTTCGGGCACACTCGTTTGCAACACTTCAAATCCACAACGCGGACAATGCACCGTCACAAGCCCCGCCCCGGCACGCATGGCAGCACGTGCCGACAGCACGGCCGCACCTATCATACCGTAGCGTCCGGCCACAAGCAACAGACTGCCAAAGTCGTATTTATTACAATGCTCCGGGCGGCGGCGCAACAGGTTTTTGACTTCATAATCCTCGACAAGATAATAATTAGTCGCTGCCTTGTTGATTGCATCCCGGCTAAGGTCTATGTCAATCACCTTGCATTCACCGATGTTGACTGCATTCTCGGCAAAGAAGAACGAAAGTCGCTTGAACTGGAACGCAAGGGTGAGATTGGCCCTGATTATATTGCGACGGTCGGTCCCGGTGTTCCATTCACCAAACAGTCCCGATGGAATATCGATGGCAACAATATAGGCTTGCGACTCGTTGATATACTGCACGAGCGAAGTAAAACCACCCTTCAACGGCTCGCGCAACCCGGCACCAAACAATCCATCGATTACCACATCTTCCCTGCCCAATGCGGGAGGTTCAAAACCGTTGACAACCTCGGTAAAGTCCACTCCGCCCATCTCCACAAGTCGGTCGCGATTACGGGCACACCCTTTCGACAGCTTGGTTGAAGGAATGTTGAACAAAAAAACTTCGATTCGGCCATACCCCTGCTCACGCATCAGCCGTGCCACGGCAAGCGCATCACCGCCGTTATTGCCGGGACCGGCAAAAAACACGAAGCGCTTCCCGGGCCGCCACCTCGACATTATCTCGAATGCAGCTGCCGAAGCCGCCCGTTCCATCAAGTCCAGTTCATTTATTCCTTCCGTGCGAAGTGTCTGCTCCTCTATTCTGCGAATCTCGCTTGTAGTAAATATTTTCATTTTTGTATTTTTCTCTTAACCTTACTTTTCACGTAAACAAGCCGTCAAATTGCATGGACTCAGCCACAGTTGCCTACCCGGGAAAACAGTTTGCCGGACAACTTGCAACTTTCCATACATACTTGAATACAAAAGTAATGCATCGGCACCACATTACAAAATGTAAAAAATACTTTATGAGAATCAAAAGAAACGTGAATTACTCGTTCTTCCAACCGCCTCCAAGGGCTTTATACAAATTCACTACGGCAAGCTGCTTGTCGCGCACGGCATTGCTCAAGTTTATTTGGGCATTCAAGTACACACGTTGGGCATCGAGCAAATCAAGATAGCCTATCACTCCATTCATATACTGCAACTGGGCAAGGTCGAGCGTGCTTCGCGACGAGCGCTCAAGCACATATTGCGATTCGTATATTTCTTGAGTCTTGTTAAACCTTACTATCGCATTATATGCGTCCATGAAAGCATTCAGCACAACTTTCTCGTAGGAATACACAGCCTGTTCGTAGGCGGCCTGAGCTGCCTTGTGACGGGCTTTGTTCTTGACAAGCCCTATCACCGGTTGCAACAACGTTCCGCTGATAAGGTAATGTGGCGACTTCAATATCTCGCACAAAAGGTCGCTCTCGGTTCCGAAGTCGGAAGTAAGGCTGATTTGCGGGAACATGCTCGCGTAGGCTACACCCACGCTTGCATTGGCGGCAATAAGTTCCTGTTCGGCTTGACGCACATCGGGGCGACGTTCGAGCAGCGACGACGGCAGCCCCACGGGAAGGCTCACCGGCAACATTACGTCCTCGGGCAACGCCACGCGTTCCACCTTGGTCGGGTATTCACCGGCAAGGAATGCTATTTCATTCTCTTTCAGCGTCACCTGCTGTTCCAAGTCGGGGATAAGCGCCTCGGCACTTGCAAGCTCCACTTGCGCCTGCCTGTAAGTCATTTCCGACGTCAATCCACCCTCATACCTGATTCGGGCAAGTTCCAACCCTTCACGGCGGGCTTCTACCGTCTGGCTCACAATCTTCAACTCGTTATCAAGCGCCACAAGCTCAAAATAAGCCTCGGCCACGCTTGCCACAAGGCTCATTTGCAAAGCCCTGCGGTTTTCGACCGATGCCATGAATTCGGCCAGACTGCGGTCTTTTGCCCAACGCAGTTTTCCCCACAAGTCGAGTTCCCATGTCACACGAGCCGATATAACATATTGGTCGTCATTATCGATTTTTCCGTCATAATTTTCCCGTTCGCGTTCTCCATACATACGCAATGCGACATCGGGGAACAAATTGGCCACATTGATACGCTTCATTGCAGCCAACTCCTTCACTTGCGCAGCGGCAATAAGCATATCCTTGTTTTTCTCGAGAGTCTTGCTTATCAACTCTTGCAACAAGGTGTCAACATATATCTTGTTCCAAGGCAAATCGCCTATCGACATTGTGTCGGCTACAACAGTACTGTCGAGTTGCGATGGCAATTCCATGTCGGGACGTACATACTTCTTCCCGATTTTGCAACTTGCAACCAGAGTTGCCACCAAAGCCAATATGATAAATAACCTGCTTGATTTCATTTGTCATTATGTTTTTTTCCGATGTGTATCATATTCTTGGTCTGCTTAATCTTGCCGGTGGTTTTATATATCATGACAAAGAAGAAAGGAACAAGAATTATACCCAGCGTCACCGCAAATATCATTCCGAAGAATACACCCGAACCTATTGCCTGACGGCTGCCGGCACCGGGCCCCGATGCTATCACCAACGGCAACATACCCAAGATGAATGCCAACGAGGTCATGAGAATTGGTCGGAACCGCAAGTGGGAGGCATGCAAGGCCGCATCTTGAACACTCTTGCCCGCCATTACCTCATCTTTGGCAAATTCCACGATTAGGATGGCATTCTTTGCAGCCATACCCATCAACATCACAAGACCTATCTGGAAATAAGTGTTGTTTTCAAGACCGAGAGCCATAATTCCCAAATACGCTCCGAGGGCAGCCACCGGCAACGACAACAACACTGCGATGGGTATGGTCCAACTCTCATACAACGCGGCAAGGAACAGGAACACAAACAGGAACACAAGTGCAAGCACCAAGCCGGTCTGTCCGCCGGCTTTTTGTTCTTGGTATGACAATCCGCTCCACTCCACGCCTATGTTGTCGGGCAAATGCTCATGAGCCAACTGCTCTATGGTCTCCATTGCCTGTCCCGAACTGTATCCGCGGGCAGCCTCGCCACGAATAACGGCAGTATTGAACATATTAAACCGCTTAATGCTACCCGGTCCGGTCGTGTACTCGGTCGTTCCCAATGCAGTCAACGGTATCATGTCGCCATTCTTCCCGCGCACGAAAAACAGGTTTATGTTGTCGCGATGCTCGCGATATTGCGATTCGGCCTGCAAGTACACACGATACACGCGGTTGAACATGTTGAAGTCGTTCACATACACAGCACCGGTATAAGCTTTCATCGTGGCAAACACATCGGCCATAGGCACTCCCGCCATCTTCACACGGTCGCGGTCAACATCGAAATACAATTGCGGAATCTCACCTTGCAACGACGACGACAATCCGGTCAGCCCGCTGTTTTGCCTGGCATAATACATCAGCGTGTCGGCGGCTGCAACAAGATTATCGTATGTCGCATCTCCACGAGCCTCGAGTTGCAACTCAAAACCGCCCGACGTACCAAGACCCGGAATAACCGGCGGAGTCGACAAGTAAACTTTACATTCGGGATATTTTTCAAATTCGTTACGCACCTCCGCCATCACCTTGTCGATGGGAGCTTCTCCACGCTCGGCCCAGTTCTTCAGTATCACGGTCAACTGGCTGCGAGCCTGATTGGTACCTACACGCGGACTCGTACCCGTCACATTCTGCACATATTCCACTGCATCAAGTGACAACAAGTAATCTATTGCCCTGTCGGTAACCACTCGTGTACGTTCAAGTGTAGCCCCCTCGGGCAATTCCAGTTCCACCGTGAAGTAACCTTGGTCTTCCGAAGGAAGAAAACTCGTGGGTATCAATTTATACAATACGAAAATCAACACAAGCGCAATGCCGAACGACGCCATTATGCGCCGCGGATTCCTCAATGTGACTTTTATAAGTCCCACATATTTGTGGTTCCCTTTGTCAATCCAGTGGTTTATTAACCTGAACAAGCGGTTTTTCTTCTTCGTCGGATCTACAGGCTTAAGTATGAGCGAGCACATTACCGGTGTCAACGTCAGTGCCACAACAGCCGACAACAACACCGACACGGCGATGGTGATACTGAACTGGCGGTACAACTGCCCGGTAATGCCCGATAGGAAACTAACCGGCACAAACACGGCCGCAAGTACAAGCGACGTGGCAATCAGCGCACTTGTCAAGCCCTCCATCGCCTTTTTGGTGGCTTCGTATGGGCTTAAGTGCTCCTCTTCCATGATACGCTCGACATTCTCCACCACCACAATTGCATCGTCAACCACAATACCGATGGCAAGCACAAGGCCGAGCAGCGTGAGGATATTAAGCGAGAATCCCATTATGAGCATGAAACCAAATGTTCCTACCAAAGAAATAGGAATTGCCACAATAGGAATCACCGTCGCGCGCCAACTCTGCAGCGACAGGAACACCACAATCGTCACAAGCAGCAACGCCTCAAAAAGCGTTTTGTACACTTCGTGTATCGACTCGGAGATATACTCCGTCATATCGAAAGTTATTTCATACGAAAGTCCTTCGGGGAAATTGCGGCTTATCTCAAGCATCTCTTGCTTGACTAAGTCGGCTACCTCCACGGCATTGGCACCCGGCAACATGTAAATACCCAATACTGCCGCATTGCCTCCGTTGATACCGCTTTCGGTATTATAAGATTGCGCTTCGAGCGACACCCTCGCCACATCTCGCAACCTTATCAACGATCCGTCGGCATTTGCACGCAACACGATTTCTTCAAATTGCGCCGCACTCGACAAGCGGCCCTGTGCCGTAATGGGAATGGTTATGTCGACCCCGTCCATAGGCTGCTGTCCGAGCACGCCGGCTGCCGACTCGCGGTTCTGGTCTTTCAACGCATTCTGCACGTCCTTCACGGTAAGCCCGAAGTTGGCCAGTTTTGCCGGGTCAACCCATATCTGCATTGCGTAATATCGGCTACCGATATTCGACACACGTCCCACCCCGGGAATACGCCTCAGCAGGTCGAGGATGTTGAGCGTGGCAAAGTTACTCAGGTATATTTCGTCGAACTTAGGGTCGTCGCTGGTTATACATATGGTCATCAGCTGATTGGACGACTGCTTCTCTATCTCGATACCGTTCTGTACCACTTCGGCCGGCAGGCGCGATTCGGCAAGTTTCACACGGTTCTGTATTTCCACTGCGGCAAGATCGGCATCGGCACTTATGTCAAATGTGACATTGGCAGTGAATCCGCCCGAATTGGAACTGTTGGATTCCATGTACAGCATACCCGGCGTACCGTTCAACTCCTGTTCGATAGGAGTTGCCACGGCTTGAGAAACGGTCAGGGCACTTGCCCCGGGATATGAAGCCGTTATCCTTACCACGGGCGGTGTTATTTGCGGATATTGGTCGATAGGCAGCAACAGCAAACCGATGATACCTATAATTACAATCAATATCGATATGACAGCCGAGAAAACCGGCCTGTCGATGAAAAAGCTCACTTTCATTCTTTCGCAATTATGTGTGTATGTCTCTGCCCTGTTTATTATTCGTCCTTGGTTTTTTCAACCTCGGCGGCTTTCACAAAATCTTCGGGCTTTGCCACTGTTACTTTTATACCGGGTGACAATTTGTTGATACCCTCTGTCACGACCATTTCTCCGGGAACGAGTCCGCGTTCCACAACCATGTTATTGCCAAACTCGGCACCTATTTCTATATATCGACGTTCCACCACCGAGTCGCGGCGCATTACGTATATGAATGATGCGCCTTTTTCCTGAATCAAAGCCTTCTGCGGCACCACTGTGGCATTTTCAAGCACGTCGAGCAACAAGCGCACCTTGGTAAACTGCCCCGGCAGCAACACATGATTCGGGTTTGCCATTTCGGCACGCACCGAGAATGTACCGGTTTCCGGATTAACCTGAGGCTCGGCAAAGTCCACAAGCCCCTTGTATGGATATACGCTATTGTCGGCAAGAGTAATGGTTACAGTCGGTTGCCACGAACGTGTAGTGTCTTGTTGTCCGATGTTCACATTTCGTTCCTTGCTGCGCAGGTAGTCAAGTGCCGTCATGCTGAAGTCCACAAGCACCGTGTCGCTTTTTACGATTGTGGCAAGCAGCGATTGCGCACCGGTACCGACAAGTGTACCCAAGTCGACATGGCGTTCACTGATATGCCCCGAGATGGGGGAAGTTACAATAGTGTACCCCAGTTCCTGCTCGGCTTGGTCAAGGTCGGCTTGACTCATTCCCACACTTGCAACTGCCGTCTCGTATGCAGCGATTGCATTGTCAAGGTCAAGCTGGCTTGCCGCATTTTGCTCATACAGCGGGCGTATGCGTTCCAAGTCACGTTCGGCCTTGCGAGCCGTGGCCTCATCTTTTTTCAGTTGTGCCCGCGCTTTGTCGGCCTTTGCAATATACTGGTCCTGATTGATTACAAAGAGCACTTGTCCGCGTTGGACGTATGTACCCTCCTCAAATTTCATCTGTTCGAGGAACCCTTCCACACGTGCCCTGACTTCGACAAATTGCTGAGCACGTATGCGCCCCACATAATCTCCGTATATTTCAACATCTTGCTTCGACGCAGGCTCTATGCACACCACCGGATACTCAGGTTGCTGAGCCGGCTCACGTGTCAGAATAAACCATACAATGCCTATCACTACCACTGCGACGGCAGCACCGATTATCTGTTTTTTCCTAAACATCAAATCTTGCTTTGTAGGATAAAGTTTCATGCTTATCTATCAGTTTTTTATTTCGGCGGGAACAAATGTCACCACACAATATAAATACACGGTTGCCCAATCTCCCTCGCCTGTGTTACCTATAATTTTGTAAAGTTATCTCGTTAATACAGTCCGTGCCTGCCCACAGTGCAGGCCATAGTGGTGAAGTATCGTGCAAAAATAGGCATATCGCCAATATTGCAGCTATATTTCATCTATAAAATATGCTAACATTGAAACTTTTTTCACAAAAAAAACATTTATACATTCACTCCATCATAACCACAAGCGCATTTACCCGTTTTAACCCAAATCGGCCATTAGATTTGAGATTAACTGAATTGAAGACAAGAGGCAAGAGGCAAAGCACAACTTGGAGTAAGAAAAACAAACGCCGTTGCACCTTGTGTTTCAACCAAGGTTGCAACGGCTTTTATCGTTACATCACAAAAAGCAACGCCACGCACGTGCATTATGGGAATAGAATCATTAACCGACATGTCATCGCTCCCGATGTTGCCTGCCATGCATGTCGCGGCACTTTTTGCCTAAAATGCTATTTACTTGCTTCCGATAGAGTCAGAAACAGTGAGGCTGTAACGACCCTTTGCACGGCGACGAGCAAGCACCTTGCGGCCGTCAGCGGTTTTCATTCTTTCACGGAAACCATGCTTATTAACTCTCTTTCTGTTCGACGGTTGGTATGTTCTTTTCATCGTTTTATATTTTTACTTGTTATTTTTAATTTCAAATTCGGTGTGCAAAAGTAGCTACTTTTTTTGAATTTACCAAAGTGTAATCAGTTTTTTACCCCATCGCTTTGAGATTTTTACAATTTACTATAATTTTGCACTGCAAAACATTTCGATTATTTTATAATACATTATTTTATATGATCAACGCTCAAGACATTAAAAACGGAACTTGCATCCGCATGGATGGCAGATTGTATTTCTGTGTGGAATTTTTGCACGTTAAGCCCGGCAAAGGCAACACGTTCATGCGCACCAAACTCAAGGATGTTGTAGACGGCCGCGTAATCGAACGCCGCTTCAACATCGGTGAAAAACTTGAAGACGTGCGCGTAGAACGCCGTCCTTACCAATATCTATATCAAGAAGGTGGCGACGACATCTTCATGAACAATGAGACTTTTGAACAAATTCCTATTTCAAAGGACCTCGTTACCGGTAGCGACTACATGAAAGAAGGCGATACAGTGGAAGTGGTTTCCGATGCTTCGACCGAAACTGTCCTTTATGCAGAAATGCCCGTAAAAACCGTGTTGAAGGTAACATATACCGAACCGGGATTGAAAGGCGACACCGCTACCAACACCCTCAAACCCGCAACCGTTGAAACCGGCGCAACAGTAAAAGTGCCCTTGTTCATCAACGAAGGCGAGCTCATCGAGGTTGATACCCGCGACGGCTCATACGTAGGCCGCGTGAAATAAGTCCCGCGACACGGCATAACAACACACCAAGGCGTGCATTCCCTGAGACGAATGCGCGCCTTGCTTTTCAGTACCACCGAAGCTGCGCCGACGCACAAAAAAAATGGAGAGGCCGTTCCCGGTAATCTGGAACAGCCCCTCGTTAATTCTTTAGGATAACCGTAGAGACGACATATCATGGCGTCTCAAGCCGCAGGGGCAAGGAATCCCCCCCCCGGGGGATGATATCAATCTTCGTCGGTCTTGGTAGCCTCGTATGCTTTCAGCAACTTGTCTTGTACGTCACTCGGAACAAGCTCGTAAGAAGCAAACTTCATCGTGAATGATGAACGCCCGCCTGTAATCGAACTCAATGCAGTCGAATACGACGACATTTCCTTCAAAGGCACCTTTGCCGTGATTTTCTCAAAGCCCTTGTCGCTGCTCATGCCCATTATTATGGCACGACGAGACTGCAAATCGCTCATCACGTCACCCATCTTGTCGGCCGGCACAAGCACGTCAACGTCATACACAGGTTCCAGAATCTTCGGATTGGCATTCTTGAAAGCGTCGCTGAAGGCATGGCGTGCAGCAAGGCGGAACGATATTTCATTGGAATCTACCGGGTGCATCTTTCCGTCGTATATGCACACTTGCACGTCGCGTGCATACGAGCCGGTAAGCGGCCCTTGTTCCATGCGGTCCATGATACCTTTCACGATGGCCGGAATGAAACGTGCGTCGATGGCACCACCCACTATACAGTTGTGAACCACAAGTTTGCCGCCCCATTCAAGAGGTATTTCCTGAGTGTCCTTGACATTCATTTTATACTCTTGGTTATTGAAACGGTAAACATCGGGCTTCGGCATACCTTCAACATACGGCTCTATTATCAAGTGAACTTCGCCAAACTGTCCTGCGCCACCCGATTGTTTCTTGTGGCGATAATCGGCGCGCGCAGCCTTGGTGATGGTTTCGCGATACGGAATGCGCGGTTCGTTGAAAGTGACATTCAACTTTTCGTTGTTCTCGATTCTCCATTTCAACGTGCGCAAGTGGAATTCGCCCTGTCCGAAAACTATTGTCTGCTTCAACTCCTTGGATTGCACCACCACCCATGTGGGATCTTCCTCGTGCATACGGTTCAGGATTTCGCTCAATTTCTCGGCATCAGCCTCATTTTCAGGCTTTATGGCGCGTGAAAATTTCGGATCGGGATAACGGATGAAGTCATAATGGCTTTCAAATCCCTTTTCATTGAGCGTGTTGCCGGTCTTAACATCTTTCATCTTCACCGTTGCCCCTATATCACCTGCCTTGAGTTCGTCAATCGGTGTCCTTATTTGGCCGCAAGTGCAGAAGATTTGGGCCAACCGCTCCTTGCTGCCCTTGTTGATGTTAACCAAGTCGGCTCCGGCCTTGAGTGTACCCGACATCACCTTGAAATAAGATACCTCGCCAATGTGCGGCTCGACGGTGGTCTTGAACACAAACAAGCTGACCGGACCGTTTGAGTCGGGCTTCACCTCGTTCATTTCGGCATCTACCGGTGCCGGCATGTCTTCCACAAAAGGCACAACATTGCCAAGGAACTCCATCATGCGGCGCACACCCATGTCTTTCAACGCACTAACGCAGAATACCGGGTATATGCTGCGATCCACAAGCCCCTTGCGGATACCTGCGCGCATCTCGTCTTCGGTGAGTGTGCCCACTTCAAAGTACTTGTCCATGAGGCTTTCGTCGTTTTCGGCTGCTGCTTCCACAAGCACTTTTTGCATTTCCTTGGCCTTGTCGAGGTATTCGGCAGGGACATCGGTTATAGTTGGAACACCGCCATCGGGACCCCACGAATATTTCTTCATGAGCAACACGTCGATCATCGAGTTGAACTGCGGGCCGCATTCAATCGGGAATTGAATGGGGACAACGCGCGACCCGAACACATCCTTCAACTGGTGCATCACATTGTCGTAGTCACATTTTTCGCCGTCGAGTTGGTTTATGGCAAAAATCACAGGCTTGTTTTCCTGCTCGGTAACGCGGAAAATGTTTTGCGTTCCCACTTCCACGCCATACTGGCCGTCGATAACGATAACCGCCGTGTCGGTAACGTTCATTGCGGTAATGGCATTACCCACAAAGTCGTCACTACCCGGGCAATCAATCACATTGAGTTTCTTGTTAAGGAATTCGGCATAAAAAATCGTAGAAAAGACCGAATAGCCATATTCCTTTTCTACGGGGAAATAATCACAAACCGTGTTTCCTGCTTCGACAGTTCCGCGGCGTTTTATAACTCCACACTCGTAAAGCATAGCTTCGGCGAGTGTGGTTTTCCCCGAGCCCTTGCTTCCTACAAGGGCAATGTTCTTGATTTCGTTAGTTTCGTATACTTTCATGTTATCAGTTTTTAAATTGAATAATTCAAAGTATTGTTTTAAAAAGCGGACGCAAATTATAAAATTATTTCCTATTCTCCTATTATTTTTTTATGTTACAAAACATAGTTTGCACAACCACCCAAAAAACCGGCAACTCCCGCGCCACATGGCTTGTGGGGAGTTGCCGGTGTATACGTCTGCGCTATCCTACTGTGCTCCAATGATTACTCAAAAGTCGCGGCAGTGTCGATAGTGCCATCAAACACCTTTACTGCCGGGCCTTCCATGAGGATATTACCGGTTGCTGCATCAGTGCTTATCTTTAGCGTCCCGCCATCCATCACTATGCTTGCCACACCGTTGCACAATTTCTCATGACAGGCTGCAACAAAAGTCGCACATGCACCGGTACCGCACGCTTGCGTTATGCCCGAGCCGCGCTCCCACACACGCATGCGCACCCTGCCGTCGCCCAACAACTGCGCAAATTCCACATTCACACGGTCGGGGAACAACGGGTGCCGCTCAAGTCGCGGCCCCACTTTTTCCAATTCCACCTGTGATATGTCATCGACAAATATCACGAGATGCGGATTCCCCATCGACACCGATATGCCGGATGCGTACCCGTAACCGTCGCCAAGGCTGACCATGCCGTAGCACTTGGGCTCACCCATGTCGACCGTCACGCTTTCAACCGTGCCGTTACTTATATTAAGGTGCAACCTTTTTATGCCCGAAAGCGTTTCAAGCGTCACGTCGGTCTTGTCGGTAAGCCCGTATTCCCACAAATACTTACCTATGCACCGGCTTGCATTGCCACACATCATGGCTTCGGAACCATCGGCATTGAATATGCGCATCGAGAAGTCGGCCACCTTCGAGCCGCCTATCAGCACAAGCCCGTCACTGCCTATGCCGGTGTGATATTTGCTCCATCTCTCCGACAGTTCGCCGGGATTTTCAATGGGATATTTAAACGTGTCGACATATATATAATCGTTGCCGGCACCATGCATCTTGGTAAATTCAATCTTCATGTCTATAATTCTTTTTTTGTTTCAGCGGTTACAAAGGTAAGAATTATATCATATTCTGCGCAAATAAGCATCTATTGCCTGTGCTGCCTCTCTGCCACCGGCTATACAACGCACCACAAGGCTTGCTCCGGTGGCAACGTCGCCCGCCGCAAACACATTTGGCGGCAATTGCGGAAGTTCGGGTTTCAGGAAACCCATTGCAAGCAATACCATGTCGGCCTCGATAAGCTCTGTCTTGCCCGTCGGTTTCATCACCGGCCTGCCGCCGCATTCTCCGGGCAACCATTCCACTTCTTCAACTTCCACGGCACACACTTTGCCACAGTCGCCCACAAAACGGGTCGAAGACAGACACCACCTGCGCTCGCCCCCCTCTTCGTGGCTACTGCTGGTCTTCAACACCACGGGCCACTGCGGCCACGGTGTAGCGGGGTTGTACCCTACCGGTGGCTTCGGCATGATTTCTATCTGAGTCACACTCACGGCTCCTTGCCGATGGGCTGTGCCAATGCAGTCACTGCCGGTATCGCCACCACCGATGACAAGCACACGCTTCCCCTTGGCACAGATACGTTCTTCGGGGTCGAACACTTGGCCGGCAAGCACTCTGTTTTGCTGCGCAAGCATCTCCATTGCAAAATATATACCTTTCAAGTCGCGCCCCGGGATTTTCAAGTCGCGTGCTTGTGGAGTTCCGGTACACAGGCAATAAGCGTCGAAGTCTTCGGGCAGTGAATCAATATCCACTTCAACGCTTGTATTGAATTTTATGCCCTCGGCCTCCATTATTTCTATTCGTCGGTCGATTATCGACTTATTCAATTTAAAATTAGGTATGCCGAATCGCAACAACCCTCCGACATATTCAAGTTTCTCGAACACCGTCACGTCATATCCCATTCGGTTCAAGCGATTGGCCGCAGCGAGTCCGGCCGGTCCCGACCCAATCACAGCCACACGCTTGCCGTTACGGGCATAGCGTCCCGGGACAACGTAACCCTCGCGAAATGCCACTTCTATGATAGCGCACTCATCTTCACGAATAGTGACAGGCGAATCGATGCACAACTTCAGCACGCAGCTTTTTTCACACAAAGCCGGACACACGCGCCCTGTAAATTCAGGAAAGTCGTTGGTATCGCTTAATATTTGGTAGGCTTTTTTCCATTCCCCTTTGAACAGAGCGTCTTGGAACTCCGGAGGGCGGTTGCCAAGCGGACAAGCCCAATTGCAAAACGGCACACCACAATCCATGCACCTCGATGCCTGAAGCATGCGGTCGCTGCGGTTAAGCGTCTGTTCCACCTCTCCATAGTCGGCAATGCGGTCATGCACCGGCCGGTACCCTGCCTCTTGCCTCGGTATGGTCATAAATGCTTTAGGATTTCCCATTTATATATGATTTTAACAGTATTACGTAAAATATCAATTGTCAATAGTCTCTCTGCACCTCGGCAATCCTTTGCTGCAAGCGGCGCATCTGTTCCTCGGCGAGCACTTTCTTGTATTCTATCGGCGTTACTTGTATGAAATCATTCACGTAGCTACTCCAGTCGTCAAGCATCGTGCGGGCGAGATGCGAACCGGTGTAAAAATAGTGTTGGCGAACAAGCTCATGCAATTCTTTCCGTGCCGTGTTGTCGTCGAGCAATGAAAGTTCCACCATCTCCATGTTGCAGAAATAGTCGAAATTATGGTTCTTGTCCCACACGTATGCTACGCCCCCGCTCATGCCGGCCGCAAAGTTGCGTCCGGTTTCTCCAAGCACCACGACGCGCCCTCCGGTCATATACTCACAACAGTGGTCGCCGACACCCTCCACCACGGCTATCGCGCCGGAATTGCGCACGGCAAACCGTTCACCCACTCGGCCGTTGATATATACCTCGCCGCCGGTCGCACCATATAGCAAAGTATTGCCGGCAATCGTGTTATTCTCGGCCTTGAAGTCGCTTCTGACAGGCGGCTGCACCGAAATGTGGCCTCCGCTGAGCCCTTTACCCAAATAATCGTTAGCCTCGCCTTCGAGCTTGAAGCTGATTCCATGTGCGAGGAATGCCCCGAAACTCTGCCCGGCCGAACCTTTAAATTGCACGTTTATCGTCCTGTCGGGCAACCCCTCGTTCCCATACCGGGCAGCCACCACTCCCGACAGCATGGCACCGACTGCACGGTCGGTATTGGCTATCGCGTATTCAAGCGACACTTCTTTGCGGTTTTCTATTGCGTCGCGCGCAGCTTCAATCATTTGCACATCCTTAACTCCCGATATTTCATGCAACTGTCCCGACACGTTGTGCAACGGAGAGTCGCCACCGACCCTGTGAAGTATGCGGCCGAAGTCGAGATGCGATGCCTTGCTTGCAGGCTTGCCGGGGAGAATCTCAATCAAGTCGGTACGTCCTACAATATCCTCAAGCCGCGTATATCCCATCATTGCAAGGTATTCGCGTACCTCCTCGGCAAGGAAGCGGAAATAATTGACCACATACTTATAATGACCGCGGAAGTACGCCCTTAATCTCGGGTCTTGTGTAGCCACACCCACCGGGCAAGTATTGGCATGGCACTTGCGCATCATCACGCAACCGAGGACAATCAGGGCAGCCGTGCCGAAAGCAAACTCCTCGGCACCGAGCAACGCCATGCTTATCACATCCCGGCCGGTCTTGAGTTGCCCGTCGGTCTGCAACCTGACTTGCCCGCGCAGGCCGTTAAGAACAAGCGTTTGCTGCGTTTCGCTCAACCCTATCTCGGGTGATATGCCGGCATACCTTACCGACGATGCCGGCGATGCTCCAGTGCCACCCTCGGCTCCTGAAATCACAATCAGGTCGGCTTTGGCCTTTACCACACCTGCGGCAATCGTCCCAACTCCGCTTTCGGCAACAAGCTTAACGCTGATTTTAGCCCTCGGATTCACGTTCTTCAAGTCAAAGATGAGCTGCGCCAAGTCTTCAATGGAATATATATCGTGATGCGGAGGTGGCGAAATCAATGAAATTCCCGGTATTGAATGCCGGGTATGCGCAATCACCTCGTCAACTTTGAATCCCGGCAGCTGTCCGCCCTCTCCGGGCTTTGCGCCCTGTGCCACTTTTATCTGTATCTCCTCGGCATTTACCAAATATTCGGCTGTAACACCGAAACGCCCCGAAGCCACCTGCTTAGTCTTATGCCCGAGAGGTATGCCATCGGCTTCGGCGCGGAAGTTCAATGCACTTTCTCCTCCCTCACCTGTATTGCTGCGACTGCCAAGCTCGTTCATGGCAAGCGCAAGAGCCTCATGGGCTTCCTTGCTGATTGCCCCGAACGATATTGCCCCGGTCACAAAGTGCTTCACTATCGAGTCTACCGGTTCAACATCGCCGATGGGTATAGGATTCCGCTTAAATGTGAAGAAGTCACGCAAAAATATAGGCGACTGCTTTTCGTCGGCCTTACGGGTAAACTCCTTGAATTTCTTGTAGCTGCCGAGGCGCGTGGCAAGCTGCAACATGTTTATCGTCTCGGGATTCCACGCATGTTGCTCGCCATCTTTCCTGTAAGAATACTGCCCTATGTATGGCAACAGTTCCCCGTCATGCCTGCCGGTGAATCCGGCATCATGGAACTTGATGTAATCGGCAGCAATCTCCTTCAGCGATATTCCTCCTATCGAAGAAACGGCTGTGCCGAAGTAGGCCCTCAGCAATTCTTCGTCAAGCCCGACCGCTTCAAATATCTTTGCACCCCTATACGAACGTATGGTGCTGATGCCCATCTTGCTCATTATCTTGTACAACCCCTTGCAGATGGCTTTCACATAATTCTTCTCGGCCGTCTCATAATGCATCGCAATCTCTCCGTCACCCGACAAGTGGTCGAGAATGGCAAAAGCCATGTATGGATTTATGGCACTTGCTCCATACCCGAGCAGCAAAGCCGCATGCATCACCTCCCGTATTTCCCCGCTCTCGACGATAAGCGCCGTCTGCACGCGCTTCTGCACACCTATCAAGTGATGGTGAACCGCACTCACGGCCAGCAACGACGGGATTGCAGCGTGTGCCTCATCAATTCCCCTGTCGGAAAGAATAATGTAATTCACGCCTTTCCCCACGGCATCTTCAGCTTCCATGCAAAGACGCGAAACCGCTTCTCGCAGGCCGGCTACTCCCTTGTCTACATCAAATATCATGGGTAGTTTTACCGTATTGAACCCCTTGTAGCGGATATTGCACAAAATGTCGAGTTGCGTATTGGTCAATATCGGGTGTGGCAACCTCACCATCTTGCAATGCCCCTCGTCGGGCAACAATATGTTTGCTCCGACGGCACCTATGTATTCTATCAACGACATAACCAATTCCTCCCGTATAGGGTCGATGGCGGGGTTGGTGACTTGTGCAAACTGTTGGCGGAAATAATTAAATAGCAATTGAGGCTGTTCCGACAAGACGGCAAGCGGCGTGTCGTTACCCATCGAGGCGGTAGGTTCCACCCCCTTGTCACTCATGGGTATTATTATGCGTTCCACATCCTCACGCGTATAGCCAAAAGCCCGCAACTTGCAGTCATAATCATCCACACTGTTGCTCACTTTGCGTCCGCTGCGCAGTGTATCGAGTTCTATGCGGTTGGTAGATAACCATTTGCGATAAGGTTTTGCCGACGCAAGTTCTTCCTTTATCTCGCCGTCATAATATATCCTGCCCTCCTGCATGTCGACAAGCAGTATCTTACCCGGCTGCAAACGCCCCTTCTCCTTGATGCTTCCCGGCTCGAAACTTATCACGCCGGCCTCGCTTGCCACCACCATTTTGCCGTCTTTTGTGATAAGGTAGCGCGCAGGCCGCAAGCCGTTGCGGTCAAGCATACCGCCGGCATAACGTCCGTCGCTGAACAGCAATGTGGCCGGACCGTCCCACGGCTCCATCAATATCGAATGGTATTCATAGAATGCTTTCAAATCCTCGCTTATGGGATTCTTGTCGTTGAACGACTCGGGGACGAGCATCGACATGGCATGTGGCAGGCTCAACCCCGACATGACAAAAAATTCAAGCACATTGTCGAGCGAAGCGCTATCGCTCATGTCTGGCTGCACAATCGGGCGAATATCCTTCACATCGCCAAGCTGCGGGGTCGACAACACACTTTCACGGGCTTCCATCCACCCCCGGTTGCCGCGTATGGTGTTTATCTCGCCGTTGTGTGCAAGCATACGAAATGGTTGGGCAAGGCTCCAAGTGGGGAACGTGTTGGTACTGAAACGCGAATGCACTATCGCCATGCCGCTCGTAAAATAAGGTTGGGTGAGGTCAGTGAAATATTTCCTGACTTGCACCGACGACAGCATCCCCTTATAGACTATATTGCGGCTCGACAACGAAACCACATAGAAATCGCGGTCGTTGACCCTGTTTTCTATTTTTTTCCTAATCTTGTAAAGGATTCTTTCAATGTTAGCCACATCCGTCACCCCTGTCACGAAAATCTGTTTAATATCGGGTTCCGACTTGCGGGCACTCTCACCAAGCACATCCGAATTGACCGGGACTGTGCGCAAGTGCATAAGCGTCAATCCCTCGCGTTCTATTTCTTCGAGCATTATGCTCAATATCGCCTCCTGCCTTGCCTTGTCCTTCGGCAAGAATACAAGCCCGGTACCGTATTTCCCTTTCTCGGGTACGGGAATTCCCTGTAACAGTATGAACTCATGCGGTATTTGCACCATTATGCCCGCCCCGTCTCCGGTCTTGTTGTCGGCACCCTCGGCCCCACGGTGCTTCATGTTTTCAAGCACTTTCAAGGCCGAATCCACCAAATCATGCGACTTGTTTCCATTAATATCGACAATCATTCCCACGCCGCAGGCATCATGTTCGTTAGCCGGGTCATACAACCCGCCTGCGTTCAAGCAACTATTGTCACAAGTCATTTTCCGTACTTCTTTCATTTCGGCAATTTTATCATATAAACCTAGCATCTTTTCTATTTTTTGCTCACAAAAGTATATATTTTATTGCAAATTGCTAAAAAATCAGCATTAAAATTTACAATATAAGTACATTTCTACCATTCCCCTATCCAACGGCAGACAAGGCAGAAACTTAATTTTCTGTGTCCTAAAGATGTTTTCTCCAATTCTTTTCCATAATTTTGCGCACTTGCTTATTGCCTCTGCCAAATCTAACTCAAATTAGACCATACGCTTTCTTGTTATGAAATTAATATCCTTATTTTTAACTGAAAATGAAGAAAAAATTATTTATTATAATCGTATGCGCATTAAGTGCGATGACAACTTCCGCCTCTTATAAAGTAGATGGAATGGAGTTAGCTATAACTCACTCACAAACATACACTTTGCCTTTTGATTTAAGCAAAGCTGAAAGCTGCCCGGGATATGGGCTTGCAAATGACGGCTATGTTATTCCGGACAAAATGTACGAAGATCTACAACTCTCAAGATACTACCATGCTTGGGATGAAGTTGATGCCGGAATGTCTATGGGCATAAAATTCAATATCGGGAACGGCATGTATCTGGGGCTTGTCGTCTATGGGGGTGTGCTTGAAAATGGAGGCTATTCGCTCGTGACTGTTGACCAAAGCTATAATGTGGTTGATACACTTGAAGCAGGTGTTTCATACTTTGGCGATGGCGCAATGAAAATAAAGCAATTCCGTATCACTGATGGCAAGGAGGTATATGTGTATCAACTTGTGCCAACGACGACAAAATCAATCCCACTCAACACGTTCCGCAGTGTCGATGCTTACTTGAAATGTACTATCTACCGCATAGACAGCGCAGGGCAGTTCATAAAAATATCAGAAACAAGGAGCGAAAACACACGCACACTCACGCGCGACGAGCTTAACGATGACTCAAAAAACCTGTGGGACTGGTTCCAACTGAAACCCGCAACTGGCGTTGTCACTTCGGTACACCCATAAATAACAATCTTCCAACCATTGTGCCAATACTTGCGCGAAATGAGTGGGACAGCCTACTTTGCCGTGATACTGCCGGTACTGGCTGCAATATTCGTTGAAAGCGTATTAATCGACAAGGTGCGCATTTGGACATGGCACAAAATAGAAAAGCCCGTCACAACTGCCATCGAAACAGCCATGCAGCAACTAAAATAGTCCTCAAGCAAAGCACATTGCCTACAAATTATGCGACGTTAAGCTCCTTAAAAACTTGATTTCTTAAATTTAACCGCAAAAAAACGGCGGGCAAGATTTTGAGGTTGTGGCGAATTGCTGTAATTTCGCATTACATTTTAAATTATACGGTGGCAGTGGCCAAATTCAAAACATTCTCAATAAACATTCACGGCCGGTTAACGACCATTTCGCGGCCGTGGGTAATGGGCATACTCAATGTTACGCCCGACTCGTTTTATGCCGGCAGCCGCACTCCTTGCAACAACACAATCGCCGCAAGGGCAAGACGGTTGCTCGACGAGGGAGCCGACATTATCGACATCGGGGGCTACTCATCGCGCCCGGGTGCCGACGATGTGACTGCGACCGAGGAATATGACAGGCTGAAACGCGGAATCGGAATAGTGAGGCAGCTTTCGGCCGACATTCCGATTTCGGTCGACACTTTCCGTGCCGACGTGGCACGGCGGTGCGTGGAATGCGACGGTGCCGACATCATCAACGACATTTCGGGCGGCGACCTCGATGCCGACATGTTCAGCACCGTGGCCGGACTGCATGTTCCATACATTGTCATGCACATGCGCGGCACGCCGGCAACGATGCAGCAGCAGTGCGATTATCCCCACGGCGTGACGACCGGAGTGATTGCCGAATTGGGGTGCAAAATCGACCGGTTGCGCCAATCGGGAGTGTGCGACATAATAGTCGACCCGGGATTCGGATTCTCCAAGACAATCAGCCAAAACTATGAATTGCTGAACGACATGGCCGAGTTTCATATTCTCGACCTGCCGCTGCTGATAGGTGTTTCGCGCAAATCTATGATATACAAGCTCCTTGACACCTGTCCTGCCGAATCGCTCAACGGAACCACCGTGCTCAACACCATCGCGCTGCTTGGCGGCGTGCACATATTGCGCGTGCACGATGTGGCGCAGGCTGTCGAAACCGTAAAAATCGTCAGCGCACTCACGAAAAACTACGAATACTAACTCAAAAAAAGAGGATGGATATATATGTCATTTGGAATTAAAGATGCTATAGACATACTTGTGGTGGCGACACTCATGTTCTACACCTACCGCATGATGAAAGAATCGGGAACCATCAACATCTTCTATGGTGTCCTTGCTTTCATTGTGGCATGGGTGCTCATGTCGGAAATCCTCGACATGCGTCTCATCGGCACCATAATGGATATGTTTGTCAACATTGGGCTGATAATCATTGTGATACTGTTTCAGGACCAAATCAAGCGGTTCCTTGTCGAAATAGGTTCGCACAAACGGTGGCAATGGATAAACGGCCTGTTCAAGCGCGACACCGGAACCGAAACCCAAGAAAAGAAATGGATACTCTCCGTTGTATATGCCTGCATGAACATGGCCAAGTCGAAAACCGGGGCACTCATAGTGATACAACAAAAAATGTTGCTCGATGACTATGAGCACACTGGCGACATCATCGATGCCAACATCAACACACGGCTCATCGAGAATATATTTTTCAAGAACAGTCCCCTTCACGACGGCGCAATGATAATAGCAGGGGAACGAATAGCCTCGGCAGGGTGCATCTTGCCGGTGTCACACGACACCAACCTGCCACGCAACCTCGGTCTGCGCCACCGTTCGGCTTTAGGCATTGCCCAAGCCACCGATGCCGTAGCAATAGTCGTATCGGAAGAAACGGGTAACATCTCGATGGCATACCGTGGGAAGCTGTTCCAAAAGCTCTCCAACACAAGCCTCGAGAACCGCCTAAACGAAATTTGCCAATAACACACACAATTCACGTTCACAACTCCGCACGCAATGATTGAATACATAAAAGGCTCGATAGCCGAAATCACCCCGGCATACGCCGTCATCGACAACAACGGCATAGGCTACATGATAAATATTTCTCTGTATGCCTACGAAAAATTACAGGGCACACAGCAAGAAGCCATGCTCTACATCTACGAAGCCATCCGTGAAGACGCTCATGTGCTATATGGATTTGTCGACAAGCGCGAGCGGGAACTGTTCATGCTGCTTATCAGCGTATCGGGCGTAGGCCCTAACACGGCACGCATGATACTGTCGGCTCTCACCCCCGATGATTTGAGTGCATCAATTGCCACAGGCAACGTCAATTCGCTTAAAATGGTGAAAGGCATAGGGGCAAAAACGGCACAACGCATAATTGTGGACTTGAAAGACAAAATAAAAACCGACTCGTCAACGTTATTATCCATGACGCCTGCCAACAACGAAGTCTACGAGGAGGCTTTGGCTGCGCTTGTAATGCTTGGATTCACACAAACCATGTCACAAAAAGTGCTTGCCAAGTTGCTTGCCGCCAACAACCAAATAACCGTTGAAGATGCTATCAAACAAGCTCTTAAAATGATGTAACGGGAATACACGGCAGCTACACATTAAGGCACCGGCTTTCTCCCGGTTGGACAAAATGCCCCGGAACCCATACCCGAGTTCTGTGGACGTTATTCGTTGACACAGGCTGCAGTATTGTCTCAACTTTAAAAACGCACAATGACGGGCTTTCCTATAAAAAGCAACCATAAAATAAAATTCAGGGCTATCGCTGCGTGCTTGGTGCTTACCGCATCGGCATGGGGATTTTATGCGTTGGGACAATATCACAAAAGCGAATTGCCGCCACCGCCGCCGACAGCACCGGCAAGCGCGACCCGCGACACCGGTACCGATACTATTGCGACCCAATTCCCCGTAAGGCCCACCGTGCCCGATTCGTATGACTACTTGGAAGAGCAACACAACTATTCGGCCGACTTGAAAAACCCGTCAAACATCACCACCGAAGCCGAATATGACTATGAAAGTGGTTGCTATATCATACGCACCAAACTCGGAGACAAGGAGATAGCAACCCCGTTCATGCTCTCGGCCGATGAATACAACAACCTCGTGCTGCGCCAGTCGATGCAGGAATATTACAGGCAAAAGAATTCCGATCTCGCACAGAACAAAAAAGACCCGTTCAACATATTCGACATGAGCTTCGGCCTCGGCCCGCTTGAAAAGGTATTCGGACCCGGAGGCGTGCAGTTGAAAACGCAGGGGTCGGTACAGCTCACGCTGGGCATGAAAATGAACAAGACCGACAATCCCGCATTGTCGGTCGATGCGCGGCGCAGCACCTACTTCGACTTCGATGAAAAAATCCAAGCTACCATCAACGCTTCGGTGGGCAGCAAGATGAAATTCAACATGAATTACAACACCGATGCCACATTTGACTTCGACTCGCAAAACCTGAAGTTGCAATATGAAGGCGAGGAAGACGAAATAATAAAATCGATCGAAGCCGGCAATGTGAGCATGACCACCGGTTCATCGCTCATAAGGGGTAGCACGGCCCTGTTTGGTATCAAGACCACCATGCAATTCGGCAAGCTCACGGCTACCGCGCTCGTGTCGCAGCAAAACAGCGAATCGCAGACGGTAAACACCAAAGGGGGCGCACAGACCACCGAGTTCAGCATCAATGCCGATGAATATGATGCCAACCGCCACTTCTTCCTCTCGCAATTTTTCTACGACAACTACGACAACTTTTGCGCCACGCTGCCGCTCGTCAACTCGGGCATAAACATCACCCGCATCGAAGTGTGGGTTACAAACAAACGACAAAACTACGAAGAATCGCGAAACCTTGTGGCATTCATGGACCTTGGCGAAAACCAACGCCTTGCCAGCAACCACTGGATAGGCAACCCGGCAATCGCCAACCCGTCGAACACATCAAACAACCTGCTCGACGAGATTCGCAACAGCTATCCCGACGCACGTTCCATAAGCCAAGTGACAACCGTATTGCAACCATTGGCAGACTACGGGATTGAAGGCGGACGCGACTACGAAAAAGTTGAAAGTGCGCGCCTGCTCAGTTCTTCGGAATACACGCTCAATTCGGCTCTCGGTTACATATCCTTGAGGTCGGCACTAAGCAACGACGAAGTGCTGGCCGTGGCATACGAATACACCTACCGCGGACAGACTTACCAAGTGGGAGAATTCTCGGGCGACGTGACCTCGTCCGAGCAATCCCTGTACGTAAAAATGCTGAAAGGTTCGACCGTATCGCCATACCTGCCATCGTGGAAGCTGATGATGAAAAACGTGTACTCACTTGGAGCCTACCAAGTACAAAAAGAAAACTTCAGGCTCAATGTGAAGTACCTGAGCGACACCACGGGAACCGAAATAAGCTACATCCCCGACGGCGCAATCAACGGCACGCCACTCATACAGGTGCTTAACGTCGACCGCTTGGACTCAAACGAGCAGCCTAATCCCGACGGACGATATGATTATATCGAAGGGTACACCATACTCGCATCTACCGGCAAAGTCATATTCCCCGTCGCCGAGCCATTCGGCAGCCACCTGCGCAAGAAAATCGGCAACGATGCAATAGCCGACAGATACGTATACGAAGAATTGTATGACTCCACACTCACCGTGGCGCAACAATTGTCCGACAAGAACAAGTTCACGCTCTCGGGCGAATATCAAGCCTCGACCGGCTCGCAAATCAACCTTAACGCCATGAACGTGCCACAAGGCTCGGTAGTAGTAACTGCCGGAGGTGTCACGCTCACCGAAAACAGCGACTACGTGGTTGACTACAACATGGGTATAGTCACCATCATCAACCAAAGCATCATAGATGCCGGCACGAGCATCAGCGTCTCGCTTGAAAACCAATCCACCTTCAGCACTCAACGCAAAACGCTGCTCGGGCTTGACCTCAATTACCAATTCTCGCCCGATTTCAATATCGGAGGTACCATAATGCACTACTCCGAAAAGCCGCTCACCGAGAAAGTGTCGATAGGTAACGAAGTGGTTAAGAACACCATCTGGGGGCTGAATTTCTCCTACAAGACAGAGTTCATGTGGCTGACAAACCTGCTCAACAAGATTCCCACTGTCAACGCCACTGCCCCATCTTCAATAAGCCTTGAAGGTGAATTTGCACAATTGATACCGCACCAAGCGCACACCGGCTCATCGGAAGGCAGTTCCTACATCGATGATTTTGAATCCACCCAGACGGGCATAGACTTGCGCTCGCCCTACCTGTGGTTCCTATCTTCGACACCCTACGACACCGGCAGCGACGCGCTGTTTCCCGAAGCCGGGCTTAGCAACAACGTCGATTACGGGAAAAACCGTGCACTGCTTGCTTGGTATTACATCGACCAGATGTTTACCGAACGCAACTCATCGCTCGCCCCGGGATACATACGCAACGACCTTGCCCAGCTGTCAAACCCATACGTGCGTGAAATCTCCTATACCGAACTTTACCCCGACCGCGAA
The DNA here is from genome assembly GCA_944321865.1 of uncultured Muribaculaceae bacterium. Lineage (GTDB taxonomy): Bacteria > Bacteroidota > Bacteroidia > Bacteroidales > Muribaculaceae > Avimuribaculum. The sequence goes on from CALUMZ010000011.1 coordinate 27,819, forward strand.
CTGAGCTACGGCGAATCGACCACGATACAGACGCTCAACCTGTCGTTCTACCCTACCGAACGCGGCCCGTATAACCTTGACGCCACCAATATCGACAGTGATGGCAACCTGCTTTATCCCGAAAAAAGGTGGGGAGGTATAATGCGCAAACTCGACAACACCAATTTCGAGGCGTCAAATATCGAATATGTACAATTTTGGCTGATGAGCCCGTTCCTCGACCCCGACAACCCGAACCAAGAGGGAGGAGACCTGTATTTCAACCTTGGAGAAGTGAGCGAAGATGTGCTCAAAGACGGCTACAAGTCCTACGAGAACGGCCTGCCTGCCGACGGTAACAACCAATATATGCTCGAAACCGCATGGGGACGCGTGTCAACCCAAACCTCCTTGACATACGCCTTCGACAACACGGCCGACTCACGCCGCATGCAAGATGTGGGCCTTGACGGATTGAGCAACGATGCCGAGTATGCCCACAGCAGTTATGCTGCATTCTTGGAAGAGCTAAGGTCGAAACTGTCGCCTGCTGCAATCGCCGCAATGGAGCAGAACGCCTTTTCGCCGCTCAACGACCCTGCCGGCGACAACTACCATTTCTACCGCGGATATGATTACGATGAACAGCAATTATCGATTCTCGAGCGCTACAAGCATTACAACGGCACCGAGGGGAACTCACTTTCAAGCGATGAAGCCGGCGATGGGTTGTACCAATCGTCGCGCAGCGTGCCCGACGTTGAAGACATTAACGGCGACAACACGCTCAACGAGTATGAACGCTACTTCCAATACCGTGTGTCGTTGCGCCCCGAAGACCTTGTCGTGGGGCACAACTACATCACCGACGTGCGCGAAACCACCGTCACCACCCGCGACGGCAACAAGCAAGATGTGACATGGTACCAGTTCAAGATACCCTTGAGCGAATATGAAAAAACCGTAGGTTCCATTTCCGACTTCTCCACCATTCGCTTCATTCGCATGTTCATGACAGGATTCAAGCAAACTACACACTTGCGCTTTGCTTCGCTCGAACTGGTACGCGGCGAATGGAGAACATACGACTACAACCTGAACACACGCGGCGACGCACCGGCCGAGGGCAATCTTGACGTAAGCGTCGTAAACATCGAGGAGAATGCCGGCCGTACACCTGTAAACTACGTGCTGCCGCCGGGTGTGACCCGCATCGTCGACCCCGGACAATCGCAAGCCGTACAGCTCAACGAGCAATCAATGTCGCTCGAAATAACCGATTTGCAAGCCGGTGACGCACGTGCAGTGTATAAAAACACAAGCCTCGACTTGCGCACCTACAAACGGCTCCAGATGCACGTCCACAACGAAGCTGTGGTGGACGATGTGACCGGACTGACAAATGGCGACGTGGCAATGTTCATACGCCTCGGCTCTGACGTAAAAAACAACTACTACGAATATGAGATTCCGCTCGAAGTTACCCCCGAAGGACATTACAGCGCCGAAGGCAACGACCGCTCCATCGTGTGGCCCGAATCTAACCGCCTCGACATGGAACTCGAATTATTCACCAACGTAAAGAAAAACCGCAACCAGCGCAAAATGGCCGGTACCGGCGGCGTGTCGTATACAACCGAATACTCCGAGTATGACTCGAAAAACAACCGCGTCACAGTCAAGGGAAATCCATCACTAAGCAACGTGAAAGTAATCATGATAGGTGTACGCAACAATGCCTCCACGTCAAAAGATTGCATCGTATGGGTCAATGAATTGCGTGTCACCGACTTCGACAGCGATGGCGGTTGGGCAGCCAAAGGAAGTGTCAACCTGAACCTTAGCGACATAGCCACGTTCAACTTCTCGGGACACAAGGAAACAGTGGGATTCGGGTCGGTCGACCAGAGCCTTTCCGAACGTAACCTTGAAGACTACTCACAATACAACATAGCATTGCAAGTGGATGCCGGACGCTTCTTGCCCGAAAAGGCAAAACTCAACGCGCCCATATACTTCTCCATGACAAAAGAGAAAACCACCCCCAAGTATAACCCGCTCGATGAGGATATTTTGCTGAAAGATGCTCTCGATGCATGTTCCACCGACGAACAACGCGACTCCATCGAAGCGTTTGCCGTAACACGCAGCACGGTAAAAAGTTTCAGCATATCGGGATTACGATTCGATGTTAAAAGCAAGAATCCCATGCCTTGGGACCCGGCCAATTTCACTCTAAGCTATTCTTCAAACAAGCAACAAGACATCGACCCCGACAATGAATATGAAAATACCAACGACTACCGGGGCAGCTTCCAGTACAGCTATGCGCCATATTTCAAGCCGTTCAAGCCATTCAAGGGATTAAAAAGCAAATCCAAGAATGTGAAATTCTTGAAAGAATGGGAATTTAACTGGTTGCCTACTTCGATAGAATTTTTCACCAATATTTCACGATACTACTACGAACAACAAGAACGCAACACCACCGAAAGTGACATCGAACTGCCGGTATCGGTAAGTAAGAACTTCTTGTGGGACAGGCAATTTGCCTTAAACTGGAATCTCACCAAATCGCTCAACGTAGCATTTAATTCCAATACCACGGCCCATATAGAAGAGCCGGCCGGCGCAGTAAACAAACGCCTTTTCCCCGACAAATACAAGTTATGGAAAGACTCGGTGATGCAAAGTATCAAAAACCTTGGTACGCCGTATGCCTATGACCAGTCGTTCGTGACCACCTACAAAGCTCCATTCAATGCCATTCCGGCCATCAATTTCATAACCGCCTCACTGACGTACAACTCGGCTTATAACTGGGAACGCGGGACATCGATCAACGGCATTGAAACAGGGCACACCATTTATAACCAATCGTCATGGAACTTCGACAGCCGCATAAACCTTGAACAATTCTACAACAAATTCAAGTATCTGCGCGAAGTGAACAAGCGGTTTAGCAATTCGCGACGTCCCACCGCCGACAAAAAGCCCAAACGCTTTGAGCGCACCATCATGCTAAAGCCCGACACGACAGTGACGGTGCGCCACAACCTGCGCACGAAGAAGTTGAAAATCAGTGCCACGGCCAACGGGAAAGCGTATGCCATACAAACACGCATCGTCGACGACAACAATATAGAAGTATTGAACCGCGACTCACTGAACATAAAACTCGTGGTAATCGAGAACAACAAGGAAAAGAAAAACTTCTGGCGCGAAGCTGCGCAATATGCCACACGGTTTGGCATGATGGTGCGCAATGTGAGCATTCGTTACAAGAACACCAAATCACTCACCTTGCCTCAATTCATGCCCGAGATTGGCGACATATTCGGGCAATCATCGCATTACGACATAATGGCTCCGGGTCTCGACTTTGCTTTTGGCTTCTATGACGACAGTTATATACATAAGGCAAAAGAGCGCGGATGGCTGCTTGCCGATGAAACCCAGACGTCGCCTGCCATGTTCTCGCGGACCGAGGAATTTGACCTTGAAATAGGCTTGGAACCGATAAAAGGTTTGAAAATAACCTTGACGACCAACAGGACCGACAGCCGCACCGACCAAATCATGTTCATGTATGACAACATGAACACAACCTACTCGGGAAGCTACACCAAGACACACTGCGCAATACTCACATCCTTGAAAGGCTCGTCGGCCGAGAACGGATATGCCAGTGCCACATTCGACAAATTCCTTGAAAACATACCCGTCATCGCACAGCGCCTGCAAAGCCGTTACCGTGGAATAAACTACCCCACCACGGGATTTATGCAAGGCCATGCCCTCGCAGGGTTGCCATTCGATGCATCGAACGGAGGCGTGAACACAGCCGGCAGCGACGTGCTGATTCCGGCATTTGTGGCAGCATACACAGGGCAAAGTCCCGACAAGGTTACACTTGACCCGTTCCCGGGACTCAGCGCAATGCTCCCCAACTGGCGCATCACGTATGATGGCATAGGCAAAATAGAATGGTTCAAGAAGCTGTTCAGGAACTTCACCCTCACACATGCCTACCAGTGCACTTATTCCGTAGGGTCGTTCACCAGCTATTCCGATTGGATATCGGTAGGCGACGGCATCGGTTTCAGTCAAAGCGAACTGACTCAGAACCCCTACCCCACATCGCCCTACAATATATCGTCGGTGGCGATAACCGAAAAGTTTGCGCCGCTCATAGGCGTGTCGGCAACAATGTACAACAACATCACCTTCAACGCCGAATATCGCGACAGCCGCACCCTCACCCTGAATTCTGCGGCAGGGCAACTCGTGGAGGCTTCGAGCAAATCATTGGTAGTGGGTGGCAGCTATAAAATAGCCAACTTTAACTCTATCCTTAAATTAGGAGGCAAGCAGCAAGGAATAAACCACGACCTTACCATAAATGCCGATTTCACTCTGTCGAACAACAATGCACTAATACGCAAAATAGAAAGCAACACTGCACAAGCCACAAGCGGGACTCGAACAGTGTCGATAAACGTAACAGCCGACTATGTATTAAGCAAACGTCTGACTGTGGGAGCATATTTTGACCATCAAATCAACACCCCGCTCGTGTCATCCACAGCCTACCCGACAAGCAACACCAACTTCGGCATCTCCATCAATTTGTCGCTCACGAGGTAACAGCAATTAGCCCCTACCACGAGCTCCATCCTACCGACCGGCACGCGACAACAAACCTTCGGCAGGAACAAGCAATATTTCGATACGGCGGTTAATGGCACGATTGGCAACAGTGTTGTTGGGCAACAACGGGCTTTCACTTCCCATTCCAAACTCCACAATATCACTGATTTCGGTATTACCGCGCAACCAGTCGGCAACAATCATGGCTTGCTTTCCGCTGCGTTTCAAGCAATAAGCAGGCGACCCCGTATTATCGGCATACCCTGCCACTACAATTTTATACAGGCCGTGGACACCCAAGTAAGGCACTACCGAATGCAACCGCCTCACCCCCTTGGGTGAAAGGTCGTCACTGCCGGGAGTGAAAAGCCTGTGCGTGGGAATGATAACTACTATCACCTCGCGATGCCGCATCATTTCCACCTCAAAACCGGCCTTGACAAGCGACTTGGCCACCGACATTTGATAATCACGCACATACTCTTTGATATTGTCGTCAACAACAGGCTCGCTCACACATTCGCGGTATGATTCTTGTGCGGCAACTTGCACAATTGCCTGCATGGTAAATGGCATAACCATGCAGGCAACAACAGATAGAATATATTTTCTGAATCTTTTATTATTCGTCTTCCAGCGTATTTTCATATTCCAATTCACCCTGAACCAAGTATTTAATGTCGTCGACCTCAATTTGATTATCGGGATCTTTACGAAGGTTCTTCTTGACGTAGTTCACTATTTCATTGATATTGTATTCGTCCACAACATCATCGTCATACAAAACTTCGTCTTCGTCACCTTTCTCGAAATAGTCAAACATTGTATCAATCAAAAGCAATATGTCGTCATCGCTGTACTTGTTTTTGATTGCTTCGGGCACGTAACTTCTGATGAATGATATGGCATCATTTTCATCAAATTCCTTAGTTTCCATTTTTTTGTTTTTGTTTCTAAGTAATAAATAAATGTGATTTTTTGATTATACTAATTTTTAAAGGTTTATTACATATCCGTCAAGCCCTCGGGCAAGAGCATGCTTATCGTTTTCCCATCAAGGTCAATATCAGTCACCAAGTCATCGGCCGCCGGTACCAAAATCGTAGAACCGTCACCACGTTCCACCACAAACAATACGTTCTCGGTGGCATCGTCTATGTCCACAATTTCCCCCACAGGCTCCACGCCGTCGTATAATGTGTAGCCTATAAAGTAATCCGTCGGCACCTCGTCGGCATCATCCATCTCGTGCTGTAATTCGTCATACTCGCGTTTAAGCACATACACCGTCTTATTGACAAGGCGGCGCACTGCATCGCTGCTGTCCATTCCACTGAATTTAAGCAACAATGTCATTGCGCCCTTTCCACGCATCGAATCGGCAAAAAAAGGCACATAAATACCATCCACGTCACAGACGAAGCAACTGAAACGGCTTGCCGTCTCACCGTCACAATCAAAAGTGGCACTGATTTCACCTTCCACCCCGTGAGGCTTGTTGAAGGTTCCTATCTCTATCAATTCGTCACGCGTTATCATCTCTCACCTGCAACTGTCAAGAAGTCCTGATTATATTTGCACCGATTGCATTCAACCGCTTGTCAATATCTTGATATCCACGGTCGATTTGGTCTATATTATGAATGTAGCTCGTGCCGCGAGCCGACATTGCGGCAATCAGCAGTGCTATACCGGCGCGAATGTCGGGCGACACCATATTTGAAGCCCGCAACGAATTGCGGCGACCAAGTCCGATAACGGCGGCACGGTGCGGGTCGCACAATATGATTTGCGCTCCCATGTCTATTAGTTTGTCGACAAAGAAAAGGCGGCTTTCAAACATCTTCTGGTGTATGAGCACGCACCCCTTGGCCTGCGTTGCCACCACCAGCATCACGCTAAGCAAGTCGGGCGACAGACCCGGCCACGGGGCATCGGCAATGTTCATTATCGAGCCATCCATGAAAGTTTCTATTTCATACACATCTTGTGACGGCACATGAATATCATCGCCAATCACTTCAAGTCCTATTCCCAATCGCTTGAAACTGTCGGGAATAATTCCGAGGTTCTTAATCGACACATTCTTCAACGTCACATCCGACCCCGTCATGGCAGCCATGCCTATGAAACTGCCCACTTCAATCATGTCGGGCAAGACGGTGTGTTCACAGCCATGCAAGCTCTGTACACCCTCTATCGTCAGCAGATTCGACCCTATGCCATTAATTTTCGCACCCATCGAGACGAGCATCTTCGACAATTGCTGCAAATAAGGCTCACACGCGGCATTGTAAATGGTGGTCGTGCCCTCGGCAAGCACGGCGGCCATCAAGATATTGGCCGTACCTGTCACCGAAGCCTCATCGAGCAACATATATTCACCATGCAAGCGGTCGGCTTTTATTTCATACAACCGACGGTCGGAAATGTATTCAAAAGTCGCGCCCAGTTTCATGATCCCAAGGAAATGGGTATCGAGCCTGCGGCGCCCTATCTTGTCACCACCCGGTTTTGGAAGGATGGCATAACCGTAACGAGCCAACAAAGGGCCTATAATCATGACCGAGCCACGCAACGATGACATTTTTTTACAAAATTCCGGAGTTTCAAGATAAGCCAAATTTATATCCTTTGCCTGAAACGTATATGAAGTCTCACCGGCTCTCGTCACCGACACCCCCATATCCTTCAACAAAGAAATCAAGTTGTTCACATCAAGAATATCGGGCAAATTGTTAATTTTCACCTCGTCGCCCGTCAACAATGTGGCACATAATATCTCCAACGCTTCATTCTTGGCGCCCTGCGGCACAATTTCTCCGCACATGCGGTGACCGCCTTCAACTACGAATGTACTCATGGCTTTTGCATGTTATTAGGTTAGTAATCTTAATGCTATATTTAATTGTAGTGTCCCGGATGCAAACGCTCCGTGCAATAATATGTGTGCGTACACCTGATTATTTTTTCTTTTTCTTCTTCCCGGTTGCAGCTACAGGAGCCGGAGCTTCCTTGAACTCACGCAACTTGTAGGTTGCAGGATCAAGATTGATTTTCCCTTTGGAATAATGGTACAAGTCTTTCAAGATTTTTTCATCCTCCACACCATCCTTGTTAATCGAGAAAATCAACTTCTTCATATGATTGGCTATAAGCGAAATCAATGCGTCCTTTTCGGGCCCGTCGGGATATTCGCAAGCCTGCGCAATCATCAATTCTATCAATTTCCCATAATGCCTGTACTTGATGTGGTCGAGCTTGTAATCGACACGCTGAGGCTTGCTGTCGAGGTTTTCCTTCTTCACCACCTCATACGGGAAATCTATATCGAGTTTAAAATCCGACATTATGGCAAGATGGTCCCACAACTTGTGTTTATAGTCATCGGAATCCCGTATCTGCGGAAACAAGTTTCCCATGATTTGTATTATTGTGTAAGCACATCGAGTACGTTCCTCCCTGTCGGGTATGCTCACACAGTAATCCACCATCTGCTGCACATTGCGCCCATACTCGGGCAATACCAATTTTTCTTTTTGGGTATTGTATTCTAAACTCATTTAATGAATAGTTCTTTAAATATAGTACAAATATAGTGAAAGTCGAGCGCAGAAACAAATGAAAACGAAGTTTTCAAATTTGGTTATGCCGAGACAAAGCTATATTATCCAAATATAATGAAAGTCGGGCGCAATACAAAAAAATGGACTTGTTCATTTTTTTCGTTTTGCCGAGACGCAAAATTTTGCCACTATGCTGCAGGAAGTGATTTCAAAAGGTGCATCCTCCACCTTGCGTCATATCCGCTTCTTTGGCGTTGTCGCTTGAAAATCCTTCAGATACAGCGGCGTGGAATATGCCACATCGATGAAATTACCTTCGCGGAAATGCTTCTCGGCAAGAGCCATCATATCCATTGCCACAGGCTTCACACCCTCCACGAAATGCAAGTCATCGCCCGGCGACAAAATACTGCGCGCCTTGTCCGACCCGTTACCCATCAGCACCAACTTATGGTTACCGTCCGCACGAAATTGTGAAAAAGAATCGGCTGTGAGTATCATAGGCTGCGGTTCGAGTTGGGCAACAAGCGCCGGTGTATAAACGGCCGTGTAAACCTCACTGCGCCGGGCATCAAGCATCGGCACATATAGCAAGTTGTCTTCGTCAAAGAAATTGGCAAACATTGCCGACACGACAAGCAACTGCAACGTATTCACCCCAATCAGCGGCACCGACAGGCCGAAGCACAACCCTTTGGCCTCAGAAAGCCCGATGCGTAACCCGGTGTAGGAGCCCGGCCCGATGCTCACGGCGACAGCATCGATATTCAACTCCCTTGTTTTGGCATAAGTCATGCAACTCTCCACAAAGCGGCTCAATACGACGGCATGATTATGCCCTTCATAATCTTCATGATGTTCAAGCACCTGCCCGTCTTGAGTCAAGGCTACCGAACACACGTCGGTCGAAGTTTCTATATTTAATATCGTTGGCATTATTCCATATTGAAAAACTGTGCAAAATTAGTTGTTTTTTCCATCTTTTATGTCGCAACATTCTTTTTTTACACTAATTTTGCAAAAAAAGCACAACAATGATATTATCAATGACAGGATTTGGCAAGGCTGCGACCAACTTCGGCAACAAGAAAATCACAGTCGAAATCAAATCATTAAACAGCAAGCAATTAGACCTTGCAATACGCTTGCCCCAGCCATATCGCGAAATAGAATTAGAGTTACGCAACATGGTGGCAAAGTCACTTGAGCGTGGCAAAGTAGACCTTTACCTGTATACCGAAGCCAACTGCGACTCGGGCACGGCGGCATTTAACACATCGGCTCTAAAAACCTATAAAGAACAAATACAGCAACTGTCGCAAGCCCTCGAAATACCGGAACCGCAAGACTGGATTACCACATTGCTCAGGCTGCCCGATGCAATAAAGACCGATGCCACATCCAACGACATGGAAGATGGCGAAGCCGATGCCATAAAAGAAACCGTGGCTAAAGCCATCGAGGCACTCATACAATTCCGCACACAAGAGGGCAACAGGCTCGAAACATTCTTCAGGCAGAAAATCGAAAACATCGGCCGGCTGCTTGACGAGGTTGCTCCGCATGAGGCCGAGCGCATAGCCAAAATTAAAGCACGCATTCTCGACTCGCTCGCAAAATTAGAGGGAGTGGAATATGACCACAACCGCTTCGAGCAAGAAATGATATTCTACATCGAAAAGTTAGACATAACCGAAGAAAAATTACGCTTGAGCAACCATCTCGACTATTTCATCGACACCCTCGAAAACGGGCACGGACAAGGGAAAAAACTCGGCTTCATCAGCCAAGAAATGGGGCGTGAAATCAACACCCTCGGCTCAAAGTCCAACCATGCCGAAATGCAAATCATTGTGGTGAAAATGAAAGATGAGCTTGAGCAAATAAAAGAACAAGTATTAAACGTAATGTAATTGTAGCACTATATATGACGGCAAGAGGCAAAATTATCATTATTTCGGCACCATCGGGCTGCGGCAAATCGACAATAATAAACGAGATAATCAAGAATCCCGATTTACGGCTTGAATTTTCAATCTCGGCAACGACACGCGAACCGCGACGCGGAGAAACAAACGGTGTAAACTATTACTTCATGTCGGTCGACGAATTCAAGAAAGCAATAGCCGACGACATGCTCATAGAATATGAAGAAGTGTATCCGGGTCGCTTTTATGGCACTCCGCGCAGCGAAATCGACCGCATACGCAATCGCGGCAGAAACATAATTCTTGACATCGACGTTATGGGCGGCATCAACGTGAAAAACAAGTTTGGCAACGAAGCTCTGTCGATATTCATCAAGCCTCCAAGCATCGACGCACTGAGGCAACGCCTCAACGACCGTGGCACCGACTCGCCCGAAGCCATTGCGCAACGTGTGGAAAAGGCCGGATTCGAGATTTCGCAATCGGGGAAATTTGACAAAATTGTCATCAACGACCGCCTTGATGTGGCAATAAGGGAAACCGAAGACCTCATAAAATCATTCATCAATAGCTGACACCGACATGAAGATAGGCATTTTCGGAGGCTCGTTCAACCCTATCCACACAGGACATGCCATTCTCACCAATTACCTAATCAACGAAACCGATCTTGATGCCGTGTGGCTGATGGTGGCTCCACGCAACCCCATCAAGACATGCAGCAACCGCGAATACGACATGCACCGCTTGCGCATGACCGAGATGGTGGCAAGCCGATTCGACGGGGTCGTGACTTCGGGACTTGAATTTTCTTTGCCTCAACCATCTTATACCGTCAACACACTGCGCACGCTGAAAGAAAAATTTCCCGACGATGAATTTGTTCTCGTGATAGGCGCCGACAATTGGTCGATTTTCAGCCGATGGAAAGACTCCGACGAAATTATTTCAAACCACAGCATATATGTCTACCCACGTCGCGGATATGAAATTTCAATCCCCGACAATTTGAGAGACAAAATAAAGGCTCTCGACTCTCCACTGATTGATATTTCGTCAACGATGATACGCGAAAAGTTGTCACGGAAGGAAAACCTCTCGTATTATCTGCCCGACGATGTTTACCAATATATCCTAAAACATAATTTATACACATAACGCATAATGTCAGACACAACCAACTTGACCCCTAACAGCCTTGCATTCATAGCACTTGCCAATGAATATTGCCATGCACTCGAAAACGTATTTGAATATGAAGAAAGCAGGGCTTTCATAGCCGAAATGTTGAAATTGCTGCCACGAATATACATTTCGGCCTCGGACATAAAACCCGATGATGACAGCGACAGCTTCATCGACAGTTTCCTCGATGAAAACGATTATGACACCGTGCGCGGCAACGTCGGCCGCATAATTGGCGAAGATGACACCTACCTTGAAGTATTCATCGACGACATGAAATATTCCGACACTCCGATAAGCACAAATATAAGCGAGAACCTCGCCGACATTTACCAACCACTGTATAACTTTGTGGCCACCGTGAAAGACGCTACCGACGAAACCATCAACGAGGCGATAAATGCCGTGAAATCGGAATTCGACACCTATTGGGGCCAAACGCTGTGCAACGTGCTCAGGGCCTTACACTCGATATACTACAAAAGTTAATTGAGCCACCATTAATATTATTAACCCCAAAAAACCGACCATTTATGAACCGACACATAAAATCACTTATCGATTTTCTCGACGACAGTCCGTGCAACTTTTATGCAGTAGACACGGCAAGACGCATATTGACCGACAATGGATTTATCGAGCTGTCATTAACCGACAACTGGCAACTTGAGCCTCGCGGCAAATATTTCACAATAAAAAACGACTCGGCCATATTCGCATTTACACTTGGCGAAGCACCAATGTGCGACACCGGGGTGAGAATAATCGCTGCACACAGCGACTCCCCCTGTTTCCGCATCAAGCCCCACCCGATAATGGCTTCGGAAGGGGGCATTGTGAAACTCAACACCGAGGTATACGGCGGTCCCATATTGTACACATGGTTTGACCGTCCGCTATCGGTAGCCGGACGGGTGATATTGCGCGGCACCGATGCACTTCACCCGGTGACAAAATTATTGAAAATCGATCGTCCCATACTTGTAATTCCCCACCTGCCTATCCACTTCAACCGCAGCGTGAACGATGGCAACCCGCTCTCGAAACAAAAAGACATGCTGCCCATGCTCGGGCGCATAACCGAAATGGCCGAAAAGGAGAACCTGCTGACAAGTGTCATCGCCAACGAGCTTAATGTAGAACCTGCCGACATACTCGATTTCGACCTTATGCTATACGATACGCACAAGGCCGCCATCACCGGGCTCGGCGGAGAATTCATCTGCTCGGGACGAATCGACGACCTAAGCATGGTACATGCCGCCATCACGGCAATAATCGAGGGCAGCGGCAGCCAAGCCACGCGCATCGCCGCAATATTCGACAACGAGGAAACCGGAAGCGGGACCAAGCAAGGCGCGGCATCACCCATACTTACCAACATAATCAAGCGTATAAACCTGTCACAAGGAGGCACACACGAAGACTTCCTGCGCGGAATAGAAAAATCTTTCATGATTTCGGCCGACAACGCACATGCCTTCCACCCCAACTATCCCGAAAAATTCGATCCTACAAACCACCCTGCAATATGTGGCGGGCCTGTGATAAAAATCAATGCCAACTGCAAGTATATGACCGATGCACACTCGTCGGCAATATTTGCCGCCCTGTGTGAAGAAGCCGGCTCGCCATGCCAGCGTTTCGTAAACCACTCTGATGTTGCCGGAGGCTCAACACTGGGCAACATACTGACATCCCAACTCGACATCGAGGGCGTCGACGTGGGCAACGCCTTGTGGGCAATGCACTCGGTGTGCGAAACAGGCTCTACCGAAGACCACATCAACATGATAAAAGTATTCACTCATTTCTTCAACTAAACCGTAACATGAAAACGAAGAAAAAAAACTGTATACTTGCTTAACCTTCAAATTTTTATTATTTTTGTTACGCTATAAACAGAATTCAACAAAACAACAAAATAGCTGTAGATATGGAAGATAATCAATTACTGGAACAAGTAACCGCGAAAGCCAAAACATGGCTTACCGCAGGCTACGACAAAGAAACACAGGCCGAAGTTCAACGCATGCTCGATGCCGAAGACAAGACCGAACTCATCGACTCGTTCTACAAAGACCTTGAATTTGGTACGGGCGGGCTTCGCGGCATCATGGGTGCCGGTTCCAACCGCATGAACATATACACCGTCGGCATGGCCACACAAGGGCTTTCAAACTACCTCAAAGACGCTTTTGCCGACCTCGAGCAAATAAAAGTTGTGGTTGGTTGCGACGTGCGCAACAACAGCGAGAAATTTGCAAAAATTGTAGCCGATATTTTCTCGGCAAACGGCATAAAAGTATACTTGTTTGATGCTCCGCGTCCCACTCCCGAAACATCATTCGCAATCCGCCTGTTGGGTTGCCAAAGCGGTGTCATCATCACAGCCTCGCACAACCCCAAGGAATACAACGGCTATAAGGCCTACTGGAACGACGGCGCACAAATGATTTCTCCGCATGATGTCAAGACCATCGAATACGTAAACAAGGTTACAAGCGTCGACCAGATAAAATTTGAAGGCAATAAAGACCTCATCGAAATAATCGGTGAAAACATCGACAAGCAATTCATCGACCAAATCAAGACCTTGTCGCTCAGCCCCGAAGTAATTGCCCGCCACCACGACTTGAAGATAGTTTACACCCCTATCCACGGCACCGGCAAGTACCTCATTCCACGCTCGTTGGCCAACTGGGGATTCACCAACGTAATCCACGTTCCCGAACAAGACGTGCAAAGCGGCGATTTCCCCACCGTCGACTCGCCTAACCCCGAAAACGCTTCGGCAATGGCAATGGCAATAGAAAAGGCCAAAGAAGTTGATGCCGACATAGTAATGGCCTCCGACCCCGATGCCGACCGCGTGGGCGTGGTTATCAAGAACACCAAGGGTGAATATGCCTTGCTCAACGGTAACCAGATAGTGATGATATTCCTCTACTACCTCATTGCCCGCAACAAGGAACTTGGCCGTCTCACTGGAAACGAATACATCGTCAAGACCATCGTAACCACCGACACCATCAAGTCGATTGCCGAAAAGCAAGGAATGGAACTCTATGACGTGTACACAGGCTTCAAATGGATTGCCTCGGTAATGAAAGAAAACGAGGGCAAAAAGCGCTACCTTGGCGGCGGCGAGGAAAGCTATGGATTCCTTGCCGAAGACTTCGTTCGCGACAAAGACTCGGTTTCGGCAATCTCGCTGATGGCCGAAATTGCGGCTTGGGCCAAGGATAAAGGCATGGACATGAACGAAATGCTCCTTGACATATACATGACTTACGGATTCTCAAAGGAAAAAGGCGTGTCGCTCGTTCGTCCGGGCAAAACAGGTGCCGACGAGATAGCTACCATAATGAAAAATTACCGTAGCAACCCGCCGAAACAATTGGCAGGCTCACCCATCGTCACAATAAAAGATTTTGCTACACTTGAAGAAAAAGATGTCAAAGCCGGCACAACCTCAAAACTTGAAATGCCCGTAACCTCAAACGTGCTGCAATTCTATACCGAAGACGGTACAAAGGTTTCTGTACGCCCATCGGGTACCGAGCCAAAAATCAAATTCTACATCGAGGTTCACGACACTCTCACTTCGGCAGCCGATTACGAAGCAACCAACGACCGCGCCGAAAAGAAAATCGAGCAAGTTGCCAAGGACTTGTGCATTTAATCCAAATCTAAAGACCGTTTGGGTTTAATCAAATAATTGGGTTAAAAAACGAAACAGGGATTGATGCAATCGATTAGCATCAATCCCTGTTCTTTTACTGCCACGGCCGAGTGGGTTAAGGAATATTTCGCCACCGCCAATCTCAGGCGCTCAATAAGGGATTTTATAGCCTTGAGCCTGCATGAAATCGACAAGCACCCGCGAGAATGCCTCGTTATTGGCCTTTGGGTAACGCACATCGGTAAACACTTGCGCAAGGGTTTCCTTGCCATTCTCGGCAATATACTGCTTGTTCACATCAAGCGACTCCTTCAGGGCATACACCTCTTTAATGCGTTTGCCATCGTAATCGTGATAAGTCTCTTCATGAATAATGGCATCCACCGGCAATCTTTCGGCTTTAGGTTCTGCATCGGGATTTGCAGGATAACCCACAGTCAGGGTCACTATTGGTATCACCATTGCCGGCAACTTCAATGTTTCGGCAATCTGTGGAGCATTATAAGTAGTGGTGCCAATGTAGCAACACCCAAGCCCGGCCATCTCTGCGGCAGTGTTAAATTGCTGAGCAAACACTGTCACATCGAGCACTGCCGACATGAACGACTGGAAATTACCATAGCACGGCACGGCATTTGAAGCCTCGCACCACTTGTTCATGCGGTTAAAATCGGCGCAAAAAGTAAGTACCACCGGAGCATCAGTCACCATTTTTTGGAAAAAGTGATGTGGCGCAAGCTGCTGCTTCATTGCAGCATCACGGGTCACCACCACGCTATACAATTGCATTCCACCCGTTGTCGGAGCCTCGCATGCGGCTTCAATCAATTCGCGCAACAATTTCTCGGGTACTTCTCGGTCGCTATATTTCCTTATAGTTTTTCTGTTCTTAAAATAATCATTTACCATAATGTACGAATTTTCTTTATTGCAAAGATAGTGCAAACCGAACGCAATGCAAAAAAATCAGGCGCGCCTGTTTTTGTCATTGTCCGGTTGGAGAAATTGCAAAAATCACCCTGTTTTACGGCATTGTGACAATAGAGACGCAAAATTTTGCGTTTTCTACAATCAGGGCTTGTAATACATTGAGTGCAATGATTAAATTTTGAGATTTGAGTGCAACGGCAAAGTCACTTTGTGCTGTAAGGTATGGAAAAATAGAACGACGACCCTTTACCGTGCTCCGATTCAATCCACATGCTGCCTCCGTTCATCTGAACAAAATTCCGACACAACTGTAGCCCAAGTCCCGACCCTTGTTCTTTGCGAGTACCTTCAGACGTAAATGGTATGTCGTTACGCAGGGCTTCAAGTTTTTCATTGCTTATTCCTATCCCGGTATCCTTGACTTCGCATACCACGGCTTTCCCTCCGTTATCCATAACATTGACGGAAATTGTACCATTATCATAGCTGAATTTTATGGCATTCATAATCAAGTTGCGCACTATGGTCTTCATCATGTCAATATCGGCATACACCTCGCAATTCTCGCCCACATAATTATTATAGCGCATGTCGATATTGCTCATTTTTGCCAACGGCATCATGTTATCGACCACGCCTGCCACCATTTGAGTGAATAAGAAATGCTGTTTCACCACATTGAGCCGACCCAAGTGCGTCTTGGTCCACTTAAGCAGATTATCGAGCAATGTAAACAATTCATCGGCAGTGCGGCCGGTGGAAACAAGCAATTCAAACATGTCTTCACCCACTTGCTCCTTGCCAACGCACCCCACAAGCATGTCGAGCGACATTTTCATCGACCCCAACGGAGAACGCAAGTCATGGGCAATGACCGAGTACAACTCATCGCGGTCGCGGATTGCCTTCTGCAAAGCCTCGTTTTGCCGCAAAATAATGCGGCGGCTTGCCACCAATGCCAATTGATGGCGTATGCGTGTCATTATTTCCGACATGTTGAAAGGTTTCGACACATAATCGTTACCACCATGTTCAAAGCCCTCGACAATATTCTTCGGGTCGCTTAGCGCCGTGACAAATATGATGGGTATCTCCTTGGTTTCGGCATTTTGCTTTAACTTTTCCGATACTTCAAAACCGTTCATTCCCGGCATCATCACGTCAAGCAAAATAAGGTCGGGTTTTTCTTCCGGTATCCGTTCAATTGCCTCTTCGCCACTCGTTGCCGTCACCACGCCATAACCGGCACGCTTCATCATAGTTTGCAACAGCAACACATTGGTTTTAACGTCGTCTACTATCAATATTTTATAATTCGACGGAGTGAGCTCGGCATCGGAATATGTGCTATTTACATTTTCATTCATACTATAGTCTTGAAGTATTCTATCGTTCTTGCCAAACCTTCCCTGAGAGGGACACGTGGCTCCCACCCATGCAACTTGCGGCGGGCGAGACCTATATCGGGCTTGCGGCGTTTGGGGTCGTCCGACGGTAATTCCTTGAATATTATTTTTGACTTGGAACCAGAAATGTCAAGTACCAATTGAGCCAATTCAAAAATAGTAAATTCCGACGGATTACCTATGTTTACCGGCCCGGTAAAACCTTTTTCAGTTGACATCATTCTCAACATGCCTTCAATCAAGTCGTCGACATACTGGAAACTGCGAGTCTGGCTGCCATCGCCAAAAACTGTCAGATTCTCTCCTTTCAAGGCCTGCACTATCATGTTCGACACCACACGCCCGTCATTTGGCAACATGCGCGGGCCGTATGTGTTGAAAATCCTGATGATTTTGACATCTACCCCGCGTTGGCGGTGATAATCCATGCACATTGTTTCGGCACAGCGCTTTCCTTCGTCATAGCACGAGCGTATGCCCACCGGATTCACGTTTCCCCAATAATTCTCTAATTGCGGATGCACAAGCGGGTCGCCATACACTTCGCTTGTCGAAGCTTGGAAAAATTTAGCCCCTTTTGCGAGTGCAAGGTCAAGGCCGTTCATCGTCCCTAACATGCAGGTGCGAATCGTATCAATCGGGTCATACTGGTAATGTATGGGCGATGCCGGACATGCAAGGTTATATATTTCATCAACGTCGGCGTCAAACGGCACCTGCACATTATGTTCAATTAATTCAAAGTGCGGATTGTCCTCATAACATGCAACATTCGCCCGCGAGCCTGTGAAAAAATTGTCCATGCATATTACATGGTTACCTTCGTCAAGAAGCCGACCACACAAGTGCGACCCTATAAAACCAGCACCTCCTGTAACCAATACCTTTTTTATACCATCATTTTTCATCACTGGCAATTAATTTTCTTGTTTTTGTATAACTTCCTGCCCTAAATGATTAGCAAAAGTAATACATATTTAATAATCACGCAACACCACTCTCAAATTTTACCCCACGAATCTTGCGCTCTCACACTATCACACCCCGGCACTCCCGGTTTAGAAAAAATCTCGGGAAAGTGCCACCTGCGGATACATGGGAACGTGACATTTTGACACCCTGCATGTCGCAACGTCACACTTTGGCACAGAATATGCTATTGCTATTGACGTAGCTCGATTAGTAAGAACTACAAGAAACAAAAACAGATTAATAACAAATACATTAAAAATTAAAATATTATGACTGTTAAACCATTATCCGACAGAGTTCTCATCGAACCTGTAGCAGCCGAAGAAGTTACAGTAGGCGGCATCATTATCCCCGACACAGCTAAGGAAAAGCCATTGCGTGGCACCGTTAAGGCAGTCGGCAACGGCACTAAAGATGAAGCAATGGTTGTAAAAGAAGGCGACCTCGTGCTTTATGGAAAATATGCCGGCACCGAACTTGAAGTTGACGGCGTTAAGTACTTGATGATGCGCCAAAGCGACATCTTGGCCGTACTTGAATAATAACAGTTTTTATCAAAATCTTCAAAAAAACACAAAAACATCATGGCAAAAGAAATCAAATTCGATATCAATGCTCGCGAAGAGCTCAAGAAAGGTGTTGACGCATTGTCTAACGCCGTTAAGGTAACACTTGGTCCCAAAGGCCGCAACGTTATCATTGAAAAGAAATTCGGTGCTCCGCACATCACCAAGGATGGTGTGACTGTTGCAAAAGAAGTGGAACTTGAAGACAAGTTCCAAAACATGGGCGCACAATTGGTTAAGGAAGTTGCATCAAAGACCGGCGACGACGCAGGCGACGGCACAACCACCGCAACCGTGCTCGCACAATCAATCGTGACTACCGGCTTGAAGAACGTTGCAGCAGGTGCCAACCCAATGGACCTGAAGCGTGGTATCGACAAAGCCGTTGCTCGCGTGGTTGAAAGCATCAAGGCTCAATCCGAAGAAGTGGGCGACGACTTCGACAAGATCGAAAACGTTGCACGCATATCGGCCAACAACGACGAGCAAATAGGCCAACTCATAGCCGAAGCTATGAAGAAAGTAAAGAAGGAAGGCGTCATCACCGTTGAAGAAGCCAAGGGTACCGACACCAGCGTTGAAGTGGTTGAAGGTATGCAATTCGACCGCGGTTACATCTCTCCCTACTTCGTTACCAACTCCGAGCGCATGGAATGCGAGATGGAACACCCGTATATCCTCATCTACGACAAGAAAATTTCAAACCTTAAGGATATGCTCCCCATCCTCGAAGCAACAGCACAAAGCGGACGCCCGTTGCTCATCATCGCCGAGGATGTCGACAGCGAAGCTCTCGCAACATTGGTTGTTAACCGCTTGCGCGGCTCGTTGAAGGTTTGCGCAGTCAAGGCTCCGGGCTTCGGCGACCGCCGCAAAGAAATGCTGCAAGACATCGCAGTGCTCACCGGTGGCTTGGTAATTTCGGAAGACCAAGGCATGAAGCTCGAAAACGCTTCGATTGAAGTGCTCGGTACGGCCGACAAGGTTACCGTCAACAAGGAAAACACCATCATCGTCAATGGTGCAGGCGACAAGCAAGCCATTGCCGACCGCGTCAACCAAATCAAGGCTCAAATCGAAATCACCAAGTCGAGCTACGACAAGGAAAAACTCCAAGAACGCCTTGCAAAACTCGCCGGCGGCGTAGCAGTGCTCTACATCGGTGCTCCGTCGGAGGTTGAAATGAAGGAGAAGAAAGACCGCGTTGACGACGCATTGAGCGCAACCCGCGCAGCCGTTGCCGAAGGTATCGTGCCGGGTGGTGGCGTTGCCTACATCCGCAGCATCAAGGCTCTCGACGACCTCAAGGGTGCCAACGACGATGAAACTACGGGTATCGAAATCGTTCGTCGCGCAATCGAGGAGCCACTCCGCCAGATTGTTGCCAACGCCGGACTTGAAGGTGCGGTAATCGTGCAAAAAGTAAAAGATGCCGAAGGCGACTACGGCTACAACGCCCGCACAGGCAACTTCGAGCACCTCATGGCAACCGGCGTAATCGACCCGGCCAAGGTGGCACGCGTGGCACTTGAAAATGCCGCATCAATCGCAGGCATGTTCCTCACCACCGAATGCGTCATTGCCGAGAAGAAGGAAGAGAATCCCGCTCCGGCAGCCGCACCCGGCATGGGCGGAATGGGTGGCATGATGTAATCCAACCCCATCATAACACACACAGACAGGGAGCAACCCCACACCGGGTTGCCCCCTGTTTTTTTACCCCCGGGGGAATCCTTAATTCATATAATTAAGGAAAATTTTTCCTAAATTTGCAGCAGCCTAAAAACATAAGAAACTACGCCTTTAAGTTTAGTTGGGAATAAATATGGATAAGAAAAAAGAACCGGGATATGTATATATCTTAACCAATCCAAGTTTTCGTGAGGACTGGGTGAAGATTGGCAAAAGCGCACGTCCGGTTGATGTGCGCTCAAAGGAACTTGATAATACCGCCGTACCTTTGCCATTTGAGATATACGCAACCATCAAGACCATAAAATACAATGAGGTTGAGAAACACGTCCATAAAACCATTGACCGTTTGACAGACTTACGCATCAGGCAGAACAGGGAATTTTTCAATGTCGCTCCACAAATAGCGTTAGACATTTTTTATGACATTGCTAAAATGATAGAGGACGCTGTTGTCACTGTCTATAAAGACAACAAGCCTATAATGTATAATGAGAAACCCGACGGACAGACTGACGAACACAAGCGCATAGTCAGACGAGGACGCTTTAAATTCAGCATGGTAGGCATAAAGATAGGGGAATGCATAACTTTTATACCCACAAATACAGAGGTAAAAGTTGCCGGTGACGACTCCATTGAATACGAGGGTCGTATTTATAAATTATCTCCTTTTGTGGGTACTTTCATGCCGGAAGATAAGAGAAATACATCCGGGGCTTATCAAGGAGCAAAATATTTTTCATATAAAGGGAAAATATTAGACGATTTGCGTAGCGAGATGGAGAATGAAGAAACGGCATCAGATGAAAACGATATTGGCAACCATTGAATAGGAATATTATATTAAATTAGCAAGAATTACAACAAAAACTCCATGACCGGCCCTGATAAGTGCCCAATAAGTTGCACGGCAATATGTCGTCCGGAGATTTCATGTATTTCACTTTGGGCTTCATCTTCTACAGTATAATTAAAAAGGGTGTATAAAAATAGCGACGAAGGGCGGCAAAGCCGTCTTATGTTATTTTGATACACCCTCTACAACCACCCTGCAAATACACAGGCCGGTTACTTCTTGATGTCGAAGCCTTGGGCACGGGCGGCGGCAAGCATCTCAAAGTTGGTTGCCTCGCGGTAGTAATCGAGAATGTGGCCGCACCAGTCATTGTCGCTCTTTGTGCCACTGCGTGTTGCATTGTATTCGGTCACCTGCCGGTCGTATGCCTGCAATTCGGCCGTCATGTCGCGGTCGGTGTAGCGGTTGCTGTGTATCATCAGTTCGCACGGCAACTTGGGCTTCACGTCGGGGTGTTCGCGCGGAACGCCGATGGCAAGACCGCACACCACAAACACACCCCGGGGCAACCCAAGCAACCGTGCCACGGCGGCAGGGTCGGCCGTGCGCACATATCCCACGCAGCAACTGCCAAGGCCGCAGGCTTGGGCAGCCACCACGGCACTCTGCATGGCAATGGCTGCATCTATAACCCCGACGGTGAACCCGTCGAGCGTGTCACTGAACGGCGGCATCTCAAGCCCCTTGGCGCGGGCAAGCACGCCAATGCGGTTATAGTCGGCGCAAAAGACAAGGAAGCGGTTGCACGTCTTGATTTGCTTCTGCCCAGTGATTTCATACAATTTCAACTTCACATCTTGGTCGGCAATGTCGATTACCGACAGTTGCTGCCCGTTGTAGCTCGTCGGCGAGTTGCGAATAGCGGCATATATCGTCTCCATTGCCTCGTCGGGTATGGCATCATATTCATAGCGTCGCACACTGGTGCGCGTCTCAAACAGTTGTTTTATTTCGGTCTGCATAACAATTCTTTTTTATGTCGGGTTTATACTTATCCAAATTTAATGTAACTTTGTAAGAAAAACAAGTAAACACACCGAATTTTATTTTTATGGCAACCACACCACTGTTGCAACGCCTTGACGGACTTGATGCCCGCTTTGAGGAAATTGGAACGCTGATAACCGACCCGGCAGTCATTGCCGACAAGAAGCGATATGTGAAACTGAGCAAGGAGTATAAAGACCTTGAACGGCTGCTTGCGTCCACCGCCCGTTACCGCAAGCTGCTTGCCGACATCGACGGAGCCAAGCAACTGCTCGAAACCGAAAACGACGAGGAATTGCGCCAAATGGCTCGTGAGGAGCTTGATGCCGCCACGGCCGAGTTGCCCCACATGGAAGAGGAGATAAAACTGCTGCTCATTCCCGAAGACCCCGAAGACGGCCGCAATGCCATAGTGGAAATACGCGGCGGCACTGGCGGCGACGAGGCGGCACTGTTTGCCGGCGACCTGTTCCGCATGTATGCCAAGTATTGCGAGTCGAAAGGTTGGCGCGTGGAAGTGTCGAGCACCAGCGAGGGTGCCGCCGGAGGCTACAAGGAAATAATATTCACGGTGAGCGGCGACAATGTGTATGGCACACTCAAATACGAGTCGGGGGTGCACCGCGTGCAGCGCGTTCCCGCCACCGAGACCCAGGGCCGCGTGCACACGTCGGCAGCATCGGTAGCCGTGCTGCCCGAGGCCGAACCGTTTGACGTAGAAATCAACGAGGGCGAAATCAAGTGGGACACCTTCCGCAGCGGCGGTGCCGGCGGGCAGAACGTGAACAAGGTGGAATCGGGCGTGCGTCTGCGCTACATGTGGAAGAATCCCAACACGGGCGAGACCGAGGAGATACTCATAGAGTGCACCGAGACGCGCGACCAGCCAAAGAACAAGGAACGCGCACTGACGCGCCTGCGCTCGTTCATCTACGACAAGGAACACCAAAAGTATATCGACGACATAGCTTCGCGCCGCAAGACACTCGTTTCAACCGGCGACCGCTCGGCAAAGATACGCACCTACAACTATCCGCAGGGGCGCATCACCGACCACCGCATCGGGTACACCATCTATAACCTTGCGGCATTCATGGACGGCGACATACAAGACTGCATCGACCACCTCATCGTGGCCGAGAATGCCGAAAAACTCAAGGAAAGCGAAATATAAATATCCACCCTTTTTCCCTCCACACAATGAACAGCAACAATTTTGTCACCCGGTGGATGGCCGGATTGGCCGCAGCAATAAGGCAGTGCACACAACGCTTCCCTGCCGCTGTGGCTTTCACCGTGGCCTTGACGGCATGGTGCATATACCTCAACCATTCGGACGATGCCGACTACGGCCGGTTGACGGCTGCACTCACCTACTACTTCTCGGTGGGAGTGCCGGTGTCGCTGCTGCTGAAGCTGTGGAGCGAGGAGATGTCGGGACGCACCCGGCGCATTGCCACGCACGCCACAGGTCAACTGCTGCTGCTCGCCGATGCAGTGTTCCTGTACGTGACAAATGATATGTCTTTATCCATCGGCATTGCCCACGTGGCAGCGGTGACGGCCATCGTGGTGGCCGTGTTTGTCGTGCCGTTCTTCAAGGAGCGCAACGATGTGCCATGCTGGAACTTTGCCGCACGGTGCGTCATTGCATACTTAAAAGCTGCCGCCACCGGATTGCTATTGGAGATGGGAGTATGCCTGCTGCTGTTATCATTACAAGTGCTTTTCAGCATTGACATACAGTTTGAGACATACTTCGACATATACATAATATTTTGCGTGGGACTGACCAACCTGTTTTTCATCGGGCTGATTCCCAGCGGCAATGCCAAGCACGACACGCTGCCGCGCTCCAACGATTTCCTCAATATCGTCATTCGCTACGTGTTCATTCCACTAACGGTGGCCTACATGGTAGTGCTATACGTCTATGCCGGGCGCATACTTGCCACATGGCAATTGCCCAACGGGTGGGTTTCGTGGCTCGTGACGGCACTGATGGCTTGCTGCGTCATCGTCGAGGCCGGACTGTACCCGTTGCGCCAATTCCCGGTAAAGAACAAGACATACGAACTGCTGGCACGGTGGCTGCCACTGCTCATATTGCCTCTGTTGGCACTGATGACGATAGGCATCGTCCGCCGCATTGACGACTACGGCATCACCGTCATGCGGCTATACCTTGCGGCATTCAACCTGTGGTGCTACGGCGTGTGCATCGCACTGTTGCTGACGCGCGCCCGCCGCATCAGCTGGATTCCGGCATCATTTGCAGCGGTGTTCCTGATAGTATCGGTTATACCCCGGTACAATTTCACCGGCATCACGCTCCATGCCTTGCGGAGCGAAGTGGAAACGGCAATGAAGCAAACTTGCACCGACACTCCTCCCCTCTCCGACGAGCAATATGACAACTGGATTAACAACACCCTGCCTGAAGAGGAAGGGCAACGCATCAACGACAAGCTGATGTACATAAGCGAAACGTATGACTCGGACGACTACTCCGACCTTGTGGCCGGCAGTATATATTTTTACAGCTACAAGACGTATGACTACGATGTGAGCGTAGACACTTTGGGGTATTACTCCTACTATGCAACTTTGTACGACGGCATCGACATTCCCACCGAAGCCCGACGCATTACCGAAGTCAGGTTGCATGGCTACGGAGACTCGTCCATGTCATTCCACGTCGACGAGCAATTGCCTGTGGCACTGAACGGAAAAGACACCATATACATCGATTACCCGACAATGCGCAAACTCAACGACGATAATAGCGGCACACCATACACCGAATTGCGCCAAAATCGCGAAGGGTTCAAGTTTGTCCTTACCGGACTGACGGGCGAGGTCGGCAGCAACGACAGCATTATAATAAGCGAAATCAACGGATATTTATTTGAAAAATAACAACAATACTAAACAGAAATGAACAGACAACAACTTATCGACAGCATACGACGCAAACGCTCGTTCCTGTGCGTGGGTCTCGACCCCGACACTGCAAAGATGCCGGCACACCTCGACGGCAACCTGCTTGAGTTTAACAAGCAAATCATCGACGCCACTGCAGAATATGCCATAGCTTACAAGCCTAACCTCGCATTCTACGAAGTGCTTGGCACACGCGGCTATGAAATGTTTGAGCAAACCGTAGCATACATCAACGACAACTATCCCGACCTGCTGGTAATAGCCGATGCCAAACGCGGCGACATAGGCAACACATCACGCATGTATGCCCGCAGCTTCTTCGAGCAATTGGGCGTGGATGCCGTCACCGTGGCACCCTACATGGGCGAAGACAGTGTAACGCCCTTCATCGGCTTCGACGGCAAGTGGGTGATAGTGCTCGGGCTTACCTCCAACCAAGGTTCACACGACTTCCAGATGCTGCGCACCGCCGAGGGCGGCCGCTACCTGTTTGAAGAAGTAATGACCAAGGCCTCGTCGTGGGGCAACGAGGGCAACATGATGTTTGTCGTCGGAGCCACACAAGGCCGCATGTTCGAGGACGTGCGCCGCATCTTGCCGCGCCACTTCCTGCTCGTACCCGGCGTGGGCGCACAAGGCGGCAGCCTCGAAGAAGTGGCACGCTACGGCATGACCGACGAGTGCGGCCTCATCGTCAACTCCTCGCGCGGCATCATCCATGCCTCCAATGGCCGGGACTTCGCCACCGTGGCAGCCGCCAAAGCCCGCGAAATGCAACAGCAAATGGCCACCCTGCTCGCCGCCAAAGGCATAATTTAGCAATTACAAAATTAGACTTATTAGACCTATTAGAGGATGTATCAAAATTGTGTGCGGGCGGCAGAGCCGTCCAATGTGCATAACCGCTGCGTGAGGCGTAGCCGAAC
>CALUMZ010000012.1 GCA_944321865.1 uncultured Muribaculaceae bacterium
TACACCTCTTAACCAATCACCTGTCACACAAACAAATACCACGCAAACTTTTTTCGCAAAAAACTGCCGCAAAACATAAATACAAAACATGTCCGCCCGTTTTAAGATTCAAACCGCTCGTTTCTCATTTGCATTAATTAACATTGCAAACCTATTTTTTTATTTGTCAAAGCAATCGAGACGGTAAACTATACGCTGCACCCCATTTTCGTATCGAGTACTACTAATGCGGAAATGCCCAATTTCGGCAGTATGTCCAACATGCGCACCAACGCACAAACATTCATCATAATCACCAATATGGACAATTCGCACCGTCTGCGTTGCATCTTCGGGCAGGCGTGACAAATCGAAACGGCCCTCTTGCAACAATCCTACTTCGGAAAATTCAAAAGTTACCGGCATATCGGCCTCAATCACGGCATTCACACGTTTCTCGACCATTCTCACCTCATCGGCTGTGAGTTGACGTGGCAAAACATAATCACATTTCGACTTTTTACGTTCGATATGCGACGACACAGCCCGCCCGCAACCAAACATCTTAACCATCGTTCCGTTCAATATGTGTTCGGCCGTGTGCATAGGGGCAATCTCATCTCCGCGGAATTTTTCGCTTGCTTCGTTTATTTCCATAATTATTGCTACTTTTACAAAAAAACGAGTAAAATGAGCAATATATTATACATAATACCTGCACGAGGAGGCAGCAAAGGAATTCCCGGTAAAAATATCAAACTGTTGGCCGGCCGGCCGCTTATAGCATACTCAATCGATGTGGCACGACAAGTAGCATGCAACCCGTCGGACATCTGCATCTCGACCGATGCCCCCGAAATAGCATCGGTCGCCAAAGCCGAAGGGATAGATGTGCCTTTCTTGCGTCCTGCAGAATTGGCCACTGACACAT
Source organism: uncultured Muribaculaceae bacterium (assembly GCA_944321865.1). Lineage (GTDB taxonomy): Bacteria > Bacteroidota > Bacteroidia > Bacteroidales > Muribaculaceae > Avimuribaculum. The sequence continues at coordinate 911 of CALUMZ010000012.1, forward strand.
GCGGAACATACGAGGTGCTGCTGCATGCCCTCGATTTTTACAAGACCAATGGCAAAGCATACGACACAATAGTATTGCTGCAACCGACATCGCCATTGCGTACAGCCGACGACGTGCGCGGAGCCATGGAACTCTATGCCCCCGACATAGACATGGTGGTATCGGTAAAAGAAGCCGCTACCAATCCTTATTATAATGCATACGAAGTCGATGACAACGGATTCTTGCACATATCCAAAGGGGACGGCCATTACACCCGGCGACAAGACGCACCACCGGTGTGGGAATACAACGGTGCCATATATGTGATAAATGTGGCATCGCTGCGCCGGCAACGACTCAGCGAATTCAGCCGTCGCCGCTGCTATGTGATGGACCGGGCACGCTCCATCGACCTCGACACTCCGCTTGACTGGCTGATTGCCGAAACCTTGATAAAAAAACAAAACGAGAAAGAATCATGCGGCATAGTAATTTGATTTTTTGACAATTTATCGTACCTTTGGCAATAGTTTCCGGCTAATTATGGAGAGCCATAATGCAACCGGAACCATATACATAATTCATACAAGGTGTTATTGAAATTATCTTCTTAGTTCAAACTTGGCGGTTTGCAAAATTCAACGAAGATGATTGGCAATAGCACCTGCATCGTGGTTGCTTATACCCTGTCGGCCTACGCATGGCCGGCTAAAGCAATTATACGGTGTGGGGCTGTTGCTTTATCAAGTTGAATAGGTACGCCAAGACCTGAACTAATTGATAAAGCAAATACAATCTCCACACCTATTTATTTTCATTAACTGCCATTTGCGAGATTGAATGGCCATAAATCATGCCCACATGAAAAAATCCCCAATCAGTCTCTGAAGATACAGACAAACGATGGCTCACTTTTCGTATATGAAATAACCGATGTAGCCAAAATCACCAAGGAAGAACCAATAGTTATTAACAACAAGCCCAAAAGACATGCAGGTTACAAAGGTTTCTTCGATGTGGGAGGCGGAATAGGCATACGAGACTTTGGAGACAACATATTCTCCATTTCCACAAGTCATGGCTACCAATTCAGTCCGTACTTCTTCCTTGGGGCAGGTATAGGTGTGGAGTATCACACCAAATGGGAAGCAACATTCATGCCCATATTTGCCGACATGCGAGGGTACTTTCTCAAAGGCAATGTAACCCCGTTTATCGGAGCAAAAGCAGGTTATTCACCCTACAAAGGCAAAGGCGTATATTTCAATCCCACTATCGGTGTCAGTTTCTTCGTTTTCAAAGAATTTGCAATGAACGTGACAATCGGCTACAATCTGCAACATACCAAGATTTATTGGTATGACTTTAAAGCCATCAAGCCATGGCACACATGGGAAATTATAGATGCCATCACGTTCAAAATAGGATTGGAGATTTAAAACAGTCACACCCATTCGGTGAAACCATAGTTAGTTGCCGACTTTGACATTCTTTACCTTCACCCCTAACCGCAACAATAAAAAAGGTGCATCGTATAGCAAATACGGCGCACCTTTTTTATCTATCATTTACGAAGCTACTCCTTGTTAAGAACAGTTCCAGACACGTTTACATTCGTTGACGGACTCTGATTTGGCTGCTTGATTCTATCAGTAATGCAAGTCATGTAAGTTCCATCATCAGAAACCGTAAAGTCAACAGTCCTAAGACTCGTGTTTGCCCAATTATCGGGATTTCCCATCACGAATCCCGACAAAGTGAGTTTCTTGGAACCGGCATCATACACGCAATTAACCCCGTGTTCATCGTGATACACCGTGCCATTGTTTTCAAAATAGAAATCGGCCTTGCTTGCATCTTCATTGATTGTCACACGCATCACATACGAATAACTGTCATCTGTTGTGTATGTGCCTGCCAATGACACCTCTCCGGCGGCCTCCTGCTTTGAATAGGTTCCTTCATTCTTGTAAATAATGAATTTAACCTCATCGCCACCGTCACTGTAGGAGAATGTTACATTCATGCCCGTCTCGTCAATCACATACGTTCCGGCCACGCCGTCATACGTTCCGTTGCCCAGACCGTCGAGCACAAGCTCGCCACCATCACCCTCGCTATCGGTGTAAGTGCCGGCTTCGGCTCCCGGGAACGCAAACACAGGCTTGCCATCGGCATAAGAATAACGGAACAACACGCCACCTTCCGCTGAAGATACGAGCATGTCGGCACCTTCCTCATCGATTCCTTTCGCAGTGTTGTCGACAAGCACCTTGCTTAACGACCGTTGCCCGACAGGTGCGTCATAATACCAATATTCCTTGTCTCCCTCGTTGGTGGTAAGTTCTATCAAGAATCTGTTGCCATTCTCATTAGAAGCGGCAGCATATCTTGCTATCCCCGCCGACTTCTTGATGGTGAAAAAATACCTGTATGTATCATCAAGGCCGCCTTGGGCGGGATCCAATGCAGTCATCACCCAAGCTCCCGGGTCATAGTCGCCCTGTATTGCTATGCCGTCGCGGTCGCGCCCGTCAACAGCACGGCAAGATTCCAAGTCGTATGAAATTTTCCCATTATCGAAAACATATACACCACGGTTATCGTAGGTATAGCCGGGAACCCTGTCGGTCTTTGACTTAATGTCGAACAATGTATTACTCTTCAATTCAAAATCGACATCTGCCGTCGCAGTAGAAACCACAGTGCCGGCATACTCTGCTCCCCAGTGGATATAAAATCCGTCATAAGTATCAACAAATTCTTCTCCCTCATACGTGGTCAACATCGAAGTCTTTGCCTCTACCAACACGGCCTCCTTGGGCATTACAAGTCCCCAAGCATATAAATCAACGTCTTCTCTGTATGTCCATACCACATTATATTCATTTCCCGAAAACTCAAGATCGGAATTCAGCCCTTTTACCGATATAAATCCGCTAGGATCATAATCATGATTGAACGGAGAATCATAGCCAAGATCAAAATCTACCAGTATCATTACTGTTTCACCCGGCGCGCTTTCAACAATGCGAGCGTTAGGCCAAAACGGGTCGTCAGGGTCGGCCACATTGCCATATTCGTTAATGCAATTTGGATCATCATAATCCACACGATAATGATCGTAGGGATGCACATACACACCATCCTTGCCCAAATCATACAACTGGGAATATATCCTGAACACTGATGGCATACGATATATTTCCGACACTTCGGAGATACTGTTCTCAGCCGAATACCTGTCACCTATGGCATAATCTCCAGTAGTTTCATCTTTAGAAAACAGCATTTTCCCATCAACCTCTATTATATCCCCATTTGTTTTTTTAACATAAAACTGTGCCATTGCCGATATGCTCGAAAACAATAATGTCACAGCAAGAAGCGTAATATATTTCTTCATAGTAAAATCGAAATTTGTAAATGATAAATTTAGATTGGGTTAGCGTTTAATAAATTTCACCGATTGGTCTCCCACTTTCAAGATATAGGCACCGGAGACAAGTCCACTTACATCAAGTGCGGTATTATCGTCGGAAGCAACAGCCTCAAGGCACACTTCACCGGCAAGAGAAATAACCGCCACCTTTGTATCCTGCTTACAGCCAGATATATTAAGCATACGATTTACCACAGTAGGATAAACGGCCAACCTATCACAAGCCTCAACATTACCTACGCCACCACTCTCTGAGTGCTTGGAAAAAGTTGCGCGCGTGATATTGTCATATACATGATTATCTTTTGCTACAATTGAAAAATAAATGTTATCATCAGCAGCAAGCAAAAAACTCACATCATACATAGGAACACTCTCCTGTGTATCTGTCTCTATATACCATACCTCACTCGCATCTTGTGCTTGCGCATAAAATACAGCCCCCACGGCAAACAAAGCCGCAGCTAATTTGTTCCTTATTTTCATAATCCAAACAATTGTAATATTTTTCAATAAAGGAACAAATAAATATTATAATTACCCTCCCCCCCCCAATAGCTAATTTATGTTAACAGTATACAGATTTACAAAAAAAACACTATTAGAACTCATCACATCCATAGAGATACATTACAGAGCTACAAACTTTCCATAGCATTGCGCACGTGGAGGGTGCATCAAAATTATCATTTCAATGTGACAGTAGAGACGCAAAATTTTGCGTCTCTACAATCGAATTAGATAGACTATTGATATTTAACACCTTATGCACTATTACGAGCATCAATATGCGGCATCGACACCTAAATCATGCCGATGCACTCGACACGTCTGAAGATGCGCCGGCATCAGTGGGCATCGAGCCAGTTGCCTGCGGCACCGCATGATGCGGTGAGGGGGACACGGCCGTGATAGGCACCCTCCATCTCCGTCTTTACGATTTCGCGCACGCGGTCAAGCTCGGCGGGAATGACGTCGAAGTTCAATTCGTCGTGTACCTGCATTATCATCTTTGATTGCAAACCCTCCTCTTTGAAGCGACGGTAAATGCGAATCATGGCAATCTTTATTATATCGGCGGCAGTTCCTTGAATAGGAGCATTTATTGCATTCCGTTCCGAGAAATTACGCAAGTTTCCATTGCGCGAATTTATGTCGGGCAGCACCCGGCGACGGCCGTAAAGCGTAGTCACATAGCCCATTTCGTGAGCATGGGCAATGCTTTCGTCGATATACCGACGCACACCCGGGAATGATGCAAAATAGCCGTCTATAAGCATAGATGCCTCGGCCCGCGGAATTTCAAGCCGTTCCGACAGCCCGAATGCCGAAATACCATAAAGAATGCCGAAATTTGCCGTCTTGGCCTTGCGGCGTTGTTCGGAAGTGACTTTTTCTATAGGTTCGTGATAAATCTTAGCAGCCGTCAACGCATGAATATCCTCATTGGCAAGAAAGGCATTCACCATGGTTTCGTCCCCACTCATATCGGCCACAAGCCTCAATTCTATTTGCGAATAGTCGGCCGAAAAGAACACGTTGCCCTGAGCCGGAATGAATGCACGGCGAATTTCACGTCCCTCGTCATTGCGTACAGGTATATTCTGGATGTTAGGATTTGTCGACGACAATCGCCCGGTAGCCGTCACCGTCTGGTTATAGGTAGTGTGAATGCGTCCCGTGCGCGGATTTATCAGCTGCGGCAAGGCATTTACGTATGTCGACAGCAACTTCCTGATGCCACGCAACTCAAGAATCTTGCCCACTATGGGGTGACGGTCTTTTAATTTCACAAGCACCTCTTCGGTGGTGGAATATTGACCTTTACGAGTTTTTTTTGCCTTCGGGTCAAGTCCAAGTTTGTCGAATATCACTTCACCCACTTGCGCAGGAGAACTTGTATTGAATTGCACACCGGCCAATTCCACACATTCGGCTTCAAGAAGATCGACCTTCTGTGTCAATTGACGTGAATATTCATTCAAAGCTTTCACATCCACCCTCACGCCTGCCATTTCCATACTTGCAAGAACCTCGATGAGAGGGAATTCCATATCACAAAGCAACCGCTGCATTTCCAATTGTTCTATCTTGGAATGCAGCATCGGCTTGAGCCGCAGAGCGTAGTCGGCATTTTGGCAAACATAATTGCACAATTCCGATGCCGTGAGTTGCGACACATCGCGGTAATTTTTCCCTTTGGGTCCTGTCAACGATTCTAACGTCACAGTCTCGCAGCCAAGCATAGTCTCGGCAAGCCGCGCAATGGAATGGTTGGAAGTTTCGGGTTGCAACAGGTAATGCGCCACCGACGTATCGTAATATTTCCCCGAGGGAATATCCACACCAATACTTTCAAGCATAATCATGTCGCGCTTCACGTCGCCGCTCACCACACAACCGGCTTTTGCAAACACATCGCGCAGGGCATTTGCAACAGGTTCCACCGAATCGGCAACAACAGGTATGTACACAGTTTTCCCTACGTCAACGGCTATTGCCACCCCCATAATTCGAGAACGCATGGGTTCTTCCCCCGATGGCATTACGGCAAGTCCTATTTCACCACCGCGTGGCACCATTGCCACGACCTTGGCAGCATCGGTAGCGATGCTGTAATCTACGGCAGTCACCGCCGGCTGTGAAATATTTCCGTCGTCATCGATATCGAAAAGCGACCTTTGCGCCGCTTGTGATTTTACGGGTTGTTGTGCGGCTGCCTTTTGAGGTTCGTCCCTGCCAATTATTCTCGATATGAACGTCTTGAACTCGAGTTTCTCGAAAACTACACGCAACGCATCGGCATCTATATCCCTCCGCTTCAATGCATCTTCGTCAAAGTCGACAGGCGCATCGGTCTTTATTGTCGCAAGGAACTTAGAGAATTTTATTTGCTCCACGTTGGCCTCGACCTTGGTCTTCAATGCACCCTTCAATTGTGCGGTATTCTCGATTACCCCCTCGACCGACCCGAATTGCTTTATCAGCTTAATTGCAGTCACCTGCCCAACGCCCGGGCACCCGGGAATGTTGTCGACCTTGTCGCCCATAAGGGCAAGAATGTCGATTACCTGCCCGGGGCGTTCAAGCTCATACTTGGCACAAATCTCCTTCACGCCGCGCACCTCGAAGTCGCCCCCCCTCCAACCGGGTTTGAAAATAAACGTATTGTCATCGACAAGCTGGCCAAAATCCTTGTCGGGTGTCATCATATATGTAACAAAACCATGCTTGCCGGCTTTCTTGGCAAGAGTGCCTATCACATCGTCGGCCTCATAACCCGGCACCTCTATGACCGGAATGCGGTAACCGCGCAAAATCTCTTTGATGTAAGGCACTGCCGCCTTTATATCTTCGGGGGTCGCCTCACGCTCGGCCTTGTACCCTTCGTATGCCTCATGGCGGAAAGTCGGCCCGGGAGGGTCGAAACACACGGCAATGTGCGTGGGATTCTCCTTTGTCAATACCTCTTGAAGTGTATTTACAAAGCCGAATATTGCCGATGTATTCATCCCATTGGAGGCAATGCGTGGTGACTGTGCCAAAGCGTAATAAGCCCTGAATATCAAAGCATAAGCATCAAGCAAAAAAAGACGTTTCTGTTCCATATAAAAAGGGATAATAGAATGACAAATTTACGTAAATTATATGGAACAACCGCTATATTTAGGCAGATTAACGCAAAGGTTGGTATTCCCACTCGGGGAAAAGTGTCATTATTATTGAATGGGGATATGCCGAGGGAAAACACCAATAATACAGCAATCCGATTGATGTGACAGGATTTTGCACCACTCATATTGGCTCCCAATCGCAACAGATTTCGTAATTTTGCGCTCTGAATCAATTTATGTGTCATGGCAAACATCAAAAAACGTTGCTCCATTTTACGCGCCGAACTAAAGTCGCGAATGGGATATGCCTCGATTTCGGCAATCATTGTCGCTGTCATTCTCATTATCATAAAGAACTCAGCCATGCCCAACGCCGATGAACGCATAACGCTTGCAGTCGCCGTTGCATACGTTGTCGCTACATTTGCCGCACAACTGGCAGCCGACACTATATGTTATATAACAACCGGATTTTCAATGCAGAACATAAAAGCATGGCAAGGCATTCTAAATACTGTGCTTTCCATAGCATTGACAGGGACTGCACTTTCCTGCATCGACGCAACTTGCGCCGAAGGCATATTCACGCTTGAATACGGCGACACCACATCGCCTGCACAGATTGCCATATCTAATTTTTTACTGGCCGCAATAGCCACAGCCACATCGGCCTCGTTCGCACGCAGCAGCGAACAACGCCGGAGGAGAACCGAAATAGACCAAGAATGTGAATTAATCAACGAAGGCATAGCCCGCCGACACGCAGACAAGGGCAACAAAACCGGACTCATAATCATGAACCAGATTGTAAAAATCGATTCAGGAGAAGATGGCAACGATGTGGAAATTGCCGTATGTGACATGATATATGCCCGGAAAACCGACACGCGGCATGTAACAATCGTTTACAAACCGGGAATCAAAACCTGCCGCCTGACAATAGAAGGGAACATAAACGAATTGCTGCACAGCTGCTTTGGAAACCACCACCAAGTAATGCGTTGCCACAAAGATTACATTGTGAACACCGACCGCATAACACACGTACAAAGCTTGGGATGCGACTGCTATGAATTGAAGTTGCGCGGCACGAAACATGCAATCCCCGTATCAGACAGATACAGGCAACTCATTTACGACACTCTCACGGCAAAATAATTACATGCCTTTCCCCAACACCATGACAATGAATCGCCGCATACTTGCCATCGCATTGCCGTCGATAGTGACAAATATCACAGTGCCGTTGCTTGGCCTCATCGACATTACCATTGCAGGCCACCTTGGACGCACCGAATACATCGGAGCCATAGCCGTCGGAGCCATGATGTTCAACCTTATTTACTGGAACTTCGGCTTCCTGAGGATGGGAACGGCCGGAATGACGGCTCAAGCCTTCGGACGCAACGATGCAGAGGCCCAAGCATCCATACTTGCCCGGGCAACAGCTTTGGCGGCAATCATAGCCGCGGCAATACTATTGCTGCAAATACCGTTGCGGTGGATAATGTTACGGGCAGTCAACCCATCGGACGAAGTTGCCCAACTTGCCCGCACTTATTTCAATATCTGTGTGTGGGGAGCACCGGCAATGTTAATCGACATGGCACTTAAAGGATGGTTCATCGGCATGCAAGATTCGCGCACGCCGATGTTCATGGCCATTGGCATTAATATCGCCAATATATGCACCAGCCTCGCCGCCGTTTTCCTGCTCGACATGGGATTTGCCGGTATCGCTACGGGAACAGTAATAGCCGAATATGCCGGAATGGCCTACGGCATAGGAATAATACTCCACCGCCACAAGCGTCTGACCGGCCTGCTTGACCGGAAGCGCGTTTTTGTCCCGAAGGAAATAAAACGCTTCTTCAGCATCAATGGCGACATATTCCTGCGCAGTGCGTGCCTTATGCTCGTAAACCTGTTTTTCGTGTCGGTGGGAGCCCGCAGCGGCGATGTCACACTCGCCGTCAATGCGCTGATAATGCAACTTTTCACACTGTATTCCTATTTCATGGACGGCTTCGCTTTTTCAGGCGAAGCATTGGCCGGACGCTACTCTGGAGCCCGCGACAAGCATAACCTTGGCAGCAGCATAAAGCATATTTTCGGTTGGGGGGTTGCCGTTGCGGCAACCTTCACGATAGCATACGCCATTGGAGCCAAGCACATCTTCGGCTTCATCACCGATAATGCGACAGTCATAGCCGAAGCCCTCGATTACCGATGGTGGTGCGTGGCCATTCCGGCTGCCGGAATGGCCGGATTCGTATGGGACGGCGTATACATAGGACTCACAGCCACACGCGAAATGCTTGTGACCATAGTAATCTCATGCGCCACTTTCTTTGCGTTATATTTCATAATGCCGGCAAGCATGGGCAATGACAAGTTGTGGCTCGCATTCGTGGCATATCTCGCCATGCGTGGCATCAGCCAAACGGCAGTATTCAGGCATCGCATAAAAAGCCGCATCGACCAATGGCAATAATTTTTATGCGCACACACATCTTTTTAAGTACAAAAGACTTATATTTGCACAATTAAACAACATATTGCAACGCAACAATGAGAAAAATCAAGACCTACATATTATTATCCATACTGACGGTAATGGCTGTCATAAATGTATCGTGCGTCGAAGAACACCATTATTACCAAGACCCTTTATGGGGACGGTGGATTCTTATCGCCGATGAACTCGGTCCCATCGACCCGGCTTATGCCGAAGTGTACACATTCGGAGCCGACGGATATGGCTCGCTCGACTGGTTTGACGAATGGGGACGCAATTACGTGGATGACTTCAGTTGGTCGGGAGGCCCCGATTTTATAGATATATATTATTACAACGGGGGAGCTGAATCCTACTACTTTTACTTCCATAACGGGAATTTAATACTGTGGGATGGATACAACTCGTTCAGGTACCGGGAATATGCCCGATACTAAATATCAGCCTGACTATCCTACAATGAAACCTCGCCGCACAACGAGTAACTTAGATACTTTTTCACCGTCGCAGGCGGCAAGCCCATCCCAAACAGATACATCATCTTGGTAATGGCAGCTTCGCTCGTAATGTCATGCCCGCTCAGTACGCCCGCACGCGACAAGCGGTTGCCCGTGTCATAAAGCGTGGTGTGCACACCGCCATTCACACACTGCGTCACATTCAGTATCACGATTCCACGCTCCACCGCCTCGTGGATGGCATTGATGAACCAAGCATCGTCGGGACTGTTTCCGGCACCGAATGTCTTCAGCACAATCCCTTTTATATCGGGAGTATTGAGCAGATGCCGCAATGTGCTTTCTTTCATCCCGGGATTCAAGTCGATGAACATCACATTCGTATCCATGTTGTATCGAACCTTCAACGGACGCCGCGACGGCACTCTGTACAGAGCCTCCTCGTTAAAGTGTATTCCGAGTCCAATCTTTGCCAATGCCGGATAATTATTGCTTTTGAACGCATTGAAATTGTCGGCGCTCATCTTGGTACTGCGATTTCCGCGCCACAAGTAATTTTCAAAAAGGATGGCGACTTCCCTCACCATCGACTCCCCATCCTTGTCCCGGGCCGCAGCCACTTGCAGAGCAGTAATCAAGTTCTCTTCGCCATCGGTTCGCACCTCTCCTATCGGCAACTGCGAGCCGGTTATTATCACCGGTTTATGCAAGTTCTCAAGCATGAAACTCAAGGCCGAAGCCGTGAAAGCCATAGTATCGGTACCATGCAACACCACAAATCCGTCAAAAATATCGTAATTGTCTTCTATTGCCGAGGCAATGTCGCTCCAGTGCATTGGCGACATATTGGCACTGTCGATGGGCGGATTAAACTGAATGTTGGAAATATCGTAATCGAGTTTCTTTATTTTGGGGACATTGTCTATCAAATGCGTGAAATCAAACGGCTGCAACACATGCGTCACAGAATTTTCTATCATTCCGATGGTACCACCGGTGTATATAATCAATATTTTAGGCCTTCGTTTTTCCATCAGTATGAATTTTGCGATTTCACTATTGCAAAAATACGCATATTTACCGGTGCTGCAAATAGAATATCCACACTAATTGACAAATAGTTTCAAACGCAAGCACCCATTCACATTTTATTATACCATGTAATTGCAGAAATTTTCGTATTTTTGCAATTAATGCCACTCGTTGGCAAGTTTAATATTAAACAGAAATATGGACAAGACACCTACCAAAGTCAAACCAATGGTTCTTGACTATGAAGAAATATGCCGCATGGCTCCATTTTTCAAAGGACGGAAAAAATTGGTTGACAGGCTGTTCCGCTTATTGTCTATCGACAAAGTAAACGATATTCATGCCCGCAACTGCGACACACCGGGCGTGGAATTTACCACACGGCTGCTAAACGAACTAAACATAAAACTGCGCATCGATAACGAGCAAGCACTCGACCACTTGCCGCAAGGTGCTTTTATCACCGTGTCGAATCATGCATACGGCGCCCTCGACGGAATAATCTTGATTAACATGATCGCTTCGCGCCGCCCGCAATATAAAGTTATGGTAAACATGATTCTGAACCACATCGAAGCCATGCGACCAAACTTTATAGCCGTCGACGCACTTGCATCGACCGACCCGGCCAAACAAGCCGTATCAAAACATGGCATACGCGAGGCCATAATGCAAGTGAAACACGGCGAGCCGCTCGGCTTCTTCCCTGCCGGAGCAGTATCAAAACTCAACCGCCACTTCCGGCTCGAAGACCGCAAATGGCAGCCGTCGGTAACACGCATCATCAAGATGCTGCAAGTGCCCGTTGTGCCAATTTATTTCCATGGAGGCAACAGTGCATGGTTCAACTTCTTGGGACTCGTGAGTTGGCAACTGCGCACACTGCGGTTGCCGGCCGAAGTATTCAACAAGAAAAACGCAACATTCCACATCTCGGTAGGCGACATGATTATGCCCGAAGAGATGGCAAAATATGACGACATCGACCAATTAGGAGAATTTTTGAAACAAAAAACATATTCGTTGAGGAGGTATAAATGAACAACGACAACGCAACCAGTAACATTCCACCCGAGATCCTACGCGTAAAACAACGCTACTCGATTATCGGCAACGCCCCTTCGCTTATAGGCGCAATACGCCGCGCCATGCAAGTGGCTCCAATCGACTTGTCGGTATTGATTATCGGTGAAAGCGGAAGCGGAAAAGAATTCTTCCCCAATATCATACACGACTTCAGCTCGCGCAAGCACAATAAATACATTGCAGTAAACTGCGGCGCCATTCCCGAAGGCACCATCGACTCGGAACTGTTCGGGCACGAAAAAGGCGCATTCACAGGAGCCATCTCATCGAGAAAAGGCTATTTTGAAGAAGCCGACGGAGGCACCATTTTCCTTGACGAAGTGGCCGAGTTGCCATTGACCACCCAAGCACGGTTGCTGCGCGTCCTCGAATCGGGAGAATACATAAAAGTAGGCTCATCGGAAGTGCAGAAGACCAATATCCGCGTGGTTGCCGCAACCAACAAGAACATGTTGCAGGCCGTGAGCGAAGGCAAGTTCCGCGAAGACCTGTATTACAGGCTTTCGACGGTACAAATCAATATACCGCCATTGCGCGAACGTGGCAAGGACGTACTCATGCTCGTGAGAAAATTCTCCAACGACTTTGCCGAAAAATATGGTACCCCGGCAGTGCAATTCGACGAGTCGGCACGTGAAGCGATAATGAATTACCGTTGGCCCGGAAACGTGCGACAACTCAAGAATGTAATAGAGCAAATATCACTGTTCGAGGCCGGTAACGATGTAGATGCCGACCGCATAAAAAAATACCTGCCGCAATATAGCACCGAGTACAAGCCCACCGTTGCATCGGCACCGGTATTCAACTATACACAAGAGCGAGAAATGCTTTTCAAGCTGATATTCAAGATGCAGCACGAAATAGAGGAACTTCACAGCCGCATCGACTCAATATCCAAAATCGGCGGCAATACCAACAATCCTCATTCACGCTCACTTGTGAGGTATGCAGGTTCGGCCGAATACAAGCCATCCTCGGCCACATCGGTAAAAGATGTGGTTGACATTGAAGACGGATTCGCCGACGATGACTTATCGACCCCGGCCGATGAAATCGCAACAACCCACACAATCGTTGCCGACGACAACAATCAAGACGAAGCACGCACCCTTGAAGATACCGAACGCGAAACAATCAAGAAGTCGCTTGAACGAAATTGCGGACGCAGGAAAAAAACGGCCGAGGAACTACATATCTCCGAACGCACCCTTTACCGGAAAATTAAAGAATACGGGCTTGAATGAAGCAATCATGATTAAGCGCATTTTAACCATATTAATATTAGCCGTCGTCTCACAGGCATGCTCCATTAACTACACGTTTAATGGCGCAATACTCGACTACAGCATTTACAAGACCATATCGGTGTCAAACTTCCCGATACGCGCCGCCCTTGTATATGCCCCATTGCAACAGATGTTTGAAAACAAGTTGCAAGACATGATTACTCGCCAAACGCGATTGAGCATTGTCGATTCCAACAACACCGACTTGCGGCTTGAAGGCGAAATCACTGGTTACGCGCTGTCGCCGCAGGCTGTAACCGAAGACGCTTACGCCTCGAAAACACGGCTTACAATTACAGTGAGAATCAAATATACCAACTCAAAAGATCCCGATATGGACGTAGACCAAACTTTCTCGGCATACCGTGACTTTACAAGCGACCAATTGCTCATCGACGTGCAAGACTCCCTATGCGACGAGATTTGCGACGAATTGTGCAACTTGATTTTTAATGCCACGTTTGGCAACTGGTAAGAAACCATCATACACACAGAGTTAACATAATGATACCGGTCGATGAAATACGGCAAATAGTTGAAAATGGAGCCAACGGCAAGATTAACCGCGAAACTATCGACGCGGTCAACGATACTTGCCCTTATTTCGTAGTCCCCTCCATTCTATACCTGCAACAGCATAAAGGAGAACTCGATGCCGAAGAAAAAAAACGCATACTTTCTTCCCTTGCTCTTGCATTCCCCGACCGAACAGAACTCTACAACCTTGTCGGTGAAAACGCCGGCGCATTTTCAAACTTTTATCCGCCACAAGAAACCGCTCCTACACCCGACACCGACACAACAATCGACACATTCCTCGAACGATACGGCAACAACGACTCTAAAGAAATAGAACTGCTTGACCGTCTCATCTTCAATCCTATCCCCGACTATTCTCAGGTCTTGGCCAACGAGCAGCAAGACACAGCAATACCCGACGACGACCCCTTGGCACAGGCGGCAACCGTTTTCGACAATATATTGGCAAAAACCAAACCGGCACCACCGGCACCATCACCGGCCAAGCCCGAACCCGTAAAAGAACCCGACACAAGTGGCGACGACTCGATGCTGAGCGAAAGCCTTGCCAAAATATTCATCAAACAGGGCAAATACGCTAAAGCTTTGGAAATTATTAAAAACATAAGTTTGAAATTTCCGGAAAAAAGTATTTACTTTGCAGACCAAATCCGTTTCTTACAGAAACTTATACTTAACGAAGAAATTAATAACCGATAATTATGTACGTTTTTTTAACAATTTTGATTTTATTAGCCTCTCTGCTTCTGATAGGTGTAGTTCTAATCCAGAAATCAAAAGGTGGAGGTTTGGCTTCTAACTTCTCAAGTTCCAATCAGATAATGGGTGTCCGCAAAACCACCGACTTCGTGGAAAAAGCCACATGGACTCTCGCCATTGTGATTTGCGTACTTAGCATCATTTCATCATTCTTGGCTCCGCAAGACCTTGTTCAAGGCCGTCAATCTCGTGTAATCGAGCAAACCGAGGTTCCGCAACAGCAACAAGTACCGTTTGCAACACCCGATGCTCCCGCTGCATCGACAACAGCTCCCGCAGCAACAGCCGATACTGCAAAATAAACACGCGCACCCTCAGTTATCAAGCAAAACAACATAACGAAACGGCTTGAACTCCTACCTGTAAAGGCAAGTCGTTTCGTCTTTTTGCGCCCTTTCGTCAAAGATTGGGCACAGCTATCTTTGTGCCGGGAAAGCCCACACAAAAAGCATCTGCCGGGAAAGGCAGATGCTTATCATCATTTTCCCGAAAGGGAAATATGATGGTTTGTCGGTTCGTATCGGTTCGACATTCACATGTGTCCGCTTTACTCACGACATAGGGAAATTTAGACTAGATGATTTGAGAACAACGCTTTTACACGCTTGTTACAATCACGTTCACACGCGAACACATTGCAAATATAACGATATTTTGCATAAAAAAGTAATTTAGTGTGACAAAATGAAACCGTCACCCCTGCAGCTGCTATAAAAATACCGTATAAAACGCTGATTTACTAACGTTTATACGGTTTTATGTTTTTGAACACTGCCCGGCAGCATCATTTGGTTTATTGTCGCTATTATTTAGCTTTTATGACTACTTTGCATCCTTTGAATCCATTGTTTATCAACTCATTAAGTTGCTCTACCGATGGATTGCGCATACCTTCGACAATATACATCTCCTCAAATGGTTTGCGGTATTTCACATGCTTCAGTATCTCATCGACCGATGGAGCCGAAGGCATACTTGCATACACGTCATAAGTATAGTCGGTAAATACCGAATTGGCCGACACTCCCCGGCGATCCCACAAATATCCGTCGGCAAGTTCTACCGGAGTAGCATATTTACCGTTCCTTATCAAATCGCTTGGAGCGGGATATGACACTATGCGGGAACCCGAATTATCAAGTCTGACCGGCACAAGATTATTATAATTGCCCTTGGTCTTGTAAATAACCACCGGGGCAACCATAGCAACAGGCGATTTTGTCCCTCCGCCGACAGCCGTCACCGCATCATGACTAAGCGCAGGCTGCAAGGTACCACCTGATTCCGAAACATCTTGCGACGAGCGGCAGGATACGAGCAACATTGTTACTTGAAACATCAATATCAAAAGAATGCAATTTTTTTTCATAACCACAGAAATTTATTCACGGAAATAAACACGTTTTACGCGTTCGGAAACAGATGTCAACACTTCGTATGGAATAGTGCCGCGCACTTCGGCAAGAGTGCCAACGGGGACATGGCGCCCGAAGATTTCGATTTGGTCGCCCACCGAACATTCGGCATCGGTCACGTCTATCATGCACAAGTCCATGCAAATATTGCCCACCGTAGGGCATAACGTGCCATTTACAAGCATGCTGATGTTTCCGTTGCCAAAATGGCGGTCGATGCCATCGGCATACCCCACAGGGATAGTTGCTATGCGTGACTTGCGGCTCAGTACTCCGCGACGGCCGTAGCCTATGGTTGTACCGGCAGGCCATTCCTTGATGGAAATAATAACCGAATAAAGCGACGACACAGGCAGCAAGTCGGTCTTTCCTTCAATTGGCGACACACCATACAGGCCTATGCCAAGGCGCACCATGTCATGCTGCTGCTCGGGAAACCGCAAGATTCCCGCCGTGTTGAGAATATGTCGCATTATGCGGTGAGGGAATGCAGCTTGCAGCATGTCGCAACATTCATCGAAATAAGCGAACTGCATCTGCGTATACTCGTCTTGCGCCGGCTCGTCGGCCACACACAAATGTGAAAATACCGACACGGGACGTATCGCACTTTGGCCTCGCAGCACTTTTATCAACTCGGGCAACTCCTCTTTCACAAACCCCAAGCGGTGCATCCCGGTATCGAGCTTGATATGCACGGGATAATCCGATATGCCGAATTTCTCAGCCTCCCTTATGATTCTGCGGCATTCTTCAAGGCTGAACACTTCGGGTTCAAGCCTGTAAGAAAACATAGCTTTGTAATTAACCACCGTCGGGTTAAGGACCATTATAGGCATTGTTATTCCCGACTTGCGCAAGTCTACCCCCTCATCGTGTACAGCCACCGCAAGGTAACTTGCTCCGGCATCTTGCAACGTCTTGGCAAGAGCATACGAACAACCGGCACCGTAACCCGAAGCTTTGACCATGCATATTATTTTAGTCTCGGGCTTCAACTTGGAACGGTAAAACTTGTAGTTATGCACCACCGAGTCAAGATTCACTTCAAGCACCGTCTGGTGCTGCTTGGCCTCGAGCAAGTCGGCTATCTGTTTAAAATCAAATTCAGGCGCACCTTTTATCAATATCAACTCGTCTTCAAAATCACTTTGCGACACATTTTGCAGGAAATCGGCGGTCGATTCAAAAAAGCGTGAATTAACATCAAAGTAACGAGCATTTCGGCACATTTCGGGTCCAATGCCTATAATGCGATTCACACGTTTCTGTTCAAGCAATTCGGCTACATAGCCATACAACTCGTCGCGGCTATATGCCTCATGCAGCACATCCGACAGTATCACCGTCATCGACATGCCCGGTTTTGCACGGCGCGTCATGAAATCGATGGCCGGTGCAAGCGAATTAAAGTCGCTGGTGTAGCTATCCACTATTACAAGGCAATTGTTTATACCTTCCATGACATTCAGCCGCGTACCCACAGGCGTAAGTTTTGCCACACGCTCGGCAATAACCTCGGGCTTGACGTGCAAATAAATCATAGTGGCAATGCAATTGACCACATTCTCTATATCGCTATCCTTTGTAAACGGCACATGTACCTTGTTTTCAATGCCAAGGAACGAATATGTGACATCCGACCCCTTCTCCCCTTTCACAATCGAAGTGACGGCAAGAGGACGATCGGCATCGTGGCTCGACCAAGCGATTTCTTGCGCTATGGCAAGAATAGGCATTACCGCCTCGCGTATCAGCTTGTAATCGGCACAATATATTATGCAATCACATGCCGTGAGCAATTGAGTTTTTTCATGTATCTTTTGCTGCATCGACTCGAAACCTTCGTTATGCTCATCCCCGAGGTTGGTGATTATACCCACAGTGGGGCGTATCATCGATTGCAACGCTACCATCTCGCCCGGCATCGAAATTCCGGCCTCAATAATGGCAAGATCGGTATTTTCATCGATTTCCCACAACGACAGCGGTACACCAATCTGCGAATTGTAGCTGCGCGGGCTGCGCACAATGTTAAAATCGTCCTTGAGCAATTGGTACAACCATTCCTTGACTGTGGTTTTCCCTTTGCTGCCTGTAATGGCTATCACCGGTATGTCGAAACGACGGCGATGATAAGTGGCTATCGATTGCAATGCGGCACGCGAGTTGGGCACAACAAGGAAATTAGCATCGTCGAGCAATTCGGGAGGCACGCATGTAATATTGTCGACCACAAAATTGCGCACTCCGCGCTCATATAATTGTCCTATATATAAATGTCCGTCGTTGTTATTTGTCCGTATGGCAAAAAACAATGTTTCGGCCGGATAAGTCAAAGAACGCGAATCAGTCAACAAATGACTGATTTCCGCACTTTTGTCGCTAAGCGTGTCTTGCGGTATGCGCAATATCGACGCTATTTCTTTAATAGGATACTTCATAATTCCTTACAGGTTATGTAGTGTTTTAAATAGTCCAATTTTGTAATATGCGGATAACGGAGTGCCATGTCGGCCAATGATTGACGTACCTTTCCGGCAAACTGTTTTACGGCTTCGGTATTACTGCTCATCGGCTTGTGGGCAAGCATTCTCGACAGACGTTCGCATTGTTCGGCTTTTTGGCGTTCCGTGTCGTTGAAAAATGCCGTTTTAAACAATTCCCACACATAATTTACCGCCACATCGGATGGATGCGCCATATCGGCTGCATAAAAACGATAATCACGCAAGTCGTCATTCAATATCTCATAGGCAGGAAAGTAGTGGCAATAGGCTGAATGCAACGATACCACTTGATGTGCCGCTACTGTCAACAGGCTTTTGCTCAAGTGATTCATCGGTAATCCGTCGGCAAGATGTCTGATAGGACTTACTGTAAAAATAATGCTTGCTCCGGCATTGAAACCATGCACTTGGGCAGCTATGCAGTCGAGCGCCTTGACAATTTCATCGATGCTGCACAAACTACGCACGAAATTCGCAGATGGCAATTTGTGACAATTGTTCACCACAAGCCCCGACTCGGCAAGCCTGTAAACAAACGAAGTGCCAAGTGTGACAAACAGATGCGAACATCGTGCCAGCTGCTCATGTCCGCGCATTATGCTTGCATTCATATTCTCCATCGCCGCTTCACGATTCATACCTGAAAACCGTGAATGGAACATGAAATGGTTCCACAAGCCATTTGCCGAAAACATATCGTCGGCAGCCACACTCTTACCCGAAACAAGAATATCGATACACTCACACAACGATATGGGGTTATAAGTTGTACCAAAAGGATTTATAACAGCATCGACCATAGCCCCTTGCAAGCGCACCCCCATGTTGTCGGAGAAACATGAACCCATAAGCAACACACTACCATCGTGTTTCAATGGTGGAAACAATTGTTCTTTAATATCTATGGCAGTCCTGAATTGCATAGGCATCATATTCCTGCTTTATATGCTTTATGCAAATTTAACCCAAAACGGTCATTAGACCGCAAATGTTTATTAAAAAAATGCTTTTTATGCCGCTTTTTAGTTTTTGCCGATATTTTTTAAAAGCAAGATAGCGGCTTCGCAGCTGCCGAACTATGGCTCGCAACTGTGTTTTCTGACAGATCCTTAAAAACGCCAACCGACCAATGTCACGGAGGGTGTATCAAAATGCGATTTTGCCATGAGTAGAGACGTGGCGTGCCGCGTCTCGATGTTCGCAACAACATATAAAACATTCAATATCAATAATTTATCCAACCAGATTGTAGAGACGCAAAATTTTGCGTCTCTACTGCCACATTGAAATGATATTTTTGATACACCCCCTCCGAAAATACGGTTGCGAACAAATATAGTGGTGGCTGCGGAGATGCCGCACTAACTCCGTCTGTCTCTTGTTCGGCATCTCCGAAGCCGTGCTTGTGTGGGGCTGTATGTCCTCGGGTTTCGCTCCCTGACGGTCGCTCCACGCCGAGGTTAAGCATAGTTCGGCAGCTCCGCTGCCGCTTCCTTGGTTTAACGCGAATGATAGAAGACGGCAAAATAGACCATATTCGTCATGTTTGTCCCTGAAAAACTGTACAACTGTGTTTTCGGACTGACCCAAAACAAGAAGGGGGGCAGGTACAAAAACAAAGCGGGAAACCTGCTTTTGCAGATTTCCCGACTGTGTGAGTTGTCTTACGAGGATTCGAACCTCGACAGGCAGAACCAAAAACTGCAGTGCTACCATTACACCATAAGACAATCCTCTCAACCAAGACTCATCGTCCCAATTGCGGTGCAAAGTTAACCATAATACATGAAACCGGCAAGTCTTTTCACATATTTTTTCGTCATGCGGCATAAAAAATCTTTTGTTACTTGAATTTTACTACTTTTTCCGAGACTTCGGGCAACACAGTGCGGCATGATGCAGTGAAATATTATCATGTGTCATCATTACTCATTGTAATGAGATTGTTGTAACTTTGCAGTCGGAAATTTCTCGCTGCACGATGAACAGCTCCAAAGATACCGATAGGTTATATGAATTAAAACAATTGCCGGTTGGCAAGCTGTTATGGAAATACAGCCTGCCTGCCATTGTCGGTATTGTAGTAATGTCTCTTTATAATATTGTCGACCGCATATTCATAGGACAAGGCGTCGGTCCCGATGCAATAGCCGGACTTGCCATAACATTCCCGGTGATGAATCTTACCTCGGCCATAGGCATGCTCATAGGCGTGGGCGCGGCTTCGCGCGTGTCGATTGTGCTTGGGCAAAACAACAAGGAGATGGCTTTCAAGATACTGGGTAACAGCATAATCATGACACTGGTGCTGGGTGCGTGCTATATAACGTTTTTCGCAATTTTCATGGACGACATTCTGCGCCTTTTCGGAGCCAGCGAGCGGACACTGCCCTACGCGCACGATTTCATGATGTATATTCTGCCCGGAATGCTGATGATGAACCTTTGCTATTCCTACAACAACATAATGCGGGCATCGGGATACCCCACACGCGCAATGATAACCATGATAATCGGCGCAGGATTGAATGTAATTCTTGCTCCCATCTTCATCTTCGCTCTAAAATGGGGAATAAAAGGTGCGGCGATTGCCTCCGACATTTCCATGGGCGTATCGGCGGCTTTCGTGATGCTCCACTTCATGTCGGCCAAGAGCGAGATTCATTTCAAAAAAGGCATATACAGGCTTGAAAAAACAATCTTGCTGTCGATAATTTCAATCGGGGCCGCACCGTTCTTGATCAACTGTGCCGGTTGCGCCATCAATGCCATTGTCAACAACATGCTTTTCAAGCATGGAGGAGACTCGGCCGTGGCCTCGATGGGCATCTTTACCACCTACACGCAACTGCTCGTGATGGTGGTAATAGGGATATGCCAAGGCATGCAACCCATAGTGGGATATAACTATGGGGCACGGCAATTCAACCGGTTGCGGCGCACATATTTTCTTGCGGTGGGAGCTTCGACTGTGCTGTGCACATTGGGGTCGATATTGTCACTCAGCTTCCCGCAATACATTGCAATGGCATTCACAGTTGACGGCGATTTAATAAAAGCTATAGTCAAAAGTCTAAGCATCACCACATTGGTATTTTGGGGAGTGGGATTTCAAGTTGTATCCACCAACTTTTTCCAATCGCTCGGCATGGCAAAAAAATCTATTTTCCTAAGCCTGACGCGTCAAATAATATTCCTGATACCGCTATTGTTCATTCTCCCACCCCACTTTGGGCTTGATGGCGTGTGGGCTGCGTTTCCGTCGGCCGATGCATTGGCAATCGTAATCACTGCCATAATGATATTCAAGCAATTCAGAATATTGAAACGCATGGAAATTTCTCCCGAAACGACGACGATATAATACAATAACCGATAAAAATAACAACAAAAAAAGAAATGAAATCATTCTACACAATAGGCTTGCTGGTAATTTCCAACATGTTCATGACATTTGCTTGGTACGGGCACTTGAAAATGAAACAAGAGTTTAACTGGTTTGCCGAATTGCCACTGATTGGCGTGGTGGTGTTTGGTTGGGCAATAGCATTTTTTGAATACCTGTTCCAAGTACCGGCCAACCGCATAGGATTCGTTGAAAACGGCGGACCGTTCACGCTGATGCAATTAAAAGTGATACAAGAAGTTATAACACTGATAGTGTTTACCATCTTCACAACCATCTTTTTCAAGGGCGAGGCGCTGCACTGGAACCATCTTGCAGCCTTTGTGTGCCTTGTGCTGGCCGTTTACTTCGTATTCATGAAATAAAAAAACAGGTATCACACGCTCACATTACAAAGCCGTAATGTTGAAAGGCGTGATGTCGAAAAACACTTCATGGTGCGGATAAAGGTTGCTTGGCTCGACAGATATGCGGTCAAACGAATGCAAGCCATCGATAATAAGCTCCTGACTGACGAAATTTTCTATTTCAAGCACGCTACGCATGAGCATATACTCATCTTGGACACATATAACACAAAAAGCTGTCGCCTGCGATGTGCCGTCGCCTGTCGATGCTATGGCTTTAAGTAGCCGAGAGAAACGCCATGCCGCCACTTTCCATATATCATGTTCCTGTGGTACAATGCGCAACAGCGCATCGAGGGCATCAAGATTGAAAGGGTTGCGGCATGCTTCGTTCCATGCAAGACGCAACACTTCTTCCATGGCTCCCTCGTCCATCATGGCATTTATTGCCATTCGGCTAAAATCAATATCGGTATAGCCTCCGTTTCCGCCCACATAAGCCTGTGCCACGTATGCTTTTGCCAATTCTTCGCATGATAGTGTACTGTCAAGTTGTTCAAAACGTGTAACAAGCTCTTGTACCTTATCAGGATTAGCGACAGCCCATTTCTCTATATCATCGCAATTTAAATACATCACCTAAAATTCCAAGTAATATAACCAATCGCTTCACCGACGGTACCCGTGGGTACCTTGAAACGCGATTGCATTGCTGCCCGTTCGCAACTGTGGCGCACGTCGTTGTTGCTTGCTGCCGTGCCGCTTCCGCCGGTGCAACGGGCTTCGATCACCTGCCCGCGCGAGTTTACACGGACACGTATGACAACCGACCCTGTGACCGGGCTGCTCGGGTTTCCCCACCGCTCAAGCGTGTAACCGGCCGACAGACCCGACACACCGGGAGAACCCGAACGCGCTCCCGTGGGGCTGTTTCCATCGGGCTGTCCTTCACTGCCACTCCCCTGCCTTGACGAATTATTAAAAGCACCTTGCACAAGCCTGTCGGTGCGACGCTCGGCCTCTTGCCTGCGGCGTATGCGTTCCTGCTCGGCAAGTTCGGCTTCGGTGGGACCGGCTTGCTCGGCTTCGCGGTCTACTTGCATGGGCGATTCCAAATCGGTCGACAATGCAGGAGTTGCCGACTCCCCTTCTACACCTGCATCGTCGGCATTGTCGCCGGTGTTTGCCTGCTCATCGGCCTGAGCCGACGATGCCGCCTGCAAATCGTCGGATTGCGGCAACACATTACCGCCCAACATCACATATTCGCCACCGAAGAATGTTATATCTTGCTTCACCATGTCGTCATCGGCAGGAATATCTTTATAATGTAAATAAGACAACACAAGAATAAGCAGCACCGCCACGTGAAAAATCACTGTTGCCGCCAATGCCAGTCCTTTATTCTTGTCAGGATTATTCATGCTTTCAATTAAAGTGCAATATGTATGTGTAATCTTAATCTTGCTCTGTCGCCGTATTCTTGTTTCCTTCCTTTCCCGGTACGGAATAATTAGGAGATGCCGGAGTGGTTGCAAGCACTATTTTCAAGTTATTGCGCGCACCCTTGTCGAGAACTTCCACGATTTTACCATAAGGTACAGCCGCATCGGCATACAGGGCTATGAACTGCTCGGGATTATTTTGCCGTGCAAGCAATAAGAAAGTCAACAACTGCTCGTCGGGCAAAACCTTGGGTTCTTCATCGCCAAAAGCGCCATACATCACAAGCTCCTTGTCTATATATATGCGTGTGCCCGGTTTCAAGGCCGTTTGCTGTCCCGACTGAGGCAAATCCACCTCAAGAGCCGACGGATACACAAAAGTTGACGTTACCATGAAAAATATGAGCAGCAAAAATATGACATCGGTCATTGACGCCATACTGAACATTGACATCATGTCGTGTTGTCGCTTCAGTGCCATAATTGGTAGCCCTCCCTGTTTTATTTATTTTGCAGCCGGCTCGTTGAGCAAGTCCATGAATTCCATTGTCTTGGCTTCAAGTTGGTTCATCACCTTGTTAAGGCGCGACACAAGGAAGTTATAGGCAAACAATGCTATGATACCTACAATCAACCCGGCAACAGTTGTAACCAATGCTTCATATATACCGCTTGCAAGCACAGCTATATTGGCATTGTTTCCTGCACTGGCAAGGGCAAAGAATGCACGCACCATGCCGGTCACAGTCCCCAAGAATCCCAACATGGGAGCACCGGCAGCAGTTGTGGCAAGCCAGTTAAAACCCTTTCCGAGAGCCGTAATTTCCATATTCCCGGTGTTTTCTATTGCCACAAGAACATCATTCATGGGTCGGCCTATGCGTGTTATGCCTTTCATTATCAAGCGTGAATATGGAGTATCGGTCTTTTTGCACAAGTTCATTGCACTCTCTATCTCGCCTTCGTGAATATAATCCTTTATGCGCTTCATGAAAGTTTTGTCTTCCTTGGCAGCCGCATTTATGGCAAGGAAACGCTCAATTAAAATATAAATGCTTATTACCGACAAAATAGCAAGAGGTATCATGATTATACCCCCTTTTAAGGTAAGCTCCCACACCGACATTTCTTGTGTGGCGGCATCGGCAACTTGCTGCACTGTTGCGCCCAGTGTATCGGTACTTGCAAATTGGTCGGCTTGCATTGAGATGGCAGCCATTATGGAATTAAAAATAGCCATGATTGATAGAGATTTTTTGTGTGTGCGGTTTTATCTTAAACAGTTTTTATAAGCAGCTATGGTTTTCTCCAACCCCATATACAAAGCATCGGATATTAGCGAATGCCCTATCGATACCTCATTGAGGTGAGGCAGGTTCTCATAAAAATATCTTAAATTTTCCAGACTTAAATCATGTCCGGCATTTACGCCAAGCCCGACTTTGTGGGCGGCTTCCGATGCCATTACAAACGGAGCCACGGCTGCTGCCGGGTCTTTATGATAAGCAACGGCATAAGGTTCGGTATACAACTCTATGCGGTCGGCACCTGTCTTTGCAGCAAGTTTTATATTATCAATGTCGGTCCCGACGAATATGCTTGTGCGTATGCCGGCCTCTTTCAACCTGTCGACTACATTGGTGAGAAAATCAAGATTGTCGGCAACCACCCATCCTGCCGTCGATGTAAGTGCGTCGGGTGCATCGGGAACAAGTGTGGCCTGCTCGGGCTTCACCTTAAGCAACAAGTCTATGAAATCTTCCGACGGGTAGCCTTCTATATTAAATTCTGTGCGTATTATGGGACGCAAGGCATATACGTCGGCACGGCGTATGTGTCTTTCGTCGGGGCGCGGATGAACTGTTATGCCATCGGCACCAAAACGTTCACAATCCACAGCCACCTTCTCCACATTGGGGATATTTCCTCCACGTGCGTTACGCAACGTTGCAACTTTGTTGATATTAACGCTTAAATTTGTCATTCTCTGAATCTCTTATAAAAACGCCCTTAACGAAATAATAAAAATATCGTATATTTGTAAGTGCATAAATTTTGCTGCAAAGATAGGCAAAAATAACTTGAAATGAGATAAGAGCCTCTTCAAATTTTGTTTAAGACTATTTCGTGTGGCAATAACAACAATACGCACAAAACTTCGCGCACACACAGATGCGAAATGGAGCAAGTATAAAAAAACAGGAAAATCAGATGAAAATACTAATTTTCGGAAATGAGTACCAACAACGATATGCAAGTGAATTGAGGCATCTCGTGGAAGTATTGTGCAAGCGTGGCGCCGAGGTAGATATCGAAACAGGTTTTTATACATACTTGCGCGATAAATTGGGAATCGACTGTGCCGGTACACAGTGCCGCCAAGCCTGCGATATGTGGGGTGACGTGGCCTTAAGCATAGGCGGTGACGGTACATTATTGCGCACGGCCCGGGTGGTGGCAAAAAAAAATGTACCTATTCTGGGCATCAATACAGGACACTTAGGCTACCTTGCCGAGGCAAATGTATCTGAAATAGAACGTGTAATCGACGAATTGTATGAAGGCCGGTACAAAATAGGACGCAGGACCATGCTTGAAATAAGCAACAATTGTGGCGTGCACATTGACAATTATCTCGCACTGAACGAGGTGGCCATATTGCGCCAAGACGCATGCTCAATGCTTGCAATGAGAACTTGGGTCAATGGCATAGACCTCACTACATATCGTGGTGACGGATTGATAATTTCCACCCCTACCGGTTCCACGGCTTATAACTTAAGCGTCGGAGGACCGCTTATAGAGCCCACGGCGCACGTCTTGGCTTTGTCACCTATTTCGGCTCATTCATTGACTATGCGCCCGCTTATCGTGCGCGACGATTCGGTAATAGAAGTAGAAACCGAATCACGTACCCGCCAATACATTGTGAGCCTCGACGGTGAAGTACATTCTTTGCCATCGGGAACAGCCATTACAATACGCAAATCCGACATTTTCATAAAAGTTATAGAAACATTGAACCATAACTTTGCCGACACATTGCGGAAAAAATTAATGTGGGGGCAATAAACCTTAATTTATACATGGGAAAATATAGCTTTACCGACGATGAATTGGGAGACTTGATTGTTTCGGTACGACGGGGCATGAGACATGTGAGATCAAAAATAAAAGATGGTACTGTCGAATTGAGCATACCGCCCGGACTAAGTGTTGCCGAATTAAAACATATAATAGACGCCAACCGTACCAAATTGAAGAAAATGCTTGCCGACAGCAATTCGGCAAAGTTACGTTATTACGACGGACAAACTATAAATTGCCTTGACGGGTACAGTGTTACCATAGGCAAGCAATCTACCATTGCCGATAAGGCAATATTGAGTAATGATGAAAAAAACTTTTATATCAACATACCTCAAAAAATAAGTTTTGAAGACGACTCTGCCACCGGTTTCATATCTGCGTGCCTTAAATCCACAGCCCGGCGCATAGCTCCACTTGCGTTGCCGGGATTAGCACAAAAAGTAGCGGCAGACGTATGTGCCAAACCGGCGGGCTTCGTCATAGGCAGCGGGCTTAGGAAACTGGGACATTGCACGCGGGCAGGCGTGATACAACTTTCCTATAACATGATATTCTTGCCCGAGCATCTTGCCCGCTTTATAATATTGCATGAAATAACCCACCTGACTCATTTCAACCATAGTCCCGAATTTCACTCATTGCTCGATTACTATTGCAACGGCAAAGAAAAATCACTCAATGCCGAATTGAAGCAATTCCATTGGCCTGTGAAATTGTAATATTGCTGCTGTTGGTCAAGCCACACTAACAAAATAAAAAAGGATTGCGAAGCGACTGACTTTGCAATCCAATTATCAAGTAAAACTAAATTCAAATTTTCACATTTCTCAAAATAATCAAAAGCTTACTTATAAGCTTCGGCCGAAGTGTGGAAATACCACAAAAACGCCTTTAAAAAGAATTTTTTCATAACCTAAAACAAATTTAAAGCGTCTAAGCGTGTGTTCTCTAATTATCTAATCTCTGTCTTTTATCGTTGCAAATATCATGCAAAAAATTTGAGTTTCCAAAATTTTATGCCATAAAATTATGTTTTTCGGCATTAAACGGCATTTTTTACACCTTGTTTTCACATAATGGCTGTAAAAACTGCCACAGCCGGATAAAAAAAGAGTATCTTTGCCATGACTAACATCATCACATCAGCCATAAAATATGAAAGTCGTTAATATAGACGGGCAACTCGGTAGGCAGATGTTCCAATACGCATTTTTTCTCGCAATAAAAGCCAAATTCAAAAATGCACACATGACAGGTAAACAATTTTTACCTGCCACAGTTTTCAATCATCTGCAAAATGCCGATTTCACAATTCAAAAAATGATACTTCCATGGCAAAATAATCCTTATAAAAATTTTACCATAATCAATGAACCTGCCGACAAGTCTTTCTCAAAAAATATTATCGACAATTCTCCCGAAAATGCAATATTCAAGGGAGAATGGCTCAGTTATAAATATTTCGACAACATAGAAAATCAAATACGCGACAGCTTTAAATTTACATCACAGCTGCCACTGAATCATTCTGCTTTGTTACAAAACATTGCATCGGCAGTGAATGAAACAGTGTCGATGCACGTAATGGCTAACAATAAAAGCACCTGCACTCCCGATTATTACAATTGGGCCGTTGCCAATATTAATACATTTGTTCCCGATGCCGCTTTTACAGTTTTTACGGACAATCTGAGATGGACTAAAAAAAACATAACCGGGCTTCCGGCCGGAACCATTTTTACAGATTGCAACGACATGCCGCCAAGCACAATGATACGCTTGCTGTCGGCTGCCAACCACACCATCATTTCATCTACCCTACAAGACTGGTGGGCAGCATACCTCAACAATAATCCCGACAAAATAATAATAGCTCCTCAACAGTGGAACAATACTTGCACTCCACCCGATTTATTACCTATGCACTGGACTTTAATACCTGTCACATAAATAATGAAAACGTCATGAAACATATATTACTACTATCGGTTATCGTGATTTTCCACTTCTTTCATTCTGCGGCTTCTACCCTGCCACATGCCGACAGTTATGAAACACGCAGCACTCGTGCCGAAAGGTTCTTTACTTATAAGGAATGGAGCAGCGCATTGGCTATGTACCAACTTATGCTCGACGAACGTCCCGATGAAGTGGAACCATATTACAAAGCAATAGTTGCAGGAGCAATGATAGGCGACAGCATCACACAAATGAACATGCTTGAACGTACACAACAACGAGGCATATCGCTCGACTCGTTGTTTAATGGCGTAAGGTCGGTATCATTTGCAATCGATGAAGCCGAAGCCTATAATGATTTTCTCATGCTTGTAAAATCAAAACAACCATGGCTTAAACGCAGAATCAACATTTATCTGCTCAATTATTACAACTTCAGAAACGATGCCGACAATATTATATCCACAGCAAAGGAATTGCTCGAACAAACACCCGAAAACACAGATTACATCAAATATATGGCAAAAGCCTATATTGAACTTGGCAATATAGACGAAGCACTCAAATGCTACAAGCATATTTTGCACATCAACAACTATGATTATGATGCCCTGCTTGCCTTGGGCAATCATTATGCCTTGCTTCTGCTTGATCCTACCTACTGTTCACCAACCGTAAAAATGCCCCACGAAAACCTTGCAGCGTTGGCACAATCTTATTTATATGATGCTTATAATATAAATCCTACGCCGTATGTAAAAAAGCTGCTCGACAAAGTATCAAACACGGTTAATCCTTGAATGCTTACTATATTCAGTCAATGTTTTTCCTTTCATTTTCTTGAATATCTTACCCATCGATGACAAATCGGTAAATCCTGTCATGTCGGCAATCTCGGTAAAAGAATAATTTTCTTTAAGATACTTGCATACTTCGTCGACACGCAGCGTGTTTATCCACGTGTTGAAATTCATCTTGTAATGTTTATTGATGAACGTAGACAACACACGCTTGTTCAATTTCATTTCATCAGCAACCTCACTTATCGAAATGCCTTGTTTTAAAAATTGCTTGTTGCCATTGGCAAGCCACTCGTTTATTTTAAGTGCTACCTCTTCGATATAATCTTCTTCATTCAATGTTTCACTTTCATCTATTGCGGCAACATTCATCATCATGCTCTTTTCTACTTTTTCAACAGTCTTTTGTTCATTTATCAACATTACTACAAAAGTTATGTATAGAACAATGATGGACACATGGAAAAACAGTTCCATGTCGTGAATCGAAACTATATTACATATAAAACCTAAAATTCCTATGACAAAATAAAATATGCCCGTGTACATCATTTTCCGTAATTTCAAACTTTCACTGTCGGCATAGTAATTATCGATGCTATTTATGTAGTTCAAATAAGACTTATATATCATAATAAAAGCACTCACGAAAGCTATTCCGAGCGAAACAAATATCAACAACTTTATTATAACCACCAAGTTTAAAGAAATTTCGCTTATGCTGTTTATGTGTGTATCATCTGTAAATATTCTCGCCAAGAAATAAAACAATATGAGAAAGACAGGTGCTGCGTATATCTTGAATATTACATTTTTCTTCGTTCCTAAAACATTCATTATGGACAACAATACCAAGTAAGACAACATAGACTTGAATACTATGCTTGCCATAGGATATATGTGCAATAATTCTTCACTGTTCACTAAAGTGGAATAAGGGAAAAATATATACCCTATACACTGCAATACACTTATACCCAATAATATAAACAGATATTTTTTAGCCCGGCGGTAATTTTTACTTACCGTGTCGGTAAATAATAACATAATTATCAACACCACACATGCTGATATTGAAGAAACGTATGCATATATGAAAAAATCTTCCATTTTTTAACTTGACGACTCGCAATACATCAACAAAATTAATGAAAAATTGAAATACCTTAAAATAAATATATATTTAATTGTATATCAAATATTTATCATGTTATAAACAGCATGTTAATTTTTTATATAAACAATATGTAGATAAATGTTGATAATTACATGTCTAAACATTTAAATCATTGAAAATAGCACTTTTAAAAATCAGGAAAGTGTGAATAATATTGTAAATATTATATCCGCGCATAAAACAATGCGTAAATTCACATTTTCAACATTAATCAACAGCTGTTTATAACTATATTATCAACATATTGTGAGTAATTGTTATTAATACTCATATCCACATATTAAAACACAGCAATACAGCATATTTAGTAAAACCAATATAGTTCATAACTTTGTAAATAACTTCATCTTGTTGAAGAATTGCCATATCACAATTCCGGCACTTATTGACACGTTTAATGAATGCTTGGTACCATATTGCGGAATCTCTATGCAATAGTCCGACATGTCGACAGCCTGCTGTTGCACACCCTTCACTTCGTTACCCAGTATGACGGCATATTTCTTGCCGTTTTCAACATTGAAATCATCAAGCAAAATGCTTCCGTTCACTTGTTCTATACTGCAAACAGTGTATCCGCGCTCATGCAGCATATCGATGGCATCGGTCACTTTTTCCATGTATATCCAGTTCACCGAGTCTTCGGCGCCAAGCGCTGTTTTGTGAATATCGGGATGCGGAGGCGTAGCCGTAATGCCACACAATATAATACACTCTACCACAAAGGCATCGCTTGTGCGAAATATAGAACCCACATTATTCAAACTGCGAATGTCGTCAAGAATGACAACAAGCGGTATTTTACAGGCCTCCTTAAATTGCTCGCAAGATATGCGATGCAATTCCATCATAGTCTTCTTTTTCATTGTCGCTTTTGTTGGTAACATGTAAAACAACTTGTTGGAAACGTTCAAAAATATAGAAAACAAATAATGAAAATTATTTTTCCAAATCCGGATGTTTTGTATATACACCTTGCTTCTGCAACATTCCAAATTTGTTATTGTTTTATTATATTAGTGTTTTCACCAAGCATTTTAGATAGTTATTAATATATTTTACTCACAAAATTATTAACTTTGCACGATACTAACAAAGTGTTTATAAAGTATATAAACTGTTGATGTGTAGCATTAAAGATTGTTCATAACTATAAAACACCATTCAATAGTTGTATAATAACTTATAAAGCAAGCAAAATAGCAATTATTTACTGTCACAATTGACACGCTATAAACATAATCATAAAAGAAAAGATTTAAAATAAAAAAAGAAAAATATATATTGTAATGAACGTTGATAACGGTTATGTCGATGCTCCTGTTGAAGCAGGAATAGACATTAAGAAGGAAATATTGCGATTGAAGCAAGAAAAAAATGCGGTCATCCTTGCTCATTTTTACCAACGCCCCGAAATACAAGATATAGCCGATTTCATTGGCGACAGTTTGGCATTGGCCCAGATTGCAGCAAACAGCAATGCCGATATCATAGTCATGTGTGGTGTGCAATTCATGGGTGAAACGGCAAAGGTGCTGTGCATGGACAAGAAAGTGATTGTTCCCGACATGAGCGCCGGCTGCAGCCTTGCCGACAGTTGCCCCGCCGATGAATTTGAGAAATTCGTTAACGCTCACCCGGGACACACCGTTATCAGCTATGTCAATACATCTGCGGCTGTCAAAGCACACACCGACATAGTAGTAACAAGCAGTAATGCCCGTAAGATTGTTGATTGCCTGCCTGCCGATGAAAAGATAATATTCGGACCCGACAGGAATCTCGGCAATTACATAAACATGCAGACGGGGCGTAACATGTTGCTGTGGGATGGTGCCTGCCATGTGCACGAACAATTTTCAATTGAAAAAATATTGAAGCTGAAAGAGCAGCATCCCGAAGCCAAGGTGCTTGTCCACCCCGAATGCCGCAAGCAGGTGCAGATGGTGGCCGACAAAGTAGGTTCTACCAAGGCCTTGCTCGATTATGCCGTAAATAGTGAATGCAAGGAGTTTATAGTTGCTACCGAAAGTGGAATATTGCATGAAATGGTAAAAAAATGTCCCGACAAGACTTTTATACCTGCCCCACCCGAAGATGGTACATGCAGTTGCAATGAATGCTCTTACATGAAACTTATAACTCTTGAAAAATTATATAATTCGCTTCGCTATGAATTGCCTCTTGTGGAAGTAGACCCGGAAATAGCCGCCAAAGCCATAAAGCCCATAAAGAGGATGCTTGAAATGTCGAAGTAATGTCACACACACACATATATACACTACTATACCTTTTATTTTAATATTAAAATCATGGAATATAATTTTAAAGATATAGAACAACGTTGGCAAAAGTATTGGAAAGAACACAATACATATAAGGTAGAAATAGACGAATCTCGCCCAAAGTATTATGTGCTTGACATGTTCCCTTATCCTTCGGGTGCCGGTTTGCATGTGGGACACCCGCTTGGATATATAGCTTCGGATATATATTCTCGTTACAAGAGACTTTGCGGGTATAATGTGCTTCATCCAATGGGATATGACGCATACGGCCTGCCTGCCGAGCAATATGCCATACAGACCGGTCAACATCCCGAAATAACTACCGTAAGGAATATAAACCGCTACCACGATCAGCTCGACAAGATAGGTTTCTGTTATGACTGGGACCGTGAAATACGCACTTGCGACCCTAAGTATTACAAGTGGACGCAATGGGCTTTCATAAAGATGTTCAACAGTTATTATGACAATGATTTGCAAAGGGCTTGCCCAATTGAAAAACTTGTTGAAAAATTTGCTTCTAACGGTACCGACGGCGTGAATGCCGCTTGCAGCGAACAGTTGTCGTTTACCGCCGACGAATGGAATGTCAAAAGCGATAATGATAAGGAAAACGTGTTGATGAATTATCGCATAGCTTACCTCGGCAACACTATGGTGAACTGGTGCCCGAAGTTGGGCACTGTGCTTGCCAACGACGAGGTGAGCGAGGGTGTGTCGGTTCGCGGCGGTTATCCTGTGGAACAAAAGATGATGCGCCAGTGGTGCTTGCGTGTGTCGGCATATTCGCAACGTTTGCTCGATGGATTGGATAGTGTAGACTGGACCGAGTCGCTCAAGGAAACACAACGCAACTGGATAGGACGTTCCGAAGGTGCGGAAATGAAATTTAAAGTTGCAGGCACAGATATAGTATTGGATATATTCACTACCCGTGCCGATACTATTTTCGGGGTAACTTTCATGGTACTTGCTCCCGAAAGCGAATATGTGAGCTTGCTTGTTACCGACGACCGGCGCGCCGATGTTGAAAAATATTTAGATGAAGTAAAACATAAGACCGAGCGCGAGCGTCTCATAGAGAAGCAAGTTTCCGGAGTGTTCAGTGGAAGTTATGCCATTAATCCTGTCACAGGTAAGGAAATACCTGTCTATATAAGCGATTACGTTCTTGCAGGATACGGAACAGGTGCCATCATGGCCGTTCCGGCGCACGACAGCCGCGACTATGCGTTTGCCCGTCATTTCGACTTGCCTATTATTCCGCTTATAGAGGGTGCCGATGTGAGCGAAGAGAGCTTTGATGCCAAGGAAGGAAAGATGATAAATTCATCGAACGAAAATTTGCAACTTGACGGCCTTGACGTAAAAGAGGCAATAGCAAAAACAAAGGAATATATAAAGCAAGCCGGAATAGGCCGCGTAAAGGTAAATTACCGACTGCGCGATGCTATTTTCAGCCGTCAACGTTATTGGGGAGAACCATTCCCTGTATACTATGACGAGCATAACATGCCGCATGTGCTTGACGAAGAAGAATTGCCGCTTGAGTTGCCCGAAGTGGATAAATTCTTGCCTACCGAGACCGGAGAACCTCCATTGGGACGTGCCAAGAATTGGGTAGCCAAGAACGGTCGTCCGCTTGAATTGTGCACCATGCCGGGGTTTGCCGGGTCGTCGGCATATTATTTGCGTTACATGGATCCTCACAACGACAATGCCCTTGTATCGAAACAGGCCGATGAGTATTGGCGTAACGTAGACTTGTATGTCGGTGGAACGGAACATGCCACCGGCCACTTGATATACAGCCGTTTCTGGAACAAATTCCTTTATGACCTTGGTTACGTATGTGAACCCGAACCTTTTAAGAAACTCGTAAACCAAGGCATGATACAAGGTCGCTCTAATTTTGTGTATCGTATAAAGGACACTAATACGTTTGTTTCTTATAATTTACGCAAAGAATATGATGTAACGCCCATTCACGTCGATGTGAACATTGTGAACAACGATGTACTCGATTTGGATAAATTCAAGGCATGGCGTCCCGAATATGCCAATGCGGAATTCATTCTTGAAAATGGCAAATATGTGTGCGGGTATGCAATTGAGAAAATGTCGAAGTCGATGTACAATGTTGTTAATCCCGACGACATCGTTGAACGTTACGGTGCCGATACTTTGAGGCTTTATGAAATGTTCCTCGGTCCCATAGAGCAGAGCAAGCCGTGGGACACGAATGGCATTGACGGTGTGCACAGGTTTTTGAAGCGTCTGTGGTCGTTGTTCTTCAAGGGTGATGAATTGCAACTCACCGATACAGAACCGTCGGCCGAAGCCATGAAATCGCTTCACAAACTCATAAAAAAGGTAACTTTCGACATCGAGCATTTCTCTTACAACACTTCGGTGAGTGCATTCATGATTTGCGTCAATGAGCTTAATGCCATTAAATGTACTTCCAAGTCTGTTTACAAGGATTTGGTGGTACTGCTTGCTCCGTTTGCTCCGCACATTAGCGAGGAGTTGTGGCACGTACTTGGAGAAGAAGGCAGTGTGTGCGATGCCAAGTGGCCCGAATATGACGAAAAATACTTGGTGGAAAGTTCCGTAAAATATGCCGTGTCGTTCAACGGAAAGACGCGCTTCAGCATAGAAGTACCTGCCGGCATGTCGAAGGAAGATGTTGAAAAGGCGGCTCTTTCCGATGCTGCCGCCGAGAAGTGGATTGCCGGTAAGACGCCTAAAAAGATAATAGTAGTCCCCAACAAGATAGTCAACATAGTCATTTGATAAGTATTAAGTATAAGTGATTAGCTATTAAGTAAGGGAGGGTGTAGCAAAATGCTATTTTGTCAAGGTGTAGAGACGCAAAATTTTGCGTCTCTACTGCCACATTGAAATGATAATTTTGATACACCCTCATACTTTTGTATCTGGGGGATATAACAAATGAGACGGCTTGATGGCCGTCTTTATATTTTCTTGAATTTATGGTCTTATAAAAATTTTAAGGCGTAAGGATATTTATTATTAGTAGGAAAAACCTATGCAAATATAACTTATAGCATGGCGTAATGCCGAAGAATATGTGCGAAAATTACGTCAAAGTGTGAAACTTAACCTTAATTTCCTTAAATTAAGGAGTGATTTAACATTTTGAGCAGTATAAACACCGATTCTCGTCCGCAATTCATCAACAGGTCGATTATGCTCAGGCCTGGCGTAAAACCGTGTTTGGTGTTCCAAATGTTGTAGTATGGAATGTCGACAATGGAGTCGATGTTGTCATTTTTTTTGATGCCTATGCGGTTTCGCCAATCGGTTGCACCGGTCGGTGTGGATTGAACTTGTGCCGACCGGGCATTTACAGGCAAGTCAAGGAAATCCACAATCAAGTTGTGAAGTGACATATTAAAATCTATCAACCACTTGTCTCGGCGTTGGTAAATGGACGCAAGGTCATCGGCAATGTATTCAAAAAATGGCGTTTTGCCGTAGGCCGAGAAGATGGCACCCCAGTGTATGCGCCGCCAGTCGCCGTGTTCCGAAATTTGCAAGTCGCGCATGACGATACCATTGCATTTAGTATCTACATGTTCTACCGGTACAGTCAATAATTGTATTCCATTGGCACCCATTATGCGGCAATGGTTGTGCATCCATGAGTGTTTGCCTATTTTTTCATTGCTGTCGATTAAGATATTATTGTCGCGCATGGCAAGCATTGCGGCATAATATCTCACATTGCCCATGTAGGCCGAGCCGAAGATGGCTGTTGCCTGCTGCGCATTTCCGGCTGCGGATTGAGGGTGATTATTTGTCGGGATTGGCATCGGTGAAGAATCTGTTCCAGCGTATACCTTTGTCCTTGTCGATCGAAATAATGACAAACATGGGCGAACCCACAATGTGGTCTTCGGGTACGAAGCCCCAATAGCGCGAGTCGGCCGACATGTCGCGGTTGTCACCCATCATCCAGTAATAGTCCATTTTGAACGTATACTGTGAAGTCTCATTGCCGTTTATGAAGATTTTGCCGTCACGAACTTCAAGCGTGTTACCTTCATAGTTCTTTATAACGCGCTCATAAATGGGCAGATTATCGAGTGTAAGGTCGATTGAAGCACCTTTTCGGGGTATCCATATAGGCCCGTAATCGGCGCGTGTCCAACCATAATCGTGAGTGATGGGATAGACGTTTATGTTTTCTATTACAGGTGTGGGGATTATGCTTTTTATCCAACCCAAGTTTTTCATTGTGTTACGCATTTCGGCAGTAAGCGGCAACATGTATACCGGTGGTACGCTGCCATCAGGGTTAACCGTCAGCCCCATGCTCATTGCACCCAATTTGTCTTCGTTGCGTGTTATGGGAACTATCATGTTGCGGTCATCATTGCTAATACCGAGCAAGTCCCATGTGGCATCGTCGATAAATCGTCCGTCGGTCTGTACATAGTAGTTGTATTGTACGTTCTTTGGTTCTGTGAGCGGTTTGCCATTAAGGTAAATTATATTTTTCTTGATTTGCAGTGTGTCGCCGGGGAGTCCCACGCATCGTTTCACGTAGTTTTCGCGGCGGTCAACCGGGCGGTATATGACATCGCCATATTTTTCCTTATTTGCCCAAATTGCTGCACGGCCTCCGGGTTCTATTTCACACAGAGTATAGTAGTCGGGATTTTGCACTTTCAGTGCCACAGTATCGCCTGCCGGGTAGTTGAACACGACAATGTCGTAAAGTTCGACATTGCGGAAGCCTTTAAGCCGGTGGTAATCCCATTGCGGCCAGTCGATATATGATTTGCAGTTAAGTACCGGAATGGTGTGTTGCGCCAGTGGAAAATGCAATGGCGTGTTAGGTACACGCGGGCCATATATCATCTTGTTGACCCACAGGTAGTCGCCCACGAGCAGTGTCTTTTCGAGCGAAGAACTCGGTATCTGATAGTTTTGGCCTATGTAGATGAATATGAAATAAACAAGTACGAGCGCATACACTATTGCATCCACCCAACCCATGATATATCTTAAGGTTTTGTTTTTGCTGCGTTTCCACCAGTTCCATGGAATATATTGGGTGAGGTATATGTCGGCGAGCAATGGCAGGAACAGTATCACCCACCAAGAACCAAGCCATATAACCCAAGCAATGAAAATTGCAGCTACAATGCCAAAGCGTATCCACCGCGTGCGTTTAACCCTTGCAAGGCGTTGCGGCAGCGAACCGCCATGTATGTCATCGTTTGAATTCTGTTTATTGTAATTTTCCATTTTTTGTAAGCAATGTGTGCGTGTGGAGAAAGGTGTAATATTAAAATTTCAGCATGTCGTCCATGCCAAGGAAACCGGTCTTGTCAAGCAACCATTCGGCAGCTATCACGGCACCGAGAGCAAACCCGTCGCGGCTGAATGCCTCGTGGGTGATAGTAATCTGGTCGACAGGTGATTTATATCTGATGATGTGGGTGCCGGGAACTTCGCCTATGCGTTCGTGTTCTATCAATATTTCATTGCCGGCGTGTTCCTCGTTTTCGGTCCAAGCCGTTTTTCGGTCGATATTTTCTATTATACCGTTTGCCAGCGTTATGGCTGTTCCGCTCGGGTGGTCAAGTTTGTGAATGTGGTGAATCTCCTTCATTTCCACGTCATATTGCGGAAAATCGTTCATCAGCTTGGCAAGGTACTTGTTGACGGCAAAAAACAGGTTCACGCCGATGCTGTAATTCGAGGAGTAGAAAAATGTGGCATCAGGGACATTTTCGGTCTCTTTGTGCAATTGCGGGATTCTGTCGGTCCACCCTGTGCTGCCCGATACCACTTTCACACCGTTGCGCATTGCGTGCAGGCAATTGTCGTAGGCCGTTGACGGAGTGGTGAATTCTATGGCCACATCGGCGCTTTTGAATTGCGGGCTGTCGAAGTCGCCGGGGTTGTTTATGTCGATTTTGCAAGTAATTTCATGACTGCGTGCGAGGGCAAATTTTTCTATGGCATGCCCCATTTTTCCATATCCTATCAGAGCTATTTTCATTGTCTTATGCAATATTATGTTGCAAAGATAGTTTCAAGTTGTCAATACAGAAAATAAAAATTATATAAAAGTCAACATGAGGGTGTGCGGCGGCGTTTAACCTACATTTACCGATTTGGGTTTAAGCGATTTTCCTATCATGAACGGCAGGTAGTGGTTAATTATGTAAATGAAAGGAACGCAACATGCGACTGACACCATTGCAAATATAAGGTTGGGAACGATGTTGTCACGAAGCATGTCTAATGGCAAGTCAAGAATGTAGACCATCACACCTTTCAGCAATGTAAATATTATCATGTGGATGGCGCATATAATCAGAGTGTTGCGTCCCATATATGATAAAAATTTTATGTCTTGGGTGTTTTTTTGAAGCATCAGGCACAGGTTGTACATCAATACATAGCATGCCGCTTGTTCTATAATAAAGAGCAATACATTTTCGCCATATCCGTTTGTATGCATCGTTATTTTGCCGTTGGTATACACTATTATAGAGTAAACGGCTATACATATTATTCCCGGTAGCCAACCTGTGAGTTTCTCCCTTAATTTGTTGTTTTGCTTGAAAATATATCCGAAGTAATAAAATATGATGGCCACGAATGCCGTGTTTATGCAATATGGTAGTCGGGGCATTACTTCCCCCATTACGTACCCTGCAACCACAAGCCACAGTGGGAACCACCATTTGCCCGTAAACTTGCGGTATGCGTAAAACATGTTTTCTACAATGAACAAACACACCATAAACCACATAGGAATGTCATTGACCATTAATTCGGGATAGCCCAGCAAAATGCCTTTTAATGGCACATACCACTCTGTCAGGTGGCCTCCTACAGCATCGTCGCCGTAATGGCGGGATATGAAAAACCAGAAGAAGTAGGTTACGAAGTGGAATAGCAGGTAGGGTACTATGATTTGTTTTACTCTGTGTGTAAAAAAGTTTTTGTAAGATGAATATTTTTCAAATGAAAATAAGTATCCCGATACGAAAAAGAAGAATGGCATTCCAAACATATAACGAGCCACATGTAAAGGTCCGTACAAGCCTGTATGTCCCCACACTACCATGAAGATGGCAATTGCCTTGCCATAGTCGATCCATTTAATTCGCTCTTTCATGATTTTTTTCAAAAATATCAAGTGTTTTGTCCTTGTACACAGTTTCTATCGAAGCCGCGCCTATTATGCTGTGGAACAAGAAGTCGGTGCGGTAGCGTTTCAACCGGTTGGCTTCAAGTGCATTGATTTTTTCGGGATACGTTGCCTTGTAAGTGTCGGAACACCACACGAAGCAAGCCGGGTAATGCAATTCTGGACGGTCACCGGCATGCAGATAATAACCGTCTTCGCCCAATGATTCCCCGTGATCCGACAGGTATATCAGTATTGCATTCGAGTGTTTCAACCGCTGTATCAGTTCATATATGAACTTGTCGGTTTCCACTATTGTGTTGTCGTAAGAGTTTATAAGCTCCTCGCTTGTATTAGACGCAATTATTTTGCTCTTCACGTTTGGCTTGAATTTTGAGGTTTCTTCATGAAAATGTGTCGGGTAATACCAGTGTGAACCAATGGTATGTATCAATATAAGTCGTTTTGCATCTTTTTCATCCAAAACGTTGTTATACGCGGGCAAAATATCCATGTCTAACCATTTGTCTAACACAAAAGTGGTTTTGCCACTATTCACATAAATTAAAGTGTCGCATTCATGCATGAAGTATGAGTAGGTATCGATTTTGTCTTGGTTTGAAATCCATGATGTACGGTATCCTGCCTGCTTGAATATAGTGATGAATGATTGTTCGGTGTAAGCCCTTTCGGGGTGTACGCTGTCGGCCCGTGTCAGTATGTGTGGAACGCTTTCGTGAGTGTGGCATGGTTCGGTATAGATATGTGGCAATGATATGCAATTTTCTTTTTTAAGCAGCGGGGTGGTTTCGCGCAGGTAGCCGTTGAGCTGGAAATGGTCGGCTCTGAATGATTCTCCTATCACAAAAACCACTGTCAACGAGTCGGCACCCATCGATTGAGGTGGTGTGGTAAACGTGTTGCGTTCTTCCAGCGATGCCCTATTATTTTGAAAATACCGTATTGTACTATGGAAAATATTGAATGGCAGTCTTTCGGCAACAGGACCGGCCATCCTTGATGACCACACATTGGTTGTCATGATTATCAAAATGCCTATTAACGCATTTATGATGCCGCTTTTGAGGCTTAATTTTATTTTTTTGAAACGATACACGGCAACCATGATTGAAACAAGCAGTGATAATACCGTGACAATTACGAGCCATGTGTCTATGACACTCATCCATGTTGCCATATCATTGATGAAAGTAAGGTCTATCAATGCCGGAGTGAGTTGTACGTTAGCCGTGTAACTGAAGAATGCCAATATTGTACATAACATTGTCAACAATGGGAACAATGCTATAAAAATATAACGGTTGACTGATATTACAGAAATTAATCCATATGTGGCAAAGACAATCGCACCCCATTTAAAGAATAAAACGAGGAAGTCTTTGAACGAAGGAATTGGAGTGTTAGTAAAACCAGAAATGCAAAATAGCAACCCGTAAAAAAGCGTGACTAATAATACAAAGACGTAATATTTGATAATATGCTCGTTTATTGTCTTTTTAATGGAATGTAGCATGTTAATTTAGTGTTATAGCCTTTTTTACCCGTGAAAAAGCAACACAAAATTAGGTAAAATATGCAATTCCTACAAACACACAAAATTAATTCGTATCCACGTCCCATGTAATTTAATAAACTATATTTTGTTTGATATACCGTAATATAGGCATCTTTGTCATTTAAGTGTGTTTTTATTTATTTTTTAAAAATAATATATTATATTTGTATGAAATCATATTTAAATAAGTATTATTTATTGTAGTTCTTAAACCATGAGGTTATTTGTGACAGTTACATTGTCAACGATATTGGTGCTGTCTGCTTTGTTTGCAAAAGCCGAACAAATTGTTGTACAGACATCTGTGCAGCAAGATACAGCCAAGATCGACAATGTGGAACTTAACGAACTCGTGGTTAAGGAATCGCTTGTGAAGCATTCGGCAAAAAGTGATACTTACAAGGTTACAGAGGCAATGCGTCGCGGAATAGACGGCACGATGCAGTTGCTCGGGCGGTTGCCGGGCGTGGTTTACAATAATATGAACAATTCCGTTACTGTACGCAACGATTCAAAGGTACAAATCATAGTTAATGGCAATCAAGTTGACAACAGCTATCTTAATGCAATTTCACCCGAGCGTGTAGACAGGGTGGAAGTGATTTACGTGCCATCGGCAAGATATACCGTGGCCGGCTATCGCTATGTGATTGATATAAAGTTGAAACCCGAATATCGCGGCCACGACATATACGTGGGCAATTTCATGATGGTGTCGGCAGGCGACAACAACGGCGACGACGTGATTGCAAACGAACAGCCGCAATTTATGTATATGTATTCGGGCGACAAAGTTGATTTCAACGTTGGATACGTGTTTGGAGAAATTAATTGGAATTACCCGCTTTCATATGCAAAGTCATATCCCGGCATAGCCGACATTTCCACTGATGAGTATACAGAGAAGGATCCAAATGACCATAATCATAACCGCACCCATGCGGCATTCGCTGGGCTTGACTGGCACATACGGCAACGGCAAACATTGTCTTTGCGTGCATCATACGAGAATATTGACTTGGGGCGTACCGTTGAAAACCGCATTCACACCACCGATGCAGCGGGCATGGAACAGTTGCATGACGAGGTTACAGTCAGTGACCAACAGTCTGACCAATTTACGGGTGCAATGATATATCGAGGCAATTTCAATGAAAAATGGGACATATTTGCCTCTCTCGGCTATGACCGTTGGAATGCCGATGCATTAAATTATTACTCGTTAACAGGCAGTTACGCAAGCAGGAACTTATATCGCAATAGTCGCGACTATCTTAACGGTAATTTTGACCTCACTTTTTCGATCAATGAAAAAATGAGTTTGAACATAGGTTACTTGGGTACATGGAACCGTTATGATACTTACATGAAGCATGATAACAGGCTTGTGGCACAAACTATCGACAGCCGCCATCATGCGTATGCCTGCTATGATTTTATGCCGTTGGGCAATTTGTTGCTGCACGTTGGCATTGGCTTTGAACATATAGGCCGCACCGGATTGGGTGGTATCGACAAGGACTACAATAATTTGTTGCCGCAAGCCACGTTGACATACCTTCCATCTGAAACTGTCCGCATCACGGCCGATTACAATGCAAATATGGAATATCCGCTGCAATACCAATTATCTGCTGCGGGTTATGACATCGACAGCTTAATGCACTACGAGGGAAATACGCTACTTGCTCCGGCAAGGACGCACAGGTTGTCACTGTCGGTCGGAGTGAGTGATGCGTTCTACGCTTCGGTGGAATATAACAATACACACGACTTTTTAACAGAATGGTATGCCCCTCTTGTCGGCGGAAAATTCCTGTCAACTTTCGGTAACTCCCGTTATCATAACTTCAAGGCTATGGCGGGATATGATTGGAAAATATCGAAATATGTGGTTTGGAGCAACACATTGCAACTTAGCTATGACAAAATAAGGCTTGGCAGTATTGCCGACGATTATGTGAATTTCAACATGGTTAGCGAACTGCGGTATTGGCTCAACCCGTGGCGAATGCAATTGGTGGGTACTTATTCGCGCAATATGGTGCGCGAACCGCAATTGCAAGGGTGGAGCGACTATGGGCAGGATATGTGGCAGGTTGCAGTCCAAAAGGCATTTTTCGACAATTGTCTTGCAGTTTCATTGATCTACGTACCACCGTTGCATCTTGGTGTGCGCCGCAACCAACGCAGTTGTGTAGAAACACCATTTTACCACACGGTTCAATCACTTAATCTAAAGACTTACGACAATATGGTGTTGTTGCGCCTTCAATTCCGCTTCAACGCCGGTAAACTTCGCCGTGATGCTTTTCGTGATAATTTCAATGTCACCAAAGAACAGAAGAAAGACCGCGGTTTAA
The DNA here is from genome assembly GCA_944321865.1 of uncultured Muribaculaceae bacterium. GTDB lineage: Bacteria > Bacteroidota > Bacteroidia > Bacteroidales > Muribaculaceae > Avimuribaculum. The sequence goes on from CALUMZ010000012.1 coordinate 45,187, forward strand.
TGTAAAAATCCCAAAAGATATATTTCAATTGGCAGCGGGCGGTTTTGGAATGAAAATTTAGCAGCAGTAGAGTTGTTAAACCCAAATTATAAACAAAAAATTAGCTTTTTTGCGGTCTAATGACCGATTTGGGTTAATTTTGCAGGTGACAACGCACACACAATAAATGGAAAGAAAAGACTTTGAGATAATGGCTCCCGTTGGCTCGTATGAGTCGCTGACCGCCGCCGTGCAGGGTGGCGCCGATGCTGTGTACTTCGGCATAGGGGGGTTGAACATGCGCGACAAGTCGTCGGTGAACTTTACCACCGACGACCTTGCGCAGATAGTGGCTTACTGCAAAGAGCACGGGCTGAAAAGCTACCTGACGGTCAACACGGTTGTGTATGACGAGGATATACCGCTGATGCACAGCATCGTCGATGCAGCTCGGCAGGCAGGTGTGTCGGCCATCATAGCTTCGGACATGGCTGCAATCATGTATGCGCGTTCCATCGGGGTTGAGGTGCATATTTCCACGCAGGTGAATGTGTCGAACAGCGAGGCTGTCAAGTTCTATTCCCAATATGCCGACGTGATGGTGCTTGCACGCGAGTTGAACCTCGACCAAGTGGCACACATTCACCGCACCATAGTCGACGAGAACATTTGCGGCCCGCACGGCCGGCAGGTGCGCATCGAGATGTTTTGCCACGGGGCTTTGTGCATGGCGGTGTCGGGTAAGTGCTACCTGAGCCTGCACGAGACCGGTGCGTCGGCCAACCGCGGTGCCTGCCGCCAGATATGCCGCCGCGGATATACCGTGCGCGATCGCGAAACCGGCGATGAGCTTGCAATCGACAACCAATACATAATGTCGCCCAAGGACTTGAAGACAATCCACTTCCTCAACAAGATGATAGATGCCGGGGTGCGAGTGTTCAAAATTGAGGGTAGGGCACGCGGGCCGGAGTATGTGCGCACGGCCGTCGGGTGCTACAACGAGGCCATAAACGCCTGCTTGGACGGCACGTTTGGCGAGGAAAAAATTGCAGGTTGGAACGAACGGCTTGACAAGATTTTCAACCGTGGCTTTTGGAACGGCTATTACTTGGGTCAACGGCTCGGGGAGTGGACGTCGAAGTATGGTTCGTCGGCCACACGCACAAAGATATATGCCGCAAAGGGCGTGAGATATTTCTCCAACATCAAGGTTGCCGAGTTCTTGATGGAAGCCGGCGAACTCAATGTGGGTGACGAAATTCTCATTATAGGCCCGACGACGGGAGTTATTCCGATGACTGTCAGTGAAATTCGCGTAGACCTCAAGCCGGTGCAAAAGGCCGTGAAAGGCGACCGTTTCTCGATACAAGTCGATGAAAAAATCCGCCCGAGCGACAAGCTATACGTGTGGTGGGATTCCGAGAAATTGCGAGAATCAAAAATAAAATGACAATATCTGAGATTGTCGGTGATATTGTGCTAATTTTGTAAAAAGAGTAAAAATTTTTCATGCTTACAAAGGTTTTCGGAGCGGCGGTGCATGGCATAGACGCCATAGTGGTGACGATTGAGGTGTCGGTTGACACCGGTATCGGCTACACCATCGTGGGATTGCCCGATGCTGCCGTCAAGGAAAGCAACGAGCGCATTCGCACTGCCATGAAACAGTGTGGGCAGAGCTTCCCTCACAGGCAAGTGGTGGTGAACATGTCGCCTGCCGATGTGAGGAAAGAGGGTGCAGCGTATGATTTGCCACTTGCCACCGGGATTCTTGCCGCCGATGGCAAAATCAACGCCGACCGCCTTGCGCGGTTCATGATAATGGGCGAATTGTCGCTCGACGGATCTGTACTCCCCATAAAGGGGGCTTTGCCGATGGCGATAAAAGCCCGGGAACTGGGATATGAAGGTTTCATAGTTCCCAAAGCCAATGTCAAGGAAGCAGCCGTGGTAAACAACCTTGATGTTTACGGAGTGGAAAACATGAAGGAGGTGATAGGTTTCTTTAATGGAGAATACCGTTTGAAACCCACGGTAATAAACACACGTGAGGAATTTTTCAGCACTGTCAACAATTATGACTTTGACTTCTCGGAGGTGCGCGGACAGGAGAATGTGAAGCGTGCCTTTGAGGTGGCATGTGCAGGTGGGCATAATATAATACTTGTGGGTAGCCCCGGGTCGGGAAAGTCGATGATGGCAAAGCGTCTGCCGTCGATATTGCCGCCGTTAAGCCTGCAAGAAGCATTGGAAACAACCAAAATACACTCTGTTGCCGGTAAACTCGAGCGTGGAGCCACGCTCATGACCCGGCGGCCTTTCCGTGCGCCGCACCACACCATTTCACCGGTGGCTCTTGTGGGAGGTGGCACATATCCCTCTCCGGGCGAAATAAGCCTTGCCCACAATGGCATATTGTTTCTCGACGAGTTGCCCGAGTTCAGCCGCCAAGTGCTCGAAGTGATGCGGCAACCGCTTGAAGACCGACATATTACTATTTCACGGGCCAAGTATTCGGTCGATTATCCGGCATCATTCATGCTTGTTGCCTCGATGAACCCGTGCCCGTGTGGATATTACGGCCACCCCACCAAGCCATGCGTGTGCCCGCCGGGTGCCGTGCACAAGTATCTGAGCAAAATTTCAGGGCCGTTGCTCGATCGTATCGACATACAGATAGAGGTGTCGCCCGTGCAGTTCGACGAGATGGCATCGAATGTGCCGTCGGAAAGCAGTGCTTCGATCAGGGAACGTGTGGTGCGTGCCCGCGAAATACAGCAACGCCGTTTTGCCGGCGAGAAGGGCATACATTGCAATGCACAGATGACCTCGCGGCTTATAAGGCAATACGCCACGCCCGATGCCGAAGGGCTTGAACACTTGAAGCATGCGATGACGCGGCTGAGCATGTCGGCAAGGGCGTATGATCGTATACTGAAGGTGGCGCGCACCATAGCCGACCTTGCCGGCGAAGAGCGCGTGCAGTCAAAGCACTTGCAAGAGGCATTGAGTTACCGCAATCTCGACCGTGAAAACTGGGCCAAATAACTGCATAGACGATTATGAACACCATAGAAGATAATGACGAAAAATTCATGCGTGCCGCTCTTGATGAAGCACGCAAGGCAGCTGCCCGCGATGAAGTACCGATAGGGGCTGTGATTGTGTGCAAAGGGCAGATAATAGCACGGGCGCACAACCTCACCGAGACGTTGACCGACCCTACTGCACATGCCGAAATGCAGGCAATAACCTCGGCAACGAGTTACCTTGGCGGAAAATATCTCACCGAGTGCACACTGTATGTAACGGTGGAACCATGCCTGATGTGCGCAGGTGCCATCGGTTGGAGCCAAATGAAAAGGGTAGTGTATGGTGCTGCCGACGACAAGCGCGGCTACCACACATTTTGCCCCAACCCGTTCCATAAAAAGACCGAAGTCACTGCCGGAGTACTTGCCGACGAATGTGGCAGCTTAGTCACCGACTTTTTCCGCGCCAAGCGGTAACAAGTTTTTTAGAGGGTGTATCAAAATGCGATTTTTTTCAGGTGTAGAGACTTGGCATGCCGAGTCTCGATAATATTAATGATTTATAAGATGCTTAATATCAAATAGTTTGTCAACCCGGTTGTAGAGGGTGTATCAAAACAACAAGTGCGGCAAATCTTGCTTACGATTTATAACTGAATATGCGTGGTTAGTTGCCTCGGAGAGGCAATACTTTGCTTAACCGTAGCGTGGAGTGAGCGCAGCGAACGTAACCTGCGGTACTCGGTTCACCCTTGAAATACGGCTTCGGAGATGCCGAACTTAAACTGTTGCGTTAGTTCGGCATCTCCGAAGCCGCGTAGTATACATATCTGTCTTTCCGCAGGTTACGTTCGCTGTGCTCACTCCACCGGCGGTTAAGCTGAGTGCAGCCTCTCCGAGGCTGTCCTTGTGGCACACGAAAGGATTTTACTGCACAACCGACTTTCTTTTGCAGCCATTACCCGGTGCTTGCACAATATATAAGATGTAAGGGGAAGTTACTATAACTTATAATTCGTAAGTAACGTTACCTTATTTATTAATTTTGATACACCCTCTACTGCCACATTGGAATGATGATTTTGATACACCCTCTAAACCTATTTCTTCCAGCCGGTGATGCTGCAAAGGAATGGCATCAGTTCGTTTGCCATTTTGCGGTGTTGGGCTTTTGATGGATGTAAGTCGGCACCGTAACCGAGGCTGCCATCTTGAGGCGTCAAGTCAAAACGATAGATGTTTTTGTCCCCTTCGCTTTTCAGAGTGTTGTATATTTCATCGAGTGCCGCATCTTGTTGTTCAAGAGGCTTGCCGGCGAGCATACAACCCGACACCAACACTATTTTCGTCTTTGGATAAAGCGAGCGCAGGTGGCGCACAAATTTTTCGTAACTTTCGCGGTATAGTTCAGGGTCGCAACCGGTGGTGCTGAAGTCGTTGGTACCAAGGTCTATGCACAGTACATCGGGAATATTCCCCTTGGTATTCCACTTTTGCGAATCGTCGTAAATGAGAGTATAATCATACCATTGCGGCAATGTTCCGCTGCCGTTGTTTCCGTCATAGTTACGGAATACGCCTATACCCGAGCGCGCAACTACAGTCAGCCGCAAATCGAGTTCCCGGGCAATGATTGCTGCGAAAGTATAAAAAAAGTTTGAATTCGACGGGTCATATTTCACGCTGCCGTCGGCGGCTTCGGTTCCGTAGCCGCACGTCATGGAATCGCCGATGAATTCTATCAACGGGCGTTCATCTTTTCCCATGCTAACCAATTCAGCATCTTTGTCGATGAGCAGGCCGTAGAACTCGGCTTGTGTTTGATATTCTTCCGAAACCAGCATCACATCGATGATGTGTCGGCCGGGATTGAGTCCCGAAGCTATTTTTATCACACTGTCACGTTCGCCGAAGTGTATTTTGCGGAAATCTTTGTTGTCGATGCCTACCATGAAGTAGCCGCTGCTTGGCTTCATCTTAACGGCAACCGAAGTCCCGGTAAAGCAAGCCTTGATGGATGTTCCGGGGTAAGCCATCATGGGTGCGAACTTGTTGGCAAAGTTTATTCGCCCGCTGTAATGAATATTGTTGTCGTATGGTTCCACAAGTTTTGTTTGTGCCAAAACGGCAACATTACACAACAGCATTGCGACAAGCAGAAGGGTTAATTTGGATATTTTCATATAAGTGGTTAAAATATAATAAGTTAATAAAATGTCAATAATGGAAGCTGCTGCCACCAAGGAATTCGCGAAGCAGGCTCGTGCTTGGTATTTGGCTTTCGCTTATAGGTAGGAAATAACCAAGAAAAGTGAGTAGCCTCACTGCTTCGGCAAATTCGGGTGTGTTGCGCGGAACCTTGCGCAGCAAAGGCACGGCATAGTCTTTCATGACACCCAGTTCAAAAAGCAGTGAAGAATTGAAAGTGGCATCGGCATTTTCTTGGAACGGGAAAATCCATTTTTCTTCGCCCCGCCGCACGCTCGGCCAGCGGGCAATGGTTTTCAATGCATCGGTACCGCGGTATTTATGGTCGCGTATTATGCGTCGCAGCAGCCGGTTGTCGGTTGTTGGAACCCAGTTATGGTCGTCGATTGTGAGTGTTGTAAGGGCCGATACGTACAATCTGAATTTCTGCTCTTCGGGGATTTGCGCCGTTAATTCGGGATTCAGGCCGTGTATGCCTTCTATCAGCAACACGTTGTTTGGCCCGAGCCTCATTTTGTCTCCCTTGAAAACCCTGCGGCCCGAAGCAAAGTCGTAGGTGGGCATTTCCACCTCTTCCCCGGCAATGAGTCGCCGAAGGTCGTTGTTGAACAGTTCAAGGTCGAGTGCATACAGTGATTCGTAGTCATATTCCCCGTTTTCATCTACCGGGGTAGCTTCGCGGTCGACAAAGTAGTTGTCAAGTGAAATCACCTTGGGAATGATGCGGTTAATCATCAATTGTATGGCAAGGCGCCGCGACGAAGTGGTCTTTCCGCTCGACGATGGACCGGCTATCAGCACTATGCGTGCATTTCCTTGCTTGTAGCGAGTGGCAATTTCGTCGGCAATATGGGCGAATTTGGCATCGTGCAAGGCTTCGGCCACATTGATTAGCATCGACGTGTTGCCATCGACGACGGCACGGTTAAGGTCGGCTACATTGGTAATGCCTACAACCTCGTTGAATTGCAAGTAATCGTCAAATGCCATCAGCATCTTGTCTTGCATTATGCAGCGCTTGGCCTTGCCGGGCTGTTTGGGGTCGGGGCCGAGCAGCAACATGCCGTTATGGTATTTTACCAAGTCGAACACCTGCAACGAACCCGACGACGGGGCAAGGTTGCCATAATAACTGTCGGTGGTGTCTCCCAGAGTGTAATACACCGAGTATATTTCATCGGAAGTGTCGAGTAGTTCTACTTTGTCGTCGAGCCCGGCTTGCACGAATATTTCGCGAACGTCGCGAGTGAGCTTTTGCCTGCGCAAGAATGGAATGTCGGCATCTACGATGTTGTGCATCTGCTGTTTTATTTGAGTGACGACAGCTTCCGACGGTATAAATTCTTTCCCTTCATTGTCTACGATTTGTGCATAATAGCCATTGGAGATGGAGTGGCGCATGCGCAGCTTCATTGCCGGGCAAACGTCAAGTACAGCCTTGTATAACACCATGCACAGCGAGCGCACGTATACGCGCATTCCCGATGGTGAATTCAGGTCGAGGAATTCTACCATATTAGGCTTGTAAACAGGGAAATGCAGGTCTTCGGTTTTGTTGTTTACATGTGCGCAAATAGGCTTTAGTGCTATTTTGTCTTTTATGCGTTCGTAAATTTCGAGCAGTGTTTCACCTCCGTCCACCGGGATATATTCTTCGGTGTTTTTGCAATATATGTTAAGTTGGCCGGTCATGATTTTTGTTATTTTATATAGTCCGTGTATATTTACATTCTGGTGTCGATGTGTATAATGTTCTGTACAAACATTAATTCGCGTATGTCGCTGCGGGCAATTTCCATGTCGTCATATTGTGGGTTTTCGCTGCGCAGTATGACTTTTTGCGGGTCTGTGTGTCGGCGGACATATTTAACCATACAATAATCGTCGAGCAGGACCACGTAGATCTGCCCCCAGAAGATGTGCCGCGAATTGGTGAGCTCGCGCACGGCAAGCATGTCGCCGCTGCGTATTATGGGTGACATGCTGTCGCCGCTCACTTTTACGATGCGGCAACCTTGCGACATGTCGGGAAGGTTGATGTAGCCGATTATGTTTTCGTCGGTGAACATCCGGGCTCGCGGCATCACTCCGGCCGTCACGTCAATGTCATACACCGGGGTACCTGTTGCGACCGGTTCGGCTATGTCATAACTTATTCGTCCCGGAATTACCGTCTGCCGGGGCAAGGCAGGTGCCGGCTTGGCAAAAGGCAGGTCATCGCCTGTTTCGAGCCACTTTTTAGACAAGCCTATGTTTATAACTATACGATTTATGAGCGACTCGTTTATGGCAAGCCTTCCGTTGAGGTATTTCGACAAGTTCGACGAGTCGATTCCTATATGTTGGGCAAACTCATTTTGCGTCAGTCTCATTTCATCGATTATGTAGCGTATGCGTTTTATTATTTCTTCGTTGTTATACATGGTATATTATTGATTTGGTTTTGCAATTTACCAATAATTTTTGGCAAAATGCCAAGTATGGGGTTGTTTTTTTGAATATTTAATAAAATTGTGTAGGTAAAAACCGGTAATAAAATAAAAAACATTTTAAAAATGTCGTCTTAATTAAACTTTTGACAGCATATTGTTATCAAAAAGACAGTTTAACCAATAAAAGCACGTAAATTTATGAAAAGAGGATTTTTATTGTTGATATCGGTAGTGGTAATGTCGGCAGCAATGGCCGTAACCACTCAAGCCGCTGAGCAGCGCACCATTCAAGCTATAAAATCCCACAAAAAGGCGTAATAGATTGGCTGCTCCGCGAAAATTATCGTGGAGCGGCTGTTTTTTTAACACAACATATTTGCAGGTTTCAAATAAAAGTAGCACCTTTGTATTACGCTTAGGCGTAATAATCAGCAACTATGGTACATCCT
>CALUMZ010000013.1 GCA_944321865.1 uncultured Muribaculaceae bacterium
TAACTGCCTGTACACAAATATGTTCGCCCTCTGCGAGGACGCTTTGTGTGGGTGAAGTATTCTTACACCGGGTTCGGCTACGCCTCGCCCGGCGTTAAGCATGATTGGGCAGCTACGCAGCCCTTTTTAGCATCTTTCATAATTTTGATACACCCTCTACAACTATGTTTGATAAGTTATTGATATTTAATGTTTTATATATTGTTGCTCCCGTAGAGACGTGGCGCGCCGCGTCTCTGCAACATCAATGTCGGAATTTTGATACACCCTCTACAACCGGGTTGACAAACTGTTTGATATTAAGCATCTTATGAATCATTAATATTATCGAGACGCGGCTCGCCACGTCTCTACACCTGAAAAAATCGCATTTTGATACGCCCTCTACTGCCATATTGAAATGATAATTTTGATACACCCTCCTGAATTTTGCTGTAATTCAGAACTATCAAAAATGTTTTATGGCATAATGCCACTCGGGCACAGCCCGAAAAAAACTGCTATACCACAATGCAAATTTGACGGGTCGGCAGGGGAGAATTTCATGGAATTGTTTTGTGATTGAATCTGTTTATGTTAATTTTGTGAGAAACAGATGTGTAACACTCAAATAACTGTGCTATGGATAAAAAATTGCTTTCGATAGTTGCCGCCATGTTTTCGATTTTGCTTTTGGTTGGTTGCAGCGAAGACGAGCCGACATGGTCATCGGGACAACACAATGCCCCGACTAACATATCTTCGCTATTCGACCCGATGTTTGCAAGCGAACTTGAACGCCGTGGTTATGTAGAATCGGCCGACAGTATTTCTCCCGAGGAGGTTGCCTGTATTTCGAGGCTCGATGTGTCGGGACGCTATGACAGCATTGGAAAGTTGAGTTCGTTGCGTGGAATAGAATACTTTTCCAATCTCGACACATTAAACTGTTCCTACAACCAGTTGGATACGTTGGACTTATCGGACAACTCAGGATTGATTAGCCTCGTTTGCTACAACAACCGATTGACTGTGTTAAATGTGACCTCATGCACAGCTTTGACACGACTTTACTGCTCTGACAACCAACTGACTGAATTGAATTTGACCAATAACGCCGCATTGACAGAATTGTATTGCGGCAGCAACAGGTTGACTGAATTAGACGTGACCTCAAGCACGGCGTTGACGCACTTTAGCTGTTCTTACAACCAATTGACCGGGTTGGACGTGACAAAAAACGCCAATCTGGTAGAATTGTATTGCAATAACAACCAATTGACGGAGTTGGATGTGAACGGGAACAAAGCATTGCTGACATTGTATTGCTCTGACAATCAATTTTCCCGATTGGAACTTGCAAACAATACTGCATTGGAAGAATTGTTTTGCTATAACAACCAATTAACCCAATTGCATGTCTCCGACAATTCCATGTTAGTACGATTGCATTGCGATGACAATCAATTGGCTGAGATAGATATAAGCAATAACGTACATCTCACGATGTTTTCATGTATTGGAAATCCGGGCGAAAATGGGGTCTTAAGGGTGAAAGTATGGCCGGGTTTCGGCAGTGTGCCGATGTTCTTCAGCAGTGGAAGCTACGACTATGGCGGCGGCACGGTGACAATCGAGTATTGGAGCGAATAGCCGGATTGAGGCAGAATTGTGCCACATCGATGGCATGTTGCAGTCCGAGCCTTGAAAACCTGCTCGCCATAATCCTAAAACCGGCATAAAATCTAATGACCGATTTGGGCTTGGAACATGCCGCATTTCGGATGGTTACTGAATATCTGCCGGCCGTTAATTGGCTTTAACCAATAAAAAAAGGGAATATTCCGGCAAGGAATCTTCCCCTTTTTGGTAGAATCATTTCTTATAATTGGATAATTTGAACAAAAAATGTGTATTTCCTTAAGTGTCACTCTGATAAATAGCAGAATACAATGAAACCCTCGCTGATGCCATGCTGACGTGCCTGATTAATTGTTTGGCATATATGACGGCACAGCCGGTAAGGAGTCCCATTTATAGTGGCAAAGTTAAGATTAATGTTGATAAAAAACAAGTGAGCGGCCACAAAAAACGCCCTATGGGACACTTTGGCTTTCCCACAGGGCGATATTGGTTTTGTGCCTATTGGCGGCGATTACCCGTAGATAATGCTGCCGTCGGGATTCAAGAATTCATTTTCGTTGAGGCTCTTTTCATATTGGTTCATGGCACGGTAGCTCATACCCATGCTTGAGAAGCCTCCGTCGTGATACAGGTTTTGCATTGTAACCTTGCGGGTGAGGTCGCTGAACATCACGATACAATAGTCGGCGCAATCTTCGGCCGAGGCGTTGCCGAGCGGGGACATGCGGTTGGCAAAGTCGAAGAGCGATGTCATGCCCTTTATACCGCTACCGGCAGTAGTCATGGTGGGAGATTGCGAAATGGTGTTGATGCGCACGCCATGCTCGCGGCCGTAGATGTAGCCAAAGCTGCGTGCAATCGATTCGAGCAGAGCTTTTGCATCGGCCATGTCGTTGTAGCCGAACAGGGTGCGTTGCGCTGCTATGTATGACAATGCTATTACGCTGCCACCGTCGGCAATGGCGTGGTTCTTCTTTGCGCTTTGCAGCATTTTGTGGAGCGAAATAGCCGAGATGTCGAATGTTTTGGCCATCATTTCATAGTCGATGTCGTCGTATGTACGTTTTTTGCGAACATTTGGCGACATGCCAATCGAGTGCAGAACGAAGTCGATTTGTCCGCCAAGGATTTCCATCGATTTCAAGAACACATTTTCAAGGTCGCTGTAGCTGGTGGCATCGGCCGCAATTATTTCGGCGTTCAATTTTTCGCCAAGGGCGCTGATTTCGCCCATTCTCACGGCTACCGGTGCATTGCTGAGGGTGATTGTAGCACCTTCTTCAACGGCTCTCTCAGCCACTTTCCAAGCAATGCTCTTGTCATTGAGGGCTCCGAAAATTATGCCCCTCTTTCCTTTCAATAAATTGTAACTCATTACGATAAATGTTAGTTATAACCATTTGGCTGTATCAAGTACAGGCTGCAAAGGTAGCAACTTTTTTTGTAATTGCCAAAACCTTAGCCGATTATCGCCGCTTTATGCGTTTCGTGCCATTGGGCGATGTGGCGCAGAGGGGTGGCTGAAATGAATGTTTGCCCCGGTTTCAGTTATGTATTGTGGTGCCGAGGGTGGGGGTGGCGATGTTGGCGGCTTTGGTGATGACCACCTCGGCAACGCCTGCATCTATTGTGGCAAAGGCATTGTCTAACTTGGGTATCATACCGCCGGCAATTATGCCGCGAGCCTTGAGTTCGGCATACCGGTTTCGGTCTAATTGCGGGATTACGGTACTGTCGTCGTTTTCATCGAGCAGCACACCTTCTTTTTCAAAGCAGAATATGAGTCGCACGCTGTAGTGCCGGGCAAGTGCCGTGGCAGTGGCTGCGGCCATGGTGTCGGCATTTGTGTTGAGGATATGTCCGTTGCCGTCGTGTGTGAGGGGGGCTATGACGGGAATGATGTCGCCCTCAATCAACCGAGCCAATGCCTCGCCGTCGACACGGCTCACGTCGCCAACCCAGCCGTAGTCGATGCCTGTCGGTGTCACAGGGCGTTTCACGCTGCGAATTATGTCCATGTCGGCTCCGGTAATGCCCAAGGCATTAATGCCATTGGCTTGGAGGCCTGCAACGATGCGCTTGTTGACGAGTCCGCCGTATACCATCGTCACCACTTCGAGCATGGCTTCGTCGGTGATGCGCCGTCCGTCGACCATCTGCGTTTCTATGCCCAATTGTGACGCAAGGCGGGTTGCCGAGCGTCCGCCGCCGTGCACAAGCAATTTCTTGCCCTCGATTGCCGCAAAGTCGGCAAGCAACTTGTAAAGAGTGTCGGGGGCTTCGACTATCTTACCCCCGACCTTTATTATGGTGAGAGATTCTTTCATATTAGCAGGATTTTTATTCTTTTCCGCCAAATTCCATCAGGTAGGCTTTGATGAAGCCGTCGATGTCGCCGTCCATCACGGCATTCACGTCCGACGTCTGGTGTCCTGTGCGGTGGTCCTTGACGCGGCGGTCGTCGAATACGTAGCTGCGTATCTGCGAACCCCACTCGATTTTCATCTTGCTGTCTTCCACCTTGCGCTGTTCGGCGCGGCGGTGTTGCAATTCTTTTTCATAGAGGATTGACTTCAATTGCCGCATCGCGTTCTCCTTGTTCTTGGGTTGGTCGCGTGTTTCGGTGTTTTCAATCAATATCTCCTCTTCTTCGCCGGTATACGGGTCTTTGTATTGGTAGCGCAGGCGCACCCCCGATTCCACCTTGTTTACGTTCTGTCCGCCGGCACCGCCGCTTCGGAAGGTGTCCCACGACAGGCGCGCCGGTTCAACGACAATTTCAATTGAATCGTCGACGAGCGGTGTCACGAAAACCGATGCAAATGAAGTCATGCGCTTGCCTTGGGCGTTGTAGGGCGACACGCGCACAAGGCGGTGCACGCCGTTCTCGCTTTTAAGGTAGCCGTAGGCAAAATCCCCCTCGATTTTCACCGTCACCGATTTTATGCCGGCATCGTCGCCTTCGAGTAATTGTGATATGGTGGATTTATAATTGTGCTTTTCGCACCAGCGCAGGTACAGCCGCATGAGCATCTGTGCCCAGTCTTGGGCTTCGGTGCCGCCGGCTCCCGAGTTGATTCTCAGCACGGCTCCCAGTTTGTCTTCTTCCTGCCGCAGCATGTTGCGCAATTCCAGTTTCTCTATCTTGTCGACCGTCTGCGTGTATATGTCGTCAAGTTCTTCCTCGGTGATGAGTTCGTCTTTCACAAAGTCGAATCCAAGTGCCAACTCGCCCACCATCTTGTCGACCTCGTCGTAGCTGTCAATCCAGTAGTGCAACTCCTTGACTTTGCGCATTTGCGCCTCGGCCGCCTTTTTGTCTTCCCAGAAATCGGGTACATGGGTGCGTAATTCCTCTTCTTCTACTTCGACGCGTTTGCTGTCGATGTCAAAGATACCTCCTCAGCGCATCCTTGCGCTCTTGCGTCTCTTTTACTTGTTCTTGTGTAATCATTTCAATTTTGTGTTTTTATATCTGTTTGCAAGGTGCAAAGTTACGGCAATGTCGCTATTTTTGCAAATGAGTCATTGCGCCGTGCAGCTTTTGCAACGCATTTAACTTTTTGCTATTTTCGAGTGGGATGCATTAGGGCAAAGCGAGGACGGGATGTCACATGAAAAAAACTTTGCCAATTAATCATTTTTTGCCTATCTTTGTGATAGTATAATTGATTTAGCTTTATGTTGTTATGAATGAATGGGATAAAATGCAAGAACATCAAATTTATAATGATTTTGATGCGGATTTGTTTAATCTAAGAGTTGAGGCAAAAAAACTATTTAAGGAATTTAACCGCACAGAAGATGAAGAAACCGAACGGCGTCAGGCGATAATGAAGAAACTTTTCAAGAAAGTTGGTGAGCGTGTATGGATGGAGCCGAACTTTACTTGTGAATTTGGCAAGAATATTACCATTGGAAGTGATGTCTATATTAATTTCGGGTGTACAATCCTTGATTGTGGGCAGGTAACAATAGGCAATAATACGTTGTTAGGTCCAAATGTGAGTATATATTCGGCCAACCATTCACTCGATTCTGCGGAGCGGATAGCCGGTGCTTTAATTCCCCGACCCATAACCATAGGAAATAGGGTTTGGATTGGAGGCGGTAGTACCATTCTCAGTGGAGTTGTTATAGGTGATGATACTGTCATAGGTGCCGGAAGTATTGTAACTCATGACATCCCGTCAGGTGTCCTTGCAGCCGGGAATCCCTGCCGTGTTTTAAGAAAAATCACAGATAAAGACAAAGTCGGGTTCTCAATATAGTATAATATAAGAAGCCGCGGTATCAAAAAAACTAATTTTTGATAAGACAGGCTGCGGCTCGGCAATGGGCAAATTTGAACAAGCTCAATTTGCTATTGCGCTTGCCTTGCACTATCTTTGGATAAGATAGGCTGCGGCTCGGTCTTTGCAAAAAACAAGCAAGCTCGCTTTTTGCAAAAACGCTTGCCTTGCACTATCTTTGTACTCATGGACGAATTGTATTATGACGCAGTGGATTTGCTCACGAGGATGATTGCGATCCCCTCGGTGAGCAGGGACGAGAGCCGCGTGGCCGATTTGCTTGAATGGCAGATGGGGCAGTGGGGGCTTGACCCTAAGCGTCATGGTAATAATGTATGGAGCATTGCCTCGGGATTCGACACCGGGTTGCCGACGTTGCTGCTCAACAGCCACATCGACACGGTGAAGGTGGTGGACGGATGGACGCGCGACCCGTTTATGCCCGAAGAAACAGAAGATGAGCGCATATACGGCCTTGGCAGCAACGATGCGGGTGCGTCGGTGGTGTCGCTGCTCGCTGCGTTTCGTTACCTTGCCGATGCCGACCGTGCATACAACTTGGTGTTCCTTGCCTCGTGCGAGGAGGAAGTGAGTGGCAAGGGGGGAATTGAATCGGTCTTGCCGCTGTTGCCGCCAATAGATGCTGCCATTGTGGGCGAACCCACGTCGATGCAGCCTGCCATAGCCGAGAAAGGTCTGCTGGTGCTTGATGGCACGGTAAGTGGCACGTCGGGGCATGCGGCCCGCGACGAAGGGGAGAATGCTATTTACAATGCAATGACCGTCATCGATGCGCTGCGAACGTTTTCCCCCGAACGCGAGTCTCAACTGTTGGGACCGCTGAAGGTGACAGTGACGCAAATCGAGGCCGGCACACAGCATAATGTAGTCCCCGACTGTTGCAAAATCGTGGTCGATGTGCGAACCACCGATGCCTACACCAATGCCGAAACCGTAGAGATGTTGCAGGCTGTGGCCGGTGCCAAGTGTCGCCTTGTGCCACGTTCCACGCGTCTCGCCCCTTCGCGAATCGATGCGTCACATCCGCTCGTCACGCGGCTTGTGATACTGGGCAAGCGCCCGTTTGGGTCGCCAACGCTTAGCGACCAAGCGTTGATGCCTTTCCCGTCGCTTAAAATAGGACCCGGAGAGTCGGCACGGTCGCACACTGCCGACGAATATATAGAGAAAAGTGAGATACGCGATGCCATCCAGACATACGTCACATTGCTCGATGGACTTGCTATAAAGAAGATATAATGGAACGAATGCTCGATTACATAGGCCTGAATATCGACTTGCCGATTTCCGACCCCACGTGGATATTTTTCCTCGTGTTGGCTATTATCTTGTTTGCGCCTATCATTTTTGAACGACTCCATATACCGCACATCATAGGTATGATTCTTGCCGGTGTGCTGGTGGGGGAACACGGATTTAATATCCTTGCCCGTGACAGCAGTTTCGAGCTTTTCGGGCAAGTGGGACTGTATTATATAATGTTCCTTGCCGGCCTTGAGATGAACATGGAAGATTTCAAAAGCATCCGTTTCAAGGCTGTGACATTGGGGTTGTTGGCATTTATCGTCCCTATGGTGATAGGCGTATGGACCAATTTGAACCTGCTCGGGTATGGACTGATTACATCGATATTGCTTGCCAGCATGTATGCCTCGCATACGCTTGTGACGTATCCCATTGTGCAGCGTTACGGGGTCACGCGTCAGCGCTCTGTGGGTATTGCCGTTGGCGGGACTGCCGTGACCGACACGCTCACTCTGATAGTGTTGGCTGTTATAAGCGGCCTTTACAAGGGTGATGTGTCGGATATGTATTGGTTGTGGATGTTGCTTAAGGTGGTAGTGCTCGGCACGGTCATTCTTTATACCTTCCCTCGCATAGGGCGGTGGTTCTTCCGCCGTTACAGCGACGGAGTGGTGCAGTTTATATTTGTCCTTGCAATGGTGTTTCTTGGTGCCGGGCTCATGGCATTTGTCGGCATGGAAGGAATACTCGGGGCATTCCTTGTGGGATTGGTGCTCAACCGGCTTATTCCTCAGGTTTCGCCGCTGATGAACCACCTTGAGTTTGTGGGTAACGCACTGTTTATTCCCTATTTCCTGATTGGCGTGGGAATGCTGATAAATGTAGACGTGTTGTTTGGGCACGTGGATTCCATAAAAGTTGCCTCGGTGATGATAGTCGTGGCGTTGGTGGGGAAATGGATAGCATCGTGGCTCACGCAAAAGATATTTGGAATGAGCAACAGGGAGGGCAACCTGATGTATGGATTAAGCACGGCTCAGGCTGCCGCCACGCTCGCCGCAGTGATGGTGGGGTACAATATCATAATGCCCTCGGGCGAACGGTTGCTTAACGAGGATGTGCTCAATGGTACCATTTTGCTGATTTTGGTTACATGCATAGTGAGCTCGTTTATAACCGAGGATGCTGCCAAGCGTATAGCCATGGACGATAATGCCGCTGCAGTGGGGGAAGAATATTCTCAAGAGCAGGAACGCATATTGGTGCCTGTGGCAAATCCGGGCACTATCAATTCGTTGATGAGCCTTGCCCTCGTGGTGCGCGATGAGAAAGTGCGCGACAACCTTGTGGCTTTGAGCGTAATCAATGACAACAACGATTCAAAAAAACTTGAAATGCTTGCCCGCCGCAACCTTGAACGGGCAGCACAGATTGCCGCGTCGGCCGGGGTGACATTGAAGACGGTGAGCCGTTTCGACTTGAACATTACCACCGGCATATTGCACACGGCCAAAGAAAACAACATAACATCGCTTATCATTGGGTTGCACTATAAGTCGAGCATTGTCGACTCGTTCTTTGGAAAGATGACTGAAAACTTGCTCAAAAACACAAGCCGGCAAGTGATGATTGTGAACCTGTTGATGCCGGTAAACACATTGAGGAGAATCGTGGTGGCCGTTCCTCCAAAGGCTGAGTATGAACCGGGCTTTGTAAAGTGGGTGACTCAAATTTGCCGCATGGGTACGCAACTTGGGTGCTGGGTGTATTTTTATGGCGAAGAAATGACGCTTGGATATATAAAGGGCGTCATAAGCAAAAAGAGATTTACCACGCGCACGCGTTTCTTCACAATGGATAGTTGGGACGACTTGCTGATGCTTTCCAACCGCATCAATTACGACCATCTGTTTGTGGTTGTCAGCGCGCGCCGAGGGTTTATATCCTACGACAACTCGTTTGACAAGTTGCCCATGCAGGTATCGAGATACTTCAACAACAGCAGCGTCATGATTCTGTTCCCCGAGCAGAAGGGCAGCCCCATCGATAACCTGTCGTTTGCCAATCCGCATGGCATAGCCGAAGCAAAGGTGTATGAAAAAATCGGCAGCTGGGTGTCAAAATTGTTCAATCGCAACGACGGCAGTCAGCCCCCCGGCCTCAGTTAATTGCAGTCAAGTTGCCGGTAGCAATGTCTTTGGTGTTACAGGGCGAAAAAACTGCGGCGGTGGCGCGGGCCGTATGACACGTGCAGCCACGCGAAGTCGTGTTCGTTGATGGCTTGGTCGACCGGCAGGTTGCGCAGCAGTTCATACAGGCGGCGGTTGCCTGCCTTGCTGCCTGCCGTGATGTCGGCGGCTTCGCCGGTGAGGTGCTGGCTGCTTGCCGAGCCGCCCACGGCACGGTTGAGCACCGGGCAGCGGTAGCCGCTGTTCACGTAAATGGGTGCGCCGTATGCTTCGCGCAGCGGGTCGAGGATATTGGCAACGAGCTGCTTCAAGTTGGCTGCGGCTTGCCGTGTGGGGGTGTTGTCGATACCGAGCCTTCGGGCGGTGGCCGACCGTGTGAGTTCGTCGAGGGTAAAATGTTTCATGGCTTTTTTAGATTGTTGATTATATTGTTTAAGTCTTTTTCTTTCAGCGCCTTCAAACAGTCGGCGATGGTGCCGGCAGCCTCGGTGAAATTCTCCTGCTCCTTTTCACCTGCCTTTTCGTAAATGCTTTTTACTTCTATCAAGGCTATCCCTATCGAGCCGAGCAGTGTCAAGACCGGCAGCAACGGCAATCTGTCATATCCGCATGCCATGCGCAGGTATACGACGGCCGCCATTTGCATGGCGTCGATGATGGTGAGGGCTATGAGGGCATTGTAGTAGGTGGCCAATTTCTCAACCGTCCGTCTCAATGCCTTGCTGCGGCGAGCCTCGCCGCGTCGTCGCGCTTTGCGCAGCCCGCTTGCAAGGTCGGCAAGCACGGCACACAGCACAAGCAGGTATTCTCCCACCGCAAAGGCGATGGCAAGCATCACCCCGGGCAATTGTTGTTGAATAGTGTCGGTCATGGTATTATGTGATTATATGTTTCGGGGGCAATAGTAACCCCGTTGCAAATGTAAGGTCGCCATTACCCCCTGTATCATATCAAAAGGGATAGTACTCGCTCATCATCGGCTCACCGACAGCACCGTGTGGTAGCTGCCGTCGTAGTAGTCGAATTCGAGCGTCACATATCCCGTGCCACCGCCGCCATACCACATCACCCGGCGGGCTATGCCCGATGCCGACAGCGAAAGCGGTGTGCCATAGGAATTGCAAAGCAGGTTGTATATGAGGTTGTACCGGTTCAAATTGTTGTAACTGCTGTAATAAGAGAATTGTGCGCTTGTGAATTGTCCGTTTGCATTGCAGTAAAGCGAAGCAAAAGGCCAACTTTGATTCAGTAATATGACGTCGCTCAGGTATATGGTGTTGTCGGCATAGCCGTCGATGGCGTAACCATTATTGAACAGGTAGTCGAGAGCCGAGCCATATAATGTGCCGAATGTAATGCCGAGTATCGAACGTATGGCAGGGGCATGAACGTATGGCCTGTAACCCCGAGGCAACACCCTCGGACGGTGCGGCATGGGGCGTGGCACACGGTATCGCCGGGCCGGTGGCGGCACGGGTCGGTGCCAGTTGTGGGGCGGCCGTTGGTGACGTGGCGGTGCAGGTGCCGGGCGGTTTGGACGTTGTTGAGGATGACCCGGGACAGGGCGGTTGTTGCCGGGACGCTGGGCAGGACGACCCGGGGCAGGGCGGTTGTTTCCGGGACGTTGGGCAGGACGATCCGGGGCAGGGCGGTTGTTGCCGGGACGCCGGGTGGGGCGATCCGGGGCAGGGCGGTTCCCTGCCGGTCGTTCGATGCGGTTTGGCCTGTCGTTGCCGCGATGCGTTTGTGATACCATCGGTACAGGAACTGCCAAAGCCGCAATCAGTATGGCCATTGTTAAATTTTTTCGTAGCGTAGTAGTTTTCATAAGCGTTGTTTTTTTACCTCGTTCCCGGTCTTATGACCTTATTCGAGGTGTTTATTATTATAGATGCCTTGATTCCGTTAAAGTTTAATCGGCAAGCGGCCCAATGACCGTCCGGGGATAAATAGCAATGGCGTTTAGTGGCGTTTTTTGTCGCTCCGGTAACGTATTTGATGCAGATAGTTGCGAAAAGCGTTTTGTGCAGAAAATGAGACTTGTAGCATATCTGATTAAGAGCTATCTTTGCATTGGTAAGGAGACTATTGTCGAGTGCTATTTTTTATACTTATGTGTGAATTTCCTTAAGTGGTTAGATTGAAGAACCCTGTTTTGCCGTGTAAAAAATGTGCAAGGGTTCTTTTATTATGCGGCAGCGTTTGCATGAATTGCCGCACGTTGTGGTGCCGCCGGCAAATCAAGCATAGATTCAAGTATCTATAATTTGCAATTATTGAGCGTGAACATTATTTTTGTAACATGTAACATATTTTTCCCCAATGATGAAAACTGCCTTTATTGCCGCATTGCTTGCCGTGGCTGCATTGCCGGCGACGAGTGCCGAACTCGCCGATACTCTTGAGGTTTATAATCCGCAAGTGCCTTTATTGATAGGAAATAACGACAATGTGCTGATGTATGCAAAGATTACTGCCGAGGGCGGCGAGCGCATCGACAATGTGACGCTGCAATTCGATACGGTCGTCACCGACATGCCGCAAATCGCAAGTGTAACCTTGTATTACAGCGGTGTGGAGGCACATCACCGTGCCGGCAAGAATTTCTTCAAGCCTCTCACAGAGAGTTATATAGACAACAAGGGTGACGCTGTGGGCGCATTTTCGGTTAAGTTGGACTGCAAGGACAAACTTGGTGGAACGCTTGTCCTTGATGCCAATCAGTCGCTTTCTGCCGGCGACAATTATTTTTGGGTAAGTGTGAAACTTGCCGATGACGCGTCGCTTACGGCACGTGTGGCTGCGCGTGTTGATGGAGCCGAGGTCGATGGCAGGCAGGCTGTCGTCGTCGACCGTACTTTAAATCCGGCCCCGAGGCGTACTGCCGTTGCCGTGCGCCGTGCCGGCGACAACGGCGTTGCGGCTTATCGCATTCCCGGCCTTGTCACCACGGATAAAGGCACATTGTTGGCCGTGTATGATGTACGTTACAACAACAGCACCGATTTGCAGCAACAAATCGATGTGGGGTTAAGCCGCAGCACCGATGGCGGCCGCACATGGAGCGACATGATTATCCCGCTTTCTTTTGCCGGGGTGGGCGGTTTGCCCGATGCACAAAACGGTGTCGGCGACCCGTGCATTCTTTATGACGGCGTGAACGATGTGGCATGGATAGCGGCATTGTGGTGTCATGGAATGGGTAACAAGATGGCGTGGTTTGGCTCGCAACCGGGTATCGACATTGGAGTGACAGGGCAATTGGTGCTCACTCGTAGCGGTGATGACGGTGTTACATGGTCGCAACCCTATAATGTAACCCGAATGGTAAAAGATCCGGAGTGGCATTTGCTGCTGCAAGGACCGGGGCGCGGCATTACCATGCGCGACGGGACGCTTGTGTTCCCTATCCAGTATATAGCAGCCGACCGCATACCATGCGCCGGTATAATGTATAGCCGCGACAAGGGCGAAACGTGGAGGATAACCAATGCTGCACGAAGCAACACAACCGAGTCGCAAGTGGCCGAATTGCCCGATGGCTCGTTGATGCTTAACATGCGCGACAACCGCAAGGGGAGCCGTGCCGTGTCGGTCACCGGCGACCTTGGCGAGACGTGGACCGAACATTCGTCGTCGCGCAGTGCATTGCGCGAGCCTGTGTGTATGGCAAGCCTGATAAGTGTGCCGGGTGGAGAGAATGTTACGGGAAAGAACCTGATGCTCTTTTCCAATCCCGATACCGAAAAGGAGCGGCGCAACATCACCATAAAGTTGAGCACCGATGATGGCGCAACTTGGCCGGCCGGGCAGTCGGTGTTGCTCGACGAGGACCTTGGTTGGGGCTATTCGTGCCTGACGATGGTCGATGCCTCGCACGTGGGGATATTGTATGAGAGCAGCGTAGCCAACATGACATTCCAAGTGGTCCCGCTTGCCGACTTGATGGGAAAGTGATTGGAAAGATTTTAGACATAAAGGCTTTAGACAGAAAGATTTTAGACATAAAGGCAAAAAACACATATGTTTTTTAAAGACATATTGCGGCGCAGCTGACGGGTATTTAGTGTAGAGACGACATATCATGGCGTCTCCATACTTTTTCAGACAGAAAAACAGAGGTGTATCAAAATTATCATTCCAATGTGGCAGTAGAGACGCAAAATTTTGCGTCTCTACAATCTGGTTGGATAAACTATTGATATTGAATGTTTTATATATTGTTGTGAACATCGAGACGCGGCACGCCACGTCTCTACTCATGGCAAAATCGCATTTTGATACACCCTCAAGACATATTGTGGCGCAGCTGCGTTTTAGACAGGAAAACATATATGTTTCTTGCCAAAATTATGGAAGATGACGGAAAAGGGGCTGCGGAGCTGCCCAATAATGCTTAACGCCGGGCGAGGCGACCTTTAGGGAGCCGAACCCGGTGTAAAAAGACTCCCACACTGCCGTCCCCCGTAGGGGCGAATAACCACTTGTGTGCAATTAAGTTGATTTCATTTTACCTTTTCTGCGTTCGGCATCTCCGAAGCCGTATTTCAGGGGGCGGATACCGCAGGTTAAACTGAGTATGGCAGCTTCGCAGTTACGTTTTAATGACCTATACGTTCGTTAGAGTGACACGTCGTCGGGACAGGAAATAACTCCGGTTCGCTATCTTCTTATACATGATATATTTGCATTTTCCTTAATACGCCGAATTAAGGATTTTATATCACTAATCACCTAAAGATTCTTTGCTGCCGCCGGATGCACGGTCGTGCAGTTTTTTTACAAAAAAATATATTTTTTGTTTGTTTTTTTACAAGAATTATTTAGCTTTGCAACAGCTAACCACACCATCGATGGCATTGACAGGCCAAGCAGGAAAGGTTGGCACCACTGAATAACTGTTTGTCAATATTCACCTTGACAAAAACCTATGATTTATGAAAAATACGGAATACATGAAAACCAACCGATTAATTAAGTTTGTGCATGCTATGGACACGTAGCGTGCAGGGTGTTTTTTTCATAATGTCATAATCCTTAATTCGGCGTAATCAAGACAATTAAGTACAAATAAATCCAAATGTAAAACACTAAAAACATTCTTGCATGAAGAACATTTGTTTTCAAATGAACCGGAAGATGTGGCTGACGATGCTGCTTGCATTGTGCCTCGCTCTTCCCGCCCTCGCACAGAAGGTTGCCATACAAGGTAAGGTAGTCGATTCTGCGGGCGAGCCGCTAATCGGTGCCAGCGTGCTTGCACAAGGTACCACGGTGGGTGTTGCCACCGATTTTGACGGCAACTTCACCATTCAAGTTGCCCCCGATGCCACGCTTGTGGTTTCGTATGTGGGCTATGAACCTCAGACTGTCACCCTCACCGAAGGGCAGACGCGTCTCGTTGTCACCCTGCAAGAGAGCTCGTTGATGCTCGACGAGGTTGTGGCAATCGGTTACGGTACTGTAAAGAAAGAAGATGCCACGGGTTCGGTGGCCACGGTGAAGCCTACCGAGATTCAGGCCGGGCTTTCATCGTCGGTGCAAGACCTGCTCGTTGGTCAGACGCCGGGTGTCGTTGTCACCCCGTCGGCAGGCCCGGAAGGGTCGGGAACGATCCGCATCCGCGGTGGGTCGTCACTCAACGCCAGCAACGACCCTCTTATCGTGCTCGACGGTGTGCCATTGAGCAACCAAGGCACGCAGGGCATGGGCAATGCGCTTGCCATGATTTCGCCCGACAACATCGAGTCGATGACCATCTTGAAAGATGCCTCGGCAACTGCCATCTACGGTAGCCGCGCATCAAACGGTGTTATCATCATCACCACCAAAAAGGGTAAAGAAGGCAAGGTGCAAGTTAACTTCACCGCCAATATGACCGTGCAGACCGCCCGCAAGACGTGGGACGTGCTCACCGGCGACGAATACCGCGACGTGATGACGCGCTACTGGGGCGCCGGCAGTGCTGCTGCAAAAGCACTTGGCTCAGCCAACACCGACTGGCAGGACGAAGTGTTGCGCACCAGCATCTCGCACGACTACAGCCTGAGCGTGGGCGGCAAGACCGGTTTCTTGCCCTATCGCGTGGCTGTTACCTACACCGGCAACAACGGTATCATCAGGAATACGTCGATGGACCGTGTTACGGCAGGCTTCAACCTCACTCCCGAATTCTTCGACGGCAAGTTGAAGGTGCAAGCCAACGTGAAGGGTTACTACATCGAGAATGAATTTGCCGACACCGGCAGCGCAGTGGGTGGCGCACTTGCCTCAGACCCGACTTCGACTGTGTATACCGATTACCCGATGGCCGACGGCTCGGTGGGTGAACTCTTCAACGGTTACACCTCGCAAATGAACGGAGCCAGCTTCAACACCAACGGTGTCAACAACCCGGTGGCCGCGCTTGAACAACGCAGCGACATCGCAAAGGTTTGGCGCAGCAACGGTAACTTGCAACTTGACTATGCATTGCACTTCCTGCCCGAATTGCGCTTCAACCTCAACCTCGGTTACGACATCAGCAAGACCGACGAACACACCATTACCGAAGGGAATGCCCCGGCAATGTGGGACAGCAACTACTCGGACGGAGCCGGCTCCGACTACTACGTTTTTCAATACCGCGCCAACACGCTGCTCGACTTCTATGCCAACTACAAGAAGTACTTCGACGTAATCAAGTCGGACATCGACGTTACGGCCGGTTACTCTTGGCAATATTTCTACAGCAAGGGGCATAACAACGGTACATTGTTTACAACTCCGGGCTACATCATCAGTCAGCAGGGTGATGGCAGTTACCTGCTCACACATAAGACCGGTGCTGACAACCGCGTCGGACAAACCTATCGCAACCCGGCAGAATCTTACTGGAAGAATCACTACCAGCTGGTTTCGTTCTTCGGCCGCTTGAACTACACGCTCATGAATCGTTACTTGTTGACGTTTACAATGCGTGGCGACGGTACATCGCGTTTCTCCGAAGAAAATCGTTGGGGCGTGTTCCCGTCGGTGGCTCTCGGTTGGAAAATCTCTGACGAGGCTTGGATGGAAGGCACCAAAGACTGGTTGAACGAACTGAAGTTGCGCCTCGGCTGGGGTGTCACCGGTCAACAAGACCTTAACGACAACTATTTCCCCTACATGGCCATCTACAAACAATCAACAATTGGTTCATATTATCCGTCATTGTCGGGTGAACGTAATCCAGATGGTAGCTATGTATATCTCCCCACTCTTTACCCGCAAGGTTATGACGATGGCTTGAAGTGGGAGGAGACCACCACATGGAATGCCGGTCTTGACTTCGGTTTCCTTAACAACCGCATCACTGCATCGCTCGACTGGTATTACCGCGAAACGAATGACTTGCTCAGCTTTGTCACAATCCCGCAAGGTGCTTATACTACAAACATGCTCTATCAGAACATTGGTACGCTCGAAAACATGGGTGTTGAATTTGGCATCACGGCACGTCCCATCGTCACCAAGGATTTCACTTGGACGCTTACCTACAACGTGGCTTGGAACCGCAACGAGATTACCAAACTTAACAACGATGGCTCTTATGTGACAACCGGTGCCGACATAGCAGGCGGTACGGGCAACAAGGTGCAAGTGCATGCAGTGGGCCATCCCGCCAACTCGTTCTTCCTCTACGAGCAGGTGTATGACGAGGCAGGCAACCCCATCGAAGGTGTATTCGTAGACCAAGACGGTGATGGCGACATCGACGACGATGACAAGATTATCAACCACAGTCCCGACCCGAAGGTGACAATGACATTCGGCTCTACGTTCAACTACAAGAACTGGGACTTCGGTTTCAACCTGCGTGCCAGCATAGGCAATTATGTGTATGCCAACGTTCACGCCGAGCGTTCGGTGCTTAATCGTACTTTCCAAAACAGTGCTTTGAGCAACCTCATCGACAGCGACTTCTATTTCGACGGCTCGAAAACTTCGCTGAACCTGTATATGAGTGACTACTGGTTGCGCAACGCCAGCTTCTTGCGCTGCGAAAACATCACCATCGGTTACACTTGGCCGTCGTTGCTCAAGGACCAACTTCGTCTGCGCCTCTATGGTGCCGTGCAGAACCCGTTCGTCATTACCAAGTATGACGGCCTCGACCCCGAAGTGTATGGCGGTATCGACAACAACGTTTATCCGCGTCCCGTTACTTTCAACATTGGCGTGGTTGCCACTTTCTAATTGCCGGTTAGGCGTTTAACTAAAACCATAAATGACTTTTATGAAAACTGTAAATAAAATATTCTCAATACTTGGCGTTTCGATTGCGTTGGGCATGTCGTCGTGCGTTGGCGACCTCGACTTGGAGCCAATCGACCCAAACCAGATAACCCCCAACAGAGTCACCCTCGAACAAATACCGCAAATAATGGCGAAATGCTATTCTTCGTTGGCATACTCGGGGCAGACCGGACCTGACGGTGACAGTGATATATCGGGTCTTGATGGCGGTACAAGCCAATATACCCGAGCCTTGTTTATGTTGCAAGAGTTTACTACCGATGAGAGCAAGTGGATTTGGCCTGATGCCGGTGTAATAGATCTCGTGACCAACACATGGGGCAACGGCAACGTGAACATATTCGGTACTTACAGCCGCCTTTACACGCACATTGGTGTGTGCAACGATTTCTTGCGACTTGTAACACCGGAAAACTTAAGCAGCCTTGGACTTATCCCGTCGGAAGAGCAACAGGCCGAAATAGAGCAGTACAAGCTCGAAACTCGTGCATTGCGTGCCTTGAGTTATTACTGGGCACTTGACCTCTTTGGTAACGCCGGCTTTGTTGACGAGACCACTGCCAATGGCGTTCCTGCCAATCAACTCACTCGTGCCAATTTGTATGAATGGCTGGTAGGCGAACTCGAGGAATTGGTAACTGCATTTCCCGATGGCACGCCCGTTTATGGCCGTGTGGGTAAGGACGGTGTGGAGGCTTTGCTCGCCCGTGTTTACCTCAATGCCGAGGTTTACACTGGCACTCCTGCATACGACAAGTGCCAGCAACACTGCGAGAACATCATTGCACGTCACCAAGGCGAGGGCTTTGAAGGCAAGGGACTTGTGCCGGCCTACATGTACCTTTTCTGTGCCGACAACGACGAGTATATGCCCGGTGGTGGCGGCGTGAACGAGATTCTATGGGGTATTCCACAAGACGGTGTGAACATGCAAGCCTATGGTGGTACCATGTTCCTGTGCGCCGCCGGTGTTTCTAACTTGACTATGAAGGATAATGGTGCCGATATGCAGGCAAAGAATTATGGTATGTCGGAACAGTGGGGCTGCATGCATGCTACCAAGCAATTCTCCGAGAAATTCGACTCTAACGACTTGCGCTGGGCAATGTGGTGCAAGGCAGCACAAGGCTTCAACATCGAGAACACCAATTTTTCGGCGTTTACCGACGGCTATGGCGTGGTTAAGTTCACCAACTTGCTAAAGGGTAACATCTCCGACCCGAGCCAGTGGAACATCGCCGACAACACCCAAAACTGGAGTACCGCAAACGGTGGAATTTACGACCCTGCCGGAGGGGCAGCACGTGAGATGAAATACCCCGATACCGACCTGCCGCTCATTCGCCTTGCCGATGTTTACCTTATGTATACTGAATCATACATAATGGGTGGTGTGGGTGATGCAACCAAGGCACTTGACTATGTGAACGTGGTTCGCCGCCGTGCCGGCCTTGGCAACTGGACTTCTGCTGACCTCACGCCCGACAACATCCTCGACGAGCGTTGCCGTGAGCTGTATTGGGAGCTTACGCGCCGCAGCGACCTTGTGCGTCACGGCAAGTTCTCCGGCTCGGACTACAACTGGTCGTGGAAGAACAACGAAGTAAACGGGGCCGGTTTCCCAGAATACATGGATTTGTTCCCCATTCCACAAAATGTGATTCTTACAGCCGAAAGTGATTTCAAGCAAAATCCCGGATATTAATAACACTTGAACTATATGAAAACAAAAATCTTAAATATATTATTATTGCTCGCTGCCGGGTTGGGATTTGCCTCTTGCAATGACGACACTGAACCGGTGCTTGAGCTGCTGTCGAATGTGGAAATATCCAGTATCAATGCCCCGGGTGCAGTGACACTCGTCGAGAGCGACAATGCAAATGTGGTATTTTCATTGGAATGGACCGAACCTAAATTTAGTGTACAGGTGCCCAAGACGTACCGCATCGAGGTTTCGGACAGTGAAGATTTTGCCAGATCGTCGTCGGTGGCTACGACTTCGTCCACGCGGTATGACGTTACGGTAGCCGAATTGAACAAGGCTGTCCGTGCATTCTATGAAACGATTATCGACTGTACGCCGAAGGACATATTTGTGCGTGTGCGTTGCGAATTGAACAGCGATGCGAGCTTTGGTTATGCATCGGCGGCATCTGCTCCTATAAATGTGACACCATACGAAGGTGAATACCCGCGCCTGTATGTGATTGGTTCCATACAGGGATGGAACATCAACTCGTCGAATTATTACTTGGTATCATACGAAAACAATGGTATCTTCACCGGTGAACTTGGCATTCCTGCAGGTGGGCAATTCCGTTTCTACACCGAGCTTGGCGATTGGGAAACCAATAGTTATGGTTCGCAGGCCGCCGATGCCGGTATCGAAATCACCTTGCCGGGTGGCATATACGATGGCGCATTGGTGGTTGGAAAAGGCAGTTGGATATTCCCGGCTGATGCCGAGGGTACGTATAACTGCACCGTCGACATGAACGCCATGTCGGTGAAGTTTGAGTATGTTGGCGAATACCGCGACACCGCCCAAGGCGATGACGATGAAGAAACCGAAACGCCGACGGGTCTGTTTGTCGTGGGCAACATCAATGGTTGGAGTCTTGCACCTACTGCCACTGAAGGCACGCTCACCGAGACTGCCGAAGGTTCAGACGTATGGTCAGGCACTTTCTCCTTGCCAGATAGCGGCGACGGATACTCCTACTTCCGCTTCTACACCGAGCTTAATGGCGGTGATTTAAACACTGGCAGTATCGGTACGGTATCGGGTGAAAACGAAACACTTGAATTGACCGATGGTATAGCCGAGGCAACGTTGTTAGCCGACAGTCAAGGTTGCTTTGTGGTTTCGCCGGGATCATATCAGATTACAGTTGACATCGCAAATAACACCATGTTAATAGAAGCAGCCGAATAAAAAAATAGGCTATGGATACATTCCGGGGCTGTGCCATTTGCGGCACAGCCCCGCTTGTTTATCCCCCCGCCGTGTAGGGTGTATATCAAAATGCTTTTATATCCCCGGTAGAGACGCGGCAAAGACACATAAGGCACTTAATATAAGTGGTTTATCCAATTCGGTTGCAGAGGGTGTATCAAAATTGTGAAAAATATTAAAAAGGGCAGCTACGCAGCCCTTCTCTCTGTTTTGATGCACCCTCTACTGCCACATTGGAATGATAATTTTGATGTACCATCCATAATATGTCTTTAAAAAACCAATATGTCTTTATGTCTAAAAAAGTATTGAAGCCGCCACAATATGTCTTTAAAAAACGTGTGTTTTTTTGTCTTTCTGTCTAAAAAAGTATGGAGGGTGTATCAAAATTATCATTTCAATGTGGCAGTAGAGACGCAAAATTTTGCGTCTCTATAATCTGGTTAGATAAATTATTGATATTTAATGTTTTATACACTATTGCAGACATCGAGACGCGGCACACCACGTCTCTACTCATGGCAAAATCGCATTTTGATACACCCTCTACACTAAACACCCGTCAGCCGCGCCACATCGACAGGGTTTTGCGGCGGATGGCATATACCGACCCGGCAGTGATGGCTCCCATGATGACTATTGCCGCCACTATGGGGACGATTACACTGCCCCCCGTAATGCCGAGCGACGACAATGCAGGCAAGTAAAGGCTGCGGCACACGAGCATGACAATGCACGCAAGCACAAGCACGGCGGAGTTGACGCTCAGCACCATCTTCACGTAGGGTGCCGACACCTGCGCCGGAGTGTAACCGAGCATCAGCAAGTCTTGCAGCTTGCGCGAATTCTTCTGCATGAGCAAGTTGATGCTCAGTATCAACACGAAGAATGCAAGCAGACTTATTATGCCCCCGATGGTGACAATGATTCCCGTCATCAGGTTGAGCATGTAGCTCGCCTTGCCGCTGTCGGCCTTGTCGCCCGCAATTTCATATCCGTGGGCGGTGGTGTATTCGGTTATTGCCTTGTCGCCCGGGCTGCTCACTTCCACTATAAGCCGTGACGGCAGCCGTTCCTCGCCCGAGCCGAATTGCCCGTTGCTCCATTGCATGAAAGAGTCGGGCACTATGATGGTGTTCAGGCGGTTGGAGAAACCCGCTATGCGCCCCTCCACCGTGCGGCTGCGCCCGTTGCCCGACAGCATCAGCTGCACCGGCACCATTCCCACCATGTTTTCGCTTATCTTGGGCATGTTGCGCGTGGCGGCAAACCCGAAGTTATATAGCGCAAGATAGTCGCGCGACACGATTATCGGCACTCGCCCCTCGTCGGGGTCAAAACCCCAGTCGTCGGGCAGCTCGTCGATAAACTCGTCGGGCACCGACTCGTAGAACAGGTAGGTGCGCAGCGAGCGGTTGCCAAACGTGAGCGACCCGTAGATGCGGTATTGCGGCGTGCTGAACCGTCCCACCTTGCGCACCCACGGCTGCCCGGCAAGCTCGTCAATCTCATTTTGTGAAAATTCGGTGCTTGCCCCCACTATCGAGCCGAGGCTCGACACCGTTTTAGTGAGCACTATGTAGTCTTGCTTCATAAAGCTGTCGTCGCTTGAAAACAACGGACGTATATCGCTGTAGAATTGCAACGCGAGCAGCACTATCACAAGCCCTATGAGGCTTGCTACCGAGAATCCCGTCATCTGTCCTGCGCTTACATGCTTGCGCAGCAGTTTCCATAGCAGCCGGTTGCTTGCAGTAGTATTGTTGTCGTTCATAATTTGTATTCCTTGTCAACAGTTATCATTACGTTGTTTCCCACCGAAGTGGCTATGATTCCCGCCCCTTGCCGCTTGGCTTCTTCGGTCACAAGTGCGGCAGCAAGGCGGTTGTTGGTCTCGTCGAGGTGGCTCACCGGCTCGTCGAGCAATATGAAGTCGAACGGTTGGCACAGTGCACGGATTATCGCCACGCGCTGTTGCTGGCCTATCGACAATTGTGCCACAGGCTGGTCCGACTTGTCGGCGATGCCGAGCCGGTCGAACATTTGTTTTATGTTGCCGGTGCTGTGGAACCGTGTCAATCGGTTTTTCAGTTCCACGTTTTCCATTGCCGTCAATTCGGGAAACAGGCGCATCTCTTGAGGCAAGTAGGCAATGTGGCGGCTTCGCAGCTCGCACCATTGCATGATGTTCAATGTGGCAATGTCGGTGTTGCTAAATGTGATGCGTCCGCTGTAATCGTTGCGGAAACCATACAGGTAGCTGCACAGCGACGATTTGCCTGTGCCGCTCTCGGCCGACACAAGGTAGCTGCGTCCGCGTTCCATCGTCACCTCTCGGTTCCATATCTCACTTTTCATGTCGTTGCGACCGGAAAACACCCGTGGCAACACGCCATGCATCTCTATCTTGTCTATCTCCATAAACCGGTGTATTGTGAAGAAATGAATAATATTATATCACATTTTGTATATTGCAAGTGGTCGAAATTCAAGTTTGATGACAATATTGCATCAACAATACATAACATATTAAATATTAAATAGCTTTCCAACCCGGTTGTAGAGACGCGATTAATCGCGTCTCTACTGCCACATTGGAATGATAATATTGATACACCATCTACCTACAATATAAACGTTGAAATTTAGCTCTTTGTGCACGTTGTCCGGGCGGGTGCGCTCAGTCGTTGCACTTGCCGAGGTCGTTGACGGTTTCGCCCTTGTATGGCTCGATGTGCACGTTCACTATTGCGCCTTCAAACTTCCCTTTCAGCCGCTCCTCCACTGCCGATGCTATGTCGTGGGCAGCGACAACGGTGATGTCGGGTTGCACCTTGATGTGCATGTCTACAATGTAGCGGTTGCCGTTTTTGCGGGTTCGCAGGTGGTGATAGGCCATTACACCGGGCACTTGGCGTATCTCTTGTTCAATGGCATCTACTTCGTCGTCGGGCAGCGACACTTCAAGCAACTCCTGCACCGACGGCATGAGCAACCGCCAAGCCACTATTGCGATGAACACGCTCACAGCCATTGCCGCCAGCGGGTCGAGAATGCGCCATTGCGGCGACAGGAACATTGCCCCGGCTATACCTATCAGCGCGGCCACGCTCGAAAAGGCATCGCTGCGGTGGTGCCATGCGTTGGCCACGAGTGCCATGCTTTTCACCGCGTCGCCCACGTGGGCCGTGTAGCGGTAGAGTATCTCCTTGGTGATAATGGATATTGCTGCCATGACAAGTGCGAAATATGACGGGGCTTCGATTTCTTCGCCACCGAGCGAGCGCAACACGTTCTCGCCGCTGCTCCAGAACAGCCCCACTGCAACCACCATCAGCACGACGGCTATAATCATCGTTGCAAATGTCTCAAACTTCCCGTGTCCGTAATGGTAACGGCGGTCGATGCCGCGCGCCGTTACCCCGACAAATGCCAGTACCACGATGTCGGTGGCAAAGTCTGACACTGAATGCACGCCGTCGGCAATCATCGCTCCCGAGCGTCCCACTATGCCTGCCACTATTTTCAATGCCGACAGCACTGCATTGACCACGAGGCCTATAAGTGTGCACCGTTTTACTTCGGCGGCGCGTTCCATCAGTTCTTTCCTGTCTTTTTCTTCTTCGGTCATTGTTGTATGTCTCCTGTTTTTTATGCTGCGCAAAATTACACATTTCATGTTACCGATTTAGTTATTTAACAGTAATTTTGGCTTTCCTCCCAAAAACATATTCCTACCCCTCATGGTAGAGGGTGTATCAAAATGCGATTTTGCCATGAGTAGAGACGTGGCGTGCCGCGTCTCGATGTCTGCAACAATGTATAAAACATTTAATATCAATGATTTATTCAGCCAGACTGTAGAGACGCAAAATTTTGCGTCTCTACTGCCACATTGAAATGATAATTTTGATACACCTCCTTATATATTTTAGACAGAAAGACAGAAAGACATATTTTTATCCACATGGTTACAATGTGCATAAAGTGTAGTTTTGCAGCACTAAATTTCAGTGCATCATGTTAGATTGCGATGCCCCGCCGATAACACCCGAATTCTTTAATATAGGCTGCGTCTCGGCAAAGTGCAAATTAGAGCAAGCTCAATTTGCAATTGCGCTCGACTTGCACTATATTTGCAGTAGTGCAAGGGGCGGTGCTAAGAGTTGCGCCGCAATGTATGCAGGCTAATGTATTAAAAAAGGTGTTATTGAGATTATCTTCCATTGTCAAATCTCGCAAATTTGAATGATGCAGCGAAGATGATTGGCAATAGCACCTACATCGGTTGCTTATACACTGCCGTATTGACGCGGCGGGATATATAGCGCATGTCGGTGTGGGGCTATTGCTTTATTTGCTGCATGGGCAATGCGAGAGCCCGACAATGAGATAAAGCAAGAATGCGTTCTCCACACCTTTTTTGTGCATTGTCGGGAAACGTGTAGAGTGTCGTTTCCATAATTTCGGGTAATAATGTTAAGGATAATGTTTCACAAAAAAATTTGAGTTTGAGATATGAAAACAAGAATTTTACGTTCTGCGGCGGTTGCGGCAATGTGTGCCGCGGCTGCATTTGGCGCAACAGCGCAAGACTTTACACACGACTTTGAGTATGAAGGCATTTATTACGACATCCTGTCGGAAACCGAGGTAGCCGTGGCAGATGCCCCGTTTGAGGCACCGTATTCCGGCGATGTGGTGATACCGTCGCAAGTGAGCCATGACGGCAGCACTTACACAGTTACCGAGATTGGCGATTATGCGTTCAGTGGCAGCGGAGTAACTTCGGTGAGTATGCCAAATACAGTCAAGACAATAGATAAATATGCTTTTTATTTGTGTTATGGACTGACAAATGTCGAGATGTCGTCACAGATTGAATATATCGGGTATATGGCATTCGGCAGCTGTGGGATAACATCTATACGGTTACCAAATACGCTTATGTCGATAGGCGAAGAAGCCTTTTCTAAAAGCCAGTTGGAGTCAATTGAAATTCCGGCATCGGTTGAAGTTATCGGTAACATGGCATTTGCGCATACAGTAAACATGTCCGTAATTAATGTGGATGCAGGGAACAAGAAATATTGTTCCATTGACGGGGTGCTGTATGATAAAGCCGTTACTAAGTTAATTGCTTGCCCAGCTAAGAAAGCAGAGGTTGAAATTCCCGGCACGGTGATTATGATTGGTGATGCAGCATTTGCTTATTGCCAAAATCTTAAAGCAGTCGATATGCCGAAGTCTGTGGTAACGATTGGTGAGGGGGCATTCGAGGGGTGTGTTTCACTTACCAAGATGGAACTGCCTGACAATCTTAAGTATATTAATGATGCGGCTTTTTATGGTTGCTCGGGGTTGGTGTCAATCAGTTTCGGTAAGCAATTGGGGAGTATAGGGCATGAGACGTTTTGGAAATGCGGCAACTTGACGCAAGTAACCATCGATGAAGCTAATGCGTTGTTTACCGTCATCGACAACGTGGTTTATGCCAAGCATGGTACGGTGGCACCCGATGGCATGGCACTGGTATGGTGTCCCGGAGGGCTTCAGTCGGTAACGATACCCGAAGGTGTAGTTATTATTTCAGAAGATGCTTTTAGTTACTGCGAGAAACTGGCAGAGGTAACTTTGCCAAATACTTTGCAGGAAATTAACGATTATGCTTTTTATTCATGCTATTCATTGACCGAAATCGCTATTCCTGAATCTGTTAATCATTTCGGTGAAGGCGTATTTGAAGATTGCGTAGAATTGCAGAAAGTTACTTTCGCAGAAAACATAAAGTGTAAGGAGATCCCTGAATTTATGTTTAATTATTGTGAAAGTCTTGAAACAATTATAGTGCCTGATTGCTGCACTGCGGTCGGTGAAGGGGCATTCGGAATGTGTGAGAGCCTTACTTCTGTTACAATTGGCAAATCGGTGAATTTTGTTGGTATTCAAGCATTTTCTAATTGCTTGGCTTTAAGAAGTGTGTATTGCCGTCCCACTGTGCCGCCAAATGTTGATTGGGGCAATTATGTGTTCGATAACGCGGTGTTTGACCAGACCACGCTCTACGTCCCCAATGGAAGCAAGGTCTACTATGAGGCTGCTGCGGAATGGAAAAAATTCACCAACATCGTGGAGACAGATTTTGCAGGAGTTGAGGATGCTGTTACAGATGGCAAGGGTGTCAAGGTGTGGGCTGCCGACGGCACAATCGCTGTTGGTGGCGTTGCCGACGGCACCGTGGTCGAGGTGTATGGCATAGGCGGCGGTTGTGTTTACCGCGGCACTGCAGGCACCATTAGCGGCTTGCCAGCAGGCATATACGTGGTGCGTGCCGCCGGTCAAGTCACAAAAGTGATGCTGAAATGATGGACAACGAGTTTATTATGATAATAGTCTGAGAATAACACGAATCGAAAAAGAAAGCGGAAAGGGCCGGCTCGCAATCGAGCAACCCTTTCCGTTTGTTTTTGTAGAGGGTGTATCAAAATGCGATTTTGCCATGAGTAGAGACGTGGCGTGCCGCGTCTCGATGTTCGCAACAACATATAAAACATTCAATATCAATAGTTTATCCAACCAGATTGTAGAGACGCAAAATTTTGCGTCTCTACTGCCACATTGAAATGATAATTTTAATACACCCTCCGACATATCATGGCGATGCTGTCGCCGGGGGGGCACTTACAGCGGCAATTGCAGGCCGTGGTGGAGCTTCTCGATGGTTGCCGCATCAACCAACTCGCGGGCTATGGCTATGGCAAATTCCAGCGACAGCCCGGCACCTTTGCCTGTTATCAGGTTGCCGTCTTGGCACACGCCCGAGCGGGTCAGGTTGTAGCCGTCGGCCATTTCTGCCTCCACGCTGCTGTGGCATGTGATATTCTTGCCCGTGGCTATGCCGTATCGTTTCAGCACCGTCGGGCCACCGCATATTGCGGCGAGCAGCTTGCCGCTTTCATAATAATACCGGGCCAACTCCCCGACAACGGGAGAATTGCCAAGGTTTACGTATCCCGGGTAGCCGCCCGGCAGCACAAGCGCGTCGCCATCGCGCAATGCCGAGCCGTCGCCCATGAACATGTCGGCCTCGACGGTCACTTTGTGCGACGATTTAACTGTGGTGCATTCACCGATGGCGACGGTGAACACTTCCACTCCGCACCGGTGTAATATGTCGACCGGCGTTAGTGCCTCGATAGTTTCAAACCCGTCGGCAAGCAGTACATATACTTTTTTCATGTCTTTATCTTAGAATAAAGGGGTTAAATACTTGGTAAGCAGGTAGCCTCCGCCCACGAGCCACACATACAGCAATCCCGCCAAGTAGAACGGCTTGGCTCCGGCTTGCTTGAACTTGTCGATGCTGGTGTCGGTGCCGAGTGCCGTCATGGCCATTGTGAGCATGAATGTGTCGATGTATTCGATGGCTCCGTTGAGCGGAATTTCTTTCACGCTGTCAACTCCACACAGGTATTGTAGCAATGAATTGACGCAAATGATGCCAAGGAATCCGAATGCAAACCACGGAATGGTGATTTTGCGCTTGCTCCCGGCGCCGGCAGTCGCATTTACTCCGGCTGTGTCGCGGCGGGTGCGAGCCAACACAAGCCCCATGATGATAAGCACCGGGGCGAGCATCATCACGCGAATCATCTTGGTGATGGTGGCTGTGCCTGCAATGCCGAGCGTGTCGGTCGGGTCCATTGCGTTGCCTGCACCGGCCACGTGGGCTACCTCGTGCAGCGTGCTGCCGGTGTATATGGCCACCTGTTGGTCGGTGAGACTGTCGAGCAGCCCGGCACGGTACATGATGGGGTACAGGAACATGGATATGGTTCCGAATATCACCACGGTCGACACGGCTATTGCCGTCTTGTGCCCTTCGCACTTTACCACCGGTTCGGCTCCGAGCACGGCGGCCGCGCCGCAAATCGCGCTGCCTGTCGATGTCATTATCGCGGTGTCGTTGTCTAATTTAAGCAATTTGCCAAGGCCGTAGCCGAGGAATATAGTACCTGCCACAATGATTGCATCGATGGTGATAGCCGGCAACCCCACAGCTGCTACTTCGTTGAGTGTCAGGCGGAAGCCGTAAAGCACTATGCCGGCGCGCAATATCTGCTTGGTGCAAAACTTAATTCCCGGCACCCATGTTTCGGGCAGGCGGTTGCGCAGGCTGTTGGCATAGAGCATACCAAGGATTATACCCACGATGAGCGGACTGAGTGAGAGACTTTTCACGAAAGGCACTTCTGCGATGTAGAATGCTGCAAAAGAGAACAGTGCTATGAGCAGAATGCCATGAAGGGTGTTACCCCGTGTACCTTTTTCAAACATATCTTAAAATCAATTTCAGCCTGCAAAGATAGTGCAAGGTGAGAGTAAAACAAAATGGAGCTTGCTCCAATTTTGTTTTACCGAACCGCCGCCTGTCTTATGCAAAGATAGTGCAAGGTGAGCGCAGGACAAAACAAACTTGTTTGTTTTTCGTGCCGAGCCGCCGCCTATTTTATCAAAAGATAGTGCAAGGTGAGCGCAGGACAAAACAAACTTGTTTGTTTTTCATGCCGAGCCGCCGCCTATTTTATCAAAAGATAGTGCAAATTATGTAGGGGGTGTATCAAAATTGTTATTTCAATGTGGCAGTAGAGGGTGTATCAAAATGCGATTTTGCCATGAGTAGAGACGTGACGTGCCGCGTCTCGATGTCTGCGATAATACATAAAACATTCAATATCAATGATTTATTCAACCAGACTGTAGAGGATGTATCAAAATTATGAAAGATGCTAAAAAGGGCAGCTCCGCAGCCCCTTTCCCCATTTTGATGCACCCTCTACGGCGGACGGCCGGATATAAAAAAGGCCGGCCTTGTGCTTGCTTGTGCATGGGCCGGCCCGGTATCATTGAATTATGGAAGGGGGTGCTACTTGTGGTCGTGCTCGGTTGCTTCGCGCTGCTCGCAGGTCTCGATTTTGTTCTTGCGGTGCTTGAGCACTTCGGCATCGACGTAGAATACGGTTTCTTCCGACAGGTTGTTGATGTGGTCGCCCGCGCGTTCGAGTTTGCGGAACACGCCTGCCACCTCAAGGCACAGTTTTATGCTGTCGGGGTGTTGGCGGGCATATTCGGCAAGAATGTCTATTGCGTTGCGGTTGAGCACATCGAGCGCGTCGTCGTCTTCAAATACCGACTTGGCCATGCCTATGTCTTGGCGTTGCAGTGCGTCGTAGGTGGTGCGCAACATTTTCAGCACGGCATCGAAAGTTTCTTGCAGCTTCAGCTGTGTGAAAAGCTGCTTTTGCTCCTCCTTTAGCTCGGTACGGACCACGAGGCGGGCGATGCTGTCGGCGTAGTCGCCTATGCGCTCGAGGTTGTTGTTGATTTTCAGCATTGCCAGCGCAAATCGCAGGTCTACAGCCACCGGGTTGTACAGGGCAATGAAGTCTTCTATGTCGCTGTCGATTTTCAACTCGAATGCGTTTACGCGGCGTTCGCGCGCCACCACCTTGTCGACCAATGCGTAGTCGACATTCATGACGGCCTTGCAGGCATCGCTCAATTGCTGGTAGACGAGTTTCCACATGTCGTTCACCTCGTCTTTTATGGCTTGAAGTTCGTTTTCTACAAATTTTACCATGTTGTTATAAGGTATTGGTTATATTCAAGTAATTGTGCATTTGCAAGGAGGGTTAGCCGAAGCGCCCGGTGATGTAGTTCTGTGTGGCTTCTTTTGCCGGGTGGGTGAATATCTTTTTTGTATCGTCATATTCCACCATTTCGCCAAGGTAGAAGAAAGCCGTCTTGTTGCTCACGCGTGCAGCCTGCTGCATGCTGTGGGTGACGATGATAACGGTAGTCTGCTCGCTCAGTTCGCAAATCAGTTCCTCGATTTTTGCCGTCGAAATGGGGTCGAGAGCCGAAGCAGGTTCGTCCATAAGCAGCACCGAAGGCTCAACAGCCATTGCCCGGGCAATGCACAAGCGTTGTTGCTGTCCGCCCGACAGTGCGTAGGCCGATTCCTTTAGTTTGTCTTTCACTTCGTTCCACAGTGCGGCTCCACGCAAGGCCGTTTCCACGCGTTCGGCAATGAACTCCTTGTCCTTGATGCCGTTGACGCGCAAGCCGTATGCCACATTTTCAAAGATGCTTTTGGGGAACGGGTTGGGGCGTTGGAACACCATGCCCACGTTTTTGCGCAATTTGTCAATATCAATCGACTTGTCATATATGTTCTGTCCGTCGATAAGTATTTCTCCCGTAAGGTGGGAGCCGGGAATAAGGTCGTTCATGCGATTGAACAGGCGCAGGAAAGTGGATTTTCCGCACCCCGACGGGCCGATGAATGCCACGACTTGATTGTTGGGAATGGTGATGTTGATGCCTTTGAGGGCATGAAAATCGCCGTAATAGAAGTCAACGTTTTTCGCTACGATTTTGTCCATATATAATTACAGTCTTATTTCGATTTCAATTTGTTTTCAAAGTGCTTGCGTATGCCGTTGGCAAGCAGGTTCATCACAAGCACTATCATGATGAGCACGAATGCCGTGCCGTAGGCTATGGGCAGCTGTGCCTCTATGTCGGTGCCGCTGGTGGCGACCACATACAGGTGGTAGGGCAGTGCCATGCACTGGTCGAAGATGCTTTCGGGCAGGCGTGGCAGGAAGTAGGCCGCGCAAGTGAAAAGGATGGGTGCCGTTTCGCCCGAAACGCGGCCGAGCGACAGTATCAGGCCCGTAATTACCCGCGGCATCGCCATCGGCAGCAACACGTGCCAGATGGTTTGCGCCTTGGTGGCACCCAGTGCGAGGCTGCCTTCGCGGTAGCTGTTGGGTATATCCTTGAATGCCTCTTCGGTTGTACGTATTACTATGGGCAATGCGAGCAATCCCAGTGTGAACGAGCCGGCAAGAATGCTGTCGCCGAATCCGAGGTAGTTGACAAAGAATGCCATGCCAAACAAGCCGAATACTATTGACGGAATGCCTGCAAGGTTGTTGGTCATGGTGCGGATGAATGCCACTAATTTCCCTTTTGGGGCATATTCGTTCATGTATATGCCGCTCATCACTCCCACGGGAAATGCAAATATCGCACTTCCTATCATCAGCCAGAAGGTACCCACAATTGCAGGCATGATGCCCCCTTTTGTCATTCCGTCGGTGGGCGGCTGGGTGAGGAAGTCCCAATTGATTACTCCGATTCCCTTGATGATGATGAACCCGAGTATCAGGAACAGTATGACGGCGACGCTGTAACTGAGCAGGCGGAATATGCCGAAAGCCACATTTTGTATGCCGTGCTTGCGGCGGTTGTATGAATGATTTGATTCTATAGCCATGGTGCTTTATCGTTTTAGACGGTTACGGGCAGAAACTACTTCTACGCATGAGTTGATGAACAGTGTGATGAAGAACAGTATGACGCCGAGCAGGAACAGCGACTGGTAGTGCGCGCCACCGGCGGGAGCTTCGCCCAGTTCGGCGGCAATCGTTGCCGGAATGGTGCGCAGCGGTTCGAGAATGCTCGACGGCATCACGGCCGCATTGCCTGTGACCATCAGCACTGCCATTGTT
The DNA here is from genome assembly GCA_944321865.1 of uncultured Muribaculaceae bacterium. Classification (GTDB taxonomy): domain Bacteria; phylum Bacteroidota; class Bacteroidia; order Bacteroidales; family Muribaculaceae; genus Avimuribaculum. Next base: position 32,186 of record CALUMZ010000013.1, read on the forward strand.
TCGCCTATGGCACGGCCTATGCCAAGCACTACTCCCGAAGTTATACCCGATATGGAATAAGGTATGACTACTTTGTATATCGTTTGCCACTGTGTCGCACCAAGGGCAAGGCTTGCTTCGCGCATCGCGCGCGGACAGTTGCGCATGGCATCTTCGGCAACGGTGATTATGGTGGGTAACGCCATGATGGCAAGCACGATGCTGCCTGCAAGTCCCGATTCTCCCACCGGCAGGTTGAATGTGCGTTGCAGCATGGGGACTATCACGGCAAGTCCGAAGAAGCCGTATACTACCGACGGAATGCCGTTGAGCAGCTCTATTATGGGTTTCAGTATCTTGCTTACGCGCGGGTTGGCGACTTCGGCAAGGAATATCGAGACAGCAAGCCCGAACGGCAATGCAAACAAGATGGCGAAAAAGCTGACCCATAGTGTGCCGCTGATGAGCGGCAATATGCCGAAAATGGGCGAAGGGGTGGCTGTGGGGAACCATTCGGCACCCAGCAGCACATCTTTCACCGGAATGGTGTTGTCGTCGATGTAGTTTATATCCTTTTGCCCTTCGATCAACGATGCAGGGACAAAGGCCACTATGCCGGGACGGCTGTGTATCTGTTCGGCTATTTTCGCGCCGGCATATTGATACTCGTCGCCCAGTTCGGCCTCGGTATATAGCTTGTCGAGGTCTTCGAGGCGGAATACGTCGATGGGCATCTCCTTGCCGCCCACTTCTTTCCAATTAGTGATTTCCTCATCGAATATATCCTTGATTTCGAGTGCGCTCAAGTCTTTGACGTCGTTTTGCTTGTTGAGCGCGAGCACATACCCTTCTTCTATGACGGGTTGGCTGAACAAGCCTACGGCCTCGGCAAAAAGGAATGCTATAATCAGCACTATTACAATGCTGGTAACAAAGCCACTGACAGTGAAAATCCGTTTGGCTATGATGTCAATCCATTTTTTCATAATCGTTCAGGATGTAATATTTATCGTGGTATGAAACCTAATTTTAACGTTTCGGCTTGCCCGTCCTTCGATTCGATGTATCGAATGAATGGCATTACGGCAGTTTCATTGGCTTTGTCGTAATAATAGTAAAGGGGGCGCACCACGGGATATTCCTTTTTTACGGCGCTTTCCACCGTTGGGAAAACGTAATTTTTCCCGCCGTCATACGACACTGCCAATGCCTTTATCATGGGGTTCAGGTAGGCGAGTCCCACATAGCCAATGGCTCCGCGCGTTTGGCTTACCGACTGTATGATGGCTCCCGTGGCGGGCATTGACAGCACGCCGCTCATGTAGTTCTTGTTGTGCAATACGCTTTCTTTGAAGAATTCGTAAGTCCCCGATGATGTCTCGCGCGAATAAACGATGATTTTGGCGTCTTCGCCGCCAACTTCTTTCCAATTGGTGATTTTACCGCGGAATATGGCTTCAAGCTGTTCGCGTGTGAGTTGTTTGACGGGGTTACCGGGATTTACGATTACTGCCAGTGCATCGTAGGCCACAATCACTTCACACGGTTCGTGTTTCGACTGTTTGAGTTTCATTTTTTCGCTAAACTTTATGCGACGCGATGCCATTGCAATGTCGGTGGTCCCGTCGAGCAGGGCCGAGATGCCAACTCCGCTGCCGCCTCCGGTGACGGTGATGGTGGCTTCGGGGTGATTGTTCATGTAGATTTCCGACAATGTCTGCGTGAGTGGTAGCACTGTGTCGCTTCCCTTGATGCGCTGTGCGTGGAGTGCGCATGGCATGCATAATAATAAAGCAACTAACGAGATGATTTGCTTATTCATACAAATATGTCTTAACTATTTACTTAAATATCGCACTGCAAAGTTACGGTGCGTATTTTGTTTGAATATAACAATTATGTAACATGTGCGAAACGATACTGTAAATTTGCGCCGTTTGTTCAATTACGGCCGGATTTGTTTTGTCCTGCACTTGTCTTGCACTATCTTTGCAATAAGATATTGAGGCAATAGATTGTGAATTGCGGTCGGATGCCGCAGGCATTGCATACATTATCAACAGGAAAGGACACGAATTATGGGAACCGAAGGAATCAGAGACCGTTACATAAACCCGTATACCGACTTTGGGTTTAAGAAGTTGTTTGGCACGGCCATGAATAAGGAGTTGCTCATCAGTTTCTTGAATGCGTTGTTTGCGGGCAGGGAGGTTGTGAAAGACATAACCTATCTGAACGTGGAGCACATGGGCGGCATTGAACTTGATCGCAAGGCCGTTTTCGACGTGTATTGCGAGAACGAGTTGGGCGAAAAGTTCCTTGTGGAGATGCAAAAGGGGGAACAGGAGTTTTTCAAGGACAGGAGCCTGTTTTATTCGACGTTTGCGATACGTGAGCAGGCTCGCCGTGGCAGTTGGAATTATGAGCTTAAAGCGGTGTATACGATAGGCGTGCTTAATTTTGTGTTCGACCGGGCAGACGACGGTCGGTACATCCATGAGGTGCGGCTTGTCGATATAGGCACCAACGAAGTATTCTACGACAAGTTGGCTTTCATATACCTTGAAATGCCCAAGTTCAACAAGACCGAGGCCGAGTTGGAGACGATGATGGACAAGTGGCTGTTTGTGCTGCGCAATCTGTCGTCGCTGTTTGAGCGGCCGGCCGCATTGCAGGAGCGCGTGTTCAGGAATCTTTTTGAGGCGGCCGAGATAGCGAAATTCGACCGTCGCGAGCGTTACGAGTATGAAGAAAGTTTGAAAAATTTTCGCGACATGTACAGTGTCATTGCCACGGCCGAAAAGAAAGGACGGGCAGAGGGTGAAAAAGCAAAGGCACTTGAAATAGCCGCCAAAATGAAACAGGCAGGCATGTCGGCCGCCGAGATTTCAAAGATAACAGGGCTTGAAGAAGCCGAATTGCAATAACCCCAAATCGGCAAGAAACAAGCCGAGACAATGGTGAAATCAGGCATGGTGGCCGGGGAGAGGCGATATAGAGCCACCCCGGCCATCATGCGTTTTTTTGGTGATTGTGAAATTGTTGTTTTTGCGGCATCGGTTAATAATATTATTTTTTGGTAATTGCCGATTTTGCAGTACATTTGCAATAACTATGTCCTTACATGAACATAATAATTTAATAACTCATTTAAATATATTTAATTATGAACATTTCGCATATCGAACACGTAGGTATTGCCGTAACAAGCCTTGAAGAAGCCATACCTTTCTATGAGAACGTTTTGGGAGTAAAATGCTTCGCCATCGAAGAAGTTGCCGACCAAAAGGTTAAGACCGCTTTCTTTAAAGTGGGTCAGACTAAAATAGAGTTGCTTGAAGCTACTGCCGAAGACAGTGCCATAGCAAAGTACATCGCATCGAATGGTGGCCGTGGCGGTATACAGCACATTGCTTTTGCCGTAGAAGACGGAGTTGCCAACGCTCTTGCCGAAGCCGAGGGTAAAGGTGTTCGCCTTATCGACAAAGCGCCGCGCAAAGGTGCCGAAGGCCTCAATATCGCATTCTTGCACCCCAAGTCGACTTGCGGCGCACTGGTGGAACTTTGCGAAGATCCCAACAAGAAGTAATTTAAACACACACTCATTTACTCACATTTTTTATAAGATATAATATTAGAAATGAGCACTCAACTTGAAAAAGTACAAGAGCTGATAAGGTTTCGCGAAGAAGCCCGCTTGGGTGGTGGTGAGAAAGCTATCCAAAAACAGCATGACAAAGGTAAATATACTGCCCGTGAGCGTATCGCACAACTCGTAGATGAGGGCAGTTTTGAGGAACTTGACATGTTTGTGCGCCATCGTTGCACAAACTTCGGGCAAGAAAAGAAATCATATCCCGGCGACGGCGTGGTAACCGGTTACGGTACCATCGAAGGCCGCTTGGTATATGTGTTTGCTCAAGATTTCACTGTCTTCGGCGGTTCTCTGTCTGAGACAATGGCCCAGAAGATTTGCAAAATCATGGACATGGCAATGAAGATGGGGGCACCGGTAATCGGGCTTAACGACTCAGGTGGCGCTCGTATACAAGAGGGTATCAACGCCCTTGCCGGATATGCCGAAATCTTCCAACGCAACATCCTTGCTTCGGGCGTTGTGCCGCAAATCTCGGCAATCCTTGGCCCATGTGCCGGTGGTGCAGTATATTCTCCTGCATTGACCGACTTTACCATCATGGCTAAAGGTATATCATATATGTTCCTTACCGGTCCGAAGGTTGTAAAAACCGTTACCGGAGAAGATGTTACCCAAGAAGCTCTCGGCGGTGCCGAAGTTCATGCTTCAAAGTCGGGTGTTGCACACTTCGCAGCCGAAGATGGAGAAGAGGCTATCAAGATTATCCGTAAGTTGATTAGCTTTATTCCGCAAAACAATCTTGAGGAAACTCCGCTGGTTACTTGCACCGACCCAATCGACCGTCTTGAAGATTCTCTCAATGAGATTATTCCGGAACAGGCCAATGTGGCATACGACATGTATGAAGTGATAGGCGCAATCATCGACAATGGCGAGTTCCTTGAAGTATCGCGCGATTATGCCAAGAACATCATCATCGGTTTTGCCCGTTTCAACGGACAGTCGGTGGGTATCGTAGCCAACCAGCCTAAGTACCTTGCCGGTGTGCTGGATTGCAACGCTTCGCGCAAGGCAGCCCGCTTCGTTCGCTTCTGCGATGCTTTCAACATTCCTATCGTGTCGCTCGTCGACGTGCCGGGATTCTTGCCGGGTACGGGACAAGAGTATAATGCCGTGATTCTGCATGGTGCCAAGTTGCTTTACGCTTATGGTGAAGCCACTGTGCCCAAGGTGACAGTGACATTGCGCAAGAGCTATGGTGGTAGCCACATCGTGATGAGCTGTAAACAATTGCGCGGCGACATGAATTATGCATGGCCTACTGCCGAAATCGCCGTTATGGGTGCTGCCGGTGCTGCCGAAGTGCTTTATGCCGGTGATGCCAAGAAAGCCAAAGAGGCCGCAAAGGCTGCCAAAGAAGCAGGCAAGCCTGAAGAAGCCGAAAAAATCATGGCCGACTTCAAGCAATATATCATTGACAAGGAAAAGGAATACAACGACTTGTTCTGCAATCCCTACAATGCCGCAAAATATGGTTACATCGACGATGTAATAGAGCCGCGTAACACTCGCTTCCGCATTATTCGCGCTTTGCAACAGTTGCAGACCAAGAAGGTGGCAAATCCTGCCAAGAAGCATGGCAATATTCCTTTGTAAAAACTTCATACCTATATTCTTAACAAGCAATGAAAATTAAAGGAATAGCATTATTATTGTTGCTGTGTTTCACCGTTTCGGCTGCCTCTTTTGCCCAAGGTCGCAGGGGGCTGCGCATAAATGAGGTGATGGTGAAGAACGACAGCAACTACGTCGATGACTACGGTTTGAGACATGGGTGGATAGAGCTTTATAACTCTACTTACAATTACATGGAAATATCAACCGTTTTCCTCACCAACGACAAGTCGAATCCTCGTAAATATCCCGTACCGCGTGGTGACGTGAAAACCGACATACCGGCCCGCCAGCATGTGGTGTTCTTTGCCGACAATGAACCCAACAAGGGTACATTCCACATTAGTTTCAGCCTCACTCCGGGTGTCGACAACTGGATAGGCCTTTATGATACCGATGGTACGACTTTGCTCGACGAGGTGGTGGTCCCGGCTTCGCTCGGCGACAATCAGACGTATGCACTGAAGCAAGACGGCGTTTCATCGCCCGATGGCAAGTTTGACCCTCAATATTGGGAGGTACGTGACGGCAGCGACGAGAAATATATCACTCCGAGCAGCAACAACATCATTATCGACACTAACGAGAATATCGAAAAGTTCCGCGAACACGACAGCAGCGGTATAGTGATGACTATCGTGGCCATGCTCATTGTGTTTGCCGCACTTATTTTGCTCAGCTTGTGCTTCTATCTGTTCGGCTACATCAATGCACGTTCGGCTCAGCGCAAGAAAGCTATTGCGCACCATGGCGAGGAGGTCGACATTGAAACTACGGCTAAGATGCGCCACGACTCCGGCGAAGAAATCGCCGCTATTTCGATGGCTCTTTATGAACATCTCAACACCCACGACCTTGAAGAGACAATTCTCACCATCAACAAGGTTAAGCGTGCTTACTCGCCGTGGAGTTCAAAAATTTATACCCTTCGTCACACGCCACAGCATAATGTGCAACAGCGTCGTTAATTGAAAACCCATAAAAACTTTAGACTCATTTACAGCAATGAAAATTTATAAATACAAAATCAACGGAAACGATTATAAGGTTGCCGTTGGCGATATTGAAAATAACATCGCACAAGTTGAAGTTAACGGCGTGCCCTACAAGGTGGAGCTTGAAGAGAAGAAAGCCCCGACAGTGAAATCGGTACGCCCTGTTGCCGCTCCACGCACCGAGTCGGGACAAAAAATCATTAGCAAGCCGGTGGTTAAGTCGACCGCGTCTACAATCAAGTCGCCGCTGCCGGGTGTTATCGTGGATATAAAAGTGAAAGTTGGCGACACGCTCAAGAGCGATGATGTGGTAGTAATCCTCGAAGCCATGAAGATGGAAAACGACATCCACGCAGGCAAGAGCGGTGTTGTAAAAGCTATTAACGTAAACAAAGGCGACTCGGTGCTCGAGGGTACCGACCTCGTCGTAATAGAATAATTCCTTATGGAACTGGATTTAGCGCAATTTTTGACCAGTAATTTCCAACAGTTTTGGGAATTTACAGGCTTCCACAATGTTACCTACGAGCACCTGATAATGATTTGCGTGGGCTTGTTCTTCATTTATCTTGCGATAAAGAAGGATTTTGAACCCATGTTGTTGGTTCCTATCGGGTTTGGTATACTTGTCGGAAACATCCCATTCCAAATGGGTAATGAAATAGGTATATATGAAGAGGGCTCGGTGCTCAACATCCTTTACAACGGTGTGCGGGCCGGATGGTATCCGCCGCTTATCTTCCTTGGCATCGGTGCCATGACCGACTTTTCTTCATTGCTTGCCAATCCTAAGTTGATGCTTGTGGGGGCGGCTGCCCAGTTTGGTATCTTTGGTGCCTACATGGTGGCATTGTTGCTCGGGTTCATGCCCGATCAGGCTGCCGCCATCGCCATCATCGGCGGTGCCGACGGCCCCACTGCAATCTTCCTTTCGTCGAAACTCGCCCCCAACTTGATGGGTGCCATCGCTGTGTCGGCTTATTCCTACATGGCTCTTGTGCCGGTGATACAGCCGCCAATCATGCGCCTGTTTACCACCAAGAAGGAGCGCCTCATTCGCATGAAGCCTGCACGCGCCGTGTCGCAAAACGAGAAGATACTCTTCCCGATTTTCGGCTTGTTGCTCACTTGCTTCTTCGTTCCTTCGGGTCTGCCGCTGCTCGGTATGCTCTTCTTCGGCAACCTGTTGCGTGAAAGCGGTGTTACCACGCGCCTCGCCAAGACTGCAAGCAATGCTCTCACCGACATCGTTACCATGCTGCTCGGCTTGACTGTGGGTGCTTCCACTCAGGCTTCGGAATTCTTGACAAAGGAGACGATACTCATCTTTGCCCTCGGTTTCATGGCATTCGTCATTGCATCGGCTTCGGGTGTGTTGTTCGTCAAGTTCTTCAACCTGTTCTTGGGCAAGGACAAGAAGATCAACCCGCTTATCGGTAATGCAGGCGTATCGGCAGTGCCTATGTCGGCACGTATTTCAAACAACATGGGCTTGAAGTACGACCCGTCTAACTACCTGCTCATGCACGCCATGGGTCCGAACGTGGCCGGAGTAATCGGCTCGGCAGTAGCTGCCGGTGTCCTCCTCGGCTTCCTCGGCTGATACCAGACGATACTATTTATAAACAGCGCACCACCATTGTTTATCGGTGGTGCGCTGTCGTTTTATATAAGTCGGCTCGTTTGGAAGTAAATTGTTACCCCCCCCATAAAAGATGCAATAGAATGTTAACATGGTAGGTTGAGCGGTGGATTATAAATATCTTAGCAAATAGTAATCTGGAAAAATTGTTATGTACAGGAATTTGATACTTGCACTGTCGGCGATGTTGCTGCCTGTGGTGGCTTGTGCGCAAGGGTGCAATGAACGGATAGGCGAATTGATGAATGGTAGCCGGTGGTTTGAACTTGAGCGCGAAATGCGGAATGTTGCGGTGCGCGATTCACTCGATCCTATGCTCTGCGGCATGGCCGAGTCGCTTACCGACCATTATTTCAACCGTCCCGATTCAGCTTGCGTATCGCTTGGCAGGTTGCTCGAAGATTACGGGCTAGAGATGGGCGACAATAATAAATTGAGCATGGTCGTCTTGCTTGGAATGAACATGGCCCGTGCAGGGCATTATGGTGTGGCTGCCGACTATTTGCAGAGTCTCGCCGACCACTTGGCAGCAAACGGAGTTGACAGCACGGAAACTGCGGGTTACTACACATTGGTTAACCAGTATCGCGAATTTGCCGCCGTTGGAAATATATTGAAACCTTTGCACAAGGCCGGTGAATACCGCGTGCCTATGACGATTGATAACGATATGCACATGGCTGCCAAGAATGGCCGCGATGCTCATTTTGCCGCAATCAGTGGGAGCATTAACGGCATTGCAGGCAATTTTGTGTTTGACACCGGTGCGGGTGTAAACGTTATTTCGGGCAGAGATACGAAGAAGTATGGCTTGCGGCGGTTGAATTGCACCATCGACATGCTGGGCGTCGGAGGATTGCAGAAGGGCGTTTATGCGATAGCCGATACGTTGCGACTGGGTGGAATGGTATGGCAGAATGTGCCTTTCCTTGTGGTGGATATTGCAACCGGCGATGCCGTTGCCGACAGCATCGGGGCAATGTTGGAGCCGGTAATCGGGTTGCCGGTGATGCTGTCGATGGGCGAGGTGCAAATGGATTTCAAGAATAAGGAATTTGTCGTGCCTGCCAAGCCTTCGGTCAATCCGTTGGGACATTGCAACATGATGCGCACCGACAGCGAGGGATTGGGCGTAAGGATTGCCGATGAGGGAGGAGGACCGTTGTACATGCACTTCGACACGGGAGGGTACTATACGTCGATGTTCGGGACATGGTATGACAAGCATAGTGCGGCAGTTGAGGCGGCAGGTACGCCCGACTCAATACGGACAGCCGGTGTCGGCGGGGTGTCTGTCACGCTTGGTTACCGCGTTCCGCGGATGAAGTTCATGCTAGGCAACGAATGGGTTGAACTTGATTCGGTGCAAGTCAGCACTGGTATCGACAAGCGCACAGGCGAGAAAGAAACTTCCGGATTCAGTGCCGGCAGCGGTCAGGACGGTGCGATGGGGCTTGACATGCTCGAGTGTTTCGACCGTGTCATTATAAATTTCAAGGATATGTTCATGGTCGGCATTGCTCCGCGCAAGGAAGAGCTTTGACGGTTGATAATGATGAGAGTGTGGTTGCGGTGGGCTATGGCAACAATCCTGAAAGCCAACCGGCCGCCAAGCCGATTATCACTGCCGTCCCGAAGCTGAGGAATGTGCCGGCAAGCACATACTCGGTCTTGGGTGTGTCGGTATCCTTGAAGCGGAGTATCGATTTTGCTGCAATTATGAATCCGACCGCCTCATACTGCCCGATTGACACGAAGATTATGGTCAGCGTGCGTTCGAGGTTTCCAATCAGCGCACCTGCATTCTTTATTTCTCGGCAACTTTCGTTGCTGCCTATTTGGTATTTTTCCAATATCAGTTTTATGAGTATGTTGGATGGCTTGCAGGCAACTGCCACCCCCACAGCCACAGGAATGAACTTGGCAGGGACTATATCTGCAAGCATGTTTAGTGGCAGCGTGCCTTGCGGCTCATAAAGCAATGCGACTGCTACAATCACCGCCAGATGCAGTAGTTGGTCGGTGACGAATGCCGCTATTCCTTGGCGAATGTAAGCTTTACCCAAGTCGATGGCCAAGTGTGTGGCAGCAATGCCGAGTGCATACGGGGCAAATCCCGCTTGTGGAACTAAAGCCCAAGCCAGCAAACCCATTACTGCGGCGTGCAGATAGAGGAACGCGCTTCGGGCTTTTAACTCTTGTTTCTGGCGGCACAATGCGTCGCTTTGCAAGTAAAAGTCACCTGCTACGTGTGAAAGGAACAGGCTCGTCAGCAACCATGTAACAAGCATAGCCGTAAAAATTAAGGTTTTCAAAATATTTCAGGGCGGCTTCGATGCAATACCATTTTGCCGCAGTTGAGTGCTGGTTAACGGCCGACTGTTTCATCCCCATTTTAGTCGCTATCTCGGTTTCGTTGAGCGACAACAGCTTGTAATATAGGACTTCGCTTTGCCGCCTTGTGGCATCGTTTATTATTGCATCGATGAGCAATGCTGTGGTGCGCAGTGGTGCTTGCAATTCAGGGTCGTAGATGTCGATGGACATGGTTCCTTTGGTCGGAGACCCCATTTTGGCAAGTGCACGCCCCGACCGGTATATTGCTTCTCCGTCCATGATGTCTTCATTGCGGTCGATTATGCGCATTTCTCCGAAGCCTATAACGATGCGCAGGCCGTAGGTCAGGAATTGTTTTTTTTCTTTTGTCCGCTCTATGTCGGCCGATTTTATGAGGGTCTTCAGGATTAATGCAATGCGTAATGCGTCTGATGGGTTTGGTATGAGGCACTCGATGTAGTCGCCTTTTATGAGGCGTCCCCAAAAGCCCGGAAACTTGTTTCCGAGCTTTGCAAACACTTCGTTGATTTTTTTCTTCAGGGCGATGATTTCGCCGGTGGAGAGTGTTGTTGAAGATACTATGTCGGCAGAAATGGTTGCGTACATTGTTTTGTGCCTTTTGTTTTTTGACAAAGTTAGGTATTTACTTTGGGTTAAGCAAATTTTTGAGGGTAAATTATAAGTAAAAATGCTAATAATATATCATTATAAGCATATATACTTATAATGTGGTAAAATAAGTTTGAATGCTAATATTGTTATATAATAAGTGTTGATGCTAATATAAAGTTGGTATTAGTGTTTCTGTTTATTCATAATAATTTCAAAGCTATATGCGCACAGGCCTCGGCATCGGCGAGGGCGTTGTGGTGTGCCGTGAGGTCGTAGCCGCAATATGCTGCCACGGTGTGCAGTTGGTGGTTGGGCAGTTGCCCGCGCAACTTGTGCCTTGAAGCCTTGAGTGTGCAGAAGAATGTGTAGTCGGGGTAATATAGGTCATATGCGTTGTGCGCGGCAATCAGGCAGCTGCGGTCAAATGGGGCGTTGTGCGCCACAAATGGCAGGTCTCTGACCATTGGTTCAAACCGTTCCCACACCTCGTCGAATGTCGGAGCGTTGTTGGTGTCGGCCGGGGTAAGTCCGTGTATGGCAGTGTTGTCGGCAAGGTAATAATTGGGGTAGGGCTTTATGAGGCTGTATTGTTCATCGACGATTATTCCGTTTTTGACAAATACAAGTCCTATGCTGCATACGCTCGAGCGCACACGGTTGGCTGTTTCAAAGTCGATTGCTACAAAGTCGCGTATCATGATGCTTCCAACGAGGTGATAGTGGTTAATATTGAGATGGCTTCTTCTACACTGTCCACGTGGTCGATGAGTAGTGACCGTTTCCCCTTGATGTCGCGAATGTGGCACCGGCGAGGGTTTTGTTGCAGGTAGGTGAGAATGCGGCCGAATGCCGGCGACTGATAATAGGCCTTGTTTTCATCTCCCACGAAATAGATGTACATGTTGCCCATTTTCAACGCTATTTTTTCTATACCGAGTGTGCGGGCTATGCGGCGCAGGGTGACGATGCGTATCAGTTCGGCGGCTTGCCGGGGGATTTTGCCGAAACGGTCTTCAAGTCGGTGGCGGAATTCAAGCACGTCGCTCTCGCGTTCCATGTTGTCTAATTCTTGGTACAGGCTTACTCGCTCGCTTTCCTGCGGCACGTATGTTGCCGGGAACAGCAATTCCATGTCCGACTCGATTACGCAATCGGCAACGTATGCCGTTTCGCCGTTGTTGGCGTTTTCTTCGTCCTTGAATGTGTCGGAAAACTCTTCGGTGCGCAATTCGAGCACGGCCTCTTGCAGTATCTTTTGGTAGGTTTCATAGCCAAGGTCGGCAATGAAGCCGCTCTGTTCGGCTCCGAGCAGGTTGCCGGCTCCGCGTATGTCGAGGTCTTGCATGGCAATGTGTATGCCGCTGCCCAGTTCGGCAAAGCTTTCGATGGCCTGCAAGCGTCGGCGGGCGATTGCCGTAAGCGGCTTGCGCGGCGGGACGAGCAAGTAGCAGAATGCTTTGCGGGAACTGCGCCCTACGCGGCCGCGCAACTGGTGCAGCTCGCTCAGGCCGAAGTCTTGGGCATTGTTGATTATGATGGTGTTCACGTTGGGCATGTCGATGCCGCTCTCGATGATTGTCGTAGCAAGCAACACGTCATAGTCATGGTTGGCAAAGTCTATTATGGTCTGTTCGAGCTTCTCCGGCGGCATTTGTCCGTGGCCTATTGCCACGCGTGCGTCGGGAACAAGGCGGTTGACCATTTCATTAAGTTGCACAAGGTTCTCGATGCGGTTGCTCACGAAAAACACTTGTCCGTTGCGCGACATTTCAAAGTTGATTGCCTCTTGCACTATGTCATCGTTAAGGGCGTTGACCGAAGTCATGATGGGGTAGCGGTTGGCGGGCGGCGTGGTGATTGCGCTCAAGTCGCGCGCGCCCATCAGCGAGAATTGCAAGGTGCGCGGTATAGGTGTTGCCGACATGGTGAGGGTGTCGACATTCACTTTCATTTGTTTCAGCCGCTCTTTCACGGCAACTCCGAATTTTTGTTCCTCGTCGATGACAAGCAAACCCAAGTCGTGGAATTTCACCCCTTTGCCTATCAATTTGTGCGTGCCTATTATGATGTCAATCTTTCCGGACGAGAGGTCTTCGAGAATCTGTTTCACCTCCTTGGGCTTGCGGGCGCGGCTCAGGTACTCAACTTTCACGGGGAAGTCTTTCAACCGTTCGCTGAATGTGGTGTAGTGCTGGAATGCAAGCACGGTGGTAGGCACCAACACGGCGGTCTGCTTGCCGTCGGTGGCAGCCTTGAAAGCTGCGCGTATGGCCACCTCGGTCTTGCCGAAACCCACGTCGCCGCAGATGAGGCGGTCCATCGGTTTCGATTTCTCCATGTCGGCTTTCACCTCGTTGGTGGCCTTCAGTTGGTCGGGTGTGTCTTCATATATGAACGATGCTTCCAGCTCTTGTTGCAAGTACCCATCTGGCGAGAAGGCAAACCCTTTTTCCTCTTTGCGGGCTGCATACAGTTTTATCAGGTCGCGGGCAATATCCTTGAGCTTGCTTTTGGTGCGTTCCTTTATGCGGTTCCATGCCCCGCTGCCCAATTTGTTGATGCGTGGTTCCACACCTTCCTTGCCACGGTATTTGGCCAACTTGTGCAGTGCGTGAATCGACACAAAGATGATGTCGTTGTTCAAGTAGATGAGTTTAATCATCTCTTGCATCTTGCCGTTGACCGATGTGCGTACAAGACCGCCGAATTTGCCCACTCCGTGGTCGACATGTACGATGTAGTCGCCTACTTCTATTTGGTTCAACTCTTTTAGCGACAGTGCCAACTTACCCGAGCGGGCGCGGTCGCTTTTAAGATTGTATTTGTGGAACCGGTCGAATATCTGATGGTCGGTGAAGACGCACATCTTCAGCTCGTTGTCTACAAATCCCTCATGGATAGTCTTTGATACCGGCGTGAATGCGATGTCGTCGGCTCTGTCTTCAAATATGGCCTTCAAGCGTTCTATCTGTTTGGCGCTGTCCGAAAGGATATATATGGTGAATCCTTTACCGATGAAATCGTGGAACGAGTCGCTGATGAGGTCGAAATTTTTGTGGTAGATGGCTTGCGGCGACAGGTCGAACGAGAGGCGTGCGTCGCAGTCGGCTTGCGACCGGCCATAGTGGAAGTCGATGCGCCGCATTGCCGTCATGCGCGTGGTGAAGTCGATGAAGTCTACGACTTTTTTCATGGCATCTCGGTCGCCTTCATCGGCTATCACGGTGCTTTCCGATAAAGTCTCTTCGGAAATCGCCTTGATGCGTTGCAGCAGCCAGTCTTTGTCATGGCACACTATGGTGGCATCACTTCCTATGTATTCGAGCAGGGAAATCCCGTTTGCATTTTCGGTTGCCATGCCGTTGATTATCGATACTGTGTCGGTTTCGCTTTCCGACAATTGTGTCTCCACATTGAATGTTCGTATGCTTTCTATCTCGTCGCCGAAAAAGTCAATGCGGTAGGGCAGTTCGTTGGAATACGAGTAAACGTCGAGTATCGAGCCGCGCACGGCAAATTGTCCCGGCTCGTACACATAGTCCTGTTCGTTGAAGCCGAATGCACGCAACTGTTTTTCTATTTCCACGAGGTCGGCACTGCCGCCTTTCTTCAGACTGATGGTGCTGCTTTCCACTTTTTCACGTGGCGAAACGCGCTCGGCAAGGGCCTCGGGATATGTTACAACCCACCTTACGTTCGCATCGGAATGCCACTTGTTTAGAACCTCGGTGCGCAATATTTCCGATGGCGCGTCGACCTGACCGTATTTAATGTCGCGTTTGTATCCCGACGGGAATATGAGCACATGGCTGTCCCCGGCTATTTGGCACAAGTCAAAGTATATGTATCCCGCCTCGTCGAGGTCGTTTGCAACGATAAGGTAAGGCATTTTCCCCTTGGGCAGGCACGAAAACAATATTGCGGCAGCCGAGCCCGCAAGCCCGTCGATGCTGACGATGCGGTTGCGCTTGGCTGCCAAAGTTTTTTTCAATGCTTCGCGACGGGCAGTTGTCCCTATCAGCCGGCACAGTTCCTCTAATTCCATTTATTGCTTAATGTTCAGTATCTTATAATATTCACCGGGTTTGCCAAGCATTTCTATGGCCTTGTCGAGGCATTCATCGGTTTTCAGTGAATGGATTATCGGCCCGCGTTGGTAATACGGGCGTTTCAGTATCTCCATGGCAAGCACCTGCGAGATTTCGTCGCGGTGCGTGTCGAGGTCTTTGCCAAGGTCGTGCTTTAGCAGTCGTGCCATCACCTTGAATTGTGCCCGTGTGCTGTCGTTCATGTAACCTTCGACTTCGGCCAGCTTTTCAAGGTCGGCAAGGCGGTCTTCGCACACTTTGTCGTACTTGAACTTTTCAGGGTCGATGAATCGCTTGAAGTCGGCATATATGCTGTCGGTGACTTCAAATTGTTCGGGAGAGGGTATCGATTGGTGTTCGTTAATATATTTTGTTGCAAAGTTGAAAGCCCAGTTGTCGCGAACTATGTTGTAGTATAGCCTTGTCACGTCGGGGTAAGTGACAGTGATGTCGGGTGTGATTCCTCCACCGTCTCTAACTTCGCGCCCGTGTGCCGTGTGAAACACCGTTGTCAGGCTGTCGGGGATGCGGTTAACCGACCCGTCGACGTTGCGGTGCGAGTAGTCGATGGCTTGTATGAGTCGCCCGCTGGGGATGTAGTATTTTGCCGTGGTAACCTTGAATATGCCGTTATAAGGCATTTGCCGGGTTTCTTGCACAAGCCCCTTGCCAAACGAACGCGACCCGATGATGACGGCGCGGTCAAGGTCTTGCAGCGAGCCGGCAGTGATTTCCGAGGCCGAGGCCGAGGCCCCGTCGACAAGCACCATTAGCGGTATATCGGGAGCAATGGGATCTTGTGTGGTCTTGTAGGTCTTTTCGTTTTGCTTTTCTTTGCCGCGGCGTTGCAGCACCATTGTACCCTTGGGGACGAAATTGCCCACTATCTGCACTGCGCTTTCAAGCAGCCCGCCGCCGTTGCCGCGCAAGTCGAGAGCAATGGCTTTGACTCGGGAATCTTTTAGGAGTTCGGATAATGCTTTATGCACTTCTTCGGCCGAGCTTTCCGAGAAACTTGTCAGGGCTATGTAGCCGATGCTGTCGCGAGCCACTCCATAGTATGGCACGGCCTTGATATGGATTTTCTCGCGCATGAAATTAAAGTGTTTCAGCCCTTCGTATGGACGTCTGACCCACAAGTCGAGCATTGTGTTGGCTTGTCCTTTCAAGCGGTCACTTACTTTGTCGTATTTCCAGCCGGCTGTGGTATCATTGTCTATTTTTACTATTATGTCGCCCGGCATAAGCCCTGCGCGTGCCGCCGGGCTGCCTTCGTAAGGTTCGTTAATCATCACCGAGTCGCCCACTTGCATTATCAGCGCGCCTATGCCGCCATATTCGCCGGTCGTAAGCAGGCGTATGTCGTCTTGGTCTGATGCCGGCATGTATTCAGTGTATGGGTCAAGGTCGCCAAGCATTGCATCGATGGCTATTTTCATCGAGCGGTCGGCATCTATGCTGTCCACATAGTAGGTTACGAGTTCTTTAAATAATGTGTTGAATGTGTCAAGATTACGAGCAATGGCAGCCTCGTCGGTCGAAGCAGCCTCCACTGCATTGGCAGGCAGCATTAATGCTACCGTCAATAGCCCCATAAGGGCATGTTTGATTCTCATATTTTTTGCTGTTTTCAAATTTAACTGCTAAAATACTACTTACTATTGAATTATCATGCCATAGTTGTTCTAAAATTGAGTTAACAAATCAATTTTTTGGATTTTTTCAGCCGATACTATTGCATATATCAGAAATAGGCACTACCTTTGCATCGCAATTCCAAAACAGGTCACACTGAAAATTGCAACTTTGCTTCAATAGCTCAGTCGGTTAGAGCACCTGACTGTTAATCAGGGGGTCGTTGGTTCAAGTCCATCTTGAAGCGCA
>CALUMZ010000014.1 GCA_944321865.1 uncultured Muribaculaceae bacterium
TTCAAGGAAGTTGACGAAAGCGAAGAAGTAACTTTCGTACAAGAACACGTAATAGGCGTAGCCAAGGGTTGCGACGAAGAAATGATAAAGGACCTCAACGCGCACTTCAACGGCGAATGCACCGAAGTGGGCATGTACCTTGCAATGTCGCGCCAAGCCGACCGCGAAGGCTATCCCGAAATTGCAGAAGCATTCAAGCGTTACGCTTGGGAAGAAGCCGAACATGCTGCAAAATTCGCCGAATTGCTCGGTGACGTGGTATGGGACACCAAGACCAACCTTTACAAGCGCATGCTCGCCGAAGCCGGTGCCAACGCCGACAAGTTCCGCATCGCAAAACGTGCAAAAGAGCTTAACCTCGACGCAATCCACGACACAGTTCACGAAATGGCCAAGGATGAAGCCCGCCACGGCAAAGGCTTTGAAGGTCTTTACAACCGCTATTTCAAGAAGTAATGACACGACCTCTTTAATATTCCCACCCTCAGGCAACAACCAAGGCCGGGACAGGGAATATCACAAAAAAAACGCAAGCCTTCCTTCAACCAAGGAGGGCTTTTTTTATTCCCACACCACGAGCAGTGTTTACAATTGCAAACCAAACCGGTCGTCACGCCGTCATGCGATACACTTCCCCACAATACCGCTACAGACGCGGCCACCGGTTGCTTGTTGATAACTTTTACATTAACAGGCAGAAAAATATGAATTTCAATTTGTAAATTGTATGAGATAATTTGCTAACTTTACAAGCGGAAAAATACATCCATGGCAAAGGGCCGGCTGCGCTTTTTCAAGCCTCCCTGTGCCCGCATTTAAAACAATTGTGCATCAGTTATTTACGCATCAAGATGAATGACCGGTCGATAGTCTATCACATCCCCGCATTGCTCAACGAAAGCATCGACGGGCTTAATATCAAGAAAGATGGCGTGTATGTTGACGCAACATTCGGAGGCGGCGGACATTCACGTGCAATAATGTCGCATCTGGGCAAAAACGGGCACCTGTATGGATTTGACCAAGACATGGATGCATATTCCAACAGAATCGAGGATGACCGATTTACATTCGTGCACAGCAATTTCGCCTACTTGACCAATTTCCTTCGTTACTATGGCGTAACGGCAGTCGATGGGATAATAGCCGACCTTGGGGTCTCGTTCCACCACTTCGACGATGCTGAGCGAGGATTTTCATTCAGGGCCGATGCTCCGCTTGACATGCGCATGAACCGCAGCTCACACACAAAGGCAAGCGACCTGCTTGCCAACTACACCGAAGAGCAACTTGCCGACATTCTATATAACTACGGAGAACTGAAGCAAGCCCGGCGCATGGCTGCCGCAATTGTCAAAGCCCGCACCGCCGACATGCCCGTAGCCACAGTGGGCAAACTTATCGAAACTGTAAAGCCGTTCATAAAACCGGCGCAAGAAAAGAAAGAACTGGCACAAGTGTTCCAAGCACTGCGCATTGCCGTCAACGATGAACTGGGAGCTTTAAAAGCGCTGCTTCGGCAATCGCTGCAAGCACTGCGTCCCGGCGGCCGATTAGCCGTAATAACATACCATTCGCTCGAAGACCGCATGGTGAAAAACTTCATCAAAAGCGGCAACACCGAGGGACGGATAGAAAAAGACTTCTTCGGGCGTGTCGACACGCCATGGGTACAAATAAACAACAAGGTGGTTCGCCCCGGAGACGATGAAGTGGAACGCAACCCACGTTCCCGCAGTGCCAAGTTACGCATTGCCGAAAAGACAGAACCTCAAAAAACACAACGCGAATCATGACCAAGAGAACCATCACATCGAGCTTCAAGGCCGTTTTCAAAGCCATCTGGAACATCCTGAGCGGCAAAATCGTGACAGTCGGCTTTATAAAGAGGCACTTTGCAAAAGTGGCGGTGCTGCTTTTCGTGATATTCGGATTCATTGCAAACCGTTTTTCGGGCATGCTTGAAATGAGGCGCATCGACAATCTTGAAAACGAGCTGAAAACATCACAATCTTCATATATCATATCAAGTGCCGACTATTTCTCGAAAATACGCGAAAAAACGATGAAACAACTTGTCGACACAATGAAACTGGGGCTGAGCGCACCCGAACAACCTCCATACATGCTGACCGATGACGAGTGAAAAGAAAAAGCGCAAAAAGAACAAAACGCACATAATGTGGCGTTATTTTTTAATCACGTTGGCCATAACTGTGGTTTCGGTTGTGGCCGTGTATCGTCTTGTGCAAACTACGGTAGTCAAGGCCGACCAATGGAACGAGAAGGCTCTTGCCTCATTCGGAGACGTGGTGCCATCGATACCCGAACGTGGCAAAATTCTTGCCGACGACGGCTCCATTCTCGCCGCCAACGTCGTATTCTACGATGCAAAAATCGATTGGAAGAGCGAAGCGATACGCCGGGACACATTCTACAAATACCTGCCTGCACTGTGCGACAGCCTCGCAAACTTTTTCCCGGGCAGAAAGACCTCACGCGAATGGAGAAAAGAACTTGAAGGTAAGTTCAGCAAACGCGACCAAGCAGGTGTAAAAGGCTTGCGCAATTACGCCATTGCATCAAACTTGTCGAAAAAGCAACGTGACCGCCTGCGCAGCTTCCCCTTCTTCAACAAGGGAATGAACAAGTCGGGCCTCGTGTTTTCGGAGCAGCTGAGGCGTTGCAAGCCATACGGCTCGATAGCCTCGCGAAGCATCGGCTCGGTGCACGCCGACAAACTGTCGCTCGGCAACCGCAACGACGAGCAAGTGGTGATGCACGGCATTTCGGGACTTGAAATGTCGCTCGACTCGCTGCTTTACGGGCAAAACGGCGAAATGCAATCGGTACAATCGACCGTGCGCACCCTGCGCTGGGAACACAAGCCGGCCATCGATGGCTATGACATCATGACCACCATAAACATCGACATTCAAGACATTGTGGAGCAAGAATTATACGACATGTGCCTTGATGCCCAACCCTTGTGGGGAACAGCCATAGTGATGGACATTGAAACCGGGGAAATAAAAGCAATATCCAATTTTGAACGCCGAGACTCATTCAATGTAGAAAAGGGGTATATCGAAAAAAAGAACCATGCCTTCTTGCGCTACGAAACCGGTTCGGTGATGAAAGTAATATCCATGCTTGTTGCCCTCGAAGACAGCATTGTGACCGACATAAACGAGCGCATTCCCACAGGGCACTCGTGGGTTTACAGCGGCGGCCGCCCCATCACCGATGCCCACGGCAGCGCCGACAAGAGCATATCGGAAGTGATTGCCCACTCGTCAAACATCGGCATTGCCAAAATCATAACATCGAAATATGGCAGCCAGCCAATAGCTTTCAGCAACCGCCTAAAGGAAATGGGATTTTTCGACCGCTTCAATGTGGGAATCGCCGGCGAAAGCGTGCCTTACATGCGCTTCTCGGGACATGACAATTCCAACCGCATATTGCTTTCGCGCATGTCATACGGCTACGGAATGTCAACTCCGCCCATATACACCCTTGCCATGTACAATGCAATAGCCGGTGGGGGAAAATTTGTGCGCCCGCGATTGCTGAAACAACTCTTGCATGATGGCACAGCCGACTCGGTGATTCCGGTGAGCTATGTGCGCGAGCGGATATGCAGCGAGGAAAACGCCCGCAAGCTGCGCGAAATGATGCACGCCGTGGTACACGACCCTCACGGCACGGGCAAGAGCCTGCGCAACAACTTGGTTGACTTCGGCGGAAAGACCGGCACTGCATACGTCACCGATGGCGGACGCTACACGAGCATGAAACGCTACTCGTTTTGCGGATTTTTCCCTTACGACAATCCCAAATACTCCTGCATAGTGGTTTTTGAACGAGGAAAATACGGCGCGGCCGGCAGCAGTGGGAAAGTATTCCGCAACATTGCACTGAAGATGTATGCCCGCGGCATGCTCGACAATGGCAAAAGCTATGTCGCAGCAGCCGACTCGACAATAAGCAACCGTAACGGCATGGTATATGCATCGGTTGGCAGGCGCGACGCCCGCTCGTTTGTCGGGCAAGACGTGTCTCACACATTGGGGCAGCTGCGCCGCCCCGGAAAAGTCCCCTCAGGAACGGTGCCCGACGTGGCCGGGCTCGGCTTACGCGAAGCCATCAACCTGCTCGAAGGAGCCGGACTGAAAGTTAGATTCTCAGGAACCGGATACGTATACAGGCAAAGCCTGCCGCCCGGCTCAAAATTAATAAAAGGTGCCGAAATACAACTGGCACTGCGCAATTGACAATTATCTGAAAAAACAAGAAAGATATGTTATTAGAAGAACTGATTAAACCGCTCAAGCCGGTCAGCATCACCGGCACAACGGCAGGTATAGAAATAAGCGACCTTGTGTGCGACTCACGCCACATGGTCAAGGGGGCAATGTTTGTAGCCGTCAGGGGCGTGGCAGTGGACTCCCACAAGTTCATTCCACAAGTAGTGGCCGACGGTGCCGCAGCCGTCGTGTGTGAGCAACTGCCCGAGGAAGTTGCAGGCAACGTTTGCTACATTGTGGTAGAAAACAGTACCAACGCCTTGGCACTCCTTGCCTCGGCATGGAACGGTTACCCGTCGGAGAAGCTGCAATTGGTGGGAGTGACAGGCACCAACGGCAAAACCACCACCGCAACGTTGCTATATGAAATGGCACAATTACTCGGATACAAGGCAGGACTTATTTCCACCGTGCGCAACATCGTAGACAAGACCGTCATACACACCGAGCAAACCACCCCCGACCCGCTGACGCTCAACCGCCTGTTGCGGCAGATGGTAGAGGCCGGTTGCAGCTATGCCTTCATGGAAGTAAGTTCGCACGCCTGCGTGCAGCACCGCATCGACGGGCTTAAATTCAAGGGCGGCATTTTCTCCAACCTCACACGCGACCACCTCGACTTCCACAAGACCGTCGAGAACTACATCAACGCTAAAAAAAGTTTCTTTGACGGCCTGCCTGCCGATGCATTCGCACTTGTCAACATCGACGACAAAGTGGGAACAGTGATGGTGCAAAATACCAAAGCACACAAATACACCTACTCACTCAGATCAATGGCCGATTTCAAGGGAAAAATCATTGAAAGCCGGCTGAATGGCACACTGCTGAGCATCAACGGCAAGGAAATAGAAGTATTGTTTACCGGACGCTTCAACGCCTATAACCTCACGGCCGTGTATGGCGCATCATTGCTGCTCGGATTCCCCGAGGAAGAAGTTGCCGTGAAAATGAGCATGCTCGTGCCTGTTGCGGGGCGTTTCCAGACGCTTCTTTCCCCTCGCGGCTACACAGCCATCATCGACTATGCCCACACCCCCGACGCACTGATAAACGTGCTCAATGCCATTCGGGAAGTAACCGGCACACGTGGCAAGATAATAACCGTGGTGGGTGCAGGAGGCAACCGCGACAAAGGCAAGCGTCCCATAATGGCCAAAGAAGCCGCAACGCGCAGCGACCGCCTTATCCTCACAAGCGACAACCCGCGTTTTGAAGATCCCGAAGAGATTCTGCACGACATGGAAGCCGGGCTCGACGAAGAAGCCCGCCGCCACACGCTGAAAATTACCGACCGCCGCGAAGCCATCAAGGCTGCCACCTGTTTTGCCGAACCGGGCGACGTGGTGCTCATAGCCGGCAAGGGACATGAGGATTACCAAGAAATCAAAGGCGTAAAACACCACTTCGACGACAAAGAAGTGGTGGAAACACTGTTTAAGGACGAAAAACGATAACAAACCATACCGACAATAATGTTATACTATCTATTTCAATATTTAGAACAGATTGATTTTCCGGGCGCGCGGCTGATGAATTATCTCTCGTTCCGTTCGGGTGTGGCACTGTTGTTGTCCCTGTTCATCGCCACAGTGATTGGCCGGCGCATAATCGACCGCCTGCAATTGATGCAAGTGGGTGAAATAGTACGTGACTTGGGGCTTGAAGGGCAGATGAGCAAGAAAGGCACACCGACAATGGGTGGCATCATCATAATAATCTCGATATTGGTGCCGTGCCTGCTCGTGGGCAAGCTCGATAACATATACATGATACTCATGCTTGTGTCGACAATATGGCTCGGCTCACTCGGATTTGCCGACGACTACATCAAGGTCGCACACCACGACAAAGAAGGGCTTAAAGGCAAATTCAAGATAGTTGGACAAGTGGGACTGGGCTTGATAGTAGGGCTCACAATGTACCTCAGCCCCGAAATCGTAATGCGTGAAAACGTGGAAACACGCATTGCCGACCATGAAATCGTCGTAAGCCACAAGAGTGAAGACATCAAAGCGGCACAAACCACTATTCCGTTTGTCAAAAACAACAACTTCGACTATTCAAGCCTAACCCGGTGGCTCGGCGACAATGCCGAAACAGGCGGTTGGATATTGTTCATCCTCGTTACCATATTCGTGGTAACGGCAGTGAGCAACGGAGCCAACCTCACCGACGGGCTCGACGGGCTTGCCACAAGCACGTCGGCAATAATAGGGGTGGCACTGGCCATAATGTGCTACTTGGGCGGCAACGTAATATACTCGTCATACCTTAATATAATGTATATACCTCAAAGTGCCGAACTCGTGGTGTTTGCCGCCGCATTCATCGGGGCGACCATAGGCTTCCTGTGGTACAACTCTTATCCGGCACAGGTATTCATGGGCGACACAGGCAGCCTGACGTTAGGCGGGCTGATAGCCGTCTTTGCCATTCTCATTCGCAAAGAGCTGCTTATCCCCATCATGTGTGCCATTTTCCTTGTCGAAGACTTGTCGGTAATGCTTCAAGTAGCATATTTCAAATACACAAAAAAGAAAACAGGGAAAGGCCGCCGCATATTCAAGATGACCCCGCTGCACCACCACTTCCAAGTGCAAGGGAATTCAGGGGTCGACGCACTTGTGCAACGCCCCATAAGCGCAGTGCCCGAACCTAAAATAGTAATGCGATTCTGCATTGTGGCGATATTCCTTGCCGCACTCACATTTGTAACACTAAAAATAAGATAACATGACCACTAACATATCACGACGAATTGTCATACTCGGCGGCGGGGAAAGCGGCGTTGGTGCCGCCATCCTCTCGCATACGAAGGGATACGACACATTTCTGTCCGACTCGGGGACCATATCTCCAAAATACAAATCTCGATTAGACGAATCCGGCATAGAATGGGAAGAAGGCAAGCACTCGGTAGAACGCATCTTGTGTGCCGATGAAGTGATAAAAAGCCCCGGCATACCCAATGACGCCCCGATAATCGAAAAGTTGCGTAGCAAGAATATACCGGTAATTTCCGAAATTGAATTTGCCGGGCGGTTCACCAATGCCAAAATGGTGTGCATCACCGGCAGCAACGGCAAGACCACCACTACGATGCTCACATACCACATACTGAAGGAAGCCGGTATCGACGTGGGTCTCGCAGGCAACGTTGGCCGAAGCCTTGCCTTGCAGGTAGCAATAGAGCCGCATGATGTATATGTGATAGAATTGAGCAGTTTCCAGCTCGACAACATGTATGACTTCAAGGCAAACATTGCCGTGCTGCTCAATATCACGCCCGACCATCTCGATCGCTACGATCACAAGATGGAAAACTATGTGGCTGCCAAATTCCGTATCCTGCAAAACCAGACGGGCGAAGATTCATTCATATTCTGGGAAAACGACCCCATAATAGCCGCGCAATTAAAACGGCTGAAGATTGAAGCCAAGATGTACCCGTTCTCGGAAGAATATGATCCCGATGCAGCCGCATATATCGACCCACAAGGCGAAATGGTACTGAAAAAAGGCGGCGACAACCTTGTCATCGACAAGAACGACCTTGCCCTTAAAGGCTTGCACAACGTGTTCAACTCCATGGCGGCAGGATTGTCGGCCTCGATACTTGACATCAAGAAAGACGTAATACGCCACGCACTCGAAGATTTTGAGGCAGTGGAACACCGTCTTGAATATGTAAAGACAGTGGATGGCGTGAGATACGTCAACGACTCAAAGGCCACCAACGTCAATTCTTGCTGGTATGCGCTCGAAAGCATGACCACACCGGTAGTGCTTATTCTGGGAGGGAAAGACAAAGGCAACGACTACAGCGAAATAGAAAAGTTTGTCAAGGACAAAGTTAAAGCCATTGTGTGCCTCGGTGTTGACAACCGCAAGCTGCACTCCTTCTTCGACGGGAAAATACCGGTAGTGGAAGATGCCTCGAGCATGGCCGAAGCCGTTGAAAAATGCCGCAACCTTGCATCGGAAGGCGATACAGTATTGCTATCGCCATGCTGTGCAAGTTTCGACCTGTTCAAAAGCTACGAAGACCGCGGCTGCCAGTTCAAGGAATGTGTAAATGCTTTAAACGACTCAAAATAACACAATCACAAATGGATGCCGACTTAAACACCGCAGCTAAAGCCAAGGTCAAGAACCGTTATGGCGACCCTTGGATATGGGGCATATACTGCACGTTGTGCCTTATATCGGTAGTCGAAGCATTCAGCGCTTCGATACAGCAAGTGGGCACCGCGGGAATATACGGGCCCATAAGCAAGCATGTCATTACGCTGCTTGTGGGAGTATTGGCCCTCTTCATAGTCCAAAGCATTTCTTTCAAGACTCGCCTGTTTCGCTGGTGCATAATAGCTTTTGCGCTGATTACCATCGGTGCTCTCATATATGTCATGGAGCATGGGCAGGTAATAAACAATGCCGTGCGTTCACTGTCGCTATTCGGCTTCTCGGTACAGCCTGCCGAACTCGCCAAGTTGTCGACAGTCTTACTCGTGGCAATGATAATGTCGCGTTACCAAGAACCGGGAGGAGTGCGCACGGTGGGTGTCGTGCTTAGTGCAATAATCGTGCTGTTCTTTGGCGGTTTCACCTACAAACAGGGATTCACCAACACGGCCATTCTCATGAGCATCAGCCTGTCGATGATGCTTATAGGAGGGGTGCAGCTGAAGAAGTTTGTCATTGTGCTGCTTGTGTACGGCATAGTGGCGGCAGGGTACATGAAAATGCGCGAAAGCGACGAAGATGCCATCCCAAATGGCACGGCAACCGAAATGGCCGAAGCCCGAAACACCGACCGCTCGGCCACTCGCGTAAACCGATTGGAACGTTTCGACTGGAACGAAGATGAATGCCTTGCCCACCCGCTGACCGACAAGTACAAACAAGAACAATATGCCTACATGGCGCGCGCGCATGGAGGAATACTTGGCGTGTTCCCGGGAAATTCCCGGGAAAGCAGCCGGCTTCCATTGGCATTTTCCGACTATATTTACTCGATAATAGTCGAGGAAATGGGGCTTGTGGGAGGAATTGCCGTATTAATACTGTATCTGGCCTTGCTTGCACGCGCAGGCCGCATAGCACAACGATGCACACGGGCATTCCCGGCATTGCTGGTACTTGGGGTGGCTGTGATGATTACCATTCAGGCATTGTCACACATTGCCATCAACTGCGGCATGGTGCCGGTATCGGGACAACCGCTGCCGCTCATTTCGGCCGGAGGCTCATCGATTGTCGTTATTAACATAGCATTCGGCATTATGATAGGTGTCAGCAAGAATGCGGCACAACGCAACGACAACGGAAAAGTGGAACACCCCGACAGTGGCGGCGACAAGTCAAAGATGCTGGAGGCTGCCAACCCTACACAAGTGAATTAGACTACGTTAACCGATGATAATAAAAAAATGTCATGAACTCGGATTTGAAAATATTGATAAGCGGTGGAGGCACGGGAGGACACATCTTCCCGGCAATAGCCATTGCCAATGAAATAAAGCGTCGTCACCCTAATGCAAAAATATTATTCGTGGGAGCCGAAAATCGCATGGAGATGGAACGCGTCCCTGCCGCAGGCTATGAAATAATAGGCCTGCCGGTGTGCGGATTTGACCGCAAAAACCTGTTACGCAACTTTTCCGTACTGTTGAAGTTGTTTAAAAGCATGCGCCGTGCCCGGGCAATACTGCGGGACTTCAATCCCGACATGGCAATAGGGGTGGGAGGATATGCAAGCGGCCCCATGCTCAAGGAAGCGCAGAAGCGGCACATTCCCACACTGATACAAGAACAAAACTCCTACGCCGGTGTTACCAACAAGCTGCTTGCCGCACGCGCCAACGCTATTTGCGTTGCCTATGACGGCATGGATAAATTCTTCCCCGCCGACAAGATTGTCATGACCGGCAACCCGGTGCGCCGCAACCTTGCCGAATGTAACTTGTCGCGCGAAGATGCAATAAAACAGCTTGGCCTCAACCCAAGCCGCAAGACTATACTCGTAGTGGGCGGAAGCCTTGGCGCACGAACCGTCAACGAGAGCATAATCGCAGGGCTCGACACAATAAAATCGCACGAACGCGACACCCAAGTAATATGGCAGACCGGCAAATATTACGACGACACCACACGCGAAGCCCTCGAACGCTCAGGAGCGCGAAACGTGATGCGCGTGCCTTTCATCGCCGGCATGGATGTCGCATACCGTGCAGCCGACCTTGTCGTGAGCCGTGCCGGAGCCGGTTCGATTTCTGAATTGCAAATATTGGGGAAACCGTCGATACTCGTCCCTTCCCCCAACGTTGCCGAAGACCACCAGACCAAGAATGCTCTGGCTCTTGTGGCAAAAGACGCTGCAATAATGGTACGAGATGCCGATGCTTGCTCGTCACTTGTTGATTTAATGCTATCCACGGTTGCCGATGCACCAAGACTCGATGCGCTGTCGCGCAATATAAAGGAAATGGCACTGGTCGATGCCGATGCCCGCATTGTGGATGTCATGGAAAAGATATTGAAAAAATAATCTGTTGCGCATAAATATGTATACCGAAGGTTTCAAATACGACTCATTATATTTCATAGGTGCCGGCGGCATAGGGATGGCCGCCCTCGAACGCTACTTCCTTGCCAAGGGAATGCGCGTGGCAGGATATGACCGCACCCGCACCGCACTCACCGACGAACTTGAGCGCGAAGGAGTGGAAATTTGTTACGACGAGAGCGCAAAACTCATACCCGCCTATTGCACCGACCCACGCAACACGCTTGTGGTTTACACCCCTGCCATTCCCGAAAGCCACGAAGGATTGCAATACTTCAGGACACACAATTTCAACATCCTGAAGCGAGCTCAGCTGTTAGGCATCATCACACGCAACTCGCATGGGTTATGTTTCTCGGGAACGCATGGCAAAACCACCACATCAAGCATGGCAGCGCACATTCTGCACTGTTCCCCCATAGGCTGCAACGCCTTCCTTGGCGGAATATTGCGAAACTACAATAGCAACTTCCTCCTCGATGCCGACAGTGATTATACAGTAATCGAAGCCGACGAGTTCGACCGCTCGTTCCACCACCTCACTCCATACATGGCAGTAGTAACGGCAACCGACCCCGACCACCTTGACATATATGGAACAGAGGAAGCCTATTTGGAAAGCTTTGCTCGATTCACCGAGCTTGTCCGTCCCGACGGAGCCTTGATTGTCCACACGGGGTTGAAACTGAAGCCGCGCCCGGCCAACGGTGTTCGCGTATACAGCTATTCACGCGACGAAGGAGATTTTCATGCAACCAACGTGCGCAAAGGCAATGGCGAAATAACATTCGACTTTGTTTCGGCCGACGGGCATGTAATCACGGACATAAGCCTCGGCGTGCCGGTCGACATCAACATAGAGAATGCCGTCGCTGCAATGGCAGTATGCTCGTTGGTTGGCGTTGACGACGACACCATGCGACATGCAATGGCCACATTTGGCGGAGCCAAACGCCGGTTTGAGTTTTGGCTCAAGCAACCCGGTGACAACGGTAAAGTGGTTATAGACGATTATGCACATCACCCCGACGAACTGAAAGCAAGCATACGCTCGGTGCGCGACCTTTACCAAGGCCGCAAACTGACGGTGATATTCCAACCGCACCTGTACAGCCGCACACGCGACTTCGCACCGCAATTTGCGCAAGCCCTGTCGCTTGCCGACGATGTTATATTGCTCGACATATATCCGGCACGGGAAGAACCATTGCCGGGTGTGACCTCCGAAATTATATACAGGGAGATAAAATGTCCACACAAAATGCTTTGCACCAAGCAAGAGTTGCTCGATGTGGTGAAGCGACACGAATTTGATGTATTACTGACAGCCGGCGCAGGAGATATATGTAATTTCCTTCCGGAAATATGTGAAATTATCGAACGCAAGTGAGAAAATGGTAAAACGCACACTACAGTTCATAATACCGGTGGCGATAGTGGCATTACTTGCCAGCGCCGTCGCTTGGGCCAACCACAAAGCCGGACTTGAAATATGCCGGCAGGTCGATGTGGTTATCCTTAACGACGACTCTGTAACATTTGTCAATCGCAAAGGCATTATGCGCGAACTCGAAAACCACAATTTTTTCCCCGAGGGGAAACTTGTGACAAGCATCGACACCGACAGCATGGAACGTGTCCTTGACCGTTGCGACTATCTTGAAAATGTGGAATGCTTCGTATCCAATACCAACCGCCTCGTCATTGCCGCCCGGCAATTCATGCCCGTCATGAGAGTATACGACCGCGGCGACAGCAGCGTTTACTACGTAAACCGGTTTGGCAAACACATGGCAGTCGACGGGCGCTACCATATCGACGTACCGGTGGTAGAAGGTGATTTTACCGGCAAATTCAAGCCATTGCGGTTATTGCCGTTGATAAACTATGTGGAAAGCGACACCGCACTTTCTGCACTCGTGTCGATGTATCAAGTGCGCGATTCCAATAATGTGTGTTTCATCCCGACAATTTGCGGACACACCGTAAATTTAGGACGCCTTGAAGGACTTGAATCAAAATTCAAGAAACTGAAACTGTTCTACGACAAGGTTATGCCGCTCAAGGGCTGGAACGCTTACACCGAAATTTCGCTGAAATGGGATTATCAAGTGGTGGGGACGCTGCGCAGCAAGAAAAAGCCGTATGTGGCCTCGTATAATCCCGAAGAGGACGAACAAGCTCCACCGATAGAATCGGTGGAAATCGACGGGCTGGTATCGGCGGGGCATTCAAGCGACAACGATGCCGGAACTGTGGTGAAAAAGGCTTTTGCCCGGTAATAACCCACCCCGCACCCACCGGGAAATGATTTATTAGTATAAATATAAGAATAAAAAGAAAAATAATACGATAAGGATATGGATAACAAGCAGTATGTTGTAGCATTGGAGATAAGCAGCTCCAAGATAGTCGGCGTAATAGGAGAGCCGAACGCCAACGGCGGAGTCGACGTGCTCGATATCGAAGCCGAGCGTTCACTTAATTGCGTTCGTTGGGGGTGTATACAAAATGTCGAAGAAGCCAAGGTTCGCATCAATCGTGTAATATCGCGGCTTGAATCGCGCATAAGCCCCAAGAAAATCACAGGCGTGTACGTAGGCATCAATGGCAGGTCGGTGCATAATTATTCCATGCCCATCTCCACCACGTTTGATGAAGAAAGCATGATAACCGAGAATGTCATAGAATCGCTCAAAGAACGTTATTCGGGTGAAGCCGATGTTCATGGTGACATATTGGAAGTAATCCCCTGCCGCTATTTCGTGGACAACAATGAAATTTCCAATCCCATTGGAGCATACGGCACCAATGTAAAAGTGCTGTTTAACGGCGTAGTGGCAAAAAACATGTTGAAAATGAACATCAACCGTGCCCTCGATTCGCAATACTCAATCAAGGGCTACATTGTCACACCGTTGGCATTGGCCGAGCACGTACTCACTAACGAAGAACGTCAATTGGGCTGCATGCTTGTGGATTTCGGTGCCGAAACCACAACGGTTGCCATATACCGCAGCGGAGTGCTGAACTACCTTGCCACATTGCCCATGGGCAGCCAACTTATCACCCGCGACCTCATGTGCCTGAATGTGCTGGAAGATGCCGCCGAAGAAATAAAGAAAACATCGGGGAACGCAATTGCATCGGAATCGGGCCGCAGCATACTTGTCGACAGCGTACAATCGACCGATGTGCAAAATTACGTCGTTGCACGTTCCGAAGAAATTGTCGCCAACATCAACGAGCAGATTTCTTATTCCGGACTGTCGCGTGAACAAATAGCCGCAGGAATCGTGCTTGTGGGCGGAGGCTCCCAACTCAACGGCTTCAACAGACTCATCGAGCAAATGACAAAATTGAAAGTACGGTTTGGCGGTATACCTTCAAGCGTGACATTACACGACAAAGCCGCGCACGGCATTGAATACCGGCAGATAATTTCAATCGTTGCACAAGCTTCGTCGATGATGAAGATTGGCGACAGTTGTGTACAAGACCCCGTGGTGGCAACCGAAGAAATTCCGGTCGAGCCGCCTGTCAATCCCGAGCGGCCGATTGTCGAAGGCCCCGAAAAGCCACTCGAAATGCCTCGCAAGCATAAAGGAGAAGGTGAAAAAAACAAGGCCGAAACCGACCGGGGCGACAATGATTATTTCGACAACGACGAAGAACCTCCACGCAAAGTAAGCACCTTCAAGGATATATTCCAGAACCTGAAAGTCAAAGTCACCAAGGTGTTTGAAGAATCCGACGACGCATATTACGACAACGACGAGGACGACAAGTCTCAAAAAGGATAAGGCAACACCTCCCGAGTTTTTTTTATTACAAACCCTTTTAATGAAAAATAAAATATATGTTTAGCGATACCAATATATTAGACAGTGAGCCTGATTTCTCGGTAGAAGAAAACAGCGCACCTGCAAAAATCAAGATAATAGGCGTTGGCGGAGGCGGAAGCAATGCTGTCAACAACATGTTCCAGCAAAAAATCGACGGAGTGTCGTTTGTGGTCCTGAACACCGATAATCAGGCCCTGAAAAAGTCTCCGGTGCCCAAGAAACTACTCATCGGCCCCGAAACCACCCACGGACTCGGAGCCGGGAACAAACCCGAAGTGGCCCGCGCAGCCGCCGAAGAAAGCAGCAACGAAATAGCCGGGCTCTTTGACCCCCAAACCGAAATGGTGTTCATAACTGCCGGAATGGGTGGCGGCACAGGAACCGGAGCCGCCCCGGTAGTGGCACGGATTGCCAAAGAAAAAGGCGTATTGACGGTGGGCATTGTCACCATTCCTTTCCTATTTGAAGGTGAACGCAAAATTTTGAAGGCCCTGCAAGGTGCCGAAGAAATGAAGCAGTATGTCGATGCCCTCATGATTATAAACAACGAGCGACTGACGGAGATATACGAAGACTTGAGTTTCGTCAATGCCATGTGCAAAGCCGACGACACCCTGACAACCGCAGCCCGAAGCATCTCGGAAATGATTACCACCGAGGGATACATCAACATAGACATGCGCGATGTCGACACCACTCTGCGCGATAGCGGCGTGGCCGTGATAAGTTCGGGATTTGGCGAGGGAGAACACCGTGTAACCAAGGCCATTGCCGACGCTTTGCGCTCTCCATTGTTGAAGAACCGCGACGTATACCGCGCAACACGCATATTGCTCAACCTGTACTTCTCTCCCGAGGAAAAAGAACAGGCATTCTCCATAAGTGAAATAGACGAAGTGCGACAATTTATGGCAAACTTCGACAGCTCGGTAGACGTGATATGGGGTGCCGCATTTGACAATTCACTCGGGGCAACAGTGAAAGTGACCATACTTGCCGCAGGATTTGAAACCGCACTCAGCGAAGAAACCTTGCCAAACAAAAAGAACAGCGGCCGCAAAGAGCCCGACGTGGAAGCCGGCAAAAAAGCAATAGAAGAAGCATACGGCTCCGACAAGGTTGCCGAAACCACGCAAATCCTCACCAAGAGCAAATACATGGTACTCAAGCCCGAGGAAATGGACGACGACAACGTGATTGCCGCATTTGCCAAACCCACATTCAAGCGCGACCCTAAAACACGGCACACGCAAATAGTAGAAGACTCTCCCAAACCGGCAGGAGAAGAACACGGCAAGGGTAGCGGCATGAAGATAATGTTCTAAGATTATAATTTTACACGCATTACTGCACGTAAATAACCGAATTTATAGTAATTTTGCGGTGCAAATGGGGACACCGGCATTTTTTGCCGCCCTCGTTGCACCGCATTATTCTATTCACAATCTTATTTCAAATGGAGGTCTGCTATGAATTTATTTGATACTATAAACAACGACATCAAGAAAGCAATGCTTGCCCGCGACCATGCCCGGCTTGAAGCCCTGCGCGGAATAAAGAAAGAATTCCTCGAAGCCAAGACTGCCAAAGGAGCCGACGGCGAACTCACCGACGAAACTGCCAACAAGATTTTGGCAAAAATGCTCAAGCAACGCCGCGAAAGCGCCGAAATATATAAAAGCCAAGGCCGCGAGGATCTTGCAGAGGGCGAACTCGGCGAAGCAAGCGTAATAGAAGAATATCTGCCCAAGCCACTGACCGAAGAAGAACTGGTTGCCGCACTGAAGGAAATAATAGCGCGCACCGGTGCCACATCAATAAAAGAATTGGGGAAAGTGATGGGCATCGCCTCCAAGGAATTGGCCGGCAAGGCCGATGGGAAAGCAATTTCCGCCAAAGTACGCGAATTGCTTGCATAACTGACGTAAACAAAAAAACGCAACTATAAATGTTAACATTAGCTTTAATCAAAGAGAACCCCGAAGATGTCATTGCACGCCTTGCCGTCAAGCATTTTGACGGCCGCGGACCAATAACACGGGTAATCGAACTCGACAAGGAACGTCGCGAGGCACAAACCAAGCGCGACAGCCAAGCTGCACAACTCAATAAGCTTGCAGCCGAAATAGGCGCATTGATGAAACAAGGCAAAAAAGATGAGGCCGAACAAATAAAAGCCTCGGTAGCCGCTTTGAAAGAAGACAACAAAGCCATCGACGAGCGAGTTAAAAATGCCGAAAACGAAATTACCGAAATACTGTTGTCAGTGCCGAATGTCCCCTCTCCGATGGTGCCTAATGGCAATGGTGCCGAAGACAATGTGGTGGAAAAAACCGGCGGCCCAATGCCCAACCTTCCCGAAGACGCACTGCCACACTGGGAACTGGCAAAAAAATACAACATCATCGACTTTGACCTTGGTGTAAAAATCACCGGAGCAGGCTTCCCCGTATACATAGGCAAAGGGGCTCGCTTGCAACGTGCACTTATACAATTCTTCCTTGACGAAGCAGGCAAAGCCGGATATACCGAAATCGAACCGCCATACGTGGTAAACGAGGCATCGGGATACGGGACAGGACAATTGCCCGACAAGGAAGGCCAAATGTATCACTGCAACCTCGACAACCTGTACCTTATCCCCACGGCCGAAGTACCCGTCACAAACATATATCGTGACGTAATACTCGAGCAAAAGGACCTGCCCAAGATGAATTGTGCCTACTCTGCCTGCTTCCGCCGCGAAGCCGGTTCGTATGGCAAGGACGTGCGCGGACTTAACCGCCTGCACCAATTCGACAAAGTGGAAATAGTACGTATCGAAAAGCCTGAAAACTCCTATGCCGCTCTCGAGATGATGAAAGACCACGTGCAAGGGCTGCTCGAAAAGCTCGAACTGCCATGGCACATATTGCGCCTGTGCGGTGGCGACATGAGTTTCACATCGGCAATAACATTCGACTTTGAGGTATTCTCGGCCGCACAGAAGCGTTGGCTCGAAGTCAGCTCGGTTTCCAACTTTGAAAGTTACCAAGCCAACCGCCTCAAATGCCGCTACCGTGGCGACGACAAGAAAACCCACCTGTGCCACACACTCAACGGGTCGGCGCTTGCATTGCCCCGCATCATGGCAGCGTTGCTTGAAAACAACCAGACTCCCGAGGGAATACGCATCCCCAAGGTGTTGCAACGCTATACAGGTTTCGACATAATCGACTAAAAAAGAGAGCATGCCACACACAGTGCCGGCGTGTGCCCTCGTCGCCACGCATTGCACTATAATAACGGTATAGAGTTCCGGTCCACAGTCGGCCGGAACTCGATTTTTATACCCACACACAGAACGTAAGCTGCCTTTTTCATCATTAGTGCCTGCCCCTTGAGCATGACTTCCACCAAATTTTTTTCGCCCATTTTTTCATTATCCACCAAATTTACCCACATAAGGTCGTTATAAGTGACTGGAATAAACGGCAGGCTTTTGCATGACTACTTGCCCCCCGATAACAAAAAATAGCACACTTGGGAAATTTATTTTCCCGCTTCGGATATAACTTTGTAGCATAAATCAATTAAAACTATTTTGCGTTGCCAATGTTTTACATTACCTTTACAAAAAGATAGTGCAAGGCAAATGCAATTGCAAATCATGCTTGCATGATTTTGTTCATTGCCAAGCCGCAGCAGGTCTTATTCAAAGATAATGCAGACAAACGGATTGCATAAACCCGACTCATAAATCCACGTGTGAGTGCAACCCAATCCCAATAAAGCAATCAAAAAAAATTAATGACAATTATATATGGAAATAGGAGACAAAATACCCGAAGTACTCGGCATCGATGCCGAAGGCAATGAAATAAAAGCAGCCGACTATGCAGGCCGTAAACTCGTGATTTATTTTTATCCCAAAGACAACACACCGGGTTGCACTGCCGAGGCATGCAGCCTTGCCGCCGGACACAACGAGTTGCTTGCCGCCGGATACGCGGTTATAGGCGTGAGCAAGGACAGTGCCGCATCGCACAAGAAATTCTCCGAAAAGCACTCATTGCCATTCCCGCTGATTGCCGACACCGACCTTACACTCAACAAGGCATTCGGCGTATGGCAAATGAAGAAAATGTGCGGCCGCGAATGCATGGGTACCGTGCGCACCACCTTCTTGATAGACGAAGACGGGCGAGTGACCGACATCATCACCAAGGTAAACACCAAGGACGCAGCCAATCAAATACTTAGCATGGTAAAATAAACAAAGAAACACTTCACATATATGGCAGAAAAGAAAACTAAGGACACCACCGATATGCCACAAAGTGATACGCAAGGGCAGCAAGAAACGCTTAAATTCGGCCGTATGCCGGTTCCCGAAGAAAAGCTGAAAGCATTGCAGGTGGCAATGGACAAAATCGACAAATCGTTTGGCCGGGGTGCAATAATGAAACTGGGCGACGAAAAAATCGAAGACATAGCCGTAATACCTACCGGCTCGATAGGTCTTGACTACGCACTCGGAGTAGGCGGTTACCCGCGCGGACGCATAATCGAAATTTTCGGTCCCGAATCATCGGGAAAAACCACTCTTGCAATCCATGCCATCGCCGAAGCTCAAAAAGCAGGCGGCATAGCAGCCATAATCGATGCCGAACACGCATTCGACCGCTTTTATGCCGAAAAACTTGGCGTTGACGTAAACAATTTGTGGATTTCGCAACCCGACAACGGAGAACAGGCTCTCGAAATTGCCGAACAACTAATCCGCTCGTCGGCAATCGACATAATAGTGATTGACTCGGTTGCCGCACTGACACCCAAAAAAGAAATCGAAGACGACATGGGCGACAACAAAGTGGGATTGCAAGCACGCCTCATGTCACAGGCATTGCGCAAGCTCACTTCGACAATCTCCAAGACCAACACCACTTGCATCTTTATAAACCAGTTGCGTGAAAAGATAGGCATAACATTCGGCAATCCCGAAACCACCACCGGCGGAAACGCATTGAAATTCTATGCATCGGTACGCCTTGACATTCGCCGCATAGGGCAAGTAAAAGACGGCGAAAACGTACTGGGCAACATGACGCGTGTGAAAGTGGTGAAAAACAAGGTTGCGCCTCCATTCCGCAAAGCCGAATTCGAGATTCTGTTCGGTGAAGGCATCTCACGCATGGGCGAAATTGTCGACCTCGGCGTGGAATATGGAATCGTGAAGAAAAGCGGGGCATGGTTCTCATACGGAGACACCAAGCTCGGCCAAGGCCGCGATGCCGCAAAGCGAACCATCGCCGACAACCCCGAACTTGCCGACGAACTTGTGGATAAAATCATGGCAGCTATGAAAGCAGCCAAGGCTTGACAAAATGCAACAGCAACACATACTATGAAGGCGAAGCACGAAAACCAATTCCGCGCTTCGCTTTCTTTTTTATCCCCCCGACGAGGGTTTATATTTTTTTGAGGGTGTATCAAAATGCGAAATATTTGGTGCGCCCTCTACTGCCACATTGAAATGATAATTTTGATACACCCTCTATTGCTATATGGGCATATTGTATAAACGTGCCAATATCGGCATTGGTGAGGGGGGTATCAATGTCGGAATTCTGATACACCCTTTGCTGCAATGATGGCATGGTGCATTTTGCCAATCCATGCAATCGTATGGACTAAAATAGCAACTCATAAAAAACGGATTCGGAGATGCTGCATCGACATGTGCGCGGCATCTCCGAATCCCGTATATGGAAATAATATGTGTGCGCTATTCCTCGGGCTTTGCACGCATGCAACTCCATGCAAGCCACACAATGAGCAGGACATACAACACAAGCCCCAGCGATTGCAACGTGGTGTCGCTCATGGCATGGCTGTACTCGAATCCGGCAAACTTTACTCCCGCACTCACAACACCCATGAGCGCACCGCCGGCAATAAATCCCGATGCAAGCAATGTGCCGCGGTCAAGGCGGGCCTTATTAACAGCCTTATCCTTGGAACGGGTGCTTACAAACCAACTTATGGCACCGCCCACAAGCAACGGAGTGTTAAGTTCAAGCGGAATAAACATTCCCAATGAGAACGCAAGAGCCGGAACACCAAGCCAATTAAGCAACACAGCAAATATGGCACCGACGATATATAACATCCAAGGCGTTTCCCCACCCATCATCAGCGGGTCGATTACGGCCGCCATGGCATTAGCCTGCGGAGCAACAAGGGCATCTTCTCCCACGAAACCATACACCTCGTTGAGCAACAGCATGACACCGCCAACAGTTGCCGCCGAAACAAACGTGCCGAGGAACTTCCACGACTGTTGCTTGGCCGGAGTGGTACCAATCCAGTAACCAATCTTCATATCGGTAACCATGCCGCCGGCCATCGACAATGCCGTACACACTACGCCGCCGATTACCATCGATGCTACAATACCTGCCGACCCTTTAAGCCCTATGGCGACAAATATTCCCGATGCAATGATGAGCGTCATCAACGTCATGCCCGACACCGGATTTGTCCCGACTATTGCTATGGCATTGGCTGCCACCGTTGTAAACAAGAATGCGATCACTGTCACCACAATAAATGCGACAACCGTCTGGAACAAATTGTGGATTACCCCGAAATAGAAGAACACTGCCGTCACAAGCAAAGCTGCAATAATGGCAAATACAAGTACATTCATGGCAATATCCTTCTGGGTGCGCACAATATCCTTTGCACTCACACTCTTGCCCTTGAATTCCTTTCCGGCAAGCCCCACCGCATTCTTGATTATGGGCCACGACTTAATGATGCCTATGATACCCGACATTGCAATACCGCCAATGCCAATGTAGCGCGCTTGGTCCGAGAATATCTGTTCGGGAGACATTGAGGCAAATTCGCTGCCCATGCCGAGCAACGGTATTATAACGAACCATATAAACGCCGAACCGGCAAAGATGATGAAGCTATACTTAAGCCCCACTATATACCCGAGTCCGAGCACAGCCGCTTGTGTGTTGATTTTAAATACCATCTTGGCATTGGTGGCAAGTTCGTTACCCCATGGGATTATCTTGGTAGAAAGCACGTCGCTCCACCACCCGAAGGTTGAAAGCAAAAAGTCATACACACCTCCAAGCAAGCCGGCAAACACCAACGGACGTGCCTGATTACCGCCTTTCTCGCCCGAAATAAGCACCTGCGTGGTGGCAGTCGCCTCGGGGAACGGGAACTTGCCATGCATGTCGGCACAGAAATACTTGCGGAACGGAATGAAGAACAATATTCCAAGCACACCGCCGAGCATGGAACTAAGGAACACTTCGAGGAAGTTCACCGCAATCTCGGGATATTTTGCCTTAAGAATATAAAGCGCAGGCAACGTAAATATGGCACCGGCCACCACTATACCCGACGAAGCCCCAATCGACTGGATAATGACGTTTTCGCCAAGGGCATTCTTGCGTTTCATTGCCGACGACAATCCCACGGCGATAATCGCTATGGGTATTGCAGCCTCAAACACTTGTCCGATTCTCAAACCCAGATATGCCGCCGCCGCACTGAATATTATCGCCAATACCAACCCGAGCGAGACGCTGTAAGGGGTTACTTCGGGATAATTCTTGTCGGGACGCAACACGGGCACATACTTCTCCCCTTCTTTCAACTCGCGAAAAGCATTGTCGGGGATTTTCACCTCATCTGTGAGATTTTGTTTTGTTTCTTTGTCGTTTTGCATCTTATTTTACTATAAAGTTTACTTCATGCTCAATATCAACGACAAAAGTAAGCATTTTCACCGAAAGAATCCCCCTTCCTCGGCAGAAAGAGATAGTGAAAAGGGCTGCTGTGCTGCTCCTTTTTCAAAATCTTCCATAATTTTGCTACACCCTCTGTGGGAAACGGGGCAGCAGATGATATTACATTGGGCTTGTTAAAAATCCAATGATTGTAGTGGTGCGGCGTTGCCATGCCACAGTACCGGTGGTGTGAATGGGGACGATATCTATACCCCCACTCTGTCAGATTTCACTAATTATGGCTTTGCGGTAATCTTTCTTGTCGGTCAGCACCCAAGGCAGGAACCTGAAGTGCAGATGGATTTTATAGTAGTAATAGTCAAAAGCCAAGGAAGTTTGTAATTCTTTATTGCAAAAGGCAAAAAGGGTTTGTTTTAATTCTTTGTTTTTGTAGTGGCGAATGTATCGGCTCAGCCGTCCGTAGCACAGCAGGCGTTTGCTTGCCGAAATGGAGGGGAACATGCTTTCAATATGTTTAATTATTTTGATGGTTTCAACCACATTCTGTCCGCTATCTTTCCCTTTGGAGGTTTGTGAAATGTGTTGGCGGAAATAATTCAATTTCCGGGATATGTTTACCACATCACCCTGCATGGCAATTTCTAACCAAAACATCCAGTCTCCGCAAAATCGCATTGTCTGGAACGGGTGATCTTTCAATTTTACTGCATATTCACGCCTGAACAGTACGCCACTGGCATTTATTACGGCATTCTGCCAATACAAGTAATGCTTGACAAATTTTTTCCCGTCAAATGTAACAACGTCCTTTTTGCTTGCTTTTATGATTCTGTATGACAAGTCTTCATCGTTTTGGTCGATAAAATAGCTGTCGGTATAGCATATTGCAACGTTTGGATTTGCATTGACTTGATTGATGCATGTTTCCAAGAACGTAGGTTTGCACAAGTCGTCGGCTTCGGCTATCCATATCCATTCCCCGCGGGCAAGCATGATGCCTTTCATCCATTGGCGGAATGGATTCCCAGTGTTTTTTTCGTTTATGACAACATGCGAGACGTGTGGATTGTCCTTGTATTTTTCGAGCAAGGCGGCACTGCCGTCGGTCGAGGCATCGTCGAGCAGGATTAATTCAAAGTCGGTATACGTTTGGTTGAGTATCGAGTCGATACGTTCGGATAAATACCGTTCATAATTATAATTGGGTACAATAACACTTACCTTGCACATGGTTGTCACTGAATGTGAAAATATATGATTTTGATTGTTATCTGCAAAGATATGAAATTATAGGCACATTACAGCAGTCTTATGCCTGAATGTTTAGGAACTGTCATACACTTTCTTTACAGGAAAGCGGTTTCCACTTCGCGGTAGAATGTGGCTTGCTCGTCCATGATGGTTTTGCGCAGGAAATCGAAGTCATGGATGCACTTGTCGTAGTGGGCAAGCACATACTTGATTCGCTCCACTATTGCGGGCAGCGACGACGCTGTTGCATCGAATTTGTAGTCGCTGTCAATAGGCACATCTTCATAGAAGCGTGATGCTCCGTTTTTGCCGGTGATGATGCAGCAGCAGTTGAGGGCGGCCTCGCGGTGCAGGCGGTCCTTGCCGGGGAAGTGCCCGAAGTCTATGTATAGCTTTGCGTCGGAAAATAGTTGCTTGAGTTGTTCCCTTGACAATCCTATTAGTGGAACAAATTCGTAACCGGTCATTTTGCTTATTATTTGTAAGGCGAAAAGATGTCCTTTTTTGGGATTGTACAATATGATGTCTTTTTTCAATGCCGTCGGTGAAGCATTAGTGTTATACAGAGCATTGACATAGTCCGATAGGGGCATTACTTTGGAGAATCCTAATTGGTATAAATGTGATTGGGCGTAATGCGACTGATAGAAATGCGTGATTCTGTCACCTTCTTGTCTAAGTAATTTGTCTGTATTCTTTTCATGATATTTGTGCGGGCGTGCATAGAAGTAATCATATAATGCTTTGCATTTACATCGAAATGTTTTGTGGAATTTGATAACATCGCGAATATTACAGTTTGCGTACCGGTTGTCCACCGACATCCACCAACAGCCTATCCGGATTTGCTTGTATTCAAAAATCCATTCAAAATATATTTCAGGCAAGACAAGGATGTTTTGGGCATCGTCTTCTATCGTATCTGTTACTTCTATGTTGTATTTTGAATATTCTTCGGTTATATTTTTGTCATGATTTATTTGACCTCCGTCTATATAAACGATAAAGGCGTTTTCTCCTATGTTTCTTAAATGGTCTACTAATTGGTGGCACAATTCGATGCCCCCGGTAGCAAGCTTGTACGGAGCCAGCATATATATGTTTTTGTATTTTCCCATATCCTTAAAGAGTATATTTTAATGATTTATATGCCATGCAAAGATAATGAATTGTATTGTCACAAAGAGAGTGTGTGGACTAAAACTTCTCTACCGCCGTGCCGGGCTATTCGGCAGCGTAGCGGCGTGGGGAGCAGCCGACGGCCTTCTTGAAGTATTTGCCGAAGAACGATGCGCTTGCGAAATTCAGCTTTATGCTCACCTGTTGCACATTATATTTGCCGCTTTTCAGCAAGGCCTTGGCTTCGAGTATCACATAGTCGCGAATCCAGTCGCCGGCATACCGGCCACTGGCCTGATACACCACCCTCGACAGGTACTTGGGCGTCATGCACATCAGGGAGGCATAGTATTGTATTTCCCGTTCACGCTCATAATTTTGCTGCACTAATTCTATGAAACGGTCGAAAAGCACGTGTGCGCGTTCTTCCACTCCGGCGGCCGACTTGTCAAGCTGCAACCGTGATATATTATTGCACACATTGCAAAAGATAATTTGCAAATAACCGGCGAGCACATTCCGTGTGAACTTGTAGTCGGGCTGCCCGATTTTTTTCCGCATTTGCCTGTATATGAACAACGTTTCTTGAAGTTCGTCGGGCGGCAGGTGCAACAGCGGCTGTTTGCGCATAAGCGACACGTATGCGAAGTTGCCCACTTCATTCCCGAGAGGAGCAGTAAATGCTACCAGCACCACCTTGCAACCGGCCGATATTTCGAGGCACTCGCCCACCGAACCCGAAAGAACCACAAATATATCGCCGGCGCAAATCTTAAGTTCAGTAAGGTTCATATTTATGCGCATGTATCCCTCGGTGCACAAGATGAACATGCTGAAGTTCAATATAAACGGGTGGTTGGGTTTTATGAACGACGAAGCCTCGCCGGTGTCGTATGGCTCGTCAAGGTTGTCACCAAGCATAAACTCATTCCCAAACACAAGCGTGTTGCCGGTATCGGGAAGCATAGCGAGGTCTAATTGTGAAAAGGCGTTATTCTTATTATCCATAACAATCGACTTAATTCTTCGCAAGACAAAATTAACCTTTAGAACATAAAAACAAGCACAAACGTACAATTATATTCAATAATTCATCTTATTATCCATTTTATTAGCACAAAAGAACTTAACAGAATGGTTTTTTTATAAGAAATTTGCGGGACAGATAGGAAACATATTCTAAACAGCATACATAAATGAACAAAACAATCATTCCTGCTATTGCACTTGGCTTGTTAACGCTCACTGCCTGCACGGGAGAGCAAAGCCAAGTACACAGACACAGCGTGGCGACCACGCAACCCGAACCGGTTGCCGCGGAGTCAATAAAATATTTCTCGGGACGCGTAGAAGAATCCCGGGAAATAAACCTCGGGTTCAAGACCCCGGGGCAGATAGAAGAAATATATGTCAAGGAAGGCGACTTTGTCAAAGAGGGTACACTAATAGCCCGGTTAGACGACAAAGACTACCGGCTCGGTGTGGAAGCGCTTGAGGTACAATACAATCAGCTGTCAAGCGAGATTGAGCGCATGAAACAACTTGTGGAAGCCAAAAGCGTGTCGGAAAACGATTACGAAAAAGCCGTGGCAGGCTGGAAACAACTTGGCGTACAACTGCAAGTAAACCGCAACA
This sequence comes from uncultured Muribaculaceae bacterium, assembly GCA_944321865.1. GTDB lineage: Bacteria > Bacteroidota > Bacteroidia > Bacteroidales > Muribaculaceae > Avimuribaculum. Next base: position 26,486 of record CALUMZ010000014.1, read on the forward strand.
AACTTGACTACACACGGCTCGAAGCCCCGGTGAGCGGATACATACAGAGTGTAAACTATGAACCGTCAGAGATGGTCGATGCAGGCATGGCAATAGCAACTTTGCTTGATACACGAAGCATGGAAGTGGTTGTAGATATTCCATCCGAAGTCTACCTGCAACGCGACCACATAAAAAAGATAAGTTGCAAATCTTCTGCCATAAGCAATACCGTCATACCAATGCGGTTGCTGAGCATAACCCCTAAAGCCGACGGGAACCAACTGTACCGTGTGAGACTTGCCTTCGCCGACGGGAAATCATTGCGCCGGCTCACTGCCGGAATGAACATAGAGACATCATTCACCATTTCGGTAGCCGACAACGCCTACCCTGAGACCGCTTGCATATTACCGATGCACTCGGTTTTCAATGACAACGGGCAAGACTTCGTGTGGGTCGTATCGCCCGACTCTACGGTACACAAAACACCTGTCACACTCGACGGAATTGCCGACGACGGACAAATCGTAATATCGGGAGGCATCAATGCAGGGCAACAAATAGTAAGAGCCGGTGTGGAATACCTGCAAGACGGCGAGAAAGTGAACATACTGCCGGCTCCGGCCGAAACCAACATTGGCAACATCCTGTAAACCCACCACGACGATGAAGATAACCAAGTTTTTCATTGAACGCCCCACCCTGTTCTGGTCGCTGATGGTGGGAATAATCATTGCCGGAGTGCTGGCCTTCGTGCAAATGCCCAAGCTCGAAGACCCGGCGATCGCCGTCAAGCAGGCAATGGTGGTGGCAGTGTATCCCGGTGCGTCGGCCCACGAGGTGGAGCTTGAAGTGGCGCAATTGCTCGAAGACGAGTTGCGCAACCTCCCCGACGTGAAGAAGGTGAAAAGCGAGTGCACGCCCGGCATGGCCACCATTACCGTGGAGTTTAAAATGACAGTCATGATGTCGGAACTCGAGCAGCACTTCGACTTGCTGCGCCGCAAGGTCAGCGATGCCGCATCACGCCTTCCGCAAGGGTGCTATGCGCCGATGGTAATCGACGACATGATGGACGTGTATGGCATATTCTACTCATTCTCGGGCGACGGGTATGAATACCCCGAACTTTACAAGTATGCCAAAAAGCTGCGCCGCGAACTGATGAGCGTGGACGGAGTGAAACGAGTGAACATCGTGGGCAACCGTGACGAGGTGATAAATATAATATTATCGAAAGAACGCTTGTCGCGCAACGGCATAATACCCACGCAGATAATGATGTCGCTGCAAAATGCCGACAAGAAAGTTGCCGCAGGCGATTACAGCAGCGGCAGCGACAGGCTGCAACTGCGCGTAGCCGATTGTGTTGAGGATGAGAAAGATATTGCCAACCTGCTCATAAGCACTTTCGACGGCAAGCAGATTCGCCTCGGCGACATTGCCACCATCGAGCGCGCATACTCCGAGCCACAACGTAACGGCTTCTTCGTCAACGGCAAGCCTGCACTCGCCATTTGCGTGGCAATGGAGAGCGATGCCATCGTGCCAGATGTCGGCCGCGCCGTCGACGAGCGTCTCAACCGGGTGATGGCGACTTTCCCCGTGGGAATGCACACCGACAAGATATTCTTCCAGCCCGACAAGGTGGACGAGGCCATCAATTCGTTCATGGTCAACCTACTCGAATCGGTTGTCATAGTGATACTTGTGTTAATTTTCACAATGGGGTTGCGCAGCGGCTTCATCATAGGGTTCGGGCTGCTGCTCACCATTGCCATCTCGTTCCCCATATTGCTGAACTTCGGCACCACACTGCAACGCATTTCACTCGGGGCATTCATCGTGGCAATGGGAATGCTCGTCGACAATGCCATAGTAATCATGGATGGCATACTCATCGACAAGAAGCGCGGGCTGCCGCCCGACACCTACCTTTACCGCATAGGGCGCAACACGGCCATGCCGCTGCTCGGGGCCACGGTGATTGCCGCCTCGACGTTCATCGGCGTGTACCTGTCGCCCGACTCGGCGGGGGAATATGCCCATGACTTGTTCCTCGTGCTCTGCGTCAGCCTGCTTGCAAGCTGGGTGCTTGCCCTCGTGCAAGTGCCGTATTGCGCCAATGTGTGGCTGCCGCGCAAGGAGAAGCCGCTGAAGCCCGGCGAGGGGGTGATGAACTCGCCCGTGCACCGTTTCATACGCCGCAGCATCGGTGTGCTCATAGAACACAAGCGGCTCACCATCGCCACGGCATTCGTGGTGCTCATTGCCTGCATCTACGGCATGACGCGAGTGCGCAACCTGTTCTTCCCCGACTTTGACTACAAACAATTTGTGGTGGAATATTACCTGCCGCCGCAGTCAAGCCCCGACCGCGTGAAGCACGATCTGATAGAAATAAGCAATCTGCTACTCGAAAATCCTGCAGTGGAACGCGTGGCTGCAAGCATGGGCGCGGCACCGGCTCACTACTGCCTCGTGCGCCCCATGACATCGGGTGGTGACTGCTACGGCGAGCTGATGGTCGACTGCAAGGATTACGCGACTGTGATGGAACAGATTCCGGGCATCCGCAACCGGTTGCGCGCGCTCTATCCCGATGCCTACATACGCATTCGCAAGTACAACTTCTCGATAGCCACGTCACACACCGTCGAAGTGGAATTTACCGGCCCCGACCCGGCCGTGCTGCGCGATTTGAGCCGCCAAGCCGAAGAGATTATGCGCAATTGCAAATATGTTGACCCGTATTCGGTACAAAACAACTGGAAACCACGGGGCAAGTCACTCGTCGCCGAATATTCGCGTGAAGACGCCTTGCGCTCGGGCATCGAACGCAGCGACGTGGCCAATGCGCTGCTCGCAGCCACCGACGGTATGCCCGTCGGGGTGATCAACGACCAAGAAAAGATGGTCCCCGTGAACCTGATGGTGCGCAACGCCGACGGTTCGCGCATCGGCAAGTTAGACGACATACCTGTGTGGAGCATGATGAAATTGCGCCTTGACGAAGACGACGTGCAAGAGCTGTTTGCCGCCGGAGCCGGAGCGGCAAGCAAGCTGCAAGACGAATTGTTCAGTTGCGTACCCCTGAGCAATGTGACAAGCGGCATATCGGTGGGCTGGGAAGAGGAGATGATACAGCGCATCAACGGCATTCGCGCAATCGAAGCCGAGTGTGACCCCAATCCCGAACTCACCGAGGCAACCCCGGCGAAGGTGCTCGAGTCGATTCGCGACGAGATAGCCGCCATACCGCTGCCCGACGGCTACAATTGCCGATGGGTGGGTGAAATTGAGCTGCAAGTCGATGCCACGACCAACGTGCTGAAGTACCTGCCACTGACATTCTTTGCAATACTCGGCATATTGCTGCTGCTTTTCAACAGTTGGCGCAAGGTGATACTCATCATCATCTGCTTCCCGTTTGTATTCTGCGGCATAACACCCGCCCTGCTCGCCACCGACACGCCGTTCACATTCATGGCCATCATTGGCATGATGGGACTGATAGGCATGATGGTGAAAAATGCCATAGTACTTGTCGACGAAATCAACCGCCTGCAAGTCGAAGAGCATGTGCACCCCTACCACGCAGTGGTCGAAGCCACAGTGTCGCGTGTACGCCCGGTGATAATGGCATCGCTCACCACCATCGTGGGCATGATTCCGCTTGTGGGCGACCCCATGTATGGCTCGATGGCCGTCACCATCATGGGCGGACTGACGGTGGGAACAATCATCACGCTTATATTGCTGCCGCTGTTCTACACGGCTCTATTCTCGATACACAAACCCAAAGAAGAACAAAAACAATGAAACGATTACTGACAATATGCTGCCTCGCTGCATGGTGTGGGTTGGCGACGGCCGCCGATGATGCGGTTTCCATGTCGCAAACCGATTGCCGACGGCTCGCCCTCGAGAATAACGAGCAAATGCAACAGGCCGACAACAAAGTAAAACGGGCTAAACTTGAAAAAGAGATTGCCTTCACGTCCTACCTGCCGAAAATCGACGGCACGGCATCGGCCGTATATATGATGCCCGACCTCGACATGATGGGAATGGAACTGCAAATGCGCGGAATGTACATGGCAGGTATCACATTGACACAACCGTTGTACACCGGCGGCAAGATTCGCACCGGCAACCGGCTTGCCCGCATAGGGGTGGAATGCGCCGAACAGGAAAGCCGCAAGACCCGAATGCAAGTCTTAGCCGATGCCGATAACGCCTATTGGACATACATATCGGTGCTGTCTAAGGTGAAGATGCTTGAAACCTACAGTGCACAGATGGATACACTGCTGCGACAGGTAGAAGTGGCCGTCAAGGCCGGAATGGGAACCGATAACGACTTGTTGCGCATCACTACCAAGCGCAGCGAGATTACCTACCAGTTGCAAAAGGCACGTAACGGTGCCGACCTGTGCAGGCTTGCCCTGTGCAATGTCACCGGCCTGCCATTTGAAACAACCATAACGCCCACCGACACAGCCATCACAATTTCCGAACCCTACATGATGGACGGCGACATATCGATGCGCCCCGACTTGGCACTATTGCAAAAGCAGGTCGAAGCCGGGGAACAACAGGTGAAAATGGCTCGTGCCGACATGCTGCCGCAGATTGCCATCAGTGCCGGATACACCTATTACGGCAATGTAAAAGTGAATGGCATGAATATGGACGCAACAGGCAATTACATTCCTTTCACGCAAAAGTTCCAAGATGGTTTAGGACTGATAATGGCATCGGTGAGCATTCCCATACTTCACTGGGGCGAAAATACCAAGAAAGTGAAAAAGGCAAAAATCGACCTGCACAATGCCCGGCTCGACCTGCAACGCAACACGCGGCTGCTAAATATCGAGGTACGACAAGCCATGCAAAATGTGGCCGATGGCTATAACCTCATCATTACTGCCGAGACAGGCCGCCGGCAGGCCGAGGAGAACCTGCGCATGATGTCGGCTCGTTACAGCACTTCGATGTGTACCCTCACCGACCTGCTCGATGCCCAGTCGCAATGGCAACAAGCCCAAAGCAACCTGATCGAAGCCAAGACACAATACAAAATATATCAAACCGAATACTTGCGCACCACGGGGCGTCTGGAATAACCCATTCAAAACAAATTTTACATTAAACAGGTCGTAAATGTGGCTATTTGCTACTTTACGGCCTGTTTTTAACATTATCGTAGTGCTACCGAAGTCAATTAGAACAACTTTATATCCTTTCAGGTATCTATCGGACAAACATTAATTTCTACTTTTGTACCGATGCAAAACCAACTCTCTTCATCCATTAATATGGAACCCGAACAATACCCCTACATAAGGCCAAACGACTTCAAAGAGTACATCTCGGAGCACTATTCCGACAGCGATTTGTCGGTATGCTTCGATGTGGGCGACATTGACACTTCGGGCAAGTCGGTCAACCTTGACGCATACTTGTTTTTGGCCTGCATCGAAGGGGAAATAAGTGGCGAGATCGACACCAGCAACTACCATTTGCGTCCAAACGATATAATAGTGTGCCGCCCAAACAGGCAGTTAAGCAATATAACACGCAGCAACGACTTCAAGTGCATAGCCATCAAGATTTCACAACAGATGCTACTGTCAATCCTGCCAATGAACGAGCGCTTGTTCAACAGCAACATTCACTTTGCATGCTATCCGGTGGTGAGCATCGACGACACCGATGCAACAAGGCTACACACATACTATTCGCTACTTAAATCCGAAGCCGCCAACAATGGCAAACGTTACCGGCGTGAAATAGTGTTGTCGCTTGCCATAGCGGCAATACATAAAATGCTATACCTTATTGACAAATACCTTGGCATAAATGACAGCGGACAACTGAAACAAAGCGAAATCTTGTTTGGCCGGTTTATAGAACTGCTTTCCGACAGCGACCTGACACAACGCACCGTCAACTATTATGCCGAAAAACTGTGCATCACTCCCAAATACTTGTCGGTGGTGTGCAAGCGAACAAGCGGCAAGACCGCATCGGAATGGATTAACGAGTTTGTGGTGAAAGAAATAAAGAAGCAACTCAAGCACTCGTCCAAGTCAATAAAGGAGATTGCACTCGACCTCGATTTCCCCAACCTGTCGTTCTTCGGTAAATATGTCAAGGCCCACCTTGGCGTTTCCCCGACGCAATACCGCAAGAAACTATTCGAATAATCCCCCCTGCGCACACCACAAAGTGCAAAAAAATGTACTGCCCGATGCATTTTATGTGTCGAAAAATGTATCTTTGCATGTAAATTATGTGTCTAAAAATGTACCCTGACACGCATTTTATGTGCCAAAAAATGTATTATTCAAATGAAAAGACTTGCATTACAACAACTTATCGACTGGAAAAACAAATCCGATCGGAAGCCTCTGATACTGAATGGTGCACGACAAGTGGGAAAGACATGGTTACTGCACGAGTTTGCAAGGCTTGAGTACAAGAAAGAAGCGTATGTAATATGCCGCAAGAACGAACTTGCACGACAACTTTTCTCACAAGACTTCAATGTGGAACGAATACTACGCGGACTGCGTGCCATTACGTCTGTCGACATTACTCCGGCCGACACATTGATTATTCTTGATGAAGTTCAAGACATTCCCGAAGCATTGGAAGCCCTGAAATATTTCAAGGAAGAAGCACCCGAATATCATATAGCCGTAGCAGGCTCGTTGCTTGGAATTTCGCTGCACAGCGACGTTTCATTCCCTGTGGGTAAAATAAATGTCATTAACATGTACCCCCTCAACTTCGAGGAATTTCTCATGGCCAAGGGGGAGGAAGAAGCCTGCAAATTGCTCGCAACACGCGACTTTGCCACAATCAACCTGCTACACGAGAAATTCACCGACCTGCTAAGGGAATATTACTATGTGGGTGGAATGCCGGAAGCTGTGCTGAAATATGTGGAAACAGGTGCATTACAAGAGGTTCGTAACATCCAACTCGAAATACTGCAAGGTTACGACCTCGATTTCTCGAAACAGGCCCCACGTGAGCAAGTTCCACGCATACGCATGGTGTGGAACAGCATTCCGTCTCAGTTGTTCAAAGAAAATAAAAAATACATTTACGGTGCTTTACGGAAAGGGGCACGAGCCAACGACTTTGAACTTGCAATACAATGGCTTAACAACAGCGGACTAATATACAAAGTGCCAAGGTGTACGAAACCGGAACTTCCTTTACCCGTTTATGAGGATTTGTCGGCCTTCAAGCTATACATGCTCGACATCGGCCTGATGGGAGCAATGGTGAATGCCGCCCCCGCACAAGTGCTGTTAAAAAACGACATCTTCAAAGAATACAAAGGTGGAATGACCGAGCAATATGTGCTACAGCAGATGAAAAGCAAGGGCATCGCCCCAATATATTACCATAATACCAACGATTCAAGGCTTGAACTCGATTTCATCATTCAGCGAGGCGGTGAAATGATACCCATAGAAGTGAAAGCGGAGGGGAACGTCAGGGCTAATTCATTGACTGCACTGTTGACCCGGAATCCACAGTTACATGCCCTGCGCTACTCGATACTGCCATACAAACAGCAAGGCAATCTCACAAACATTCCGCTCTATGCCGTCTGAGGAGGCGTACACTGCCGTGCGCAATGCGGGCTGCTCCCGGGTCACACAATGCGGCGATGCTTGACATAGAAATGGAGAAGTCCGCAAACGTGCAGCCACGACAGGCGCGAAAACAGATTGCGGCTGCTGGCACGCCGCCATGAATGAACAATGGTGAATTGCGGCAAATAGGCCGTTTCCCACCCTTTGGAACGTGCCCTGATGCAATAATCGGCATCTTCGGGACCGTAAAAAATTGCCTCGTCGAGCAACCCCACTTGCTCCACCACCTTGCGCCTTATCAACTGGCAAGCCCCTATGACATACTCGGGGAAACACACTTCGCCGGGCGGATCGACGGCATTGCCGCTCTTGTTGCGCGACAATGCGTTCCTTATTTTCTTCACAAGTCCCGGGAATGCCTTGTAGCTCTGCTGCACCTCGCCACCGTCGCCCACAAGACGACAACCGCAAATTCCCACCCCGGGAGTTGATTCCATGTATCCAATCATGCCATCGATGGCTTCGGCATTGGCCACCGTGTCATTGTCGAGTATCAACACATAGTCGCCGCACGACCGTTCCAAGCCACGGTTGCGGGCATAGGCCACGCCACGGTTTTCGCCGTTCCTTATAATCATGACGCAGGGAAATTTAGCCCCGACCGCACGGCAAGTACCGTCGGTCGAGCCGTTATCCACGAGTATGACCTCCGTGTCGCCGCGTTCCATAATCCCTTTGAGCGAGTCAAGGCATCGCAAAGTCATCGCCTCCTGATTATGGGTGATTATGATAATTGACAGTTTCATCATGGCATCGCCGTGTGTCAGCCAAACAGTTTTATCTTCAACGCTTTCAAGGCATGGGCAAACTCGCTCCAATTTGAGAACCGCTTTATCTGTTTCACTATGAAGCGAGGCGACAGAAAATAGCTCAAATTGTTGTAAAACAGCATTTTCTCCATATCCTTGGAAGTGAGTGAAGGATAGTTCAATATCGACTCGCGTTGCACATCGGTGGGGACATAATCGGGCGTAGACATCCACCCGTTTTTCTTCACTATTTCATAGAACTCGGTTCCCGGGAAAGGCGACACGATGTTGAACATCACTTGGTCGACATGCAACTTCTTAGCCTCGTGCAAGGTGTGGCGTATGGTTTCCTTCGTTTCAAGCGGCGAACAACCTATGAGCACATTCAACTTTACCGGAACGCCATACTTCTTCAGCAACCCGATGGATTCATATATCTGCTTGCTGGTTATGCCTTTCTTAATATATTGCAGAATGCGGTCGTCAAACGATTCCACACCCAAGTCGACATAATGGCAGCCACTCTCCGAGAGCATTTTTGCAATAGGCTCGGTAATGGCATCGACGCGAGCCTGACACCCCCATACAAGCCCGTAACGGCGCATTATGTCGCAAATGCCGCGTGTGCGCTCCTCGTTCCAGATGAAATTGTCGTCCATGAACCCCACCGCCTTGTAACCGGCTTGGCTCAACTCTTTCATCTCGCGGTCGATGCAGTCGAGCGACTTGAACGAAATGGGCGGCTTCTTGCCAAACTCGTGCCGGTATTCTATCTCGCGGGCAAACGTCAACGAACTGGGCACGCAATATATGCAATGAAACGGGCAATTGCGCGATGTTACCGCCGTCGTGTAAGGCCCTATTTTCAGCTTAGGGTTATAATACCGCTTGCCGGCAATAAGGTGTCTTGCAGGCAATGGCAGGCTGTCAAGGTCTTTAAGCATGGGACGGAAACCGGTGCGCCGCAACTTGCCGCCACTGTTGTCAAGGTAAGTTATTCCGGCTATATCGTGCCAGTCGTCTCCGGAGGCGATGGCTGCGACCAGTTCCTTCACCGTTTGTTCCGGTTCGCCACGCACCACTATGTCGTGGTCGTTTTTCAGGATTTTACCGGGGAAATATGTTGCTCCGGGTCCGAGATATACGATATATGCGCCACTGCGATGGCGGCGAATCACCTCGGTTGCCAAAGCATCACTGTCCAACGAGAGGTTGACGGTCCATATAAAGTAAATATCGCTGTCGTCGGCCGAAACAAACTTCTCGAAGTCGGCCGGCCGGCGTTTGTCATACACGAAATCTTCGTAAGCGACGGTATATTTGCCTTCGGCTTCGAGCACCGCCGCCACCGTGAGTTCATATATATTGGGAGCAAGATACACTACCCGTGTGCAGCCTGCAGTCCGCTCGGCCGGTTGTTTGTTTCCGTCAAACACCGGAGGTATGATAAATGTCAGTTTCATTTTCTATGCGACCGGGAAATTTAGTTTACATATCCACATAACGCATACGCGCACATGCCGCTGTTATACGGGCAGTCACGTATGCAAAAAAAAAGAATCATCATCGCTATCAGGATAACGATGATGACATGCTGTTTATTGCTTTTACCCTACTTTACTTCTTTCACAAGGAAAATCTCGGTGGGGAAGTGGTCGCTGTAACCGTTCAGGTACACGCCCGAGGCATGTGTGCGCAACGGGTAACCCTTGCGGTCCCCTTCCTTGGTTTTCAAGAAGTCGAAATTCAGCACTTCGTTCTTGAAGAATGTGAGACGCGAGCGGTCGCCAAGGAAATATTGCGAAACTATGATCTGGTCAAACAGGTTCCATTGCCCGCGGTAGGCAAGCGAGCCAATACCTTTGTCGAGAGTCTTCCACCAAGGGTTGTACAAGTCGCCCGGCTCTGTTGCGTCGTCCTGCTCCTTCTTTGCGCCAAGCACTTCGGCAACGCTGGGGTCAAACGGGTCGTCGTTCAAGTCGCCCATGATTATGATGCCTTGGTTGGGGTCGTCGGCAAGCAAGGAGTCAACCGTCAGGCGCACACGCTTGGCGGCAGCCTCGCGCAGGTAGTTGGAACGCTCCTGTCCGCCCGAGCGCGATGGCCAGTGATTGACTATGACACTCACCTTCTCTCCTGCAAGCAGGCCGGTGACGCACATCTGGTCGCGGGTCTTGAACTCGGGGTAACCATCGACCACCACACGGGAATTAACCACATTGAGCACGCGGAAGAAGCGCGGATTGTAAAGCAGCGCCACGTCGATACCGCGCAGGTCGGGCGAGTCGTGGTGCACGATTTGCAGCCGCAAGTCCTTCAGTGCCGGGTCTTTCACCAAGTCTTGCAGCGGAGTGATGTTTTCTATTTCCGACACGCCGATGATAGCCGGCCCCATCGGTGTCGACTTCGTTGTCATTTGGCTTATGGCGTATGCCATGTTGTGAACCTTGTTGCGGTATTTCTCGCCGTCCCACTTCTTCGAGCCATTCTCGGTATACTCATAGTCATACTTGCCATTGTTGTTGATGGTGTCGAAGAAGTTTTCAAGGTTGTAGAAAGCTACCCCGAACACTTGATAACGCTTGTCGTTGCCGGTGGCGGCAAACACCACTGCGGCCACAGCTATTATTGCCAATAATTTTCTCATATCGGTTTTTTGAAATTTATATTATTAGGTTTCAAAATTAGGAAATAATATTTAAATCACATTCTTTCGATGGAATAAAATACACAAATGTTACAAAATTGTAATCCATGTACCCCTGAAACAGCCGGTCGAGGCAAATTTTACATGAATGTTACATCATTCTTATGGCAAATTGTGAAATTTGCAACCCGATTTATATACACGGTCTGGCCAAAATGTCGTAAAACATGCTATGTATTAAAATTTATTCACATAGAAATGACATTTATAGGAATTAATGTATATATTTGTATACTTTATTTCATAATTTGCACGTAGTACAACATCACAAACACACTCATTCACCGACACTTCAACTTACAAAAACTTAATAATTAACCCATTGCTTATGAGAATCAAATTCTTACTGCTCATTGCGCTACTGGCGGCAATCCCGGCGTTGGCTCAAAACTCGGGGCTGCGTGGCGTGGTGGTGGATGCCCGAAACGGGCAGCCGTTGGCAGGCGCGACAGTTATTCTTGAAGGCCAAGACGTGACTGTTGTGACCGGGCCAAACGGAGACTTCCAGATTTCCTCGGCATCTCCCGGCACCGACAACGTGCTCATCTTGTGTGCCGGATACGACGATTGGACTTCCGAAGTAAGCATCACAAGCGGGATTGTCGACAACATGGGAGAAATTTCCATGAAGTCGCAATCTTCCTATTTTGCCGGTTTAGGCGGTGACGAAGACTTAATGATCGACGAGTCGCAACTCGAAGACGAGGAAGGAAACAGCCAAAGCATCGGATTGCTCTCGGGAGCTTCCGACGACGTGTTCTACCAAGCCGCAAGCTGGGACTTCAGCGTGATGCGCTTCCGCCTGCGCGGGTACGACCAAGAGTATTCCGAGACCTACATCAACGGGGTCAACTTCAACGAACCTGCACGCGGACGCTTCAATTACAGTATGCTTGGAGGCCTTAACCAAGCATTCCGCAACAAGAATGTTGGCATAGGCCTTGAGTCGACCAACTTCGGTTTCGGACAGATAGGCGGAGCGACCAACATCAACACGTTTGCCCGCGACTATGCTCCGGGACTGCGCGCAAGCCTTGCCTACACCAACGGTAACTACTATGCCCGCGGCATGGTGACTTACGCCACCGGGCTCAACAGCAAGGGGTGGGCGCTCACGGTGTCGGCCGTCGGCCGCTACTCCGACGAGGGTATATATCCCGGTACGTTCTACCACTCGGGTGGCTACTTCTTGTCGGCTCAGAAGGTGTTTAACGACCGCCACAGCCTGTCGCTGACTACATTTGGCGCACCCACGCAGCGGTCAAACAACTCGGCTACGTTCGAGGAAGCCTACGACCTCGCAGGCAGCAACCGCTACAATCCCAACTGGGGTTTCATGCCCGACGGTGACAAGCGCACCGCCCGCGTGGTGGAAGCCTTCGACCCGACGGCAATCCTGAACTGGATATGGACCCCCAACAGCAACGTGTCGCTCAACACCGGTGTGGCTGTGCGCAAGTCGTTCTACTCGTCGTCGGCATTGCAATGGTACAACGCCGCTGACCCGCGTCCCGACTATTACCGCTACTTGCCGTCGTATTACGAGGACGAAGCAACAAAGGCCCTTTACACCGACTTGTGGCAAAACAACGAAGCCTACCGCCAAGTCGACTGGGGCAACCTCTACCAGACCAACTACATGAACAACTGGCAGGCCGACCAGACGGGCGTCGACAAGGGTTCGACATATATCCTTGAAAAGCGCCACAGCAACCAGTTCAATGTGATTCTCAACTCCACGCTCAACATGCGCCTCAACGACTATATGACGTTGCAGGGGGGCATAGGGTTAAACTACACTCGTGCATCTTACTACAAGACGGTGAAAGACCTGCTTGGCGGACGCTACTGGCTCGACATCGACCAGTTTGCCGAACGCGACTTCCCGTCATTGGGTGACATGATGCAAAACGACATCAATAACCCCAACCGCCGCGTGGGCGAGGGCGACCGTTTCGGTTACGACTACGACATCAACTCCATCTCGGCCAATGCTTGGCTGCAAAATGTGATAAACCTGTCGCACTGGGACATCAACTATGGCTTCCGCTTAAGCTACACGCAATTCCAGCGCGACGGCCACATGCGCAACGGCCGCGCACCCGAGAACTCCTACGGCAAGGGCATAATGCACCAGTTCGACAACGCCATGTTCAAGGTGGGAGTCACCTACAAGCTCGACGGGCGCAACAGCTTCCGCCTGCATGCCGCCTACGGCACCAAGGCTCCTACATTCGAGCAATCATACATCTCGCCGCGCATCAAAGATGATGCCATCACCGGTCTGAGCAGTGCACGCATCCTCTCGGGCGATATTTCATACGCATTCAACTACCGCCGCTTCAAGGGTACGATTACCGGCTTCTGGACCAACCTGTATGACGACACCGAGCGCACGGCCTTCTACGACGACCAGTACTCGACGTTCATGAACTATGTGCTAACCGGCGTCGACAAGACCTTCAAGGGTGTGGAATTGGGCATGGCCTACAAGATAACGCCGTCGCTCACGGTCAACCTCGCCGGCACCTACTCGCGCTACCAGTACAAGAACAACCCCACCGGCACACGCAGCTACGAGAACGGCACTATGCCCGACATCACGCAACAGGTGTATCTGAAAAATTACTACGTAAGCGGTACCCCACAACAGGCCTACAGCCTCGGCTTCGACTACGTTGCCCCGGGTATGTGGTTCTTCAACCTCACCGGTGTGTGGATGGGCGACAGCTATGTCGACCTTTCACCTATCCGTCACGAGGCAATGCCCGATTTGTGGCAATACGTCAACAGCGAGCAGGAACTGCAACAGCGCATCGAGCAGATTGCCCACCAAGACAAGCTCAACGACGCATTCGTGCTTAACCTGAGCATCGGCAAGTTGATATACTTGAACCGCTCGGCATCGCTCAATGTCAACTTGAACATCGACAACGTGCTTAACAACAAGAACATACAGACGGGAGGTTACCAACAGGGACGTTTCGACTACACCAACTACACCACCACCCGCTACCCCAACAAATACTACTACGCACAGGGCATAAAGGTTTACTTCACCATGGGCGTGAGATTCTGATATCACTCAATCAATGTTAACAACAAACAGACATAATACAGAATTATGAAACTTTCAAGATTATATCTTTTGCCGGCGTTGGCATTGGCTGCCATGAGCGTTGTCGGTTGCTCCGACAAGTTCGACAATCCGCCGATGATAATCCCCTCGCAAATTGATATTCCGGAGGAGAACCTCATCTCAATTTACGACCTCAAAAAGCAATATTGGGACGATGCCCGCAACTACATCGACACCATAGGCCTTGCCGCCAACGACGACAGCCTGTACGTCAAGGCTCGCGTAATCAGCTCCGACGAGTCGGGCAACATCTACAACTGCATCTACATTCAAGACGGAACGGCCGCACTTCCCATCTCGGTGCGCTACCCCGACATGTACACCAAGTTCCGCATCGGGCAGGAAGTGGTATTGAACGTGAGCGACATGTTCATTGGCAAGTTTAACGGCTTGCAACAACTCGGTCAACCCAATTACGGTGACTACGGGTGGGAAGCATCGTTCATGGCAAAGGAATTCTTCGAGTCGCACATACGCATAAGCGGTATGCCCGACATCGCGCAAATCGACACCATCACCATCAATTCGATAAGCGAACTGTCCAAACAGACCGACGACATGATTCGCATGCAAGGCCAGCTTGTACGCATCAACAATGTTTACTTTGAAGATGCCGACGGCGTTGCCACTTTCGCAGGAGAACAAGAAAACACCAATCGCAACATTGTGGATGCCGACGGCAACACACTCACAGTGCGCAACAGCGGTTATGCAGACTTCCGCGGCAAGACGCTGCCAATGGGCACCGGCGACATCGTGGGTATCCTCGGCTTCTATGGCGAAAACTGGCAGATTGTGCTCCGCGACGAGTATGACTGCATCGGCTTCACAACCGACACCAACGGCACCGAAATAAACCCCTACACCATCGAGCAGGCCATCGAGCTGCAAGGCTCGGCTTCGGGCTGGGTTACCGGCTACATAGTGGGTGCAGTGGCTCCCGAAGTGACCACTGTGACAAGCGATGCCGACATTGAATGGGCTGCACCGACTACGCTCGGCAACACCATCGTGATAGGCATGACTGCCGACACTCGCAGCATTGCACAATGCATAGTGATGGAATTGCCGCAAGGCAGCGCACTGCAAAATACTGTAAACCTTGCCGAACACCCCGAAGCCCTCGGTACTCAAATCTGGGTTAAAGGTAAGCTCGAAAACTACATGGGCACCTACGGCCTCACCGGCAATAGCGGCTCGGCAGGCGAATTCAAGACAACAGTCGTTTCGGGCGGCGAAGGCTCGTTGTTCGAGGATTTTGAGAATGTAAGCGGTGACGAAATCCCTGACACTTGGACGGCATATAACTACCAAGGAGACAAAGACTGGTTCATAAACGATGAAAATAACGGCAACCACTATGCGTCAATGACCGGATTCCGTGGCACTCAACCGCCGTTTGAGACTTGGCTTGTTTCTCCGGCTCTTGATATTGATGCAGCCGGCAAAAAGGTGTTCTCGTTCGACAGTCAAATAGCAGCATTCGGTGGCGGCACAAACCAATTGCAATGCTTCGTCATGACAACAAACGACCCGAAAACTGCAGTGACTACCGAGGTTACAGACCAAATCAATTGGGCTTCCGGTACTTCGGGTTACTCCGATTGGACTCCGTCGGGCGATATCGATCTCAGCAATTATACCGGCACTATTTTCATTGGTTTCAGGTACTATGCCGACCCGAGCGACGAATATGACACTTGGAGCCTCGACAACTTCCGCTTCGGCATCGAGAGCGGCACCACTCCCGACCCGGGTCCCGGCGGTGACGACACCCCGATCTCGGCAACCCGTGCCGACTTTGAGACTTTCAATGGAGGGCAGCCTTCAACACGATATGGCAACAATACTACCACCGACGGCTGGACAACAGAGCAATCTGCAATCTTATGGGGACAGGAAGGTGCCGACAACAGCAAAGGCTACCAAACCGGTTACTTCGACTTCATAAAAGACCCCACTACTGGAGAGTACATGGCTTCGGTTTGCATGCAGGGCCGTACCGACCGTATAGGTACAATTACATCGCCCACCATAACCGGCGGATGCGGAACACTGTCGTTCAATTGGGGCAAGCCATACGGTGACGACAACCTGTCGTTCAGGGTTGACATCATACAAGGCGGTTCTGTCACAAAAACTTTCACCGTTACAGGCAATCCGGAACAGCATGAGGTACAATCACACTCCGAAGAAATTAACGTGAGTGGTGACTTCTCAATAAAATTCACCAACTTGTGTCCATCAGGCGTAAATAAAAGCAGTGCCGACCGCGTATGCATCTGGAACGTATCTTGGACCAATTACTGATTCCGGAACGAGATAAATAACAATCATCAAGCGAGGGGTGCGCCACACAAGCCGGCGCACCCCTCACTTTTTTCCTTGATCTCGCCAACGTGCCACCCTAAACGAGCATACTTGTCAGGGAAAGGCCTTCCACCCAATATGAAGTGGTTGCATCAAAATTAATAAATGAGTCAATACTACTTATTATAAGTAGCACTATCATCCATAAGCAGAAATGTAGAGACGCGATTCATCGCGTCTGAAACTGCACCCCATGGGAAACAACTTAATAGCTATGCGTAAGGTGCATCAAAATCCATATCCTGCCTAAAACACAAAACAGTTAAACACGGCCCGGGAAATGCGGGCTATTATCTCCTCGGTCTTTTCCATGCTCTCGCCCGAATCGGCTACAAACACGGCGAGCGAATAGCTGCGCCCGTCGGCAAGCACAACATGCGCCACATCGTTAATCGCAGTCCACCGTCCACGTGCATCACGGTCGCTCGTACCCGTCTTGTGGGCCACCACCGCAAGCGAGTCGCCCACGCCGCAAGGAATGCGTTGCAATCCCGTATGGCAACCGGCAAGCGTCGATGCGATAAATTTCATTTCGGCATTCCCTACAGTGTCGGTACGGAACAACCGATCGATGAGCCGTGCCGCCGCAAGCGGAGTGGAATAATTGGCGTGGCACAATTGCGGGTCGCGGTGCATGTCGGCCTCGGTAGCGGCAATGGCAAAATCACCGATGCCAAGGGCGCGAATGCAGGCATCGACCTCGGCCGGGCCGCCAAACCTCTTGAAAAGCAAGTCGCAAGCATTATTGTCGCTAAGCTGTAACGTATATTCAAGCAATTGCCCCACCGTCAACGTCACCCCGCCTTCGGGAAACTTGTCACGCAGCGGGCTGTAAGTGCCCGCCGGCAAGTCGCCCTTTTCCACCTCCACAGTCACTTCCATGCCGCGTCCCCCTTGCCGCAAGCAATGAGCCACATACACAGCCTGATGCAACTTCATCACGCTCATGAGCGGATAGCGGGCATCGTTGTTGACTGTCACCGTGTCGCCACAATCGGCAATGAATGCAACCCCCACCGTGGCATCATATTCATCGATTATTTTCCTTAATGCCGGTTCAAGCGCTTTTACCGAAGCACTTCCCGCAACAATTGTGGACCAAATGCCCAACATCAACAATATAATCTTGCGCATAAAACATTATTTGTTCACAGGCAGCCATTCGCCACCCTTAATTTCACTTTGTGTCACTGTCGGAATCCAAAATAAGTACACGAAATTACTATATCTACGCGAGTTCGGGATATGAAAAGTTGAGAAAAAGTTGGCAATCCCGGGCCGGCGGATTTTTTAGGGTCTAAAATGGCAACTTCATAGAATTGATTTATTTTGTTGTCGGCAAGCATCGACTATTATTAATGCCGGTTAAATTTTAAACCCAAATCAGTCATTAGACTGCAAAAGAGGGAAATTTTAAAGCTCTTTAACCGAGGGCGTATCAAAATAGCAAGTGAGACAAACGTTGCTTATGGTTTATAACTGAGTTGAGTTAGGTCTGTTGCCTCGGAGAGGCAAAACTATGCTTAACACTAAGTTTGCAGAGTGAGGGTGTATCAAAATTATCATTTCAATGTGGCAGTAGAG
>CALUMZ010000015.1 GCA_944321865.1 uncultured Muribaculaceae bacterium
CGCATTGCCCTTGGCTTGAAGCAATTGCAACCGCATCCATGGGATGCACTTGATCCCAACTTGAAGGTTGGTGACAAGGTTAAGGGTAAAGTTGTGGTTATGGCCGACTATGGTGCATTTGTTGAGATTGCTCCGGGTGTCGAAGGCCTTATCCACGTGAGCGAAATGTCGTGGTCGCAACACTTGCGTTCGGCTCAAGACTTCTTGAAGGTTGGCGACGAGGTTGAAGCAGTTATCCTGACTCTCGACCGCGCAGAACGCAAGATGTCGCTCGGCATCAAGCAACTCAAGCCCGATCCATGGGAAAACATCGAGGTTAACTACCCTGTTGGTTCGAAGCACACTGCAAAGGTTCGCAACTTCACCAACTTTGGTGTATTTGTTGAACTCGAAGAGGGCGTTGACGGCTTGATTCACATTTCCGACCTTTCTTGGACAAAGAAAATCAAGCACCCGTCGGAATTCACTCAAATCGGTGCCGATATCGATGTTCAGGTTCTTGAAATCGACAAGGAAAACCGCCGTTTGAGCCTTGGCCACAAGCAACTCGAAGAGAATCCGTGGGATGTGTTTGAAACCATCTTCACAGTTGGCAGCGTACACGAAGGTACAATCGTTGAAATGCTCGACAAGGGCGCAGTGGTAGCTTTGCCTTACGGTGTGGAAGGTTTTGCAACTCCGAAGCATCTCGTTAAGCAAGACGGCACACAAGCCAAGCAAGACGAAAAGCTCGACTTCAAGGTAATCGAGTTTAACAAGGATGCCAAGAGAATCATTCTTTCTCACAGCCGCATATTCGAGGACGAAGCCAAAGCCGAAGCCAAGAAAGCCAAGAAGGCTGCAAAGGCCGTAGAAGAACCTGCTTCTACTCCGGCAATTGAAAAGACAACTCTTGGTGACATACAAGAACTTGCAGCATTGAAAGAAAAACTCTCGAAGAAGTAATATAGATACAGAGTTTTGAACATAATTAGATGGCACAAGACAATTTTTTGCTCTTGTGCCATCTTTTTTTGCGCGTGTTGTGAATCTTTCCTTGCTGAGGTATGGCGACCGTGAAGGTGTATAGTGTGCCATTTTTCCCACCGTGCGAAATCGATTTTGGCCAAAGTCGGGAAAAATTTTTGGCCAAAGTCGGGAAAAATTTATCGGATATTATCGAAATGTATTATAGGTTAGTGCGTTAGGTGTAAAACCAATGTGGATTGTTTATGCCTGGGAAATTCGTGTTCGGCATCTCCGAAGCCGGTGAGGACGAGGTGATGTATCCATCCTCGGGTTTCGCTTCCTGACGGTTGCTTCACGCCGAGGTTAAGCTAAGTTTGGCAGCTCCGCAGCCATTATATATTTGTGTAGTAATTGTTTTTTCGGATTGCCCCAATAATTGCTTATTCCATTAGATAACAGGTTAAAATCTATAGAAAGTGCCCTCCCACCTGTTTTTACATCTTTACAAGTGGAAGAGCGTTCTATTTATTTTTTTTGTGAGAAGGGGATTATTTCACCGGGATTTTGTCGATGCGGCGTTGGTGGCGGCCGCCTTCAAATGGGGTGTCAAGGAATGCTTTTACGATTTCAAGCGCTTCGTCGTGGCTGATGAAGCGGCCGGGCAGTGCAAGCACGTTGGCATCGTTGTGCTGGCGTGCAAGGCGTGCGATTTCGGGCAGCCAGCAGAGTGCCGAGCGTATGCCTTGATGCTTGTTGAGCGTCATGTTGATGCCTTCGCCGCTGCCGCAGATGCCTATGCCCGGGTAGCATTCGCCACGTTCCACTGCGAGCGCGCACGGGTGGGCGTAGTCGGGATAGTCGCAACTGTCTTCGCTGTGGGTTCCGAAGTCAACATACTTGATGCCGTTGCTTTTAAGGTAGTCGATGATTGCCATCTTGGTGGCATACCCGGCATGGTCGCAACACAGCCCCACCGGAATGTTTTCTTTGATTATTGACATAGTGTTGTTGTTTTATGTGATTAAAAATATTATTTGCTTCCAAGCACGAGCAGGACGAGACCCACGAGCAGTACCGACAGGTCGATGAGCTTGAGCCGCAGGTTCTTCTCGCGCAGCACAATTACTCCAAACAAGAACGATACAATCACGCTGCCGCGGCGTATCATCGACACGACGCTAATCATAGAGTCGTCGTAGGATAGTGCGTAAAAATATGCCATGTCGGCAATGGTGAGGAACACGGCAATGCACGGGATTGTCCATTTCCACCGGAATGGTGTGCGGTCGTGGCCGGCACGTTTCAGCAGCAGGACTGTGATGCCCATTATTATTAATTGGTATAGCGAGTACCATGCTTGCACTTGCAGCGGCTCGTAGCTGCGCAGCAGCCATTTGTCATACAGCCCGCTGACGGCTCCCATCACCATTGCACCGATGCTCATCCACAGCCAGCGATCGTGGACTATGGAATGCCCCTCTTTGCGGCCGATGCGGCTCACCAAGTACAGAGATGTAAAGCCTAACAATATGCCGCACCATTGCAATGCGTTGAGTGTCTCGCCAAAGATTAGCAATGCTCCCACGAGCACGAGGATGGGGCGCGTGGCGTTGATTGGGCCGGTGATGGTGAGCGGCAAGTGCTTGATGCTGAAGTAGCCGAGAATCCATGACGCGAGCACGATTACCGACTTTAGCATAATCAGCAGATGACCTGTGAGGCTGTTCCCAAGCCCGAAGTCGCCATGTGCGGCTCCTGTGGCGATGACAGGAGACATGAGCAGGGTGCCGAACAGTGTGTTGAGCAACAACACCGTGAGCACATTGTTGGCCGTGACCGACAATTTCTTGAAAATATCATAAAAGCCTAAACAGATGGCCGATGAAATGGCAAGAATAACCCACATATATATGTTTGTACAGAAATTCCGATGCAAAATTACGCAAAAAGGAACCAATCAAAAAAGAATTTCGGCAGACACTTTGCAATTGCCGGCATGTGTTATATTATGCCGAAGTGTTTCAATGCTTTATATATTCCGCCGTCATCGACCGATGTGGTAACGTAGTCGGCTACGGCTTTGAGCGGCGGGTTGGCGTTGCCCATCGCGATGCCTGTGCCTGCCACTTTCACTATGGATATGTCGTTACCTCCGTCGCCGAACGCCATGGTTTCTTCAATCTTGATGCCTTGGTGAGCGGCAACGGCAAGCAGTCCGTTACCTTTGTCGGCGTTGAGTGCCGTGATGTCGGCAAAGTCGGGACACCAACGGCTCGATATGCAGCCGTCGAGCATAGCCATGAGCGATTGCTCCTGCCCGGGCGAAATCACCGGAGTGAGCTGCAAGATGCGTTGCTTCAGTACATCGTCGAGCGATGCAGTGCCGCGCAAGTCGGGCACGTTGAGCAGGTGGTTGAATATGTTTGCCACCACCGACCCGTTGTCACCATCGCCGTTGAGCATTGCCCAGTCGCGTTCACCCACAACCATGCAGGCAAATCCCATCGAGTCGGCACACCTTATTACTGTGGCGACATCATCGGCCGGGATGGGATTGCAGGCAACGATGGTATCGCCAATGAAGCTGCATGCGCCGTTGGTGGTGATGTATCCATCGATTAAATGCCTTATTTCGCCAATGTTATTGATGAGCGAGTATGGCCTTCCGGTAGAGATGTATATACCGATTCCTGCATCTTTGGCCTTGGTGATGGCCGTGATTGCTGATTGTGGAATGCGGTGCGTGTTGAAACTGACGAGAGTCCCGTCGATGTCGAAAAACAGAGCTTTAATCATGTGTCTCGGGTGGTTTATGGTTTTGTGAGGCGGAAGATGTGGTCGTGGTCGATGACTGCCGGAATTTCGTGTTCGTAATGTGTCACATATACGAGCGAAATGTCTTGGTTGCTCGCTGTAATCTGTTCTATGGCTCGGGCAACCAACCGCTTGCGAGCCATGTCGAGCCCGTGTAGCGGTTCGTCGAGAATGAGCAACGATGCACGGCGTGCAAGAGTGCGGGCTATGAGTGCAAGTCGCTGTTCGCCCGACGAAAGTGTGTTGAAGTAGCGGTCGGCAAGCCTGTCAAGGCCAAATGCCTGCAACCATTGCAAGGCTGTAGTTCTCTGTTCGTCGCTGATGCGTCGGAAGCAACCCACATTGTCGTGCAATCCCGAAGCAACCACTGTGAGCAACGTTTCCCCGTTATTGAAGTAAAGGTGCATTTCGGGAGAAATGTAGCCTATGCGCCGCTTTATTTCCCAGATGCTTTCGCCGGTTCCGCGCCGGTGGTCGAATATGGTGATGCGGTTGCGGTATCCTTGCGGATTGTCGGCATAGACGAGACTCAACAGTGTAGATTTCCCCGAACCGTTGCGGCCAAGCAATGCCCATTTTTCCCCGGCTTTTACTGTCCAAGACACATCGTGCAGGATAATATTGTTGCCGTATGCCACATTGCACCGGTCAAGCGAGAATGCCGTGTCGTAATCGGTGGGAACAAGCGGGGTGGTGTCAGGCAAATCGATGTGCGAGCGGCTGTCGAAAAGTGCGGAGAGCTTTTCTCGTGTGCTGTTCAGGTTGCCATTGTCAACGGCAATCATTTTCCCTATTTCCAAATTCCGTATGGGAATAACGAAGTCGGTATATTCGGGCAGGTCGATAGTGTTGCATAGGAGTAGCATCACGGCAGTGCCGCGTTTCGTCAGGCCGTCTATGAGGTTGTCGAACAACTTGCGCGAGGCGGCATCGAGGCCGATGTAAGGGTTGTCGATGATGAGCAGGTCGGGCTGCTCGGTGAGCATGTTTATGATTAAGAATTTGCGAAGCTCGCCGCTCGACAGGTAGTTGATGCGCTTGTGCCTCACGTCGTCGATCGACAGCGAGCGGCACAGTTCATGCCAAAGGGTTTCGTCGATTTTGCCGCTTATCAATTCTTCAACGGTGGGAATGCCGTCGTTGGCTGTCGATTCAAACCGCTGTTGGTAGTAAGTGTCGTTGCAGCCGGTGAGCGAATGAATGTCGGTAAACTCGATGCTTTTTATTTTCAGTGATTTCTTGTCGCCGATGATGCGGTTCATGCCGATGTTCCAGCCCTTTTCGATTATTTTCCCAAGGGTGGTTTTCCCCGAACCGTTTTCGCCCATTACCACGTAGGCTTTCCCTGCACGAATGTCAAAAGGGTGGGGGTTGCTTAATTTTACTCCCGTATATTGCAGTGTGACGCTTTCGGCACGAAGCAATATTTTGTCTATTTCCATATAGATACCGAAAAAATATATTTCTCAAATACGTGGCAAAATTACTAAAAATCGGCATAAAATCTAATGGCCGATTTGGGATAAAGAGAGAACCGATGCCCCAGCCATATTCACATATAGCGCGTAGCATCGGTCCCATTCATTACAGTAATCAACTAACGTGTCCGGATTCCTACCGTATGAATTTTGTAGCTTTTAATTTCCCATCGGTCGTTGTGATTTTCAGTATGTATACGCCCTTGTCGAGGTTGGGTATTGTCATCATATTGTTTTCAACCGGTGAATTTGACATCATGCGACCGTTTAAATCGTAAATGTAGCCGGTGGCGGCATTTTCGGCTCCTTGCAGATAGAGTGTGCCGTCGGCAACGACGGTGCAAGTCATTCCATCCGATGCTCCGGGCATTGTGATTGATTCCACTCCGGTAAATGCCGAGCCAAACGTGAGGCAACTGATGTGAATGCCGCTCGGCATGCCCTCTTCGGCGATGCGTATGCGTTGCTTGCCGGCTTGTAAGTTAATGGTGAATGACTCATTTGCGAACACCGTTTCATTGCCCGACAGGGTGAGTTGCCGTGCTTCGCACAAGGTTGACAATACCTCTCCGTCCTCGTCGACACTGTAAACGGCAACGGTGGGGTCGAAGCGGCCTTCGTCATAACCTTGTCCCGAGATGCGCAATGTCAATGTGTATTCGCCTGCCGACGGTATGTCGAACTGGTAATCGGCATACGCTCCGCTGGTGAATTGCGTGATTTCGAGCTTGCCGGGATTATAGCTGTCGTGTGATGAACCGAGAAGCAGCGATGTCGAGTTGATGTACTCCGATGCCGGAACTATTTCGTCGACGCCGTGGTATACGGTTTCGTCGAAATCGGTCATGTAGACGTATACCATGCCTTGTTCCGACAGTTGACGTTCACCCTCGCCGTTTTGAGGCACAATAAGGCCTATGCAAGGCGATGTGGTGGGCGAGGACTTGGCGATGAACCACGAGTAGCGGAACACGCGGTCGTCCTTTTCAAGAAATTCGAGCTGCTGCACCATCGAGCCGATTTGCCCCTCGGGGGTGATGTTTTTTATGCCGTTGTCGCCGCCCATGCTGAACTCGGTGAGCCATATCTTCTTGCCGTAGCTTTCATAGAAATTGTCAATCATTTCCTTCATTCCGCTTGTGCCGCCCGAGTAGCAGTGCAGGGCGATGTAGTCGAAGGCGTCAAGGCCGACGAGGTCGACAAATTTGCGATACCATGTGTACATCTCATAGTCGGGGTGAGTGCCCGAGTCGGGCGAGTAGTTCACCGCCGGGCCCACGAGTTCAAGCCCCAATTCATCGGCAAGAGCCTTTACATCGGGCCAGTATTCGGCCGCCTGTTCGGGCGACATGTTGGCCTGACGGACAAAGTTGGGCTCGTTGAACCCAAGCAGGTACTTGGTTTCGGGGTGAGCCTTGCAATATTCGCGGATGGCATCGGCATCGTAGCGGTTGTTCCAGCACATCGGCACAAATTCCATGGTCTCCGCGCTCATGTAGTCGGCCACGCTGTTTGCCGGGGTGTTTGCCCAGTTGTAGGTCCAGCTCACGCCGGGCATCAACACGTCGATTTCTTCTTTCAAGTATAAGTGGTTTTCGCTCACGCCACGCTTGAAGCTCTTGGCGGCATCGGCGTTGAATGTCGGTGCACACAGTGCTGCACAGAGCGTGAGCGGAATCATCAATTTTGAGGTTTTCATAATCAGATAATGGATATTTCTCTTGGGGTGTTACTTACTCGGTTACTGAAAATTTCACGGGTGTGCCGCTTGCGCTGTCACCGGCAACCCACAGGTTGAAGTCGCCCGGTTCCACTACCTTGGTTGTGGGAGTGCTCCAGAATGCGAGCGACGATGCTTGCAGGGTGAACGTTACCATGCGGCTTTCGCCCGGTTGCAGGTACACTTTTTCAAACCCTTTCAATTCTTTCACCGGACGCGAGAGCGAAGCCACAAGGTCGCGGGTGTAGAGTTGGACGGTTTCGGCAGCGGCCATGTTGCCCGTGTTGGTAACGGTGCACGACACTTCGATCGAGCCATCCCGGGCCATGCTTGCCGACGACAGTTTCACGTCGCCATAGCTGAATGTGGAGTAGGAGAGGCCGTAGCCAAACGGGAATGCGGGTCCGTCACCGGCATCGAGGTAGAAGCTCGTGCAGCCGGTTGAGGTTTGCGGTGCTTCAAGCGGTATCTCGTCGATAAGCACCATTCCGCTTGCAGGGCGGCCGGTGTTCACGTGGTTGTAGTAGAGTGGCAATTGTCCCACCATCTTGGGCATAGATACCGGCAGCTTGCCCGATGGTGATACTTCGCCTGCGAGCATCTCGGCAACTGCCGGGCCTGCCATCGTCCCGCCGTGGAACATGTAAAGCACGGCATCGGCAAGGCTCGTTTCATGGACTATGGTCATGGGGCGACCGGTCATTATGATGAGTACTACCGGTTTGCCGGTGGCTTTCAATGCTTCGAGCATCTTGGTTTGCGCACCCGGCAGTGAGATGTCGGCGCGGCAATGAGCCTCGCCCGACAACACGGCTTCTTCACCGCCGACCATCACCACCACGTCGGCCTCACGTGCGGCGGCTACGGCATCGGCAATGCCGCTTTCATCAATGTCGCGGCTGTATTTCAGCCCCGGGGCATATATGATGGCATCTTTTCCGTATTTTTCGGTCAAAGCCTCAAGCGGAGTCACGCAGTGTTCTTTTTCAAGATCGAAGCACCATGTTCCGGCTTGGTTGTGCTTGTCGTCGGCCATCGGACCCACGAGGGCTATTTTCTTCACATTCTTTAGTGGCAGAATATCGTTATTTTTCAGCATGACGGTACTTTCTTCCACCATCTTTTTTGCTGCCTCAAGCGACTCGGGTGCATAGAAATTGTTGGCTGTGGCCATGTCGACATACGGGTTGTCGAACAGCCCGAGGCGGAATTTCAAGCGCAGTACGTTGCGCACGAGGTTGTCGATTGTCGACTCTTCCACTTTGCCCTCTTCAACAAGTTCTTTCAGGTGTCTTGTGTAGGCATAACTTTCCATGTCAACGTCCACACCCGAATTGGCAGCCCGGTCGGCAGCGTCTTTCAGGTCGACACACACGCCTTGTGGTATCATTTGCATAATCGATGCCCAGTCACTCACGAGCACACCGTCAAATCCCCATTCGTTGCGCAGAATGTCGATGTTGAGGTGAGGGTTTCCCGACGAGGGAACGCCGTTGATGTCGTTGAACGAGCACATGAACGTTGCCGACCCGGCTCGTGCCGCGGCTTCAAACGGCGGCAGGTACATGTCGCGCAGCAGCACTTCGGGAATCCATGTGGTGTTGTAGTCCTTACCCGACTCCGATGCCCCGTATCCGGCAAAGTGCTTGGTGCAGGCAGCCATTGTACCCGGTTGCGAGAGGTCGTCGGTCTGGTATCCTTTTACCATCGAAACGCCCAGCACCGATGCCAAGTAGGGGTCTTCGCCAAACGATTCGGCGATGCGTCCCCAGCGGCCGTCGCGCGACACATCGACCATGGGCGAGAATGTCCAACGCACACCTGTCGATGCGGCTTCCACGGCAGCTATCCTTGCGCCTTGTTCCACAAGTGCGGGATTCCATGATGCTGCTTGCCCGAGTGGAATGGGGAATATGGTTTTGAACCCGTGGACTACGTCGCGCGCGAATATCAATGGAATGCCGAGGCGGCTGTTTTCAACTGCCTCGTGTTGCAGCTTGTTGACGATGACGGGATCAACTTCGTTCAATATCGACCCGACAGCACCTTTCCTGATGGAACCTACCATGTCGTCGGAATATCCGGTGCCGGTCTGCTGGTTGAGTTGACCGATTTTTTCTTCAAGGGTCATTTTTGCCAACAAGGCATTGATTTTGCTCTCTATTTCGGCATCGGGTGTGGCAGCTGTTGCCGCAAACACCGAGCTTGCGCACAAAAACAATCCTAATAAATGTCTCTTTTTCATGTTTTCGGTTTATATTTATCTGTCTAATATACAAAAAATTATCAACGTGACAAAGCGAGTCGGCCTATAACTGATACAGGACAAGCAAGATGGTATCGGTTACTTCATTGTCGGTGTGTGATACCTGTTGCCTTGTTTTGGTATACTCTCACATAGTCGACGAGCATTTCGGCACTGCCGTTTTTCAATGCAGTGATCTTCTCGGCATTATGTATGTTTGGGAAATTACCCCCTACGGCAAGGTTCAGCAGGATGAAATTCTCTTTGTGGAAATATTTCCACACGTCGTTTTCTCCGTTTCGGCTTATATCGACCGAAAGGTAAGGGGTGTCGTTACCGTCGACATACATTTCTATCACTTCGGGAGTCCAAAGTAAGGAAAATGTGTGATATTTGCCATCTTGCAAACTATAGCTGTTGGTACATGCTCCCACAGTCTGTATATGCTTGTCGGGCGATTCCCCCCAGTGCATGGCTCCATTGAACAACTGTTCCTGCCTACCTGCGGCGATTCCGTCGGCGTGCCCCATTTCAAGAATGTCGGTTTCGCCGCAACGCGGCCAACCTGCTTCTTTAATGTCGTTACCCATCATCCAGAATGCAGGCCACAACCCATTGGCTGTACGCGGGAATTTTATGCGAGCTTCGATTATGCCATATTTGAATGCAACTTTGCCTTGGGTGTTTACCCTCCCCGATGTAAATTCTTTCCCGG
Organism: uncultured Muribaculaceae bacterium; assembly: GCA_944321865.1. Taxonomy (GTDB): domain Bacteria; phylum Bacteroidota; class Bacteroidia; order Bacteroidales; family Muribaculaceae; genus Avimuribaculum. The sequence continues at coordinate 9,921 of CALUMZ010000015.1, forward strand.
CGTATGTCTGAACGCGAGCGGTCAGCACGAGGTTGCCGTTGCGAACGGCCACGTTGGCGGTATCGTCGATGTAATATTGCAGTTCGGCGTTGCCGCATCCCGAGCCGTTGATTTCCACGTTCCAATGGTTGCGGTTAAGCGTGTCGCCATCGAAGTCGTCTTCCCACACAAGCTCATATCCGGTCTTGTCGGGACTTGCCGCCATTGCCGTCGTGCCTGCACACATGCACGACGACAATAACAAACAAGCACAAACCAAATATTTAACTGTTACTTTGACTTTCACACTCGTTTATCTTTTAGTGATTAGGATTAACGAACTATAATCTTGGCAGTGGCCGAACGCCCGTCGTCCAGTCGGGCTTTGACGATGTATATACCTGCGGTAAGGTTTTCGGTCGGCATGTAGTCGCCGGTGCTTTCTGCCACAAGCGTGCCCGAAGTGCTATATACTTGAATCATACCGTAGGAGGGGAGTATGATGGCATTGTGTGCCTGACGAATGTCGAAAGTCGCTGCGTTGCCTTGTAGTGCTGATATGCCCGAATGATTGCCCATGTCGCCTTCATCGGCAAATGAAGCAGACTCGTCGGCTGTCCCTTTTTGGTATATTTTCACGTAATTTACATACATGCTCTGTGTGTAGCCGTTCCCTTCGTTGAGAGCGGTTATTCCGTTTATATCCCATATTCCCGGGAAATTGCCGCCGATGGCAAGGTTGAACAGGATGAAGTTCTCCTTGTGGAAATAGTAACCCGGGTGGGTGAGGTCGGTGGTGGTCTCGGGGATTGTCATTTCATAGTAGGGCGTGTCGTTGGGATTGCGGTCGAGGTCGACATACATGGCCACGCGGTCTTCGTCCCAAATGCAGGTGTAAATGTGAAACTCGCCGTCTTGCAGGCTGTAGCTGTTGGTGCGGTCGCGGGAATATTGGCGATGGTCGTTCCAAGCCGTACCCCAGTGGCTTGCACCGTTGAAGTAGCGGTCTTGCGTGCCGCGGGAGATGCCGTTAGAGTTGCCAAATTCCATGATGTCGGTCTCACCGCAGCGGGGCCAGCCCACTTGGTCGTAGTCGTTACCCATCATCCAGAAGGCGGGCCACAGGCCGTTTGCCGTCTTGGGCAATTTTATGGCAGCCTCGATTTTGCCATGTTTGAATGCAATCTTGCCTTTTGAGTTGATGCGACCCGAGGTACACTGGCGGCCGCCGTAGTCTTCGCGGCGGGCGGTGAGAATGAGGCATCCGTTCCCCTCGCCGTCGTCGCCGAGGCGCACGTTTTCGGTGCGGCGGGTGTAATATTGCAATTCACTGTTGCCGCCACCGTCGCTGTTCACCTCGATGTTCCAGCGGGCTTCGTTGAGCGTTGTGCCGTCAAAGAGGTCTTGCCACACGAGCTTGTAGCCGTCGGTCTCGCCGGTGCCGTTTTGCGGCTCGGCGGCCGATGCCGTCGGCATGGCAGTTATTGCAGCCGCAGCTGCCAGAGTTGCGTATTTGAAAAAATTCATGATTCTGTGATAAATTTCGGAGTAAGGAAAAATGAAAGGGTGTGCCGAAGCGTTTGCACACTAACGCGCAGTGTTGCCACAGGCACACCCTTGATGAAAGGTAGAAATTACTTCAAAACAACCTTCTTTGCAACGTTGCCGGCCTTAACGATGTAAACACCGTTGTTGAGGTCTTCGCAACCCATAATCGATGTGCTTGCACGTTTTACGAGTTGGCCAGAGATGTTGTAGAGTTCAAAGCCTGCGTTGTCGTTGCCAAGCACGTTGATGGTCTTGTCGGTAACCATGATTTGGATATCATTGGCATCGGCTGCAATGCTGTTTACACTGCCCGATCCTTTAGCTTGGTATAAGTAGATAGCATCAAGGTTGAAACTTTTTCCTTGAACACCACCAGCAAGAACCGAGAAGATATTGCCACGGAAGAATCCGGGGTGGAAGTCAAAGGCTGGGTAAAGACGCTTTAAGTCGCCAAATGTGATGTCGATTGCAACCCATTCACCATCGGTATCGAATTTGCCAACCGAAGTGTATGTGGCACCATTGTCGTTGAAGTTGTCGCCGATAGCTATTTTTGCAGGACCACATTTGGAGGAACCTGCAGCATCGGCAGAGCAACTTTCTTGTGTCGCCCATGTGTCGCCATCACAAATTACAACAGCCAAAGATGCAGGAGCATTGTCGGAACGAATACCCATGTGGAAGTGCGTTTCGTCGTTAATGGTACGCAAGTCCATGCCATCGCCTTCTACGCTGAATCCTGCACCTGACCAACCTATAGAGCCAACTTCTTGTGAAATGTAGCCTCCGGTCTGCATGTCAACGCCGGGATAGCTGCCATCACCTGCAACCATGGTGTTATCCCAAACGAACCAGTTACGGTTAACGTTGTCGAGACGATAATCATAAACTTCCTTGCCTTGGTCTTGCAGATTTTGTACGGTAACATCATCTAATTGTAATGCAAAGTAAACGTCACCGGTGGTATTTGCGATGCCGGGTTGGTCGGTAACGTAGGTTTGGGCATTTGCAACACCCACGCCACAAGCTGCCAAAGCAGCCAAAAGAGTCAAATTTTTCATAATGCGTTTTGTTTTTGATAGGTTAATGATATTTTATTGTTGATTAATATGGAGAGGTTGCGGGCAGGCGTTCGTGTATTCCCGCCCGCAAGCCCTTTTTTTGCGTTGGTCAATAGCCCGGGTTTTGCTCCATCGGGTTAAGGTTGATTTCCTCAGCCGGAATGGGGAACAACTCGTGCTTGCCCTTGATGAACATGGCCATTTCGGCGCGCACTTCTTCGCTCTCGGTCGAGCCGTAAGAGCCGTTCTCCTTGTTCATCACCTCGTAGGCTATGTCCCAACGGCACAGGTCAAACCAGCGGTGTCCCTCCATGCCGAGTTCCACGCGGCGCTCGTGGCGAATAGCTTCGCGCAAGTCGCTTACTTCATCTGTTACGTAGCTCGAACCATTCCATTTGCGAATTTCGTAGCCGGGATAGAGCGGAGCACCCACGCGGTCGCGCACGGCGTTGAGCATGGTGGTTGCAACCGATTGGTCGCCGCCACCTTCAACCAATGCCTCGGCATACATCAGCATAACGTCTGACAGGCGTATGAGCCGGTAGTTCATGGGACTGCGCGACGGGTGGTCGAGGGCGATGTATTTGGCGGGGTCGTCAGACGATGCCAACGGGTTGTCGGTATATGCAGTCTTGTTATTGTTGTAGGAGTTGCCAAGGTAGGTGAGCTCGGCATTGATGTTTACAGCCTCGGGCGATGGTGCGCAGATGGTGTATTCGCGGCGCGGGTCGTGCCATGTTTCGTTGCCCGTTGCCGGGTCGTATGTCACTTCAAACTCGTCATACAAGTTCTGAGTGGGGTGGTTCAATCCCCAACCTGCATTAGCACCGCCGGTGCGTGCGCGCGTCATGATGGTGGTAAAGGTACCGCGGGTGTAGCCAAAGCCGCCTTCGCCGTTGTTGCCGCCATAGTCGCTCTGCTCGTTTTCCATATACTGAATTTCAAACACCGACTCGATGCCGTTTTCGCCGGCAAGGGTGAAGTTGTCATAATAGTTGGGGAACAGGTCATATTCGCCGGTGTCATATTGCTGTTCCATGAAGGTGCGACCCCAAGCGATGGCGTTGGGATAGTCGTGCCTGTAAAGGTAAACCTTCAGCAACATGGCTTGTGCTGCACCTTTTGTGGCGCGGCCAAGGTCGGTGGCGGGATATTCGCTCTTGTTCCACAGCAGGCGTTCGGCTTGAATGAGGTCTTCAATGATGCGGTCGTAAATGTAGTCGGCCGATTGGCGCGATTGCTGCCAGTCGTCGGAGCTGTCGATGACCACGTTGGTGTAAGGCACACCGCCGAATATGCGCACGAGGCGGAAGTAGTAGAGGGCGCGCATGAAGTAGGCTTCGCCAAGCAAGCAGCTTTTGCGTTCCTCGGTGAGATTCTCGTCGGGAGTTACGCCGGGCACTTCCTGCAATGCAAGGTTGCAGCGGGCAATGCCTTGATACTGGGCGCGGTAGAAGTCGAGCAGCAGGTCGTTGTTGGCATTGGTCTTGAAATTTTCCATGTCGTAGGCATTGGCCATGTCCGACGTGTTTTGTCCGCCTTTCAGCGCGTCGTCGGATGCGACGTCGCCTACGTACCATTCGCTGCAATAGGTGTAGTTGTATTCCCACGCGAGCGGCGTGTAGCAAGCGTTGACCGACTGAATGGCAGTCATGCCGCTTGTGAAGAAGTCTTTGAGCGATGTTGAGCCGGGCGACTCCTCGGTGAGCCAGTCGTTACACGAAGTGGTCGATAACAGGGCCGCCGTCGAGCACAATACCGTGAATATATGTTTTACTTTCATTGGTCTTTAAATTGTGCTAAAAGTGTTGGTTAGAATGATAAGTTAGCTCCCAAGATGAATGAGCGTGCCTGCGGGTAGTTGCCATAGTCGATTTGGCCGCCCACTTCGGGGTCGAAGCCGGTGTATTTGGTAGCCGTCAGCAGGTTGCTGCCTTGCAGGTACACGCGGCAATGTTCGAGGCCGATTTTGCGGATGGCCTTGGTGGGGATGGTGTAACCGATTTGCATGTTCTTCAGGCGGAAGTATGAGCCGTTTTCAAGGAAGCGGTCGGATACGTAATAGTTGACTGAGTTGCGTGGGTTGGGGATGTCGCCGTTGGGGTTATCGGTAGTCCACGCATTAGCCATCTTCGGGCTGAGAATCGATTCCGAGCCGTCGCCTTCGAGCCGGTGACGCAACTGGTTGTAAATCTTGTTGCCTGCAACGCCTTGGAAGAAGATTTGCACGTCGAAGTTTTTCCATTCCAGTCCGAGGTTGATACCATAGTTCAACCAAGGTATGCTCGAGCCGAGCTTGGTGCGGTCGTTGTCGTCGATAACGCCGTCGCCGTTCACATCCTTGTATTTTGCATCGCCTGCATGGAACGGAGTGGTGGCCGAGGTGTAGCCGTGCAGGTATTGCAGCACCTCTTCGTCGCTGCGGTAGATGCCCTCATATTGGTAGCCCCAGAAGTAGTACAACGGGAACCCTTGGTCTACTGCCACAAGGTTGTCGTAGCCGCTGTATATGGGCGAACCGCCGTTAAGTCCCGTCAGTTCGTTGTCGATGAACGACACGTTACCGCCGATTGAGTAGTATACGTCGCCGATGTTGTTGCGGTGTTCAAGTTGGATTTCGATACCGCGGTTGCGCACCGTGCCCACGTTGCTTGTTGCAGCAAAGCGGTTACCCACCTGTGCCGGTGCAGTCACCAACATGAGCATGTCCTTGGTGTTGCGGATGAACAGGTCGACATTACCGTTCAACTTGCCTTTCCACAAGCCGAAGTCCACACCAAGGCTCCATTGTTCGGTGTTCTCCCAGTGCCCGCCGTTGTTAATCCAAGTGAGCACGGTTGCACCGTTGGCAAGCTGTTGGTCGGCACCAAACACATAGTCGAGGAATGTAGGCCCGTTGTTGCGCATTTCGAGCAAGAAGGCATTGTTGCCTATGTTGTCGTTACCCACGCGACCCCAACCGGCGCGAATCTTCAGCAAGTCGAGGTTGTGGAAGTCTTTCATGAAGTCTTCCTCGTTGATTTTCCATGCGAGGGCAGTCGAAGGAAAGTAGCCCCACGGATTGTCGGGGAACTTGCTTGAACCGTCGGCACGGAAGTTGACCGTGATGAGGTAGCGGTTGTCGAAGCTGTAATGCACACGGCCGAGAGCCGAGATGCGGCGGTTGCGACTCACTCCGTCGCTTGCAGGGAGCTTGTTGTCGGTAGTTTGCGACAGGTACCAGTTCTTCTCAACCGGGTTGAGAATTGCCGAGCCTGAGCCGCCTATCGAGTAGTAGTTGTATTCTTCGGTAGTCTGTCCCACCATTATCGAGAAGTCGTGCTTGCCGATGGTGCGGGCGTAGGTGAGGATATTGTCGACCGTCCAGTTGTAGGTGCGGGCCATGCTCGAGCTCAGGAAGTTCTGTGTGAGTTGGTCCATAGTGGAGTAGTCGTGTGCGTCCTTGTATTCCTTGTTGGTTGCAATGTTGTAGTCGAAACTGTAGGTCGAGCGGAAGGTTAGTCCTTCGAGCGGGGTGATTTCGGCAAACACGTTACCGATGAAACGCTCGTTGCGGTTCTTGGGATGAGAGTGTTCTACCATACTGAGCGGGTTGGTAACCTCTTTCTTGTTGGAGCCGGAGGCTATGCGGTTGCTCAGGTCGTCGCCGTTGCGGTTGACCGAGCCTTCGGGATAGCGGACCGGGTCCCACGGAGCCATAGCGAATGCAGCCGACAAGACCGAAGCACCGGCACTCTCGGCATTGTTCATCGCATTGCGTGCAGTCGAAGCCATGAACGAAACGTTTTCGCCCACCTTCAACCAGTTGTTCACCTTGTGCGATGTGTTCAGTCGCACGGTAAAGCGCTGGTAGTCCGATCCGATGATTGTACCCTCTTGCGAATACCAGCTGCCACTGAGCGAGTAGGTAGTCTTGTCGCTACCGCCGTCGATCGACAGGTGGTAGTTCTGTATCAGCGCGTCTTGGAACACCACGTCTTGCCAGTCGGTGTCTTGTGCTTCGTAGTTGAATCCGGTGGGATTGGTTTCGGGGTTGTATACGGTGGGGAAATACTGATTGTTGATGCCTCCAAAGGTCGACAGCCATGCATTCAGCCCGTTTTCCTTGTAGTAATTCCTCGATGATTTGGAACTGCCGAACATGCCTATGCGTGTGTCGGCAAATTCCTTGGCATTCATCACGTCGAGCGTGCGCCAACGTTGCTGCACACCCACGTAGGCGTCGAGTGTAACGCGCGTCTTCTGGTTGAGCTTACCGCCGCGGGTGGTGACGATGATAACGCCGTTTGCACCGCGCGAGCCGTAGATTGCCGTTGCCGAGGCATCTTTTAATATTTCGGTCGATTCAATGTCTTGAGGACTCAAGAAAGAAATGTCATCGACTATGACCCCATCAACTACATATATAGGTGATGCACCGTTCACTGTGCCGACACCGCGGATGCGCACTTCGGGCGCGCCGCCCGGCTGACCCGAACTGTTGTTTACTGTCACGCCGGCTGCCTGTCCCTGTAATGCGTTGGCAAGGCTTGCGGCCGGAGTTTTCGTCAACTTGTCGGCCGAGATTGATGTTACCGAACCGGTAAGGTCGCTTTTTTTCATTGTGCCATAGCCCACTGCTACGACTTCTTGAAGTACGTTGGCTTCGGCTTCAAGTTCAATGTCGACGGCCGGCGAATTGCCGACTTTCACATTTTGAGCCTTGCAGCCCACATAAGAGAATACCAAAGTCTGGCCCTTTTCGGCCGTAATGGTATATTTCCCGTCGATGTCGGTGGCTACTCCTACCGTCGGATTCTCTTTTACCACCACTGCCACTCCCGGCAATGGTAATCCGTCTTCGGCCGAAGTAACAGTTCCCGACACTTTCATGGCTTGCGCAAACCCTGTCAACGCAAACATGAAAAACATCATTAATAATAAGAAATGTTTCTTCATAAAAGAAATTGAGGTATTTGTTATTTTTAGGATTTTTGAGAAGGTGTAAAAACGGGCATGTTGCCATGTGTTGTTACACACCGCAAAATTATCGGACACGCACGTGAAAAGAGGCAGAATTTCACTCACTAAAAACTCAACAACTTCATTAAAATGTATCAACATAAATTCAACATTTGAAAATATTTTACTGATATATAATATATTATGTAAAACATGTTGTATAACATGTTTTCTAAATGCACCCTACCGAAGAATTTTTCGGAACTTAGTGCAATCAATTTCCCAACTAATTACATAATGAATACCTTAACCAACTTTTTATGCAAAAATTATATAAATTATACATATATATAACAAAGGTTAATCATGTTTCTTGCAGCCGTATATTGAGACGGCTAAGTGTGTGCAGCGTATTGATATTGCTATCGGCGCAGGTGCAGATGGGTGCTTATCCGCTCGTGCGCAATTACAACCGGGCCGAATATGGGGCCGGGACACAGAATTGGGAAATTAGCCAAGATTCATTCGGGAGAATGCTGTTTGCCAACAACACGGGCCTGCTGATGTATGACAGCCGTAACTGGTCTATTGTGCAATTGGGAAATTACACGACGGTGCGATCGATATATGTCGATGACACGACTATGCGCATATATGCGGGAGGTTCGGAAGAGTTTGGGTATTTTGCCAACAATAGCAACGGTGTCATGGAGTATGTCAGTCTTGTTGACTCTTTGCCCGAAGGCGAAAAGATGTTTGGAGAGATTTGGAACATCTTCAGTAGTGGCAAATGCCTGTGGTTCCAAGGTGACTTCGGCATATTTCGCTATGACGGGAAAAGTGTGGCGTATATACCTTACAGGCATAAAATATCGGCATCGGCATTGGTGAAAGATCGTCTGTTTGTTGCTTCGCAAGAAGGCGGAGTGTGCATATTGAACGGCGACCGCTACACGCCGGTGAAGGGAAGCGACCGTCTTGAAGGGAAACGCGTGTGTTCGATATTGCCGTATAAAGACAGCGAGATACTGTTTGTAACCGATTTTGACGGCATTTATGTGTATGACGGGGCAGGAATAGAGCCAATGCATACCGACATAGATGGTTTCCTTAAGGAAAACCAAGTGTTTTGTGCCGCTACCAATGGCAGGGAGCTCGTTTTCGGGACTGTCAATAACGGTATCGTAATAAAAGATATAGCCGGGAATGGAAATACTTATGTCAATACCCGCACAGGAATGCAGAATAATACCGTGTTAAGTATCAATTTCGACAAAATGGACAACATATGGCTCGGACTTGACAACGGCATTGACTTGGTGCTGTATAATTCGCCTATTTCCACAATGTTCGGGACGAATGTGTATGGTGCAGGATATGCATCATTGCTACATGGCGACAATCTGTTTCTTGGCACCAACCAAGGGCTGTATGTGACCGATTATCCCATAGCCAGCAAGCCTGTTCCGCAACGGCTCGACTTGTTGATGAAAGGGCAGGTGTGGAGTATCGACACGGTTGCCGGTTCGCTGTTTGTGTGCAGTGACCGGGGGCTGTTTACGCTGAATCAGCGGCATGGATTGCAGCAAGTGGGCAGTGTGCCGGGCACATGGTCGATATTGCAGTTGAAGAAGTGCCCCGGGAATTTACTGGCTTCGACCTACGAAGGGTTTTATTTAATAAAAAGAGACGAAAGCGGTGTATGGCACATGAACAATCGTGTGACGGGATTTAATGAAACGGGTACGCGATTGATAGAAGATGAGCATGGAGCTGTGTGGATAAGCCACTGGATGAAAGGTATATACAAACTTGAATTGTCGGACGATTTGCAGCGTTTCGAGCGGGTGTCGCTATATAATCACACGAAGGGATTCCCAACCGACCGAAACAATACGCTTTATAAAATCGACGGAGACTTGGAATTTTCGACCGAAGGGGGATTTTACAAATATAATCCGCAGACCGACTCCATGATACCCGATGAGCACATGAACAGCCTGTTTGGGGCACAATCGTCGATAAGGTTGTATCAGTCGCCCGAAAAAGATGTGTGGGGAGTGTCGGCCAAATATATTTGTGCTGCCTTTTACAATGCGTCGGGGACATATAATATTGATTCAATCACCTATAAGCCATTGCTCGACAAGTTGATTGTGGGATTTGAGAATTTTAATTTTACATCCCCGCGAGAGTTGATAGTATCGAACGAGGAGGGATTTTTTGAAATAGACATAGACCGCGAGCACGAAGTAAACTGGAAAAGCAAGTTGTATGTGAATAAGATTTTTGCCACCGGATTGCCGGGCGACTCGTTGGTTTATTCCATAGGCAGCAACGCGTCGGAGAAGGAACTGAAGTTGCCGTATATGCTAAATTCGTTACGATTTGAGTTTATCTGTCCCGAATACCGGCAGCAAGGAGCCGTGCAGTATAGTTATTACCTTGAGAATTACGACACAGGGTGGAGTGAATATTCCCAATCCACGTCGAAGGAGTATACCCAACTGCACGAAGGGTCGTACACGCTGCACATAAGTTCGTTCAACCGATATGACGGTAGCCGCGAGGAGTGTGTGTTCAAGTTCAGTATACGTCCGCCGTGGTATCGCAGCATCTGGGCCATTATCATATATTTGTTGATTGTGGCCGGGGCGGTATGGTATGGCTTCAATTATGTCAAGAAGCGTGCACGGCGGGCTGCAATCGCGGTTGCCAAACGCAAAGAGGCCGAACTTGCCGAGTATAAGCGCAAAGCCGAAGAAGAGAAGTTGCGCAAGGAAAACGAGATAACCCGTCTGAAAAGCGAACGGCTTGAATATGACATAAAGCACAAGTCGCAGGAGCTGTCGAGCGCGACGATGAATGTGATGCGCAAGAATGAGATACTGATAGACATTTCACGTCAAATAAGCAAGTTGCAGGAGAGCGATGAGAAAACTTCGTTAAGTGCTTCGGCAGTCAAGCAATTGAACAAGATACAGAAGTCGATACAGGAAAACATAAGCCACGATGACGACTGGCAGCGGTTTGCCCGCAATTTCGACGTGGTGTATGAGAATTACTTGAAGCGGCTTGTGGCGCAGTATCCGCAGCTCAATATCAACGACCAGCGGCTGTGTGCCTACTTGAAGATGGGCTTGAGCTCGAAGGAGATTGCACCGTTGCTCAATATATCGTATCGCAGCGTGGAGATGACGCGTTACAGGCTTAGGAAGAAAATGCAATTGAGCCGCGATGTGAATCTTACCGACTATCTGCAAAACTTGTAGCTACGGTGGGGGCGGGGCGGTTAATCCGGTTGGAACGTGGGTATCGGCTCTATTTCCCGGTCGGCAACCGGCTGTTTCGACGGTTTCTTGCGCGGCAAGGGCTTTATGGTATCGATGCCGGCCGAGTCGATGGCTGCTTGGAACCCGGCAAGTTCCAATGCACGTCTTTCCATCTCGTCGGGCAAAGGTGTGCTGCGAGACATTGAGACCTGAATAATAGTAACAACCATTATCATTGCCACAATCACTATGGCCGCGATGCGTTGCGGCCGTGACATTTTAAACCATTCGCGAATTTCGTTTCCGCCGTCTGTCATGCCGCTACAACAAGGAAATTATGTAGGAAACAAAGATTGCCGCTATCAAGATGGGGCAAATCCAGCGTATCAGGAATGCCACTGCCGGAGCAAGCCGTGACGGGAACGCACCGTAATTGGTGAGCTCGTTCTTGATAAACTTCTTTTTCAGTATCCAACCTACATATATGCAAATGCAGAATGCACTGATGGGAAGCAATATGTTGGTGGTGAATGTGTCGAGAAAATCGAATACGGGCATGCCGGCTATCTTCAGCCACGGCATGGCACCGAGAGAGAGCGAACACACGGCACTTGTTGCAAATATGGGAATAAGCACCACAAGGCATGCCGTGAGGCGTGATGTGTTGAAACGGTCGCGCACGAATGCTATCGACACCTCGGCAATGGAAATGGTTGAAGTGAGGGCGGCAAGAAACAATAATGTGAAGAACAGCACGGCCCAGAACCGCGGCATGTCCATGTAATTGAACACCTCGGGCAATGTGACAAACACCAACGTTGTCCCCGACAGGCTGCTTGAGTCGATGTTTACGTCAAAACTCATTACCGCCGGGAATATTATAAGGCCCATCATGAATGCCACCAAGAAATTCAGTCCGGTGACTGTGAAAGCGGTTCGTGTGAGTTTAATATCCTTCGGATAGTAGGAAGAATAAGTCACAAGGATGCCCATTCCGAGGCTCATCGAGAAGAATGCCTGTCCCAATGCAGCCACAATCACGTCGATGTCGATTTTGCCAAAGTCGGGTTTAAGGAAAAATTCCAGTCCTTCCCGGGTATTGGGCAAAGTCATGGCCACGCCGACGAAAACGAGCAGAATGATGAATAGCATGGGCATCATTATGTTTGACATTTTTTCGATGCCTTTCTGCACACCTTTCAGCAGAATCAGCAGGTTTATTATTATGACAATGTAGGTCCACAACAACGGGTTCCAACCGGTAGAAATCATTTCAGACATTTTGTGTTGGTAAATGGCACTGTCGGCAGTCGAGCCTGTCGTGCCTTCAAATATCCACCCAGTTGCCGACCGGTATATATATTCGAGGGTCCACCCTGTTACCACCATGTAGTATGACAAAATTACGTATGAAGCCACAATACCTACGACACCGGCTATCCACCACCGCTTTTTCGGTGTGAGCTTCTTGAACACACCCACCGAGTCGGAGCGTCCGGCCCGGCCAAGCGAGGTTTCGGCAAGCATTACGGGTATGCCCATCAGCAACATGCTGAGCATGTAAAGAACAAGGAATGCCGCGCCGCCGTTTTCTTGGGCAAGACTTGGGAAACGCCATACGTTGCCCAAGCCGACAGCCGACCCGACTGTTGCGGCAATCACGCCTATTTTGGAACCAAATGTGGAGTGGTTATTGTTGTGAGCCATGGTTTATGTTAATTGTGTATTGTCGATTTGTATTATTATTGGCTTTTTAACCCAAAACGGTCATCAGACCGCAAAAAAATTGTTTTGAGAGTGTTTTTATGCCGCTTTTTAGTTTCTTCCGGGTGGGTTTTAAAGGCATGAACCTGCTCGACATAATTCTAAAAATCGTTATAAAATCTAATGACCGATTTGGGTTTAATGATGCAAATGTAACTAAATTTTAGGATATAAATTATTAATTTTGCATGGCAAATAAATACGATATTATATTTTGATGATTAAATTGTTGCTCAAAGTTCCCACAGGCATATTCTCGATATTGCTCACGGCAGTTGTGTTATACTTGTGCCTTGCGCCGCAACCGGTGAAGTCTCCGGGTTTTTTCAGTTTTCCCGGTGCCGACAAGGTAGTACATGGCATAATGTTTTTTGCCCTGACAGCCGTGTACTTGTTTGATTACCGCAAAATGAAGCATCTTCGGCCAATCTCAGGGGCAGTGACTGTAATGATAGGAATTGCCGCCATATTGTTGGGCGGAGCCATCGAGGTGGTTCAAGAACTTATGGCATTGGGACGTAGCATGGACCCGCTCGACTGGCTTGCCGATGCGTGCGGAGTGGTGTGCGCAGTAGCGGCAGTGCCGTGGTTGTTGGGCAAGATGCTTGCCAAAAGTACAGATACAAAAAATTGCTAATTATTATTTATTTCAAATAAATGGCAAATGTAGCCTTTAGTATAAGTGATGTTGATTGAGTAATTTTGTAAACTGCTTGATAAAGGCAGTGTAAGAATCTACAATTTATAATTTTAGGTTTATAAATGAGCACGAACGTGAAAACGGTCATGACAGCCGTAATGTTATCTATGGCATCTTTGGCATCGGCCGGTGTCATAACCGGGAAGGTTATAGACTCGGCTACCGACATGCCAATGGAATTTGTGAATATAACCGTAAGCAACAAGCATAACGGTACGGAATTGCCGGTAGGGACCATGTCGGGAATCGACGGCTCGTTCAAAATAAAAAATGTGCCACAAGGAAGTTACCGGGTGAAATTGTCTTATGTCGGATATAGTGTGGCATCGGTCGATGCCGAAATCAAAGCCTCTAACCAATCTCTGAGCTTGAACGTGGTGGAGATGCGGGAAAACACACATATACTCGATGAAGTGGAAGTGGTGGGCATAAAATCGCAAATGAGTTTCGACCTTGACAAGAAAGTGTTCAATGTCGACCAAAACATTGCCGCTGCGGGAGCTTCGGCAAGCGAAATACTGGAAACAATACCATCGGTGGAGGTGGATGACGAAGGGTCGGTATCGTTGCGTGGCAATTCGTCGGTGACGATATGGATAAACGGGAAACCATCGGGGCTTACTGCCGACAATCAAGGGCAGATACTTGAACAATTGCCGGCCGAAACGATAGAAAAAGTGGAGGTGATAACCAATCCGTCGGCGAAGTATAGTCCCGAAGGCACATCGGGAATAATCAACATAGTACTCAAGCGTAACCGCCAACCGGGTTACTTCGGTGGAGCACAAGCCGGAGGCAACACGCAAGGCGGGTATAACGTCGGTGGAAATATCAATCTCAACGTGGGGAAATGGGATGTTTATGCCAACCTCGGGCTGCGCAGCTGGCACAGTGAGGGATATAATAATTCATACAGGACGTATACCGACGATACGTATCTCAACTCGCTTTCCGACACAGAGCGCCGCAACACGTCGGTGTTTTTCCGGGCCGGGGTAACATACCACCTGACCGATGCCGATGCCTTGTCGCTTGGTGGTTTCGGCATGGTTGGGGGCGGGTGGAACAGGAATCGCACCACCTATGAGAGTTCGGTTCCGGAGAGTTTCCATTCGGGATTCAGTAACAGTGACAGCGACAATAACGGGCGTGGCGGCAATGTGACGCTCGACTATACCCACGAATTCAGTGACACGCATGAATTGATGGCTTCGGTGTCGTTTAATGCTTGGCGTATGCCCAATAATACCACATATCAACGGCAATATGAGTATGAAGATTCGCTCGACACCTATTGGCAATACCAAGAGAGCGACATAAAGGTAAACAACTGGGAGTTCCAACTCGATTATACCAATCAGTTAAACGACATGTTTAAAGTGGAGGCCGGCTATAAAGGCACATTAAGCAGTGAAGACAGCCCCATGACAACGTGGACCGGATTGGTCGAAACCGACATGCCTATCGACGAAGATCTGTATAATCGTTTTATTTATGACCAGAACATACAAGCCCTGTATGCCACTTTTGGTGGCAAAATCAGCGACTTCAGCTTCTCGGCAGGATTGCGCGGAGAGTATTGGCGCAATGAGGTGAAATCGTTGGCATACGGCGATGCGGAGAATGATGTCAAGCCATTTGTCACCAATAAGTTTGCATTATTTCCCAGCGTATTTTTGTCATATTCGTTGCCAAAAGACAATGAAGTGCAAATCAATTATACGCGCCGCATACGCAGGCCGTGGGGTGGGCAATTGAATTCATTCGTCAATATCAGCGACCCCACTAATATTTCGTATGGAAATCCCGAATTGCAGCCGCAATTTGCCAATGCATTTGAATTGAACTACATAAAAACATGGACCGACCATATAATATCGGTTTCGGGGTATTACCGTAATACCGACGACGTGATACAGCGCATCAGTTTTATGCGCGACGGTGTGATGAACAGCACCAACGAGAATGTGTCGCAATCGGTCGAAGCCGGAGCCGAATTTGTTGTGAAAAACAACCTGTTCAAATGTTTGGATTTGACTACAACGGTTAATCTGTATTACAACAAGCTCGATGGTTTCAGTTTCTTCCCGGCAGGCCTTACGGTGCCTGTCATAGGTGAGGAAGAGAGCGACTTTACGTGGAATTTAAACATAATGGCATCGGTGAAATTGCCTTGGGACATGAGCTTGCAATTGCGTGGCCGCTACCATTCACGGCAAATATTGGCTCAAGGAAGCCGCGAACCGCGCTACCGCATCGATGGTGGCATACGCAAGTCATTGGGCAATTGGTCATTCTCGGTGAATGTCCGTGATTTGCTCGATTCGCGCAAATGGAATCAGATGACGTATGGCGCCGATTTCATTCAAGAAGCCGAACGCCGTGGCGGTGGCAGGAGGGTGCAGTTTGCCGTATCTTATAGTTTCGGTAACGCCAAGGCTCGCAAACCCGATGCCCGTCAGCGCCGTACCGATGCCGGCATGGGTGAAGGCGGATATGATGCAGATTATTGAAATTTAACCCAAATCGGCATAAAAAGCACTCTCAAAACAAGTTTTTGCGGTATAATGACCGTTTTGGGTTTAAGCTGAATGGTGGCAGATGTATATGCACCGTTCCCCTAAAAGACGGGAATATTTTTCAAAAGGTAGTAAAAAAAATCAAAATATCGGGAAATTTTAGGCTCGCTGTGATTCTTTTGCTGTAACTTCGCAAAATATAAATCCAACGGAAATGAAAGCATTAAGTGTACCTGAAAATATAATATGCGAAGCCAATGCCATGGAGAATAATCCGGGTTTGTTGTCGCAACACGGACGCAAGGCTTTGATTGTTACAGGACCGCACGTGGGGCACTCGGTGATGATGGAACGCCTGAAAAATGTCCTCGACGGCGAGAATGTTGAATATTATGTATTTGACCGCATAACCGGAGAACCTACCGACAACATGATAGCCGACGGCATTGCCGCCTATCGGAATGCCGGGTGCGACTTTCTAATCGGATTTGGCGGTGGCAGTCCGCTCGATTCGGCAAAGGCAGTGGCAGCCATTATAGGGAACGGGGGACAGATTGCCGATTATATGGGAAAGGAAATAAGCAATCCTGTACCTCCTGTGGTGGCAATACCCACTACGGCCGGGACCGGCTCTGAAGCAACACGGTTTACAATCATAACCGATACGTCAAAAGGCGTCAAGATGTTGCTGAAGGGCGATGCGTTGTTGCCACGTACTGCCATTGTGGATTACACACTTGGAATGGATGCTCCGGGCAACGTCACTGCGGCGACCGGGCTTGATGCGCTGACGCATGCCGTTGAAGCGTATATTTCAAGGAAAGCCACCCCCGAAACCGACCGTCTTGCCGAAGATGCGGTAAGGCGTATCGTAAAGTATCTGCCTTTGGCCTACCGTGACGGTAGCAACTGCGAGGCAAGGAAAGCAATGGCACGTGCCGCACTCGATGCCGGCATTTGCATCAATAATTCGAGCGTTACCGTGGTGCATGGCATGAGCCGTCCCATTGGTGCCATGTTTCATGTCCCTCACGGCTTGTCAAATGCGATGTTGCTGGTTACATGTATGAAAGACCTTTCAAGGGAGGCGGAATCACGATTTGCTGCATTGTCGCGCATCGTCGGTGACGAGGACAATGACTTCGTGGCTGTAATGGCCCGGATATGCAAGTCATGCAATGTCCCTACAATGGAAGGTTATGGCATAGACAGATTGCAATACATGGCTGCTATCGGTAAAATGTCGGCCGATGCGATGGCAAGCGGCAGTCCGGCTAATGCTCCCAAGGCTTATACTGAGGAAGATTGCCGGCGATTGTATGTTGCGGCATACGATTGTGTAATATAAAAAATATATTCCGTGTTCATGGAGCGACGGCAAGGAAGCAGGGGTGTGAAGAAACACAACATGAATGTTGCGGCGATGGCGGTGAAGGTAGTCGCAGCAGTGATGTTGCTGCTTGTGTCGTCATGTAATATCACCAAGCATGTCCCTCAAGGCGAATATTTGCTCGATGACGTTGATATAAACATTGTAGATGACAATCGCGGCGTCAGCAAAAGCGAGCTACGCAGCTATCTGCGCCAAGAACCCAATCATGAGGTTCTCGGCGGATTGAAGTTACAATTGTGGTTTTATAATCTTTCGGGACACGATAGCACAAAGTGGGCAAACAGGTGGATTCAGCGCGTAGGCACGCCGCCTGTCATATACGACCAAGAGCTTACCGATGCTTCTGTCAATCAGTTGCAGACGGCATTGGTCAATCGTGGGTTTATGAATTCGGTAGTTGAGAGTGATACCTCGGTCAACGTAAAGAAGCGTCGCATTAACGTGCGGTATAATATCACGCTGAACGAACCTCATTACATCGACAGTATTATATACAATATTCCAAATGACACATTGCGGCAACTTATTTTGGCCGATTCAACCGACTTTGTGTTGAAGCAGGGTACGCTTTTCGACAGGACGCAACTCGACCTTGAACGGCAGGGCATAACCAACCGATTGCGAGAAAAAGGATATTTTGCTTTTAACAAGGAGTATATCACTTTTACGGCTGATACAGCCGAGGGACGAAAAGACGTGATTCTCACACTTAATACAATGCCGCCATATTACAACAGTGAGATGGATTATTATAAAAGCCATGAGCCGTTTTTCGTCAGGAAAGTGACATACGTCACCAATTATGACCCGCTTGTAAAGCATGGTGTGGCAACCTACTCGGCTCCCGACACGGTGGCGTATAATGGCATTTCCATTCTCTATGACGAGCACTACATACGTCCGTCGGTGGTGGAGGAGTGTAATTTTGTCATTCCGGGGCGACTGTATAATTCGGTGGATATAGACCGCACTTACAGGGCACTTGGCAGGCTTGGCATATTGAAATTCGTGAATGTGGAAGTGGTACCCGTGGGGCGGATAGATGGCAAAATATGGGTTGACGCATATTTTTTGCTCACCAAGGGGAAATCGCAGACGGTATCGCTTTCGCTTGAGGGGACAAACTCAGAGGGAGACTTGGGCTTTGGCGTGGGTGCTTCATATTCACACCGAAACATAGCCAAAGGTTCGGAGGTGCTCGATACCAAGTTTCGTGCTTCATACGAGAGCCTTTCGGGAGACTTGTCGGGATTGATAAATGAAAACTATTCGGAATATTCGGGCGAAGTGGGCATAACGTTCCCTAAATTCAAATTTCCGTTTTTGAAGAAAGAGTTTAAGCAGAAGGTCCTTGCTACGACCGAGTTCCTCACCACATTCAATTATCAGGAACGCCCGGAATATACACGTGTCATAGCCGGCGCAGGCTGGAAATACCACTGGTCGAATACGCATAACCGAACCCGGACGCGGCACACTTTTAACCTGATAGACGTGAGCTATATCTATCTGCCTAACAGTCAAACCGGCTTCCTCGACGATATAAACAATCCGCTGTTGCGTTATTCATACGAAGACCACTTCATAATGCGGATAGGTTATTCATATTACCATTCCAACAAGCGTCAGGCGGCACCGTTGTCGTCGAATTTTCAACGTAACGTTTATACAATACGCGCAGCCGCCGAAACTGCCGGAAACCTGCTTTACGGAATTTCAAACTTGACTAACCAGAAGCGTTACGGAGAAGCATACGAGGTGTTTGGTATACGGTACTCGCAATATGCCAAGGTGGATGCCGATTTCTCGTACACACATTCGATGACGCCGAGGCATTCATTTGCATTCCATCTGGGCGCCGGTGCTGCAATACCCTACGGCAATGCCACGGTGTTGCCGTTTGAAAAACGATTTTATGCCGGCGGAGCCAATTCGGTGCGCGGGTGGGGTGTGCGTACACTCGGTCCCGGTTGTTTCGATGCCACCAATTCGGTAAATAGCTTTATATACCAGTGTGGCGATATTCGTCTTGACCTGAATGTCGAATATAGGGCTAAATTGTTCTGGGTGCTTGAATTGGGGCTGTTTGTCGATGCCGGTAATATATGGACAATCAAGGAATATGAAAGCCAGCCGGGCGGTGCATTCAAGTTGAATGAATTCTATAAACAAATAGCTGTCGCTTACGGGCTTGGGCTGAGGCTCGATTTCACATATTTCCTGCTGCGTTTCGACCTTGGTATAAAAGCGCACAATCCGGCGCGCAACCAAGAGCGTTGGCCGTTGATACACCCCGACTGGTCGCGTGATGCCACGTTTCACTTCTCGGTGGGGTATCCGTTTTGATTTTATTAACCCATACATATATGCTATCACATAATGAAACGATTAGTAATTTTCGATCTTGACGGGACGTTGCTCAATACCATTGAGGACCTTGGAAGGGCTGCCAATTATGCCCTTGAAGTAAACGGCTATCCCACGCATAGCGTCGCATCTTATCCATTTTTCGTGGGCAACGGTGTGCGTAAGCTCATAGAACGGGTGTTGCCCGAGGATATAAACAAGGATATGGTAATAGACAAGATGTTGTCGGATTTTAAGACTTATTACAATGAGCATAACACCGACTATACCGTGCCTTATCCCGGCATACCCGACACATTGGCGTGGTTGCAGGAAGAGGGTGTGAAGATTGCTGTCGCATCCAACAAGTATGATCTTGCGACCCAAAAGTTGATACGCCATTACTTCCCTGATATAAATTTTGCCGCCGTCGAAGGGCAAAAAGAGGGCATACCTGTCAAGCCCGACCCGTCGATAGTGTTTTCGATATTGGCCCAAGTAAAGGAGCGTAAAGCCGACTCTTTGTATGTGGGCGATTCGGGGGTCGACATGGAGACTGCGCGTCGTGCCTGCATCGACTCGGTGGGGGTTACATGGGGGTTCCGACCCGAAAAGGAATTGGTTGAGTACCATGCCGGGCACATAGTGAGCAAGCCTGCCGAGATAGAAAAGATTGTGGAACAGTATGTGTTATGATTCATAGAATGGCGTGAACGATGAATTTGCATGGGCAGTTTATAGAACAGATTGAAACGCTTTTCCCGGGCGATGCAAAATCTTTGGTGGATGCCATTGTGGGCGGCGATGCAGTGACGAGCATACGTGTCAATAATGCCAAAACGTCGATGCGTCCCGGGATTGAAGACCGTGTGCCATGGTGTGAAGAAGGTTATTACTTGCCCGGGCATGAGTCGTTTACGTTCGACCCCTTGTTCCATGCCGGACTGTATTATGTACAAGATGCGTCGTCGATGATAATAAGCTATATTGTCAGGTCGCTTGTAAACAAGCCGGTAAAGTATCTTGACTTGTGTGCCGCTCCGGGGGGGAAGACTACTGCGGCTCTTTCGGCACTTCCGCCGGGTTCGCTCATGGTGTGTAACGAAGTGGTGCCGCAACGGGCTGCCATATTGAAAGAAAATGTAATGAAGTGGGGGTATGCTAATTGCATCGTGGCAAGCGACGATAGCAGCCGTTGGGGAAACTTGACTCATTATTTCGATGTGGTGGCGGCCGATGTTCCATGCAGCGGCGAAGGAATGTTCAGGAAGGATGATACGGCAGTAGAACAATGGACTCCGGCTCTCGTAGCCCAGTGTGCCGAGCGTCAACGGCTCATCATCGACAATGTGTGGGATGCAATTGCGCCGGGCGGGTTGTTAATTTACAGTACGTGTACTTACAACCGGTGCGAGAACGAAGATATTGTGAAATATATAATTGCAGAGCATGGTGCCGAACCTGTCAGGCTTGACATGCCGCGTGAATGGAATATAACGGCCGGTGTCGGCGGTGAGGACTATTGTTATCGTTTCCTGCCTCATAAAACACGTGGAGAGGGGCTTTTTGTGTGCGTGTTGCGCAAGCCCGGTGAAGAAAGTTGCGGACGAGCCATGCCACAAGACAAGCGTCGCAGCCAAGGGCGCACGGTTGCCGCAAAGATTCCCGATAGTGTGAAGAACTGGCTGTGCGGCAGTGGCGACTACACGTTTTCGATGCAGGACGGAAGTGTTGTGACGGCGATGCCCGAGGCATTTGTGCGTGATTCAGTTATGATTCAATCTAAAGTAAAAACATTGTCGTGTGGCGTGGAAGTGGGTGCTGTAAAAGGGAAAGATATTGTTCCGGCTCAGTCGCTTGCGTTGGCGACAGCCTTGAACAGAGGGGCTTTTGCTACTGTCGAGGTGGGTTATGCCGAGGCTATATCATACTTGCGCGGCGATGTTGTCATGATAGGTGATGCTCCACGTGGCATAGTGCTGTTGTTATATCAGGGAGTACCGATTGGCTTCGTCAAGCAACTTGGCAACCGTGCCAACAACTTGTATCCGCGAGAGTGGCGCATTCGCAGCACATACGTGCCTGTAACTCCTCCGCAAGTGATTGTGGAAAGCGTGTGATGCTATGGATGTTTTAGAAACATGTCGGCTTGTATTGTCGGAAATGTCGGCCGGCGATTATCCGGCTTTGTGCGAGATTTTGCAAGACCCACTCGTGATGTATGCCTACGAAGGGGCATTCTCCGATGTCGAAGTCGCAGCATGGCTTGAAAAGCAGCTGTGTCGCTATGATGAACATGGCTTCGGACTGTGGGCGGTGAGGTTGAAAGAGACCGGAGAAATGGTTGGGCAGTGCGGTCTGACAATGCAAGACTGGAATGGGCGACAGGTGCTTGAAGTCGGGTATCTGCTGAAACGCAGCCATTGGCACCGGGGATATGCCACTGAGGCGGCAACCGGGTGCATCGCTTATGCTTTCGATGTGCTTGGTGTAGCCGAAGTGTGTTCCATAATTCGTGACACCAATCTACCGTCACAGCACGTAGCAGCCAGAGTCGGTATGAAAAAAGTTGATGGCATCATGATAAAACATTACCGCGGAATTGACATGCCGCACTATCTATATGTCAGACATGGCACCGCAGTGAAATAAGGTGCAATATTCTGAAAATTTCGTAAATATTCTATTGATAAGAATATGGTACTACATGTATGTTCCTACCTGCGTGATGCATGGGGCAGAAGCGCTGAACAAATTTTTCATATATTCGCAAAAAAACAGGAAATGATGAATATCGCAGTGATTGATAAAGATAAAAGAGGGCAGATGCTTATTGGCGAACTGCTGAAAATATGGGAGGCGTCAGTTCGAGCCAGCCATCATTTCCTGACTGACACAGACATTGTCAGGTTGATTCCGCAAGCCGAAGGGGCCTTGCGGAATATCGAAACATTATGGGTGGTGGAAGATAACCGGTGCCCAATCGGTTTTATGGGCGTACAGGAACGCAAAATCGAGATGCTTTTCCTTCGTCCCGACTATTTTCGCAAGGGACTTGGCAAGAAGCTTGTGGAACGTGCATTCCGTGACATGAATGTGGAATATGTGGATGTAAATGAACAGAATCCCTATGCTTTAAGGTTTTACGAGTGCATGGGTTTTAAAGTTTTCAAGCGCAATGAATGCGACGGTGAAGGCAATCCGTTCCCCATATTGGAGATGAAAAGATCGATTCAATCCACATCTTCGTATGGTTAATACCGGGGAAGATTACTGGTGCTGATTATGTAGCTTCCGGCAGTATTCCAACGGAATGATGCTCTCATGTTTCTTAAACATACGGCTTATATGCCGGGGATATTTGAAGCCGAGGCTGTCGGACACTTGAGAGACGGTTTCTCCGGCCGCCAATCCGTTTTTGGTAAGTTTTTTGGTATAATTGATAGATTCTTATTATCTTCACAAACGAATAAAAGCAATAATTCGATGAGTCCCAAGTTCAGACAAGAAGACGGTTTTACATTCAAGATATACTCCAATGAGGAAGAGCGTAAGCATATCCACGTGGTGAAAGCGGGGTGTGAAGCCAAATTTTGGCTGGAGCCACAGATTGAGTTGGCAACCAACTATGGCTTTGACAGTAAGGATTTGAAAAAGATAACCGAATTAGTAGAAAGATATGGAAACGACTTTAAACAACAGTTTGCAGCCCACATCGGTAAGCGTGTTGATGATTAACGCACAGGGTATGATGTTGTCCGTACTGGGACAGGATTATTTCGTGTCGTACAATCGTGTGCCTTGGTTGCGCAATGCTCGCGTCAGCAGCGCACTCAATGTGCGATTGGCAGGTCCAAATGCCATCGAATGGCCGGAGTTGGATGTAGATCTCGAAATAGAGAGCCTCAAACATCCCGAGCGTTATCCGTTAGTGATGAAGCGGTCGCCGTTGGATGTAGTGTGAAAGCAGTAACCTGCCGACAATGCCGGCAGGTTTTTTTTATTGTTGATAGTATTGAACCCGCCTTGCAAGTTGTGACGGGTTTGCAAGGGGATTATTGTTAACTCCGCAATTTCAGGCAGTATTCCGATGGAGTGATGCCTTCATGTCTCTTGAACATACGGCTTATATGCCGGGGATATTTGAAGCCGAGGCTGTCGGACACTTGAGAGACGGTTTCTCCGGCCGCCAATCCGTTTTGACAAGCCGGATGATGAACAGACAAATGTGGTTGCTTGCTGCCCGATTTCTGCGATTTTTTCTAACTGCTTAATCTTCAATTTCAAATTCGCATTTCTGCCGAATTTCGGCGGATATTCTATGGATTTTGTGTAATTTTGTATTCACTTATTATTTGAATTAAGGTATTTTTTGGAGTTATAAATAAGAATAAAATTAGATAAAAGATTATGGCAAACTGGTTTGAATGTAAGATTAGATATAGCAAGGTGTTGGAATCGGGTATGCAAAAAGCTGTTACCGAGAGTTACTTGGTAGATGCGTTGTCGTTTACCGAGGCCGAGGCACGCATAACCGAGGAGATGGCTCCTTTCATATCGGGCGAATTTACGGTGTCGGCTGTGAAAAGGGAAAAAATCAGCGATGTATTCTACGACGCTACCGGCGACAAGTGGTATAAGGTGAAGACCAACTTTATCACAATCGATGAAAAGACGGCGGTAGAGAAAAAGACGGCATCGGTGATGCTGGTGCAGGCGAGTGAGTTCAAGGTGGCTCTCGACAATTTTATGGAAGGGATGAAAGGTACGCTTGCCGACTTTGAAATCGCGTCGATAGTGGAAACTCCGCTGATGGACGTTTTCCCCGTTGACTTGAGCGGAAAGAAGCAGGCAGCCGAGAAACCGGTAGAATAAAACTGAAAGGGGGAATCGCGTGTCATGACTGTTGAAGAGATAAAAGAAAACATAATCAAGTTGCGTGGCGAGCTTCCCTGCGGGGTTAAGCTCGTTGCTGTTTCAAAGTTCCATCCGATGGAAGCATTGATGGCCGCATACGATGCCGGCCAGCGGCTGTTTGGCGAAAGCCGCGCACAGGAAATCGGGCCCAAGCACACTGCGATGCCCAAAGATGTGCAGTGGCACTTCATAGGGCACTTGCAGAGCAACAAGGTGCGGCAGATAGTGCCATACGTGTCGCTCGTCCACAGCATCGACAGCTTGAAACTGCTACGTTGTGTAGATGACGAAGCCCGGCGCATAGGGCGGACGGTAGACGTGCTGCTGCAATTGCATGTGGCGCGCGAAGCCACCAAATATGGTTTCACCATCGACGAGTGCCGCGACTTGGTCGACTCGGGAGCTGCCGATGCGCTCACCAACGTGTGCATACGCGGCGTGATGGGCATGGCCACCAATACCGACGACGAAGCGGAGATAAGGCGCGAGTTCCGCGAGATTCGCCATACGTTCGATTCGTTGAAATCGTCACATTTTGCGAGCAACGACCGGTTCGACACCGTGAGCATGGGCATGAGCGACGATTACCGCATTGCTGTCGAAGAAGGCTCGACGATGGTGCGCATCGGTACCTCCATCTTCGGTGCACGCGAATACTGACGTGGAAGAAGGTCGATATACAACTGTGGGTGTATCAAAATGCGATTTTGCCATGAGTAGAGACGTGGCGTGCCGCGTCTCGATGTCCGCAACAATGTATAAAATATTAAATATCAACAGTTTATCCAACCAGATTGTAGAGACGCAAAATTTTGCGTCTCTACTGCCACATTGAAATAACAATTTTGATACACCCACGGTTTGCCGTGTGTCTGTGTTTGTGCGTTTCAGTTGAGGGGGACGAGGTGGTAACTTTGCGTGCCGAGGCCTATTTGCTCGGCATATTCGAGGGTGTGCATTCCCTGTCGCGAGTCGATACGCTCGATGAGGTGTATCTTGCCGTGGTCGTCAGACGAGCGCACAAGGTCGGTGCAGGCTCGGTCAAGAGCCACGGGATCGCGCGAGGCGAGTATGCCGATGTCGCCCATTTGCGGGTCTTCGGGCGACGAGTCGCAATCGCAGTCGACCGACAGGTTGTTGGCAACGCTTATGTATAGAATGTTGTCGCCGCAATGGTCGGCAACGGCCTTGGCCGCTTCGGCCATCGTTTCAAGGAAGTCGGTCTGCTTGGGGCTGCCCCACGATGTGGTGCTCGTGCCTGCCGAGTGAATTAGACGCTTGCCGTTGGCCGAGGCTATGCCTATCGAGATATTCTTGATGGCTCCGCCAAACCCTGCCATTGCATGTCCCTTGAAGTGCGACAGTACCACGGTGAAATCGTAACGGGTGTAGTGTGAGCCAACGATGTCGCGGTCGATGTGCTTGCCACCGGCAACAGGCAGTTCCACTTCTCCCTCGGCATCCATTATGTCGACAGTGGCGATGTCGGTGAACCCGTGGTCGCGTGCGGCATTGTAGTGGCTTTCGGTGTCGGAGCGTCCGCCGCCGTATGCCGTGTTACACTCCACTATCGTGCCGTTTACCTCATGCACAAGGTCTTTTATGAGCGACGGTTGCAGGAAGTTGTGCCCGCCCGGTTCGCCCGTTGACAGTTTAACGGCCACGTTGCCCGTGGCTTTCCGCCCGAGTGCGTCATATATTTTTACCAAGTTGTCGGGTGATATTTCGGTGAACATATATACCGTGGCCACGCTGTCGGCAGCAGCGGCATTGCTTTCAGTTGCCGTGCCGGCATTTGCGCAACCGCTGCCGGCCAATAGGGCAGCGGTTGTAAGCATTAGTTTTGAAAAATAGCCTTTTAACATAAATATGATTGTTTTATTGCCTGATTGGGTGTTGCACGAAGTTGAGGAAGCGATGGAGGGCTTCTTTCAGGATGGCTCGTGGGCAGGCAATGTTCCAACGCATATATCCTTCGCCTTCGGCCCCGTACATTGTGCCGGCGTTAAGCCATAGGTGTGCCTTGTCGAGCAGCATCTGCTCGAGTGCGTCAGACTTCATGCCGAGTGCCGAGCAGTCCATCCACACGAGGTAGGTCCCTTCGAGTTGCATTATGGGGAATTGCGGCAGCCGTTTGCGGCAAAATTCACGCATGTACTTATAGTTCTCATGCAAGTATTCGAGCAGTTGGCCGAGCCACTCTTCACCGTGATTGTAAGCGGCTATGGTGGCAGCCACTCCGAACGGGTTAACGTCGCACACTTCGTTGATGTTTATCGCCCTGTCGATGCGGTTGCGCAATTTTGCATCGGCGGTGATTATGGATGCAATCTGCAACCCGGCGATGTTGAAAGCCTTGCTTGGTGATACGCAAGTCACTGTCTTGCCGGCTACGGCCTCGCCAAGGGAAGCAAACGGCGTGTATCGGTGTCCCGGCATGACGAGTTCGCAGTGTATTTCGTCGCTTATGACCGTCACATCGTGTCGCAGGCATATATCGGCGATGCGCAGCAGTTCGTCGCGCGTCCATACCCGGCCGGCGGGATTGTGAGGGTTGCAAAGCAGCAACACGCGCACGTTTTCAGAGGTGATTTTTTGCTCCATGTCGTCGAAGTCGATGCGGTAGGTGTCGCCTTCCCTCATGAGCGGGTTGGCGACAATGACGCAACCGTTGTTGCGAATCGACGAGAAGAAGCAATTATAGACCGGCGTTTGCACCATCACGCGGTCGCCGGGCATGGTCAGAGCCTTGATGACGGCACTGACGGCCGGAACCACTCCCGAAGTGTACATAATCCACTCGCGCGGGAACGTCCAACCGTGGCGGCGGGCAAACCAGCCGGTGACGGCCTCGTAATATTCGTCGGGCACGCGCGTGTAGCCGAATATGCCATGCCCGACACGTTCTCGCAGGGCATCTATGATGGGGCGGGCCGTGCGGAAGTCCATGTCGGCAACCCACAGCGGCAATACGTCGGGCGATGGCGCGCTGTCCCATTTGTAGGAGCATGTGCCACGCCGCGGAATTATTTCGTCAAAGTCATACTTCATAGCAGCAGGCATTGTTTATCGTGGCGATACTATTGTCCCATCGTTCAGCATCAACTTGCAGTCGGCAGGAGCTTTGATGTTTTCGTCAATTATTATCTCTCCGTATGCGTCGGCCGCGATGCTGCCTGTCATGGGATTCTTGACGCTGCGAATGGTGCCGTTGACGGTGGCTCGCACGCTGCTGTATTCAAATGCCAAGTCGCAGTCGTCGGCCATCGTGCAGTTTTCCAGAATGAGGTCGTGAGCATAGCATAGCGGCTGAGTGCCCGATATTTTGCAATTCACGAGGCGCAGGTTGTGGGAATGCCAACCAAGGTACTCGCCGGTAATTTCCGAGTCGTAGACGGTGACATTCTCAGTACCCCAGAAAGCATCTTTCGAGTCGATGACGGCATTGCGAATCACCACATTGCGACAGTACTGGAACGAGTAGTTACCTTGTTGGCGATAGTTATTGATGGTTATGTTCTCGCTGTGCATGAAAAGGTAATCGGCATTGTGCACTTCCACGTTTTCAAGGTTGATGTTGCGACACTGCCACAACGTTTCCTGCGCATCGGGAATCTTGACGTTGACGAGCTTGATACCATCCATTTCGCGAAACATTTTTGGCGCTTCAACGATGGTGTCGGACATCAGCAAGTTGCGTGAGTACCACAATGCCGCGCGTGCGCCGGGAGTGAACAGGCAGTTGCGCACCGTGAAGCCATCGACATGCCAAAACGGGTATTTTCCCTCAAAGCGGCAATTGACAGCCTCGATGTTGCTGCATTCTTTCAGTGCCGACTCGCCGGCGTGGATGGTAACGCCGTCAAGTCGCAAATTGTGAGAGGCAAACAGCGGGCGTTCGCCCCCAAATTCGGTATTTCGTATTTCTTTCATTGTTATTGTTGTTGGATGTTCTATTGTGTTAGTGTTTTTTGACATATTGTTATTTTCCTGTTTCAAAAGTCTTAGTTAACGAGACTGCAATTATCATACCTAAAGAGGATGAAATCGGGCATAATGCAGAAAAATATTTTATATGTTTTTCTCACGTGCATTGCGATAATTCTTTTGTACGTGACAAAATTAATTTAAAAGCGCATTGTTGATTGTAGATAAATTACGGTATAAGTAACCTTGATTACAGATG
The DNA here is from genome assembly GCA_944321865.1 of uncultured Muribaculaceae bacterium. Lineage (GTDB taxonomy): Bacteria > Bacteroidota > Bacteroidia > Bacteroidales > Muribaculaceae > Avimuribaculum. The sequence continues at coordinate 38,547 of CALUMZ010000015.1, forward strand.
TATAACAAAATTGCCGAGTATTATTGATTGTGTAACGGAAAACGTGGCAGGAATAAAAAAATATAGCTCTGTTAACATTTTATTGCAGAAATTTTTCTGTATTGAGCCGCTTGTTTGTTTATATTTGCCAAAACAATAAATATAGAAGTTATGAGCAGGAAGTTAAATATGTTGCTTGGAGCCGGTGCCATAGTGGCCGGTTATGTGGCTTATAATATCATACCCAATCTGTTTTACCGCCGAGGTTTTACCCGGCATGAGATGGACCTGCTGACGATAGCTGCACATAGGGGCGGGGCCGGTTTGGGACTCGAAAATACATTGTCGGGGATAGAAAACGGCATAGCTGCCGGTGCCGATGTCATAGAAATCGATGTGAGGCTGACGAATGACGAAGAAGTGGTGGTATGCCACGATCGCAGTATAGACAGAACAACCAATGGGGTAGGGAATATCGACGAATTGACACTCGCCGAGATACAATCGTTCAAGGTTACTGACGCTTCGGGCAATCCGGTATCTGAGTGCATGCCCACGCTTGCCGACGTCCTTGAAACTGTAGCCGGGCGGTGCAAGCTGCTCATAGAAATAAAGCATGAAGAAGGAAAGTATGCCATTGAAAGAAAGGTGGTGGAACTGGTACACAAGTATAATGCGTGCGGCAGTGTGGCAATACAGTCGTTCAGTGACGAGTCGCTTGCCGAGATACACCGCCTTGATCCTTCGATAAGGCTTGAAAAGTTACTTGTATTCAGGTTGAAGGGTTTGCCTGCCATATTTGATGGCGGACTGTCGGTGTTTGATTACGGGAAATACAGTCATGTGTCGTCGTTTAACTTTTATTACAGGTCGGTAACGCGCAGCATGATTGAGACTTTGCACCGGCATGGAAAGGAAGTGAAAATATGGACGCTTGCCGGCCCGGGCGACACACCACATCTGCCGGTCGACGGGATTATAACCGACCGTCCCGACTTGTGGAGGGAAAATCGCCGTAAGTGAGCACATTGCTACCGCAAAGCGGAGTATTGCGGAATTTCGGGAATAAAGTTGTAGCGTCCTGTGTCGTAGTCTATGCGGCAACAATAGTGTGTCATGCCATTAGAGACAATGAGATATGTGGCACGCAATACCATGTTGTACCTTACAATCTGGTCAAACACATTTTGTGTTATCGTTATTGATGGTGCTTTATATTCGACAATCACGAGCGGGCGACCGTAATGGTCGGACACGAGGGTGTCGCATCGCCGCGATATGCCATTTTGAATGAGAGACACTTCATTAGCCATAAGTCCGGCAGGGTAGCCTCGGTCTTCAATAAGGAATGACACAAAGTTTTGCCGAACCCATTCTTCGGGAGTGAGAGCCACGAACTTGTGTCGCAGGCGGTCAAGTATTATGAGTTTGCCATCGGTATCCTTTTGTATGTTGAAATGCTTTTCGGGCAGGTTGAGAGTCATATTTCAAATTAAATTGCGTAAATTTACACAAAAATCATAACATAAATATAGCCGATGGCAGCTAAAAAAGAAACACAAAGTTACGTACAGATTGCAAATAACATAAGGCGTGGTGCGTTTGCTCCCATTTATATATTGATGGGCGAAGAAACTTTTTATATCGACCGGCTGCAAAAAATGATAGAAGAAAACGCATTAAGCGACGATGAGCGGGATTTTAACTTGTCGGTGTTTTACGGCACAGATTGCGACATGCACGATGTGGTGAACACGTGCCGGCGTTATCCTGCCATGTCGCGATACCAAGTTGTGGTGCTGAAGGAGGCACAAAATGCGTCGGACCTTGATTTGCTCAAGCACTATGCCGCAAAGCCGCTGAAGTCGACCATACTCGTGGTGTGCAACAAGGGGGGAAATGTGAAGGCTCCCGGACTGATGTCGGCGTTGCAGGCCGGCGGTGATGGGGTGGTGTTTGAGTCGAAGAAACTAAATGAACAGGACGTAGCCTCGGTTATCAAGAATTATATAAAGGAAAGAGGGTGCAGCATCGATGACAAGTCGGTGGCAATGATGAAAGATTTTGTGGGCACTGATGTGTCGCGGCTGGTAGGTGAACTCGACAAGCTGTTGTTGCTTGTGGGTGAAGCCGGAAGCATCGTTCCCGAGACAATAGAACGGAACATAGGAATAAGTAAGGATTTCAACAACTTTGAGCTTGAAAATGCGGTGCGCATGCGCAATGCGGCCAAGGCATTCCGCATAATAGACTATTTCGAGCGTAATTCAAAACGGAATCCTACGGTCTTGACCGTAAGCGTATTGTTTTCGTTTTTCTCCAATCTGTTGTTGGTGTGTACGGCACGCGACAAGTCGGAACGTGGAATAATGGAACAACTTGAAACGAAGTCGGCGTACCGGGCGCGCATTTTTATCGATGCCATGCGCTATTACAATACTGCAAGTTGTGTGAGAATAATAGGCTATTTGCGGGAATTTGACACAAAGAGCAAAGGTGTCAATTCACGCCAAAATGAGTATCAATTGTTGCGTGAATTGATTTACAAGATTTTCAACCTGTAACTACGCGTGTGAGGACTATGGAGGAGAAGCAACGGCGGCGCGCCGTCGAGGATTTTGCCCGGCGGTGGCGGGGCAGGGGGTATGAGAAGGGGGAAAGCCAGAGCTACTGGATAGAGTTGCTGCGTGACGTGCTCGGGGTGGAGCGGCCCACGGAGATAATCACCTTTGAGGAACGGGTGCGCTTGGACCACACGAGCTTCATCGACGGCTACATCACCCCCACCAAGGTGCTGATAGAGCAAAAGGGGCTTGGCAAGGACCTGCGCAAGCCCATCCGTCAGAGCGACGGGTCGGTGCTGACGCCGTTCCAGCAGGCGAAGCGGTATTCGGCCGAGCTGCCCTATTCAGAGCGTCCGCGGTGGATAGTGACGTGCAACTTTGCCTCGCTGCTCGTCTACGACATGGAGCAGCCGGGCGGCGAGCCTTACGAGATACAGCTTGAGCGGCTGCCCGAGGAGTATTACCGGCTGCGTTTCCTTGTCGACCCGGCCGACAGGCACGTGTCGCTCGAAGCGCAGGTTTCGTTGCAGGCCGGGGAGATAGTGGCCCGGCTCTATGCCGCCCTGCAAGGGCAATACCATGAACCCGACGCAGTCGAGACGCTTCGCAGCCTCAACGTACTGTGCGTTCGCCTCGTCTTTTGCCTATATGCCGAGGATGCGGGCATACTGGGGCGGCACGGCATGTTCCACGACTACCTTGCCCGGTTTGCCGCCGACCCCTCGCAGGTGCGGCGCGCGCTGCTCGACCTGTTTGCGGTGCTCGACACGCCGCCTGCCGACCGCGACCCCTACATGGACGAGCGGCTTGCGGCGTTCCCCTACGTCAACGGCGGGCTGTTCTCGGCCTCGGTACCTGTGACTGTGCCGCGCTTCAATGCCGAAATCGTGGAGCTGCTGCTTGCCGACGCGAGCGACGACTTCGACTGGAGCCACATCTCGCCGACCATCTTCGGCTCGCTTTTTGAGAGTACGCTCAACCCGGCCACGCGCCGCCGCGGGGGGATGCACTACACGAGCATCGCAAACATCCACAAGGTCATCGACCCGCTCTTCTTGGACCGCTTGCGCGGCGAGCTCGACGAGATAGGCCGGTTGCGCACCGAGCGCACGCGGCGGGCGCGCATCGAGGCCTTCCGTTGGCACCTTGCCGGGCTGCGCTTCATGGACCCGGCGTGTGGCAGCGGCAATTTCCTCACCGAGACTTACCTGTCGCTGCGGCGCATCGAGAATGAATGCCTGCGGCTGCTGCGCGGCGACGGCGGGCAGATTTCGATAGGCGGCGAGTTCAGCCCCATCCGGGTGTCGATAAGCCAGTTCTACGGCATAGAGGTCAACGACTTTGCGGTGGCTGTTGCCCGCACCGCACTGTGGATAGCCGAAGTGCAGATGAAGCAGGAGACCGAGTCGATAGTGGGGCGCGACCTCGACTACCTGCCGCTGCGCACCTATCCCAACATCATCGAGGCCAACGCCCTGCGCACCGACTGGGCCGCGGTGTGCCCGCCCTCGCAGATGAGCTACATCATGGGCAACCCCCCGTTCACCGGCGCGCGGCTGATGTCGGCCGTGCAGAAGGAAGACCTGCTTGCGGTGTTCGGCAAGGGGTGGAAAGGCGCGGGCAACCTCGATTATGTGTGCGGTTGGTACAAACGAGCCGCCGACTACATGCGCGGCACCGGCGTGAGGGCGGCATTCGTGTCGAGCAACTCGGTCACGCAGGGCGAGCAGGTGGCATTGCTGTGGAAGCCGCTTGCCGCACAAGGGGTGACCATCGACTTTGCCTACCGCACTTTCCGCTGGGACAGCGAGGCGCGCGACAAGGCGCACGTGCACTGCGTGATAGTGGGCTTCGGCCCCGATGCAGGCGACGGGCCCAAACTGCTCTTTGACGGTGGTGACGACGATGCCGCCCTGCCTGCTCGCGTGGAGCATATCAACGCCTACCTGCTGCCCATGCGCGACGTGTTCATTGAGAGCCGCACCCGCCCGCTTTGCGACGTGCCGGAGATAGGCATAGGCAACAAGCCGATTGACGGCGGAAATTACCTGTTCACGGCCGAGGAGCGCGACGAGTTCCTGCGTAGCGAGCCGTCGGCAGCGCAGTATTTCCACCCGTGGTATGGCTCGCAGGAGTTTATCAACAACCGCCCGCGCTATTGCCTGTGGCTCGGCGACTGCACCCCGGCACAGTTGCGCGCCATGCCTCACTGCCTGCGCCGCGTGGAAGCGGTGCGCAACTTCAGGCTTGCGAGCAGCAGTGCCGGGACGCGACTGCTTGCCGACCGTCCCACCCGCTTCCATGTGGAGAACATGCCCAAGACGAATTACTTGCTTATTCCACGGGTATCGTCGGAGCGGCGGGAGTATATACCCATCGGGTTCATGTCTCCCGGAAACTTGTCGAGCGATTCTGTACATATCATTCCCGGGGCTGGGTTGTGGCACTTCGGGGTGCTGACGAGCAGCGCGCACATGGCGTGGACGCGCACGGTGTGCGGTCGGCTCAAAAGTGATTACCGTTACAGCAAGGACATAGTGTACAACAACTTCCCGTGGCCGCAGGAGTGCGGCGGCGAGCTGCGCGGCCGGATAGAGGAGGCGGCGCGCGGGGTGATAGAGGCGCGCGCCCTGTTCCCCGACAGCACGCTTGCTGACCTGTATGACCCTGTGACGATGCCGCCCGAGCTGCGCGCCGCCCACCGGCGGGTGGACCGGCTCGTTCTGTCGGCTTACGGCCTGCCCCCGACGGCCGCCGATGCCGAAGTGGTGTCCCGCCTGTTCACCCTGCACGAGCGCCTCACCGCAATTTAGCCGGAAAGACAAAACATACGTCCACCCCCCATGTTCATGTAGATGGTGTATCAAAATTGTGAAAGATGCCGGAAAAGGGCTGCGTAGCTGCCCAATTATGCTTAACGCCGGGCGAGGCGCA
>CALUMZ010000016.1 GCA_944321865.1 uncultured Muribaculaceae bacterium
GAAGCCATCAAACCACTGCTGGAAGCATTTGCTATCGACAAAATCGAGTAGGGTGACGCATTGTCAAAGTCAGGAAACAATGGGGAACTTGGGGAGCAGACGGGATTAAACGTAACAAAAAGGCGAATGGCAAACTTCTTCAAGGCAAGATAATTCAGCAGATGCCAAAATGATATAATAATACAAAGGCTATTTATCCGACTGCCTTTGTATTATTATTAGAACGAATTTCCCCCATTCTCTACAAATAAATCCGATGATGACATCAAACAATTATGATCTACTTTATTTCCTTTAATTTAGGTGAAACGAATATTTTGTATTCATCCGAACAATCATCTTTTTTATAAACAATAACATCCGGCATTTTGTTAGCGATTGAAATCTTTGGCAATCTTAGACATTCTGAATTGTGCCAATAATGTATCCACTCATTGATAAGATATATGCTTTTATTTGGCAGAGTTCTGTTGATAATGTTTACCAATAATTCACCCTCTGATGCAAAATACGACGTTAGCATCTTTTCCGCATCTAATACATCATAATGGGTAGCCTTTTTATTAACTATTGTCCCAAGCCATATTTCATTAACCCTGGAGAAATCGTTTATATGATGATTTTTATCTTTTAACCTATTTGAAAGCAGTTCCCTTTCAGCTTTACCGATATAATAATGAATTTTAGTTTTTGCATTTTTCTTCTTCCCTCCAATCAAATAAAGGTTAAATTTGGCATTTTGAGATTTCTCCCAATCCTTAACATCATCTTGCTGCAGAGGTCCATACCACTTAATTACTAAAACTTTCCCGTTTATCATACTATTATTTCAACTCATCCTAAATATAACGGAAAGCTCCACCACTTCCAAATGGGTAATCAGTCACATCTTTATTCATGTAAGGTGAATACTCATCTAATATTCCTTCAAAGCAACACCTTTCTTGTTTAAATTCATTCCCGAGTTCAGAGTCAACTTTTGACCATGTATAACCATTTACGTTAAGAACAGCCCTGACAACACCATGATATACTCCTAACACGTAACGTACATCTTTAGCACGTCTCTGTGATATGGACCAATATTTTCTGGTTTTTTGATATATATCTACTCTTTTGTAGCCAATTTTTGCTTTTGCTGAATCATAGCTTCTATTCAGACTGACTAGTAATATATGGCCTTTGTCATTTGAATCTATATTGATTTTTTTACATTCATAGATAATGTCTATTTCTTCTATTGTCTTGATTCCTTCATTCCATTGATGATGCCCGCTCTTGATGTTTGCGAGTACGTGTTCTGTATTGAATGCCGAATAAGTCAGAACATCTATAAGCAAAGACTCCATCTGGAGAGCTGCCTCTTCTGAAAGTTTATGACGGAGAATATAATGACCGACTTCTAATCCGGATTTAAGAATTGCACGAATTGTGTCGAGTTTTAATGTTTCGTCATCCTCCTGAATCGCTGCAAGGCAATGCCGAAAAACTCTATTGCCACAACCTTTGCCGATATAGAATATCTTGTGGTCTCTTGGATCTATCAAGGCATAGACATAATACCCGAGTTCTTCAATGACTTTACTGCTGAATTGTTTCATATACTATAACTAGATTATTATACAGTTATAAAAATGTGTGTGATAGTAAAGATTCTATGATTCTACGTTGCTTGAAACATCATTGTTATAGCTTGCGGCAATACTCACAAACCTCTGTAAAGGTAATGAATTTTGTCCAAACAAATCCCGATTTCTCCTCCAAAAATTGTATTTTGTCCAAACAAACAGCGCCATCTGAGGCGGTCAAACACTGTTGTCCAAACAAATTAAATTCCTGCTAATCTATCTGATTAACAGGAATCTAACGATTATTCCGCGCTTAAAAACGCATTAATATTCCTCCTCGTCAAAGAAGAAGTCGTCCTTGCTTGGGTAGTCGGGCCAAATGTCTTCGATGCTTTCGTATGTTTCACCTTCGTCTTCCATTTCTTGAAGGTTCTCGATTACTTCGAGTGGTGCTCCCGAGCGCATCGCATAGTCGATAAGCTCTTCTTTGGTTGCCGGCCATGGCGCATCTTCAAGTTTTGTGGCGAGTTCCAATGTCCAGTACATAGTGTTTCGATGTTTTAAGATTATAAGTCTGAAAATTTTGCGCAAATATAGTATAAGCCTCCAACAAAACAAAAGAAAAATGTGCGATTTTTGCTTACAACTGTTAACCGATTGACGCTCCGGGGCAAAATAATGCTATGCAATATTAACGAGGGTTAAAAAGCAAGCTCTGCACCGTCGGCATCGACGGTGAGCGTGACCCAAGCCCCTTCAGGCATGGGGAAGTTGGCATCGGTGTGTCCTACCGGGAAGCCGTATGCCACCGGGAAATTGTAGACCGACACTATGCTTTCTATCATGTCGTATACATGGGCAAAGTCGGGTGTATAAGCAACATCGCTGAACGACCCGACAATCAGGCCTTTGATGCGGTCGAACGTGCCATTTATGCGGAGTGTGTAAAAAAGCCGGTTGAGGCGTTCGAGCGATTCGCCAACGTCTTCGACAAACAGTATCACATCGCGGTTGGCATAGCATGAAAGCATGTCGATGGGCGATGCCGTGAAACTGTTGAGCAGGGCAAGGTTGCCGCCGAGCAGCAGTCCGCTTGCTTGGCCATGGCGGTTGCGCATGTCGGCCGCGACTTTATAGTGCGGCATTGTCCCTGCAAGGATGTTGCGTAATACGATGCTGCAAGAGTCGGCTCCTTCAAATTTTGCTATATGTTCGCACATTGGCGCATGCAGGCTCATAACGCCTTGGGAAGTAATTGCTCCGTGCAAGGCTGTGATGTCGCTGTAACCTATCAGCCACTTGGGGTATTTGGCAAATATGTTCCTGTCGATTTCACACAGTTCCTGTACCGACCCGTATCCTCCGCGTGAACACAGAATGGCTTTTATTTCGGGGTCGGTGAGGGCTTTGAGCAAGTCGCTTTTGCGTTCTTCAATAGTTCCGGCAAATGAGCCATGTTTGCCTAACGCATGGCTGCCTATTACCGGATTGTAGCCCCATTGCCTCAACACCTCGCAGGCATCGGCAACGTAGCTTGCTTTGCAGGCACTTGCCGGACTGATGATTGCTATCTTGTCGCCTTGTTTGAGCGGTTTGGGACGTACCAGACTTTGTGCCGGGGCAACCACCCATGCACCCATGATTATGGCAGTCGCCACCAATATCTTCTTTATCTTATTCATGTTTAATTATTTATTAAACCACCAACGGTTGTTATGCAGCAATTGTTTTTTATGGGGGTAAAGCAGGGGCAAAAGTACAAAAAAAAAGTCACAAGGAGTGCAATTTCTCATTGCGGCTGCGGCGAAAGTTGTTGAACGTGTCAAATATGTCGGCAAGTGCAATGGTGGCGTTCTCAACCTGACGCTCATATAATTGTGCACCTTGGCGCGCACCGGTGTTGTTTCCTTGCAGCACGCTACCCATTCCGCTGATTTCTTCCACGAGTTTCATTTGCAGCGACAGTAGTTCGTATGCTCCGATGTTGGTGTTGTTGCTTGTTATTTGTTGTGGCAGGTTGGCACAACTGCCTTCAGAGTAAGGAAGTATGCCGTCGGTACTCTTCCATATTCGTTTAATATCCTGCCATGTGAAGCCCTCAGGCAATGCTGCATCGGGAAACAACAATACGCCTTTGGCGCTTGCTCCCATTACGTGGTCGATTAATGTTACAAGCCGGTTGATATATTTCTGCTGGTCGATAACATCTTCCACAAACGAGTGTACTTCGCCGTCGGTCAAGGGGTACAGTTTGACGACAAAGGGATGGCTCTTGTGGGTAAAGTTTGACGTATAGTGCAGCAGGCATTGTCCGTCGGGGGAGAACCACCGGCAATGCCATGCTTTGTCGATGCTCCAGTTGGTTTTTATTTCGGCGGCACCGGCAGCTTTGCGCCGGGTATTTTCGGTGTCGATGTCTGCTTTTTTGTCAAGTCCTACGGTATATAATTCACCAATTGTACTGTCGTGGCATTCAAGCACTTCCTGCAATTCAAGTGTCCACACTTCGATGGCTCTGGCCAGTCCATGCCCGGCCGAAAAGAATCCGTTGGAGCGTTCGCTGTCTTCTCCCACTTGATTTGTGCCCGAGATTCTTAAATCAAGTTCCCTGTATACGTCTCTTATTTTTGCGGCACGGTTACGGTTCCCATAGGAGAGGCGGCCGATTAATTCGCTCACGTTGATGTCGTGCAGGTAACCGGCTATATTGCAGTCACGGCAATGTACATCTTCCATGATGTTGGAAAAGAAGCGGTTCACGTTCAGGTTCTCGACTGTAATTCCGTGTAAACCGGCATCGACACGCTGCACGCAGCATCCCGATATAAGAAATTCTTCGAGGGCGCGGCTGTCGAGTTCGTCGATTAGGTCGCTCGTACCGGTATTGCTTGCCACTATGCTATTGCGGAAGCGTCCCACCACGCTGCGCACGAGGCGGCGGATAATATTGTTGGTCAAGGGTTCATGTCCGCTCTCCTGTAATCGGCGGTATTCACTGCATTGGCGGCCGTCGGCACCGGTTACCATGTCGCCCCATTGTGAGCCGTATGTGAAATCTTTATTGCGGCGACGTTTACGTCTGAAGTTTTCCCAGCCGGCCCATGCCGCGTATGCTGCCTCAAACACACGCCGGTCGGCATCATCTTTGATAAATGTGTTTTTCATTCCGTTTGTTTTTTTACGGCAAAATTATCGCACTTTCCGTGCGCATGGTTAAACCAAAAATGACATGCCCGAAAATCATTGTAGGCAAGCCGTATACGAATGTCTTAACTCTGTTTAACAGTCATGTTGCTTTGTATTTCAAGATTTGTTTATTCCTTTGAAACTAAAATAATACACACAAATGTTAAATTTATGAAATTTCAATCTCACTTGGCATCGAGGCTCGCTGGGGCAAGGCCAAGTATGACAGCATGTTAAACCTTGACGACTTGGACGACATTGATGAAAGCATGTCGACCGACGACATATTTGAAGGGAACTACGACGGCTCGTCGAAGTGGAAAACCGGTTCGATGCGCTTCTACATCAGTTTCCGTTTTTGAGAAACCGTCAATCCTCACATATTCTGACACCTTTGGAGTGTGTATCAAAATTATGAAAGATGCTAAAAGGGCAGCGTAGCTGCCCTTCTCTCTATTTTGATGCACCCACAACTGTTCCGTTACTTGCACCCATTATGCTACTCGTTTCCTATCGCAAACGACAGGCGCAACATGCCCACTACATTGCAACGTTGCCCCTCTGTGAAAATGCAGTGCAGCGATGGTGTGATTGTGAGGTATCGCCAGAGTGGGCAACTATAAGTGAATTCCACGTCGGTTTCATCGCCATCAAGTGTGAAAACCCTGTTGGCGGCAACACCGGCCGTCATTCCGTTGCGGCATTCCACCACTGTGGCCGCCGCCACATAGCCGCGGCATGCTTCTTCGCCGGGGGTGGGATTCCATCCGCCCTGCAACAACAGGCCTAACATCGCTCTGTCACTTATTATGGCGAGCGGTTGCTCGATATTCCCAAGCAAAGTGTAGTGCATTTGCATACGGCGGCCTTCGTCCTCGGGTAACCGCGCTACCGAATATATAAACATGTAAGATGCCGGCGAGAAATCGTCGTCCCGGGCAGGCATGGTGTAAGTGACGCTGCCGATATTGAAAAAGCCATCTTCGCCCGGGCGCACGCGGAATTGACGGTCAAGTCGGTCAGAAGCCGTACCATTGTAGATGCTTTCCTGTATGACAAGCCTGTCAGTTGGTGAGAAATTCAAGTGCAGGCACATTGCCGACAACGGATAGGTTGCCAACGGGTGGTTAAGTGACAAAATTGGGAAATTGCCGTATGATGAGCCTGTAAACAACGATGTGTATGGCGTGGTGAAATAATCAACATCCACATTATACAATCCCGCGAATAATCCCCATTTACCGAATTGTTGCCGTACACCCACCTTTGAAAACCTGAAAGCGCGATTCTCGCCTGCGTCAAGGTTGGTCAACCCTTGTATGTCATCGGCCGTCGTGCCGGTGCCGTATGTCGCAATTGCCGATGCCTCGACGAACCCGCCCCGCCAAGGCGCAACTCCCGCATCAACCGTGAGCAGCCCGTTCCAAGCTCCTTTGCCGGTAGTCATGTTCCACAGCCCCTCATTGTCGGCACCTATACCCCAACGGAAACCGGGCTTTCCGGCATCTTCTGCCAATGAGGGCAGGAAAAACGACATGAGCAGGACCATTGCCTGCAATCGGTGTTTGATTGTTTCCATTTCGTATACCGGCGTGTCAGAATTGGAAAATGGCAGTCATTACCACACGGTGGTTCATGACCGAATGTGTGTCTTGCACTTTCCCTTTGTCACCTATCGTGCCATACCATGCGTTGCACAGCATGTATTCCATGCCGAATTTCCAGTGCGGCAAATTGTAAGTCAGTTCCGCAGTCGCCGTGGCAAGTCGGTCGAGCCCGTCACCGACACCGGTCCCAAGTATTCCCATTACCGGCTTCCCTGCACCAAGGTTTTTAAGGTATCCGAGGAAAAGAGCCGGTCGCCATTTGTCGCCGTATGCCACATTGAGCCACGATGCCGACACCTTGACTGGGGCGTACTGTTGTTCGCCTGTAACCTCGTCAATGCCCGTAATGGCATAGCCACCTACGCCGCTCGCCTGCGTGAAGTTGTTGCCGAGAATCGTTTTGGCGGCAACAAGCCACTTTGCCGACTTGAATTTCAAGTGAGCCTCAGCCGAAAGCGATGTTATTCGTTCAGTAACTTTGGCCACTTTGCCGTTGTATTCGGCTTGTGTGCGTGGCACTATCGATGTAATGTCGGCCCCGATGCCGGCAATCCATTTGTTTTCCTTGTAATCAAGGCCTATGGCAATTTCGGGGACGCAACTGTTCTTTATGTAGTTTTGGCTTTTGGCTGTGGCGGTTTCCATCGACACGTTGCTTGCCGGGCCCACCGAGAGGTATTGCGACTGCCACAGCAGTGTGGCAGTGAGGCGAAACGCATTGTCGGTAAAGCGGTAACGGATTTGCGGTGCGCGGCTGAATGGCTGATAGGGTGCGCCCATGTTCAGGTTAAGTATTTCAGGAGCGACATCTCCGTAGAACGGGTGCCACGTCTGTCCCACGAGCAATTGCGACTTATTCCAAGCAAGGTTAAGATAGGCTTGGCGCAAGCGTATCATGTAGTAGTTGGTGCCTCCACCACGAAAATCCACCTCAATGCATCCCGATGTCGCAATTTTGCCTCCTGCAAGCTTGGGCCCTGTAACATTGACGCCAAGGCGGGAATACATCGTATAAAGACTCCCGTCGGGCTTTGCGTTCAAGTCGTTTCCGAAATCATCATATTTGTGGTCGCGAGGATACATGTAAAATAGCCCGTCGACAGTTTCTGAGTTGGAACGGCTGTTGTAAAACAGGTCGGCACGTATCTGTCCGTAGAATTTGAATGAGAACGCATCGGTATCTTCTGCCGATGCAAATAGCGGAAATGCTGCAGCCACCACGGCAACAGCCATCGTTATAAACTTGTGGGTCATAGTATTCAGTTAAACTAATTTCTGCAAAATTAGTTTAAAACAATCAAATTGCCAATATCAGTTTTGCTTTTCCATTCATGAGATGTCAACTAACCCAAATCTAATGACCGATTTGAGAAAAAAGGAAGTGCGTAAATTCCCATTCACGGCACTTCCCGACCCACAGTTGTATAACGGCTCGAATCGAAGGAAAGAAACACTTCTTCAATCGTGCCTGCGATATATTATATGCTGTTTTTTTTATTTGCTTTTAAGTTCGCAGTATCTGCGGCATTGTCCACAAATGTCATATCCCAGCATGGCACCGAGAATAAAATCTTCTTCGGGTGTCAATTTGTTAAGCGGGCGTGTCACCATTAGCTTGATGGCATTGATACACTCCTTGCGACCGAAAAACAAGTTAATCTTACCGTCACCGACAGGTTGTATCAAGTAATTGATTTTTTGCCTCGACAAACGTCGGGTTGTGAATTCGGCATATTTCTTCTCGGCTGTGAAGAGTACCATTTGGCGCACGCCTTTCTTGAACTCATAAATATGGTTCAAGAACACTTGAACAACTTCGGGGTTTATATTTGGTACGGTGGCAGCCATTGGTGTGACAATATTATAATTGTTCTTTAATGCTTGCTATCCAAGCATCTATTCGGTTTTCGGTTAAGTCGCTCTCGTTTACATCATCGATGGCAAGTCCCACAAACCGCCCGTCTGCCACTGCGGTAGAGTTGTCGTAGGTGTATCCGTCGGTTGGAGTGCTGCCTATTATATTGCATCCGCTGCTTTGCAGTTCGCGGTAAATTTCTCCCATGCCGTCGCAGAATGTATCGCTGTAAGATTGGGAATCGCCACAACCAAACAGGGCAACCGTTTTCCCGTTGAGGTTTGCATTTTTCAGTTCTTTTATTCCGTCATACCAGTCGTCTTGCATCTCTCCTGCGCCCCATGTCGATGTGCCTAATATCAAGTTGTCGTATGCCGATATTTGCGACGCAGTAACTTTTGCTACATCAAGAATGTCGCTCACGCCCAATTTGGTTGCGATGATTTCGGCGATGTTTTGGCAAGTACCGGTCGACGACCCATAGATTATAACAGTCTTTTTCATTATTCTTGTCGGTTTTAAGTGTGATTATTACAATTGCAAAGTAAATAATCCCCGACAGTATCCAAAATCCCTAAAAATGAGTATTTTGCCCATTCCCCATCCCTAAAAAATGGGGGGATGGTTAAGAGTTTAAATGAAATGATATATTATTGTTACAATCAAATAATTTAAAAAAGTCTGGATAAGTCAATTCTCCACGTTTTAAAGCTTCGGCAACGAGCAGCAGGTTTTCTATATTTATTACGGCGCCGTTTATTCCTGTACGGTTTTTTATCTCATTCAGGCGTGGCATGAATTGTCCGGTGAAATATGATGAAATGAAGGCAAAATTGAAAATAGCTACGTCGTTGTCAAATTCGTTCCACCATTTATTGGGATTTATTTCTTCCCGACGTTCATTGTTTTCTTGTAAATACCGGACCATTTCATCTATTTGATGGCGAGGTATGGCGTATCCTTTAGAGTATGCTTTGTTGTCGATTATCAGTCCGTTTATTTTATAAGAAATAATCCCATCGGGTCGGCGTGAGCCACCGAGATGCTTCCCTTTGAAATTAAGTTCATTAGTCAAGAGGTCTAACGTTTGTATTTCAAATTCAAGATTTGCTTTTCCGTTGAGGGATAAATCAATCAATGCAAGGTATTTTTGATTTAAATGCTTTAGGTGTGGTCTGATCCTGTCTTTTATTAGCGATGTGTCACCTTTGCTGAAGTCGTTCCCATTAGGAATTTGCAGGCATTGTATTTCATCGGTTAATTTATAACAGTTTGATTTACAATTATAATTAAGCCCAATGTTGGTTAATCCAAGCAGGTCATCTTTTATAGTTTCAATGGTTTCGTCTAATCCGTGCGAGGCAAGGAAGTCTTTTATTTGTGCAAGATTGCGATAATCTTTTTCGGTGTATTTTATTATCAATGCGCGCCTTAACCTCAGATAATCTTTGTCGCTTGGCTTTGTTGACAGCATACCGAAGAATACCAATTTGGGAATCCTTGCAAGACTGCTTTTGCCTGTTGCCCTTTTATAATTTATTTTGCCCAGTGCCGTGATAGTATATGCTTGGGAAATGCCGCATGAGTATGATTTGCCTGCATATTGTTCGGTAACGTGCTTTTCTGCGATATTTACCCAACCGATTTCTTTGAGCCACGAGCATATCATTCGGGCATATTTATCGGAGGAGCCTTCATAGTTGTTCCTTATTATTGTTCGGTCTTGTGGGTGTTCGTGATAAGCCTGAGCCCAAATGTTTTGTGGAAATGAGGTAAAACCTGCTTCGGATGTGAATCCCAAGTTTTTGCCAAGTTCAAATTTTGTCAAATGTTCTCCTGCGGATAAAAGTTGCAATATTCTGCAAACCGGGGGATACGACAGGTATGCTTTCCCTAAAATTTCATTAAATTCCTCGTTGGATGCATTGATGAATTGTTTACCTGATTCACTTATTTGGCAAGTATCATCGTCTTGGTTGTATTTGATGAATCCGATGGAAATGCCCCATCGGAGGAAACCGTCTGCTGTCCAATCGTCGGAATACGGTTTGTGCATTTCAGTATCGGCACCGCATATTTTTACCGTAATGATTTTCTGTGCGTCGATTACTGCTTGTATTATGCCTGAACATTTAGCATCTTTTCGTTTGCCGCCACCACAGCCTTTCCCTTTTAAGGCTGAATATGGTATAGACTGTCCCGATTGCAAAAATTTTATATAATTATCCCATTCATCGGTATCATGAAGCAGATTGTTGTTTTTTAGCAATGGAATACGTTCATTTAGTAACCATTGCGTAACTTTGCTATTAGCGTCTAAGGCTGCTACTACATGTTGCAAGGTTGATGTATTTGCCGGATTCTGAATCCAACCGAAAGTGCGTTGAGATTTCATGGAGTTAATAATTTGTTATGAGGACTTCACGTGTGTTAGTTGTTTTGTTCTTGTTTTGGTAGTTACAGTTGTTGTAATTTATATTTAAGTCATGAATAATGAATTTATTTTTTGTGGCCCAGTCAATCAAATAACGGTGTTGCCGCCCTTTGTGCTCTATTACGTTGGATAATGCGAAATTAACGCCTTTATCGTTCAAGCCTTGGAGAATTTCCATGAGCTTTAAGTCGTCTCCAATGCCCCAGCCGTTGAAACCTCGTTTCCCGTCATTATATGAACCGCAAGAGAGCAGGTATGGTGGGTCGGCATATAGCAGGTCGCCATCGTGTAACATATCATAATTAAATTGCCTAAAGTCACATGATGTAAATTCTATTTTACTTATTAATTGGCTATAAGTTATTAAGTTGGCTCTCATTTTGGCAGAAAAATGGCTCCTGTTTTGACCAAAAGGATTATTATATTCATGTTTTGAATTAAACCGAAACTGGAAATTAAAACTGAAGCACATCAATATGTATAAGTCAATGGGATTTTTGCTGTGGCTGCTGTTGTAATGGTTGCGGAAGCGCAAGTAATTTTCTTTTAAACTTTTGCTGAGTCCCCACTCCGCAATGGTGTTGTCAATGTATTTTAATATTTCGGTGATTGGACGGTCTTGAATGGCTTGTATTATATCTATTACGTGATAATTAATGTCGTTTGCATAAATATGGCAGGCACGTGTGTTAATGGAGACATCGCCGCCCCCACAAAACAGGTCAACGAAATTGTTTATCTCTTTTGGGAATAAAGATGTTATTTCGTTGATTATCCGATATTTGTTTCCTATGTAGTTAAACGGTGCCTTATATGCCATGTTTTCGATTGTTTCAATACAAAATTAATATAATCTCCCGATTGTTGGGTAGCGTTTTTTTATTTAAGTTGCAAGAAATATAGTTGTTCTTTAAGTCCGCTGTTATTGTTTGGTATTTTGCTTTTATACCGACGGTAATCTATTTCTATCAGTCTGAAACTGTCATTTATTGCATAGTCAGAACACATCTCCGTTAAGCGGGCGGTGGGCAACAAGGCTTCATTGTTGTAGCTGATGAGCAGGTATCTGGCATTTGAGAGTTTCATGAGGTTCTCAAATGCGGCTTCTACATTCTTTTTCGAGCAGAAAGGTGATTTTATGTGTTGGTAGTCTCTCATGCCTGAAACGCCTTTAATTTCAGGGTAGTCATATCGTGCAATTGTTTCTAATAGATGGTAATTAGGCAAATATTCCCGGGAATTGTATGGGGGGTCGGCATATAGTAAATCTACAGGAGTCTCAATTACCTTCAAGTAGTCTGAATTTAAGCATTTGCAAGACCTGCCTGTTGGGTTGATTGGATTGTCGGTAAGGGTTATATTGTTGAATGTGCGTTTGTCCCAATGTTTTAAGTATGCAGCGTATACGCCGGCAATATTGGATACGTATGGGACTGCTTTGATAAGACTTGCTAATAAATAATAATATTCGTCTTCGGTTATTTTATTATAGGAAAACCATTGTTCAATCGTAAGTCTGATAATATCTATTTTTAATGCATTATGTGGTTGAAAATACATGCGATTGCAATTCCCTGTTGGAGAATAATTGTTGTATATAAATAAGTCAGACTTGTTTAAATTTGTATCATATAAATTTAATGAGTTTAAATAGTCGATGGGATTGTCAATTCCCAGTTTGTCAAAAGTGGGGGTGTGGTTTAAGCCAATGCTTCCTCGGAGTAATACGTAGCTGAAATAAAGTATATCGTTTGATAATAGGTTGTACCCTTTTAATAGTAGGTCTTGTGTTACAACTCCGGTTCCGGCAAATATGTCAAAAATTGATTGCACATTGTCGGTATATGACAATATGCAATCGCTTATGTTGTTTACAAGGAGACTTTTGCCGCCGATATATCTCATGCGTCAACGGTTTTGGAGCAGGGCGAAGTAGCGGTCAAGCACTTCATGCGCGGCGATGAATGAACTTTGTCGGCTGTCGAGTACGAGCCGGCGCTTGGCGGCAAGCATTTCTTCGATTGTCGGGTTCTGGTAGAAACTATCCTTAAGTTTTTCATCGATGGTTTCATACATCCAGTATAATTCTTGTTGCCGGCGCTTTTCTTGGAAATACCCGTTGCCCTTCACGAAGTCGAAATAGTCGTAAATCATTTGCCACACTTCGGCAATGCCTATCTCGTAATATCCCGAGTAGGTTAGCACCTTTGGAGCCCAACCGCTTGGCGGAAGTGGAAACAGGTGCAGTGCGTTACGGAATTGTGTTGCGGCAAGGTTGGCTCGGTCCACATTGTCGCCGTCGGCCTTGTTGATGACTATGCCGTCGGCCATTTCCATGATTCCGCGTTTGATGCCTTGCAGTTCGTCGCCGGTGCCGGCAAGTTGTATCAGCAGGAAGAAGTCGAC
Source organism: uncultured Muribaculaceae bacterium (assembly GCA_944321865.1). GTDB lineage: Bacteria > Bacteroidota > Bacteroidia > Bacteroidales > Muribaculaceae > Avimuribaculum. Next base: position 13,057 of record CALUMZ010000016.1, read on the forward strand.
CATCGAGTGTACGGCAGTTTCGCTTTGCCCCACGCCGACAGTTTCAACGAATATCTTGTCGAAGCCGGCGGCCTCGCACAGCACGATTGTCTCGCGCGTCTTGCGAGCCACGCCTCCCAGCGAACCGGCCGACGGGCTGGGACGGATGAATGCGTTGGGGTGCACCGACAGCTTTTCCATGCGAGTCTTGTCGCCAAGTATGCTGCCTTTCGACCGCTCACTGCTGGGGTCGATGGCAAGCACGGCGAGTTTGCCTCCCTGCTTGAGCACATGCAGGCCGAAAACGTCGATGCTGGTGCTCTTCCCGGCACCCGGCACACCCGTGATGCCCACTCTGATTGATTTGCCCGAGTATGGCAGGCATTTTTCGATTACTTCCTGTGCTATGGCCTCGTGGTCGGGGTTGTGGCTCTCGACGAGGGTCACGGCTTGGCTTAATATGGTTATGTCGCCGCGCAAGATGCCTTCCACATATTCGGCGGCCGACAATGTGCGGCGGCGACGGCGGGCTTTCATGTAGGGGTTTACCGATGGCGGTTGCTGTATGCCTTTGTTGACGGCGAGCCCTGCGTATTGCTGGTCGTTTTCGGGATGTTCCATAGTGTGTGATTATTTTTTGTTGCCGACGACGCGCACTGCCGTTATTGCGCTGCGCGGGTCGTTGCAATAGATTATTATATACGTGTTTATTATGTCGTCGGTGACGGCGCCGGGAGTGATTGTGATGTCGGCGACGGTTGATTCCCCCTTGCCCAAGTGCGTTTTTGCCGGGCCGATGTCTATGTATCTTTCCGCCGGGCGTATTCCGTATATTCTCAACGTGTCGTTCCCGGCATTGCTGATTGCGAGTTGCCGCGTCAGCGTCTTGCCGGCGAGTGTGTCGATGTCGGCAAACGCCACCCTGTCGGTGTCAAGATGCAGGACCGGCGCGTTGGCAAGTTGCTTTTCGCTCCATCCGGCAAAGTCGTCGAGCACGGTTGCCATTACGCTTATGCGCTTTATCCCGGCCAAAGCCGACGATGTGGGTGACACTGGCTCGGCAAACAGCGAGAAGTCGGTTTCTACCAGTCCCCTGCGGTTGCATTTCCGGGCGTCGAATGTCACGGTTATGGGCATCAATCCGTGAGGGGCAATCGTGTCGGAGCCGATGGAAATGCCCACGTAGTCGGGATTGCCGTCGGTGTATATCTTCAGCGGCACATCACTGTCGTTATAGGCCTCGGTGGTTGCACGTGGCGTTTCGTTTTCGCTTATCTCGCCAAACGGCACTGAAGCTGCATTAAGTTTCAGCGAACCCACTGAAACGGGATATTGCTCGTTGACGGTGGGGGCATTGGCTATGACGCGCCCGCTCAACTTCAGTACCGTCCTGTCGGGCTGGGTGTTGGTTATGACGGTGAAGAATGTGTCGAAGTCGCCCGGACGTCCTGCCGGGTTGAATGTGGCAGTTATTGCAGCCGTGTCGCCCGGTGAAATGGGGCGTCGGGGATAGTCGGTGGCCGAACATCCGCACGATGGGCGCACATGCTTTATTACCACATCATCGTCGCCGGTGTTGACCATCAGGAATCGATGCGCAACTTTCCCGTCACTTTCCAAAATATCTCCAAAGCTGTGTTGCGTTTCAATCCATTCAATATTGCCTCCGGCAACAATTGCTGCCGGGGTACAAACAAATAAAGACAGTATCAGTGCCAATATCTTGCTGCGCATGAGATAGATTGAAAAATAGTGATTTTTGGGGGGTGGAAGGGTGGGTTGAACTGTTTTAATCTTTGGGTATTACCGAACCCTCTATGGAGAGAGTGGTGCGTTTTTCCTTCCCGTTGGTCCTCACGGTAATGGTTTTCAAAAATCCTCCTTGGCGGCCTGCCGGGTTGAAATTGACTTTTATCACCCCTTTGCCATCGGGCTCGATAGGTCGTTTGGGGTAGTCGGGCGCGGTGCAGCCGCAAGTGGTTTTTACCGTCAATATCAGCAATGGTTCGGTACCGGTGTTGATGAATTCAAATTCACATGTTGCCACACCATCGGCTTCTTTTATGTAGCCGAAGTCGTATGTCTTTTTGGGAAACGTAGCTTGGGCATACTTGTCGTCTTTGGCAATGCTTGCCGGTATTGCCATGAGAATCATTAATATAGCTAATACAAAATGTTTCATGTTGTTACGGATAACAGAGATGGGTTACATTTGCAAAAATACTAATTTAACCACAAAATGCCATTGGTGCCCGTTTAAATTTTACATAAGTGAGTTTTTCGGTGGTGGCGGTGAGTGCGGGTCGGAATTGATTTCCCGCAGGTTACACGGTCTTATGCAAAGTGTTGCAAAACTAATTTTTTATGGCATTGTGGTTGTAAAGACGCAAAATTTTGCGTCTCTACGGAGCCGGGCTGGTAAAAAAACTGACGTATAAGGTTTTATGTGATGAGGTTCGGTATCGAGATTATTTGTAACTTTGCGGGCACAATGGAGGATCTGAAAGAAATATGCGTGTTTGCTGCTTCGAGCAGCAGGGTGGCGCAGCGGTATGTCGATGAGGCTTATAAGTTGGGCCGGGAATTTGCCGCAGCCGGGGTGGCTTGCATCAATGGCGCCGGCCGAGAGGGACTGATGCGCGCCGTCAGCGACGGAGTGCTTGACGGTGGCGGACGTGCCGTGGGCATCATACCACAGTTCATGGTCGATAACGGTTGGCAATATGACCGTTTGAGCGAGATTGTCGTAACGCCCGACATGCACACCCGCAAGCAGACTATGGCACGGCGGGCCGATGCCGTGGTGGCGTTGCCGGGTGGTTGCGGCACACTCGAGGAGTTGCTTGAAATCATCACGTGGAAGCAATTGGGGCTTTTCCACAAGCCAATAGTGATGTTAAATGTAGACGGCTTTTTCAATCCGTTGCTTGATATGCTCGGGCGTTGTGTTGATGAGCACTTCATGAAAATTTCGCACGGACACCTGTGGCATGTTGCCAATGATGCTTCCGATGTTCTGCCTCTTCTTGCATCTGTCGACATCTATGCCGACGATATGGTGGAATCAAAATATTAGACAATGGCACAGCAGCAAAGTCATATTGGTGCAGACAGCATTCAGTCGATTACCGCGACGGCAGGATATTTCGATTCGCTGCCGGGCGATAATGGTTGCGACACGGCGTTCTTGAGTTCGGTTGCGGCCCGGCATGTCGAAATCCCTGCGCCTGTAGCAAATTCCGAGTGCCGACCGGTGTTCCCTCTCAACGACACCGGGACTATAGCATTGTTGCTTTTGGTCTTTTTGTCGATTGCCTTGAATTACAAAAAAGGGCATAAATATTTCTCGCATCTGGGCAGTTACTTGTTTTCGGTACGTCGCAGGCAGAACAATTTTGACGACCACACCGTGAGCGAAACCAACATGATGTCGGCGCTGATTGCCAATACATGCGCCATGGGCGGAATCATCATATACCTCGCCGTGGGGTATTACCGGCCGGAATTGGTCGTCGGGCAACCGGTCGCAAAATATGTGTGGGCGTTATCGGCATTTGTGTTGCTCTTTTTCCTTGCGCAACAATTGTTGTATCGGCTGTTGGGCTATACATTTTTGCCCGATAAAATATCTCGCAAGCTTCTCATCGACGGTTTCAATTCTTCGCAGTCGGCTATGGGGCTCTTCTTGATTCCATTGGCGTTTGTCATGCTGCTATTCCCGGCAACGCTCGAACCGATGCTATACGTCGCGGCAATGTTTTACATTTTTGCACGTATAGTGTTTATTTGTAAAGGTTTTAGAATTTTTTTCAACAATTTGGCGTCGTTGCTTTATTTTATTTTGTACCTTTGCAGCGTTGAAATTGTGCCCGTTATTCTCTCTTTCACTGGGGCAATATTTTTATGTGGAATATTACAATCATAAAAACGCAGCTAAAGTGGATATTAAGAAAATTCTGATTTCACAACCAAAACCGGAATCTGACAAATCTCCCTACTACGACATTGCTCAAAAGTACGGCGTAGAAGTGGTTTTCCGACCGTTTATAAAGGTTGAGGGATTGACTTCAAAGGAGTTCAGACAGTCGAAAATTTCAATTTCCGACTATACAGCGGTGATATTCACTGCGAAAACTGCCATAGACCATTTTTTCCGCCTGTGCGAAGAAATGCGCATCAACATTCCCGATACGATGAAGTATTTCTGCACGAGCGAAACCATAGCTCACTATTTGCAGAAGTATATCGTGTATCGCAAGCGCAAAATATTCTATGGCGTTTCGGGCAAGCTCGACGATGAAAAGTTGCTCAAGGACCTCACTAAGCACAACAAGGAAAAATTCTTGTTCCCCATTTCGGATGTACATCGTGACAACCTGAGCATTCTCGATGCCAACAAGATTCCTTACACCAAGGCTGTGATGTACCGCACGGTAAGCAACGACTTTGGGAAGGATGAGCCGTTTGATTATGACATGCTCATCTTCTTCAGCCCTGCCGGGATAAAGTCGCTGTTGAAGAATTTCCCCGATTTCCACCAAGGCGACATCAAAATTGGTTGTTTCGGAGAAACCACCGCCAAGGCTGTGGAGGCCGATGGGTTGAGGCTCGACCTCAGCGCACCGAGTGCCGAAGCCCCCTCGATGACCGCAGCCCTCGACAAGTATCTGAAAAACCTGCAAGGTAAAAACTGATTTTCTCCGCGCGCAGAGTGGAGAGTCTTTTTCAGACATAAAGACAAAAAAAACATATTGTTTTTTTAAAAGACATATATTTCACAGCATCTCCCAATGACCGGGGACGCTGTGAAATATGTTTTTTGCTGCCCGTAGAGACGTGGCATTGCCGCATCTCGCTGCTGCCACAATCGCATAAAGCGTTGAGTATTAGGGTATGTACTTTGACACCCAGTTGTAAAAAGGGAATTTTGATACACCTCTCCTACGACAATGGGGCGAAAAATATGTCTTTAAACCCAAAACGGTCATTAGACCGCAAAGATTTGTTTTGATTGTGCTTTTTATGTCGCTTTTTAGTTTCTGTCGTCATCTTTTCAATGCACAAACCTTGACATAGCCCGCTATGCCTGCGGCTTGTGCATTGAAAACCTGCCCGACATAATCCTAAAAATCGCCATAAAATCTAATGACCGATTTGGGTTAAAAAACAATATGTTTTTCTGTCTTTTTGTCTAAAAAACTTTTTGTTGCCTTGCTGCGGGCTGTTATTCCGCCGATTTTGAGTAAATTTGCGCATACTTATGCAAGGTAACAGATTATACAAGCGAGAAAAGTTGTGCAGCCGCACCGCCATCGACATGCTCTTTGCCGGCGGCCGCAGCGTCGTTGCCTACCCGTTACGTGCCGTGGTGGCTGTGAAACGGTGCGGCGATGACACCGGCAGTGAGCCCGGGCAGGACATCGTTGCCAAGTTCATGATAACCGTGCCAAAGAAGAAGATACGCACGGCCGTGGGGCGTGTGCTTGTACGTCGGCGCATACGCGAGGCTTACCGCTTGAATCGTTCCATCCTTGCACAGGCATTGCAACCGGCCGGCAGTGTTGCCGAAATTGCATTCTTGTATATGGACACCTCGATTGCCGATTATGCGACAATCGAAGCAAGTATGAAAAAACTGCTCGGCAAAATCTCCTCGCAAGTTGCCGGCAAGGAGGGGGGCGCGCATTGATGCAAACGTTAAAAAAAATATTGGTGGCCCTGCTCGTCCTGCCCATTCAATTTTACCGGCACTGCATTTCCCCGCTTTTCCCGCCGGTGTGCAGGTTCACGCCCACATGCAGCCAATATGCCATCGAAGCCTTGCGCAAGCATGGCCCGGTGCGAGGCTTGTGGCTTGCCATAAAACGCATTTGCCGTTGCAACCCGTGGGGCGGCAGCGGCTATGACCCCGTGCCATGATAAAAGATATTCACACTCACCGCATCGATGCCCGTGAAGCCGTTATCAGCGTCAATCCGTGGGAGTTTGCTCCTGTGGAGGGATTATACTATTCGGTGGGAATACACCCTTGGCAGGTCGGCCGTGCCACCGATGCCGATTTCGACCGGCTCGCCGAATGTGCCACATCGGGCAACGTGTTGATGATTGGCGAGTGCGGCATCGACAAGTTGCGCGGTGGCGAGCTGTCGATGCAGACGGGTGTGCTTGAGCGGCACATAGCACTGTCGGAGCAGGTGTGCAAGCCGCTTGTGCTGCATTGCGTGAGGGCAAGCAACGAATTGTGTCGGTTGCGTCGGCAGTTGCGCCCGAGTATGCCGTGGATAGTGCACGGATTCCGCGGAAACGCCCGCGTGGCAAGCCAACTGCTCGATGCCGGTTTCTACCTGTCATACGGTGAACGATTCAACCCCGGGGCATTGGCAATCACTCCCGCCGACCGCCTGCTTGCCGAGACCGACGAGTCACTGCTGCCAATCGACGAAATCTACCGCCGCCTCGCCGCCGCCCGCCAAATTGAAGTTGATGAGTTTGTGCGTAACGTGGAAGAAGTCGTGAAAGAGCTGCTTAAAGTAGGTTAATATGGGCGTTTTATTTGGCGGTTTCGTTTATTGTTGCAATCTTTGTAGGTGTAACAATCAAATTTATAGACGAATATGAAGAAATCAGTAATATTGGCTTTAGTGGCTTGCGTTGCCGTGATATTTTCGGTAATGGCATTTGCAGGCAATGACGACAATACAACCGGCAACAACGGTAACAAGAAAGTGGAATGCTGCTGCGGACAGGCTTGCGGCTGCGAGGGCGAATGCCCTTGCGGTGTCGACTGTACCAATTGCGAATATTGCCAAAACCATGAATATTGCAGCACATGTAAAGAATGCCACCACAAAGGTTACTGCTGTGACTATGACGGTAACCGCCATCCGCGTCATCGCCACCACCGTCACGGTGGTTGTTGCCGCCCCTGCAACTAAAAGTTTTGTTTGTCTTATGATAAATGAGGCAGAGCGGGAACAGTGCGAATCTGTTCCCGCTCTGTCGTCATATAGTTCTTGCATGTCAGGCGTAGCTGTGCAGGCCGGCCATGATGAAATTGGCACCGAAGTAGGTTATCAACACGCTCAAGAATGCTATTATCGTGAACCAATGGAATGCCATTGGACGGCGCAGTGCAGGGAGCGAGTCGGTGTGCAGTGCGGCGGCATACACGAGCAAGGTAATCAACGCCCAAGTCTCCTTGGGATCCCATCCCCAATAACGTCCCCACGAAACGTTTGCCCATACGGCTCCGATGAATATGCCTGCGGTGAGCAGGAACACTGCCGGGTAGAGTATCAACCGGCTCATCACCTGTAACCGTTCTATTTGCCGGATGTTACGATGGCTTGAACTGTTGATGATGACGGCGGCAACTCCATTGAACATGGCAAAGCCGAAGAGCGAATAGGAAATCATGATGACGGCCACATGAATGCTAAGCAGCGGCGAAGACAGCACCGGCATCAACTGTGTCACCGAAGGGTTTGCCTCGCCAAGCATGGCCACGAGCAATGAAAAGCCGCAAAGCATGAACCCGAATGAAAGAATAGTCTCGAACCGGCGATATGCGGCAATTGTGATGACGGCTATGCAGGCTGCCATCAATAGCATAGTCTCAAAGCCGTTGGAAGCAGGGAAGTGTCCACCGATGATTCCACGCAATGTCAAGATTGTGATTATGTAGACAAGCACTATCGCCATCATTGCGGCAAGCAGTGTGCTCACGCGCGACCGTCGGTTGCCGGTGTGTTGCCGCGTCATGCGCCGGCAATAAAAGAAAAACGACACTATGCCGATGGCAAGGCTCGTCATGGCTGCCGGTCGGGTGAAGTCGAGAGTGTTGTAAATCTTTTCGGCCTTGAAACGCATCTCGTCGGGAAGGCGGCCTGTGGCTTCTTTGCGTTGATATTCTTTGACCTTCACCAATAGTGTATCGACGGCGATAAAGTCTTTTCGTCCCACTTGTTCGGCAATGTAGTTCATGCAATACCTGACGAAAGTCCATTGCGGCTGAGGCATCGTTGCCGGTAGCCGGTCGGTGACGGAGTACCACGTTACGTCGTTCATGGTGCTGTCACGGTAAGGAAACAGTTTCAGGGCATTGCCCGTGCACACCATGCTTGCAAGGCTGAATTTCTCGTCGGCCTCGCTCACTCCGCGCAGGTCTTTTATGCCCGTCCCCGTTTGCCTTGCCCCTTCGAGTTTGTAACCCCGGTTGTCGATAAAGTCGGTCAATCGGGCATACCGGCCGTCTATCCCGAGCAGATGCCTTGCTTCACGGCTTTTGATGCGTATCATTGGTTCCTCTTTCCAACTGTCGTAATAGAAGAACCAACCGGTGAGTACCTGTTCGGCCGACAAACCTTTATACGATGGTTTCCCATAAAGTTTCACGGTAAAATCGCGGGCAAGCGTTTGCAACGGACATACGCGGTCGTTGTAATATACATACAAGTCGCCGAAGCGGGCTGCCGTACCTTCGGGCAGTGCCGGGGGTGTATTGCTTGCCGCTGCCGTAAATGCGGTGGCGGTGAGTACCATGACTAATGCCGATGTGCGCAATGACGGGTGGCGCAGCAGTTGCCTGAACCGGCTGCTGCGGTCGAAGAAGAACAGCAGCATCGACAGTAGCAATAAGGCATAACCGATGTATGTAACAAGTATGCCATAGGGGTCGTGACTGATTGCCAGCGTGCTGCCGCAGCCGTCGGAGTCGTAGGTCGACTGGTAGAATCTGTACCCTCGGTAACTGTATACGTTGTTCATCGACACCGTGCCACCATCGTCGGCTGTGCCGTCGTGAATGGTAATGTTGCTCACAAAGTCCATCGGGGCTTGCGTTCCCGGATAATACGTGAGCGTGAAATTGTCGAGGCTTATATGAAACGGCATGGTGTGTGTATCGCCGTCGGAGGTGGTGAACGTGTTTGCCGGTGCGTCGTCGCATCGCAAGTGTATGCTCCCTTGTTCTCCCCATATATGGGTTATGAATGCCCCCGAGAGAATAATGGCAAATGCTGCATGCAATAGAAACACGGCTTTACGCCTTATTGTCTTCCTGACGATAAGATAACAAATCGACGACAGGGCGATTGCCGCCCATAGTGCGACAAAAACAGGCGATCCGTAGAAATACGTGACTGCAACCTCGGTGCCATATAGGGTTTCAATGATTGTGGCGGCGGCAAGTATTGCGATGATTAGTGCCGTGAGGCCGAAGCAGGTGTTGCGTAGAAGTTTTGTCTTATTGGTCATTGCCGTGAAATAGTAAGTAGAAGAAGTGGTGCACACCAAGTCAAAAGGACAGGCGTACACCACTCGCACTATTGAAATTTACAGAAATGTTCATTAGATGGAGTCGATGAACTTCACGATGGCATCGCGGTCTTCCTTCGACAGTTCACGGAATTTCTCAACCGATTTCCGGGCATCGCTTTGGGGGTTTCCGTGCCACATGATTGCCTCGATGACGTTGCGTGCGCGATTGTCGTGAAGGCGGTCGGCAGTGGCCGAACCTGTGCATAATTGGTGCAGGCCGCGTCCCCACAACGGCGTGGTGCGGCACCAACCGGTGCGAATGTCATTTTCCATGTGCAATTTGTGCTGAACAAGGTCGGAGTAGGGCCATATAGTCTGGTTCGGGTATTTGGGCAGGCGGCTGTCGCCACGTGCAAAGAACCCGTTGGGGTCATAAAATTCGTCATTACCTGTTTTCCACGACGGACGGTGGCAATATGTGCAACCTATTTGCTCAAATAGTTCCTTGCCGCGCAGTACCGCGGGGTCGTCGATATTGCGCACTGCGGGAACTGCGAGCCCGCGGTGCCAAACGACAAAATCTATATAATCCTCGTCATCCATTTCCACGTCAAGGTCTTTTGCCGTCAAGTAGGCCGCAATTGCCGATGCCACATCTTCGGTATTGCCGTAATCGGTGGCGTGCCATGTCGGGTGATTCCCTTCGGGATCGACCGACTCTATGTATTCCTTGTATCCTGCCTGCACTTCGGGGTCGTAGGCCGAGGCCTTCACCCACGAGCTACCGCCAAACCGCGTCAAGTCGTCGCCCGAGGCTCCGGCAAAATAAGTGTCAAGATAGTGGTAGCGGCGGTTGCTGCGTGTAACGTTGGTGATATTCCACATGGCGTTCACTCCTGCCGCATCTTGCAACGGGCCGCGACTTAGCGCATACGTGAACTTGAATGGGTGCTGTTCGCCCGCATCGGCAAAGCCGGGAACTACATCGGTGGCCTTTGTATTGCTGTATTGTTTTACCCATTCACCGTTTTTGAAGAATGCGGGATTTATACCGTTGGGCAAAAAGCCGTCGCTTTCTTGCTTCGCATATTCAGCCTTCAGGTCTTCGTCGGAGATTGCGTCGAGCAGCCCGGTACCGTATATGCCGATGGTCGATTCAAGCACCACTTTGTAGTTGCCAAGGTCGGGGACTACGCCTTTGTTATGAGCATAGACTGCATCGGGCGACATGGTTACCTCGGGATATTCAAGGTCATACGTTTCTCCGTCGGGGAAGCGGTTGCCCCATTCGTCGGTGTACTTGTGCCAGTTTATGATGACTTTTGTTTCATCGAGGGGCGCTTTAAACGGTTCGGCGGCATGTCCTTGCGGCATACCGGTGAGCCAGCTCACGTATGCGTCGTTGTCGGGATTATAAACCACGAGCAGGCATCCGTTTCCGATGGAGTTGGTTTCAAAGCTGCCTGCCATGTTGCGCTTGCCATGCCCATATCCCGGGTGGCAATGAATACACGAACTGCGCACGTAGGCCGGTCCCAGCCCCTTGCGCACACCGGTGTGATTTGTCATGTACATGTGTTCAAACAGTGCTTCTCCATTCTTGAAGCGACGGTTCATTTCGGCATCTTCCTCTACGACGGGGGTTGGCTGCTCGTATGCGTTTGAGGTGCTTAGGTAAGCCGTACCCAATTCACCCCCGGCATAATACCACTGGGGCAGCGGGTCCGGGTCGGTTGTCCCTGTCCCGGGTGTTGCTGCCGGTTCGTCGTCGCTACAGCCACATAATGTGCCGGCGGCGAGCAACATGCCAAGCATGTAATAATTTCTCTTTTTCATAAAGTCGATTGTTTTTTGTAGATAGTTTTTTTATGCTATAATGAGGAATGTGCCATATACTCATGGCACACCCCTCTGTGCTGTGGGAACAGTGTCACTGATTAATTATTGACCAATACGCTGTTGACGTTGGCCAAAGCGGTCGATAATTTGCCAAGGCTTTCCATTGCCGCGGTAGCTTCGGGTCCTTGTGCCGAGGCTGCGAATGGCTCGGGTATAGCCTTGATGTTGGTGATGCACTCATCAATCAAATTGCGGACTTCGGTATCAACTTCCGGAGCGACAGTGGCCACGAAGTCGCTTATCGAAGCATCATCGTTCAACCCTTCGTAGGCATTGCGTACACTGCGAATGTTGTCGGCAAAGTCAACCACCGAGTTCAAGGCGTAAGGCGATTCAATGTAATTCTTGTCTTCTTCGCTTGTCCCTGCGTTGGGGCGGCCTATTTTTTGCGTGTTCACTTCGTCAACTATGTCGATGGCACCTTGAATGATTTGCTGTGCGGCAAGCGTAAGGCTCTGGTAGTTGCTGCCTGCTTGTCCGGCATTCTTCATGATTTCGCCATAGTTGAGGGTCGGCTCAAGCTCGTTGTCGGCGAGAATTTGTTGCTTTTCAGATGTCACATTGTCTATTCCTGCCCACGAAGCCTCAAGGCGTACACATTGGTTGCGCAAGTCTTCGGCAACGGCTGCCATATAAATCATGTGATTGTTGGTTACGGCAGTTCCATCGAGAGTGTGTCTCAGGTCGCGCGGAGAGCTTGACTGCCCGTCGGCCGACAATTCATACAGCATGTATTCGATGGCGTGGAATCCGAGTAGTCCATAACCAAGGTTTGCACTGACGTATGCAGCGCCACCGTCGCCGATTGCCTGCATCATGTCGGCATTCGATAACAGACTGACGAGTGCAGCCTTGTCGAGCGGCCAAGAGTCGATGTGCGGGTCGATGTTGTAGTCGGCGGCTGCTCCGTACAGCCATGCTTCGCTCAATTCCCATGCCTCGCGCGACAGGGTCCAGTGCCGGCAGGCCTGCTCCACATATTCGTTCGCTGCCGTGACGTCACCGGCAATGAAAAGGTCGCGAATTTGCACACATTGGTTATACAGCTCTATGGCTTCATCGGCCATAACTTTGTAATTGGGAACGACCGTATTGTCGACGTATGGGTCGATGGCTGCTTTCAGGGCAATATCTTTTGCATTGTCGTTGCCTCCGCCTTCGGTTGCCGGTTCATCGTCGCTACATGCCGTAAGGCTCACAGCTACCATGGCACTCATAGCCATGGTACAGATTGTTTTTGTGAATTTTTTCATTTTTTTCTTGTTATTTGTTTTGTTATGCTTTTTGTTTATCGTGTGAAAAATCCTGAGTAAGCGATGCCGACCGAGATTGCCGGTTCGTTATTGTAAGGCGATTCCAGCAACCCTATGGAATATTCTCCTTTAATCACAATATCTTTCAGCGGGTAGTAATTTATGCCTGCTGCCACACGGCTGCGTCCGCAGAAGTTATAAATGTCGGTGTCGGTTTCGTGCATCGAGTCGTAATAGTCGTACCGCCCGAATACATAAAACTTTTGTCCCCTGTCGGCAAGTTTGCCAATGTGTGCGAATATATTGTAACCGGCCTCTATGCCGCCTGCAATGGCTGCCGATGCCACGGCTTGGTGGGGTGAGGGAGAGTCTTGGCTCATGTTGTTGATGTTGACTTTGGTGATGGTCTCGGCATCGCTAAGGTGGCCGTAGTCGAAATTCCCGCGGACAATCCAGTTGTGGCCTGTGTAGTTAAAGTCAAATGCGCCTATCATTACAGTGCCTTTTACATCCTTGTAGCGGGTTGAGTTCCTGTTGGCACTTAACGTGTTGCTGAATGAGTTGCCTATGTATCCGCTAACCGAGAGCCTCAGTCCCGGAACCGAGAAATTGTCGACACGGAAAGCTCCGGCAACGGCATTGCCTATCTTGAACTCGTAGGGGCTGCCAGCTCCGTCGTGTATCCAGCCCATGCGTCCGAAACGGTCGGAGTCGAGCCCCGGCACGAGCAATGCTTCATAACGCCAGTCCCCGGCACGCCCCCAGATGCTGATGCCTGTTTCGTGCCATGTGCAAGGCATGATGGTATTTTCCCCTTCGGGACGGTAGACTCCGAAAAATTCGGTGGGCATGTGGTGCATGTTGGTACCGCCCACAGGGACTATAATGTGACCTATCCTGACGTTGAGCTGCGGCATAAACGATTTCTGAATCCAGAATTGTTCCAATGCCACTTCCCCTCCTCGTTCTATTTCGCTTTCATATTCTCCGGCTTCTTCTTCCTCTATCTCCATAGCCGATTCGGTTCCGCCGTGTTCAAATTCTATTTCGCTGCCCATTGTCCATCCTTTGCCGAAGTCGTAACCGAGGAAAATTACCACGTGAGGCAGGTCAAACCGGCCGTGGGTTTCATCTTTATACCGTTCGGGAGAAAGGTAGCGCATGTATTTGTCGCTGTACATGTTATAAGAATAAACCGCTTCGCCATATCCTCCGATGGTGAGCCGTGACATTACGTTTTCTATTTTGGACGGTTCTTTGTTACTTTCCGAATCTTTTTCGACTGCTGTTGCGTGACCAACGGCCGTAGTTATCAGCAGGATAAGCATTAAAACTTTTTCTTTCATTCTTTTGCGATTTTTTGTAAATATTCCTGAATGCAAAAGTAGAAGTGCTGCAAACCTTGAACAATCCCTATTAGTTGGTAAAAAATCGTAAAATATAGCCATTTGTTACTATTGGCGGCAACCTCTTTTGTGGGATATGAATTATGAACCGATAATCTGATAATCCGATGGGATTATTTTACCGATTGGGGGGGAATTTGTAACTTTGGGAGTTAAAAATGAGATATACTTGTGGCAAAAGAGATTGTTGAAACGCCGTTGATGAAGCAATATTTCGAGATGAAAAAGAAACATCCCGATGCAATATTGCTGTTTCGTGTTGGAGACTTTTATGAGACATTTTCGGACGATGCCATTGCAAGCTCCGATATACTGGGGATAACACTTACGCGCCGTGCCAACGGGGCGGCACAATATGTGGAACTTGCAGGTTTCCCGCATCATGCGCTTGATACTTATTTGCCAAAACTTGTCAGAGCCGGCAAGCGTGTGGCAATATGTGAGCAATTAGAAGATCCCAAACTTACCAAGAAACTTGTCAAGCGAGGCATAACCGAGTTGGTTACTCCCGGAGTATCTATTAACGACAATATTCTCAACAATCGTGAAAATAATTTTCTTGCCGCCGTATATTTCGGAAAGCGCGCATGTGGCGTGGCATTCCTTGACATAAGTACAGGGGAATTTCTCACTGCCGAGGGTACTACCGACTACATCGACAAGCTGCTGGGCAATTTCTCTCCCAAGGAGGTGCTTGTGGAACGTAGCAGCCGCAAGCGGTTTGCCGAGACTTTTTCGGCAAAGTATCTGACTTTTGATCTCGACGACTGGATTTTTACCGAGGAAGCTGCTACCGACAGGCTGTTGAGGCATTTCGAGACTAAGAATTTGAAAGGTTTCGGCATCGACTCGATGCACAGTGCGATAGTTGCATCGGGTGCCATATTATGCTACCTTGACATAACTCAGCACACACATGTGAGCCATATAACCACACTGTCGAGAATAGAAGAGGAACGATATGTAAGGCTCGACAAGTTTACCGTTCGCAATCTTGAATTGGTCGGTTCGATGTGTGAAGACGGGAAGAGCCTGTTGTCGGTCATTGACGGGACACTCACGCCGATGGGGGCGCGAATGCTGCGGCGGTGGATATTGTTCCCTCTTAAAGACATAGGGCAGATAAACAACCGGCTTGACGTGGTGGAGTATTTCTTCCGCGACACCAAGGCGCGCGACATGCTTAAACGCCAGCTCGAAATGATAGGCGATGTGGAAAGGCTTATATCAAAGGTGGCCGTTGGGAGGATAACTCCCCGGGAACTGGTGCAGTTGAAGAATGCATTGACGGCAATTGAGCCGGTGAAGGAGCTGTGTTCGTCGGCCGGTAATGATGTGCTGCGTCACTTTGGCGAGCAATTGAATCCGTGCAAGATAATTCGCGACCGCATAGCGCATGAAATCAATCCCGATGCCTCGAATGTGGCTAACCGCGGCAATGTGATATGCAGCGGCGTAAATGCCGAGCTTGATGAATTGCGGGAAATTTCTCATTCGAGCAAGGATTACCTGCTCAAGTTGCAACAGTCTGAAAGCGAGCGTACCGGTATACCGAGCTTGAAAATCAGTTATAATAACGTGTTTGGTTATTATATTGAAGTGCGCAATACGCACAAGGACAAGGTGCCGCCTGAATGGATAAGGAAACAGACGCTTGTGAGTGCCGAACGTTATGTGACGCAGGAACTGAAAGAATATGAAGAAAAAATACTCGGAGCCGAAGAAAAAATAATTTCTATCGAAACGCGCTTGTTTAATGAAATTGTGACTGCTGTTGCCGATTATATACCGGCAATACAGGTCGATTCAAACTTGATTGCCCGGCTCGATTGCCTGCTTGCCTTTACCAAGGCTGCCGCCGACAATCGTTATGCGCGTCCTGTCCTCGACGATTCTCTCGATATTGAGATTGTTGAAGGCCGGCATCCTGTTATTGAAAAGCAGTTGCCTCCGGGAGAGAAGTATGTTTCCAATAGTATAAGACTTAGCAACGAAGGCAACCAGATTATAATGATAACAGGGCCCAACATGGCCGGTAAGTCGGCACTGTTGAGGCAGACGGCATTGATTGTACTGATGGCGCAAATAGGTTGTTTCGTGCCGGCCGACAGTGCCCGCATTGGCATAGTCGACAAGATTTTCACCCGTGTGGGTGCAAGCGACAACATATCGCTCGGTGAGTCGACTTTCATGGTCGAAATGACCGAGGCAGCCTCGATACTCAACAACATAAGCGAGCGCAGCTTGATACTGTTTGACGAGCTTGGACGTGGAACAAGTACATACGACGGTATCTCGATTGCATGGTCGATAGTGGAATATTTGCACGAGAACGGCAAGGCTCACCCCAAGACGTTATTTGCCACGCATTACCACGAGTTGAATGAAATGGAAAAGACCTACCGGCGCATTGCCAACTATAATGTGTCGGTAAAGGAGATTGACGGCAGGGTGGTGTTTGTGCGCAAATTGGTGCCCGGTGGCAGCGAACACAGCTTCGGCATACACGTGGCGAAGCTGGCGGGAATGCCGCCATCGATTGTGGAGCGTGCCGATGAGGTACTGCATCAATTAGAAGAGAACAATCGTGGGGAAAAGAAGCCTCTTAACATTAAAGATGCGCCGGTTACAGGCGGAATGCAATTGTCGTTTTTCCAACTCGACGACCCTGTGCTGTGCCAAGTGCGCGATGAAATATTGAACGTCGATATTGACAATCTTACTCCCATGCAGGCACTCAACAAGTTGAACGATATAAAGAAGATTATAACCGGGCGTGATTAAGCCTTTCCCTCGGTGAAATCATAACGACATGAGATACTTATTGCTGATGATATTGTGCATGGCGGCTGCCTTTGGCACGACTGCGGCGGTGGTGACTGGCGTTGCGCAAGGGCGTGTGACCGATGGCGACACCGGCGAACCTGTGGCCGGGGCTTCGGTGGCAATGACCGGGGAAATGCTGCTCGAAACCCACACCGACAGCCTTGGATATTACCGCATCGACGGGCTGCCGGTGGGATATTGCATTTTGCAGGTCGAGGCTGCCGGATATGATTATGCCTCGACCGAGGCTTTTGCGGTCTCTACGGCTGCTCCGGCAATTGTCGATGTGCAATTGTCACGCACACGCCACGAGTTGAGTGAACTGACGGTTACCGCGTCGCCTTTCAACCCCGGCATAGAGGCTCCGGTGTCGATGATGCGCATAGGTGCGCAGGAAATAGACCTTACGCCGGGAGCAAACCGCGATATTTCAAAGGTGTTGCAGTCGATGCCGGGTGTGTTGTCGGTGAGCAACTCAAACCGCAACGACTTGCTCGTGCGCGGTGGCGGCGCAAACGAGAACCGTTATTATGTCGATGGCATAGAGATACCCGTGCTAAACCATTTTGCCGTGCAAGGCGGCTCGGGTGGGAATGCCTCGCTTGTCAACACCGAGTTGTTGAGTTCCACCGAGTTTTATACTTCGGCATTCCCGGTGGAGCTTGCGTCGGGATTGAGTTCGGTTATGGAGATGACCATGCTCGAAGGCAACCGCGACAGGTTTCACGGCAAGTTCATAGTGGGCTTTACCGATGCCGGTCTGCACGTTAACACGCCGGTGAGCCGCGACGGGCGCACCACATTGACGGCATCGTGGCGCACGAGCTACCTCAATATGCTCTTCAGTATGTTGAAGTTGCCTTTCCTTCCCACTTACAACGATTATCAGTTTAAATTGGCGACCGACTTGTCGGCCGACGACAAATTGTACTTTATTGGCATCGGTTCTCTCGATAACAATAAATTGAACACCGGTGAAGAGAATCTTGAACCCGACAGGGAGTATATATTGGGCTACTTGCCGAATAACGACCAGACGAGCTTTACATTCGGTGGGGGTTATGTGCACCGTTTCGACGGCGGCAGGTTGTGGGTCACGGTGAGCGTTGACTATCTCAAGAACCGGCTCTATAAGTATGAAAGCAACGACGAGGCACGACCGTTGCTGTTTGACATAGACAGCCGCGAAATGAACTACCGCGCCAATGTGAGTGCCGAGTGGCACGATGTGGCAGGGTTCAGGCTCATGGCAGGCGCGAGCGGCGGGGTGGGGACGAGCAGGCATGTCACTTTCGGCCGTTATGGAATTTATGCCTCGGCAAGCAGGGTGTGGGGACGCATGTCGGCCAATGCGTCGTTGCGCTTCGACGGCATGAGCTATGGCCGGCACACGAGCAACCCGTTGAAGCAGGTTTCGCCGCGGCTCAACTTGTCTTATCGCTTAAGCCGGGTATTCACGCTGAGCGGCAGCGTGGCACGGTATTACCAAGAACCCACGATGACGCTGCTCGATTACGACGGAAACGATATTGATGGTTTCCGTCAAAGCGACGGGTTGAAATATTCGGCTGTCAACCATTATGTGGCAGGCATTGGTTTTTCGCCCGATGCCATGCAGGTGTTGCGGCTTGAGGGGTTCTGGAAACAATATTCGCAGTTGCCGGTCTCGCTGCTTGATGGTATGCCGGTGACGACGCAAAATTTCAGCGATTATATAGTGGGCGACGTGCCGGCCGTCTCGTTCGGACGGGGACGGGCATACGGTGTGGAATTGTCGTGGCGGCATCGCGACTTGTGGAATACCGTTGTGAATGCGTCTTACACGTTTGTCCGCTCGCAATTGCGCCGCACCGACGGGCAGCCCGGCTACTGGAGCGCGCCGTGGGACGTTCGCAACATTTTCACGATTGCTGCCATACACCGCTTGGGACGCAACTGGACGGTAGGCGCCAAATGGCAATATTCGGGAGGATTGCCCTTTACGCCATACGACAAGGAACGCTCGTCGCTGATTTCGGCATGGGATGCGCGGCGCAGGCCATACGCCGACAATTCGCGATACAATTCCGGCCGCGAACCGGCTTATCATCAGCTCGACGTGCGTGTCGACAAGATATGGTACTTTAGCCGGTGGAGGCTCGGATTTTATGTAGACATTCAAAATATATACAATTTCAGCCCCTACGGGCAACCTATTTTATCGCCTGTAACCAACGAAGTCGGAGGTTACGTGGCAGATGCCGCCAACCCCGGGCATTACGAAATGCACGAAATACCGCACGACATTGGCGGCACTGTTCTGCCCACCGTTGGCATAACCGTTGAATTTTAACCAATTGCGTATGCTGCAATCACCGCTTTTGCATTATCTTTGCATAGAATAGTATAAAGGAGGGAATATGGCAACGGTAACATTGGAAGCATTGCAAAATGAATTGGTTCGCGATATTTTGAATATCGACGACATGAGCGTGTTGAAAAAAATAAAAAACGTGTTGCGCCGCGAGGAGCGCAAGACTGCCGATTACGTGGCGGTAGAACAACCGTCGGCGGGTGTTGTGGCTGAAGATAGTGAGCCTTATATGACAAAGGAAGAGATTCTTGCCAATTTCGACCAAGCGTGCAAGGAATTGAAACTCAACTTGGAAGGAAAGTTGGAATTTAAAACCCTTGATGAGGCTCTCAATGAATTGTAAAATTACTGTTACTCCCGATTTCTTGAGGGAATTAAAGCGGCTGTCGAAGCGTTATAGGTCTTTAAAGACGGACGTGAAAGATCTTGGTAATGAATTGGCTAAGAATCCGTTGCTCGGAACTGACCTTGGGCATCGCTTGCGCAAGGTGAGAATGTCGATTACATCAAAGGGCAAAGGCAAGAGCGGAGGAGCAAGGGTCATTACCTATACAGTGATATTGGCACAAGTAGAAGCTGAAATAAAGTTGATTACCATATACGACAAGTCGGAGCGTGAAAACATTTCCGATGCCGAATTGCTTGACATACTTCGCCGTAACGGTATCGAGTGATTAGCACACCCCGCCACCACCCGATGTGAACATTGTCAGTCGGGGATATGGTTTTTCTTGATGTATTTCACTCCTTGCAGCACATGGCGCAGCATGGGGAAGAATTTAAGGGGATTCTTCTTGCACGAACGCCAAGCAAACAGTACATAACGCAACGGGGCAGTTCCGTCCTTGTAGGCAAGGTAGATATATGCCCCATTTCCCATCAGGAATTTTGGATCGCCTGCGCATCTGTCTCCTGTGGTTGCATGGTCGTGGTGTGCTATCACATACGGAAAAAAGAACCCGCTAAGCCCTTTATTTAAAGCATCGAGTATAAACACGTCTTCTTCCCCGGCGATTAGTACCGGTGCGTTAGGCCCGAACAAAGGGTTAAATTGCACAACACCTTGTACTGATTCCCGGCGGAATGCTATTTCAAAACATGTCACATAGTACCCTTTTACGGGTTGCCGAAGGTCGAATGAATAGCTTGGGTACTGTTTTGGATAATTCTTTGAGTCGTATTTAAATGTGGCAAAGTCAAGTGTCGGGTGCGATTCAAATATCTCTATGATATGTGGAATATGGTTTGGCAGATATGTAATATCATCGTCACCCATCAGGCAAATGTCGCCGGTGGCACAAGCTATGGCGTTGTTGCGGTTTAACGCCGCGCCTTTGCTGTGTATAGTGGAGATTTTTACATCTTCCCGGCGAAGGGCATCAGGCAATTCGGGTGCCGTGAAGTCGTCGCTTTGCTGCCACGAAATCAAGTATGTTATATTGTGCATCGGCGGCATCAACACGTTTGCCACATTCTCGATGCGGTTGTTATATGCGCAAATTAATATTTCGAGAGTCATTATTGCTTTTCAATAAATATTGTATTGGTAACTCGTGCAAAGATAGCTATAATGTCCTTAAGTTTGTCGAAATTATTTCAATGGTTCTGTTTTTTGCCAAAAGTCGATGTGGCGTTGAGCTACTATGCGGCTGTCGTTATGCTTCTCTACAAATTCCCGGCTCATGCGCGACAACTCGGGCAGCCGGTCGCGATGTTCCACAATCCAAGCGAGCTTGTGGTCGATGTCTCCTTCCACGAGTGGAGAGACGTTGATAATTGGTTGGCACTCATGCTCGCCGATGAAGTCGTAAAATTCGGGTTCGGCACCGCTCACGGCCACCACCCCTCGCGCCATTCCAAGCAGGGCATTGGTCGCCGGTGTGTAGGAGTATAGTTGGTCAAGATTTACATGGGCTGAGGATAGCAGGTTAAGATATTCGTTATAAGGGACATTTTCCACAACCTGCATCTCGCACAATTTTGGATAGCGGTCGCATGTGCGACGCAAGGCATCGAGCAGCCTGTCAGTCCCTTTCAGCACTATTCGATTCTTGTGCCGACCGAGGAAGAATTTTACCTTGTCGGGAGTTTGTGTTATCAAATTAGGTTTGACCGATTGCACTTCAATTGGGATTCCCCCGTATGCAAGCCGCCCGGGAGGGATTATGCCCTCGTAGGCCTTGTAGTATTCATACAGGCACGTCATCACCCCGTCGAATCTCCGGGTTACGTAATCGGAATACCATTTCATTACTGGCAGATTCCAGTTTTCTTGCCTGTGGTATTTGCTCTCTTGCGACAGCATGTAGGGCGATGGCTCGTTCCCTATTTTGTAGTCGGAGTATTTGAATATATTCTCTTTATTGCATGCCTGCACATAAATGTAGTCGGTACCTATTGCCGACAGGTATACGTGTCGGTTGTTGCGTTTGAGGTAATCGAATACCAACCGTATTTTCCGGGGGCGCAACTCCAAGAAAATGGGGCTTATGAGGTGTACAATGTCGTATCCCTTGAGATGCGGTAACAATTTGATGGTGTTGAGTAAATATTTCACGGCACCTATTTTCCCGGGTTGCCTTGACAATGTGATGTTGCGTCGGGTGTCCATCCATTTGCCTCCGTCAGATACCACTGTTACGTTGTGCCCCATTTCGCGCAGTGCTGCTGCGAGGCTTGCATGGAAGTTGCTGGCATCGCCCATGAAGAGTATTTTCAATTGTTGTTGCATCGGCACATTGGTGTTTTGCAGGCAAAATTACTCAAAATGTCGGTGCCGGCCGGCAATAATTCACTATTTTTGTGACGTAACTCAATATTGCCCTTCTACGACTTGTTTATGTGATATAAGATTAATAACTTTACGATAAAAACAAGATACATGGCTATGGTTGAAATTTTAACTCTTTGTGAATATGCATCAGAACACGGAGGACGACTTACTATAATTGACACATTTGATGCTATTGGTGCTACAAAATTTCCTTGGAGAGCATATTTCTATGTAGCCACAAGAATCGGTATTACACATGATTTTGCTGATTATAAAACAATAACATTAAGAATTCTTTCTTTAGCCAGACCAAATAAAATCGTTTTTGAAACATCTAATAAGTTCGATCCACCCAAAAAAACGGGGAAAATTAATTTAGTAGCAGGTTTCAAAGGATTAATTTTCGAGAATGCGGGTGATTATAGCTTTCGCATTTATTTAGATGATGATATGATTGCGGAATGCTTGTTTAAAGTTATTCTTAAAGAAAATGGGTAACATGGATTACATTGAAGATTACGATGGAATGAGTGCGGTATCCTCGATAGAAAGAGAATACAAGGGAAGCCCGGCAATATTCCTATTTTCCTCCTCTGTGTCTGCTGTAACAAAAGACGGGGTGTCACAGAAAATTGACTCAAATGGGATTGACAATGCCGCAACCTTTTCCCAGAACCTTAAGTACTGGAACAAGGAAACTTGTTTCATTTCAACAAATAATTTCGATAATTCTTATTTCTTGGAAATTGTGAATATGGGGGTAGAGGCTGTTCCTTTTATTATTGAAGAATTAAAGAAAGGACCGACACCTTTAGTTCATGCTTTAGATAAAATTTTTCCGAATGTTGTAAAATATGAAGGCTTTGTAAGCCTGAAAGATGCTTGTGACAAATGGCTTTCGATACTCCAACAAACCGTAAATCATTGATTGACATATTCCCGGATCTTGCCAAAGACTCGAATTTTAAAATTCTTAGCGATTGCTCTTATACATATAACTGCATAGCGTGGGCTATGGGGTATGACGATAGGTGGGTAGATGTTTCTACGGCTCCGGGACATTGGTGGCCGTCAGGTGTTGTCAAGAATCTTACGCCAAAGGCGTTAATTGCTGCATTTGAGGCTGAAGGCTTTGAATTGTCAGATAATTGTATGCCGGAAACCGGTTATTCCAAAGTTGTGTTATACAAGAAAGCTGATTCTGAAGAATGGACTCATGCCGCACGAATAATAACGGCAGACATAGAGTATAGCAAATTTGGGCCTGCATGGGACGGACAACATTCTCATAACGTTTTGTGCAATACTTCTTCCGGTCAAGAGCATCAGTCTTATGGAGTTGCTTATGCTTATATGAAACGAGGAAATACAGCAGAGCATAGGAAATGTGTGACAGGCAAGATGACTGTTAATATTGATAATTTGAATAAACTTATAGCTCAATTGGGTGATATTTTAACAAGTAAAGTATAATGCGCATGCTTATATTGCACTTTATGACATAATAAAGTGAGTAGTTGCGCTCTGTAATTATAGAAACAATTATGGATAAGTTACAGAACAAAGATGGCTATTTAAAGAAACAGTCATGGTTTCGATAATAATACCGGTATATAACCGTGCCGACTTGGTGGTGCGAACGTTGCAGTCGGTGCTGGCGCAAACGTTGCGTCCGCTCGAGGTGGTGCTTGTCGATAACAATTCAACCGATGACACACTTTCGGTATTGCAGGATTTCAAGACCAAGCACGATGCTCCCGATTTCAGGGTGACAGTGGCGACGGAACCGCAGCCGGGTGCCGCCCGTGCCCGTAACCTCGGGGCACAATTGTCGCATGGCGAGTGGCTGCTGTTTTTCGATAGTGATGATACTTTGGAACCCGATGCCGTGGAGTGCTTTTTTAAAGTTGCCGAAGATAGTAATGCCGATATTGTAACCGGTAGAGCCGACAGACTGAATTTGAATGGCACGAAGGGCAAAACGCCGTTTTATAAGGATAATTTGCTTGTCAATAATATGTTTCATTCATCGATATGCCCGTCTAACAGCCTGCTGTCGAGGTCGTTGTGCGAGCGTGTGGGATGGTGGAATGCCGAATTGCGTGCGTGGGACGACTGGGAATTTGCCATGCGCATGTTGCTTGAGAATCCGGTTGTGGCATTTTGCGACGATACAATAAAAATACACATTTTTTTACAGCGGCAGTCGATAACGGGAACGGAATTTTCGTCCAAGGCCGGCACGTGGGAGGCTGCCATTGATGCTGTGGAACGAGCCGTGAGGCAAGCCGTGGATTTACCCAATCGGGAACGGTTGTTGAAGTATATCGATTTCAGGCGTGTTGCTCTGTCGGGGGCATACATTGGAGAGGGGCGGCGCGACCTTGCGCGGCCGCTTTTTGAGAAGGCTTACAACAATGTGCGTCACGACCGCACGGCCCGTTGGCTCTACCCGTTACTGCGCAGCTACATTGCCGCCGGAGGCCGCGGGGCTTCGCACATCGTCAAGCGGCTTGTGAAGTGAGTTCCCCATCCCCAATTCAGAGCGGACGCACGGTGTTGTTGCGGTTGACTGCCGTGACTCCTTCGACGGCCCGGAAGTACCTTATGGCTTCGTTCACGTCTTTCCCATCGGGAATTACCAATGCCACGCCGTTGAGGTTCTCGTAACGGTAGATTATTTCCGCACCATATTTTTCGGCTGCTTCAAGTAGAGGGGCTTCGCCTGTCTCTGCGTTGTACATTATTATTAGTGTCCTGCTTGTGCGCTTACTGTGGTTTGGTTCCATTTTTTGCGGCAAAGGTTGTGAGATAGTCGAATTGTTTTCAACAATCTCGCTTTTATGCGATTTGCATGAATTTAACGGCATCATTGATGCCGTTATCAATATTATTGTAAATGCTATATTGTTTCTCATAATTGTTCTTTATTGGTTTGTTCTCTGGTAAGTATTATTTGGGCGAGCTGCCGCGCCGTCTGTATGGTTTCGGCCTTGTTGAGCAGGTGTGTTGCATTGAAGTGTACCGCGGCGCGGGTGTAGTGCGGCAGCCTCCCGGCCAGCCCATTGCGCACGAAATCAAGCAATTCCTTGTCGCTCTTGCCGGCAATCAGGGGGCGCTTGGTGCGCGAGCCGGGGAGTGCAAGCCTCAAGGCAAGAATTTCTACCGGTACGTCAAGGTAAATGGTCAGCCCGCGGGCCAGCATGAAATCCATGTTGTCGAAGTGGCACGGCGTGCCACCGCCGCAAGCCACAATCACGTCTTGGAACTCGGCAACCTCGCGCAGGGTGTTTCGCTCGATGATTCTGAACCCGTCTTCGCCGCGACTGTCGAATATCTGCCTCACTGTGGCGTGGTATCGTTCCTCGATGTATTTGTCAAGGTCGATGAATTCACGTTTAAGCTCCCCGGCAAGTTGTCGTCCGAGCGAACTCTTGCCGCTGCCCATGTATCCTATCAAGAAAACCGGTCTGTTCATATTTTGCCACTACATATTAATTCCCCCAAAAATAAGGAAAAAATATTAACTTTGCCGAAAAATGCACACGTAAAAAAGCAAGCGACAAGGCAATGGCTAACAAGTTTAAATGGTATGTGGTGTGGGTTGGCGACCATCCCGGTATTTATGATTCGTGGGAGGAATGCAAGTTGCAGGTCGAACGTTATCCCGGAGCACGGTATAAAAGTTTCTCATCGCGCGAGGAGGCTGTTGCCGCTTTCCGT
Organism: uncultured Muribaculaceae bacterium; assembly: GCA_944321865.1. Taxonomy (GTDB): domain Bacteria; phylum Bacteroidota; class Bacteroidia; order Bacteroidales; family Muribaculaceae; genus Avimuribaculum. The sequence goes on from CALUMZ010000016.1 coordinate 38,527, forward strand.
GGCGACAATTCGGCGCAGATGGGCATCTTGCGTAGTATAGTCGGAGGAATTGGCAGCCGCCCGGTGGTTAATTATGAGGCGTTCCCTGAAATAATTTCCGACAGCCTTGCTGTGGATGCTGCTTGCAGCGGCAACCCGGGAGTGATGGAATACCGTGGCGTGTGGGTTGCCACAGGCGAAGAAGCTTTTCGCAAAGGTCCTTTCCCTAATGCCACTAATAATATAGGAGAATTCCTTGCCATTGTTCACGGGCTTGCATTGTTGAAGCAGATGGGGCGTTCCGACATGCCTATATATAGCGACAGTCGCACCGGGCAGGCATGGGTGCGTGACCGACGTTGCAAGACTACATTGCAGCGCAATGAAGGTAATGCCAAGTTGTTTGAGATAGTGGAACGAGCCGAAAGATGGCTTGAAAATAATACATATCATAACAGAATTATAAAATGGAATACCGAGGAGTGGGGGGAAATTCCCGCCGACTTCGGAAGGAAGTGATACAATAACAATGGCTGACAATAAATGCAAGGAATGCGGCAGCATACTGCGGCCGGGTGATATAAGATGCCACAATTGTGGGGCGGCGGTGAGTGAAAATGTGCGCCGTTGTCCCGAGTGCGGTAAATTGATTCCGGTGAAATCGGTTTTTTGCCCGTGTTGTGGTAAAATGGTATGGAATGACATGGCCGAGCAACCTGTACCATCTTCTCAAGACGGAACCCCGGATTATGATTTGCCCGAAAGTGCCGCCGAAGGCATAACCGACGATGCCTCTGCAATTAATGTTACGCGCGACCGGCGCCGTGGCATGCGCAATCGCATAATTACTATTGTGCTTGTGGCTGTGGTGCTGTGCTTTGCCGGATATGCGATTTACGACTGGGGGGGTGGCGGCGGTGCCTCTTCAAATCCATACAAGGAGCTGACGGGCATTGACACTACGGCCACACCTGAACCTGAGCGCATGAATATAGTGGAGGCCTCGGAGATATATGGCAATACAATGGTCCATGACAACCGCATTGGCGACAAATCTACGTTTGGGGCTGCTGCATACACGTTGAGGAACGGTGTCCCTCTGATTGTGGGTATAAATTATTTTTCCGATGAGAAACAGCGATCGTTTTTTAAGCTCACGCAACTGCACAAGATTAACGGTGCATGGCGCTGTGGTGAAGAAACATTGCGGTATGATGACATGGGGCTGCTTGTAATGGAGCGTGATATGTTGAAATTGTCGGGAGAAAATATCCCACGTTTTGAAGTAATTGACGGGAAGACATATTTTTACTTCGTTTATCTTGTCAAACCCCGCCAAAGTGTGCTTGCCTCGGTCGATAAATGTAATCTGAAGTTGTCGCTTTTCAATGTCGAGTCGACCGATATAATCCAACTCGATTATGAGTGTGAGCCGGTTGTGTCGGGAGGTTCTACTCTTTATTATGGCGAGGTGGTGAATCCCCGCGAAACTCCCGAATTCGAATTCTTGAGCGGTGAATTGTCGCGCTTGCCCATAGTTTACCGGCCATCGGCCGAAGAAATTGAAATGGCTTCACCCGGCAATGCTTCACGCCGGTGGCAAGCCGATAACGATTCTCTCGTCGGTCAATTGCGTAGTGGCCGGCAAGAAGTTACGTTCTCAATGTTGCATTATGGTTCCCCATTGTTCTCACGTGGGGATGTCGACTTGGATTCAAAAGTTTCCACTGAGACGTATGTCTTTTATGTGACACATTCCGGTACTGTCTTTGGGTGCAACATGATTACAAAGAAATTTTTTATAGCCTATGTCGATGCCCGTGGCGCAGTTCCGCAAATTGAAATTAACAGCAACGGCACGTTGCATGTTATGGCATCGGGGCTTGATTTTGATTTTGACCCCGCCACAGGGCGTGCAATGCTAAACTAACTTTAGGATATGGATAACGGAATGATACCTATAAGGGAATACGTAGCGGCAAACGGCAATCGCTGCCCACGGACCGTTGCCGATGTGTTGCTGCGGCAATTGCCCGAGGCTGTTGCCCGATGGCGCAGCGAACAGTTGTCGCCATGCGGCAGGCTGCGGGAAGAATTTATAAAGGTGGATGCCATGTCGGGCTACGTGGAAATAACTGCTCCTTGTGCAGATGAAGTCGCCGATGAGTCCGATGATGTAAGAGATTACGGGGCAATAGTTTCCGGCCTGCTTGTAACGGCAATGCCGCGGCGGCATGTCAACCACCGTGTGGAACGGTTTGTTGATGCATGCCGCCGCGGTGATTATGCTACCATGGGCGATGTGATGCTGGCTGTGGAACGCCGCAAGTCGGGCGCAGTCTATGTGGTGCTTGTAATCGTCGTTGTGGCACTTGTGGCATTGCTCGCATGGCTTAATGCCTGAGTGCTTATTTTGTAGTGTCGATCGGTAGGTAGGTGTTTTCGTGAGCAAATAGTGATAAAAAATCACAACATGGCTTGTGATTTGTAAATTATGAGTAAATTTGCAGCCATAAAAATCTGAAAGTCATGGCAATTGAAATTCGAGAAATTAAGCCGGTAAAACGTGAATTGTTGAAGTTTGTTCATTTCCCTATCGACACGCTTTATAAGGATAACCCATATTACGTGCCTTCGCTCGTGCTCGATGAGGTGGATACGCTCACCCCGAGTAAGAATCCGGCATTTGATTTCTGCCGCAGCGTATATTACATGGCTTTTGATGATGGGAAACCTGTCGGGCGCATTGCCGGCATTATCAACGACACTGTAAACGGCAAGACCGGCAGCCGCGACGTGCGGTTTGGTTTTGTGGATTTCATCGACGACAAGGAGGTGAGTCGCAAGCTGTTTGAAGCCGTTGAACAATGGGGCCGCAAGCAGGGAATGACTCGAATGGTGGGACCGCTCGGCTTTACCGACATGGACCCCGAAGGGTTGCTGATTGAAGGTTTCGACCAAGTGAGCACCATGGCCACGATTTACAACCATCCTTATTATGCCGGGCACATCGAGTCGCTCGGGTTTGAAAAAGAGGTTGATTGGGTGGAATTCAAAATATATGTCCCCGACAGCGTACCCGAAAAGCATCGTCGCATAAGCGACATCATAAGCCGCAAGTATGAGTTGCAGACCATAAAATACACAAGTGCCAAGAAGATTGTGAATGATTACGGGCAGGCTATTTTCAACTTGGTGAACGAGGCATACGCCAACCTGTATGGCTATTCGCCGCTTACTCCGCGCCAAATCGACCATTACATCAAGATGTACCTGCCTGTATTAAGGCTCGAAAATGTGTCGCTCATCATTGACAAGAATCGCCAATTGGTGGGTGTGGGCATAGCCATGCCGTCAATGTCCAAGGCGTTGATAAAGAGCCGCGGACGGATATTGCCATTGGGCTGGGTGCAACTGTTGAAAGCTCTGAGAGGGAAAAACGATGTTGTCGACTTGCTGCTTGTGGCAGTCAAGCCCGAATATCAAAGCAAGGGTGTGAATGCACTGCTGTTTACCGACTTGATACCATATTTCATCAAGAACGGTTATGTATATGCCGAGAGCAATCCCGAACTTGAAGTAAATCAAAAGGTGCAGTCGCAGTGGCAATATTTCAACACTGTTCAGAACAAGCGTCGCCGGGCATATTCCAAGATGCTGTAAGCTGGTTTTTTTTGCTAAAATGGCGAGGCTATCACTCCCGGCAAGAACTTGATGCCGTATATCACTCTAAGCGAGTCTCCGTCGCTCAGGAAATACAGGTCCATGTCGTAGCCGCGTTGCGTGGAATCGCGCCGCACGGTGTTGTTCCAGTGGAAAAGCATCACATGAGCCTGTGGCACATGTTGCAGTATTGAATCCAAGTAAGTGGTGGTTCCGTATCCCGGCTCTGATTGCATTGCCCCGTTCTTGTAGTCCAATTCGCGATAAAAAGCCGGGCCGCCATATTCGCGCGTTACAGTCTCGAAAGTGCTGTAATGCAAGTCGAGATGTGGATAGGCAATGAAAACTGCGTCGTGTGGGATGTTGGCATTGCCTGCTCCCAAGTACCAACTTTCCGGGTAAGCAAGCAGTGGAAACGGATTGTAGGTTGAATCGCTCATCATGGTCGTGTCGGCAGCTTCTGTATTGTCATCTGCCATGGTGCTTTGCTGTTTCCCGCCGCTGCATGCTGCGAGAAAGCATATTGCCAATATTGTAACAATCAGTTTCATGCGAGTGTATGGGTTGAATTTGCAGGTGATGGCGTGAAACAAATCAACGTTACAAAAATACTATAATATTCGAGTATTTGCTAATTTACAAGGATTCTGGCGTATAGTTTTTTGTACGTGTGTACATGCGGAGCCGCTGTGGCATGTGCGTCTATGCGGAGGGTGTATCAAAATTATCATTTCAATGTGGCAGTAAAGACGCAAAATTTTGCGTCTCTACAGTCTGATTGGATAAACCATTGATATTAAATGTTTTATACATTGTTGCAGACATCGAGATGCGGCATGCCACGTCTCTACTCATGGCAAAATCGCATTTTGATACACCCTCTACAACTCCATCTGGGGGATAAAATGAAGCAGGCGATGCAGCATTACTTGCAGCATCGCCTGCTTTTTTGAGAGTGGGTGGTGATGGATTCGAACCACCGAAGTCGACAGACAGCTGAGTTACAGTCAGCCCCATTTGGCCACTCTGGAA
>CALUMZ010000017.1 GCA_944321865.1 uncultured Muribaculaceae bacterium
GTGGGTGGTGATGGATTCGAACCACCGAAGTCGACAGACAGCTGAGTTACAGTCAGCCCCATTTGGCCACTCTGGAAACCACCCATTGCCAAATTGCGGTGCAAAGTTACTCAATTTTGTTGAGATTACGAAACAATATTGTCGTTTTTACCGTGTTCTGAGTGCGAAATCGTGCATTTTTATTGCACATTCGGCAGCTTCGGCGCCTTTGTTGCCAAGTTTGCCCCCTGCGCGGTCAAGGGCTTGCTGTTCGTTGTCGGTGGTGAGAACACCGAATATTACCGGAATTTCGGCACGTGAATTCAAGCGCGTCGTTCCCTCGGTTACACTTTGGCACACATAGTCGAAGTGCGACGTGTCGCCCCTTATCACGCAGCCAAGCACTATGATTGCATCATACTTGCCGGTTTTCATAAGCCGTGCTGCGGCAAATGTCAATTCCACCGTGCCGGGCACTCGGTATGTGTCGATGCAATCGTCGGTAAACGATTCTTCATGCAGCCTCTCGATTGCGCCATTGAGCAGGGCATCGGTGATATGGCGGTTCCACTCGGCTGCCACTATGGCAACTTTCATGCCGTGCACTTGTGGTAGAGGTGTGTCGTTGTGTGTGCTGTAGTTTAATATCGTAGACATTATGATGCGTATTATTTTTGGGTTTTTATATCGGATATATCAAAATGGTGTGTGAAGCCGGTCAAGAGGATTTTGAAAAAAGTTTTTTCCAAAATGAAATTATGTCGAACGTGGTTTGGTCGGACGATTCGAGCAGTTTGTTGATTTCTTCAATTTCGGCAGTTGCTTCCAACTTGTTGGCCGCCGGTAACATGGAGCGCAACAACTGTTCCCCCGCTTCACGGCGGTTTGAAAGGTGAATCAGTGCGTTCCCGAGGTTTATGGAGATGCGCAACTCTTTCGGGCCTGTCGACATGCTGATGCGTTTGCGGTAACGCAAAGCCTTGGTATAGAATCTCACGGCATCCCGATAATTGCCCATTTTCAAGTGTATGTCACCCTCGGCGGTAATGCTGTCCACGAGGCTGTCGATTGCTTCGGTTGTTCCAGCCGAGACCTTGCCTTCATACAATTCCGTTGCCACTTGGTAATGTGCAAGGATATTCATTTTCTTCAACTTCGATTTGAAAATCTCGGTCGAGGCTTCAACAGCAGCCATCAATGCCGGCGTGAAGCGGTCACTGTCTTTCTTTGCAAGGCGTTCATACAGTTTCTGGGCCTTTTCGAGTTCTTTCCCTGCTTTTTTGTTTTCTCCGTTTTTGTAGTGGATAAAGGCAAAAATATAGATAGTGGTTGCGGCAAGCGACAAGAAATCCACGTTATTGCGTTGTTTTGCTGCCACGAGCGTGTGTAATGTGTCGATACCGTTGACTGTCGCTGTGTCGTAGTCTTCATCGCAGGTATTAATCCACATCTCTAACAATTGTTTCCGGGCAAGTTGTATGCCTTTTGCGTCATGGATGTTGTCGATTATGGCTTTTGCGCCCGAGGTGTTTCCTGATTTAAGCAGTTCTATTGCTTCGCGGCACTGAGAGTCGATGGCCGGCGATGTGCCGGCATCGGTTGTGGCAGACGCGACAGGGCCTATTGTATTGAGGATTGAAATCTTCATATAGCGGAAGTGGGAGAATTGCTCATTGATTCTTTTCCTTCATTGGCAAGGGCTTCCAGTGCCGCGGCTTTTGTTTGTCCGAAATTCTCGTCAATGCAATTCCGGGCAGGGTCGAGGGCTGCATTGTTGGCAAATTCAACGGCTGTGGTTATTATGCCTGCCATTGTTTCGTCGTCCACGTTGCCTACTTGCTCATGCATTATTCCGCCCTCAATCAGTGCGTATGTTATGCCGCTTGCCAGTCCTGCCTGCCAACCGAGAGGGTTTGCCAAGAATTGTTTATTGGCATCGGGGAATATGTTTTTTGCCCCATTCCTGTGATAGACGGTGATGTGTGCGTCATCATCGATGTGCAGGAAATTGCTGCAATAAAATTCGATATGGTTTTTGAATGCTTGGTCGGAGGTCTCTCCCGGGAATATGTCGTTTATGTCTTTCTGTGTGGCAATCACGATGTCGGCAATTTCAAGGTTTTCGAGAATGCCCGGCATTACCTTTGTGATACGGCAATTTATACCATGTTGGCAACCAAGCAGGTATATTAGAATCGCCTTTCGTTCATGTGCATATTTTATAAGTTCGTAGAATCGCTCGCGCATGTCGGGGTCTATCGAATAAAACGAGCCGAAGATTATTATGTCATCTTCGTCGATTCTGGGCCACACCACGTCGAAACGGTCGGCAGGGTAATTGAAGAAATTGATAAGTTTTTTCCCGTTGCCCGAAGTGTGGAATATCATGGATGTTGCCGTACTGCCTTCGGTAAAACGGTCGACCGATGCCGTGCCAACATTGTGGGTGTGCAAGAAATTGACGATTATGTCGCCGATGTGGTCGTTGCAGCATTCGCTCACCATTTGTACAGGCATGCCTGCCATGCCCATCGAGGCCGCGGCATTGGCTATGCGTCCGCCCACGAAGCTGCTCACGGGCTTGTCGTCACGGAATACGGTATCGAGTATCGATTCGCCTATTGCGATGATTTTTCTCATATATGGTCGTGTGGTTATTTGCAGTCTTCTTTGCGGCTTTTCTGTCCCAAGTATCCTCCGTGGTGCCGCATGGCATATTGCTCGCGTGTGAAGCCTGTTGCAAGCATTGTGTTTACTACGAGCACGTCGCCCATTACCGTCATAATGGTGGTGGATGTTGTCGGGGTCAACCCCAGCGGGCACACCTCGGGGGCTCCGCCTGTGTACAGGCATATATCGGCTACACGTGCCAGCGGGCTCTCCTCATTGCCTGTGATTACTATGAATTTCAATTGTGGGTAGAGGTTGCGTGCCAGTGTGACGAGGTCCACTATTTCTGTTGTCTTGCCCGAGTTGGAGAGCAGGAGCATAACATCATTGGGTTGCAAGATGCCGAGGTCGCCATGTTGTGCTTCACTTGGGTGCAGGCACACTGCCGGTATGCCTGTCGAACAGAAGGTGGTGGCTATGTTCATGGCAATTTGGCCGGCTTTCCCCATTCCCGAAGTTACCAATTTGCCTCCCTTTTCATGCACCTGTTTCACGATAAGGTCGACGGCTTTTTCATACTGGTCGGTTATAGGTATGTTAAGTATAGCATTGCTTTCGGCTTCAAGTATCTGCCGCATAGAATCTTTTATGTCCATTTTGGGTACGGTTTTTTGTATGGTGCAAAGTTATGCAATATGCGTGAAAAATTGAAATTTTAGGTGTGGCGAGTGCGTCAAATTTTGCACGCCGTGCCGGATAAAAAAGAAGTGCGCATTTTCACAAATGCACACCCCCCTCATAACCAAAATTCAAGTATATATCTTTTTTGTTGTTTGTTATTATGAAAAAATTCCTTTTACTTTAGCTCTACAAAGTTATGAAGGAATATCATAACGACAAACTTTATTTGATTAAATTAATGTCAACAAACACTAACGCGCCGTGCCGGCTTGCGAGGGTGTATCAAAATTCCAACATTGATGTTGTAGAGACGTGGCGCGCCGCGTCTCTATGCCCATAATGATGTGTAAGGTGTTAAACACCAATAGTTTATTAGGTTTGGTTGTAGAGACGCAAAATTTTGCGTCTCTACTGACACAATGAAATAATAATTTTGATACACCCTCCTATTTTTCGCGCATGAAGATGTTGATGGGCGTTCCGCTGAAGTTCCAGTTCTCGCGTATCTTGTTCTCCAAGTATCGTTTGTAGGGTTCTTTTACCCATTGTGGCAGATTGCAGAAAAACAAGAATGTCGGTATTGTTGCCTCTTTGAGCATGGTAATGTATTTGATTTTCACATATTTCCCTTTGTTGGCAGGTGGTGGATATGCTTCAATGGCTTCATGCATTACGTTGTTCAGCTCAGATGTAGAAACCATGCGGTTGCGGTTCTCGTATACGTTGACTGCGCTTTCAAGGACTTTGAGAATGCGTTGCTTGGTGAGTGCCGACCCGAATATGATGGGGAAATCGGTGAACGGGGCGAAACGGTTGCGAATTGCGTTCTCAAACGTTTTGATGGCCGCTGTGCTTTTGTCTTCCACCAAGTCCCATTTGTTGACGCATACCACGAGACCTTTGCGGTTCTTTTGTATAAGCGAGAATATGTTGGCATCCTGCCCCTCGATGCCACGGGTTGCGTCTATCATGAGAATGCACACGTCGCTGTTTTCGATGGCGCGGATGCTGCGTATTACCGAATAATATTCTATGTCTTCGTTGACTTTGGCCTTTTTGCGGATTCCGGCCGTGTCGACAAGGTAAAAATCAAACCCGAATTTGTTGTAGCGTGTGTAGATGCTGTCGCGAGTGGTGCCTGCAATGTTGGTGACGATGTTGCGTTCTTCGCCTATGAATGCGTTTACAATCGACGATTTGCCCGAATTGGGACGTCCCACGATTGCAAACTTGGGCAGGTGCTCGGTAGGCGTTTCTTCCTGTGCTTCTTGCGGCATGAGGCTTACTATGCGGTCGAGCAGGTCGCCTGTGCCCGAACCGTTCATGGCCGATACGGCAATGGGGTCGCCAAGGCCGAACGCGTAGAATTCGGCTTCGCCGTAATATGTAAGGTCGTCGGCTTTGTTGGCGACAACGATTACCGGCTTCTTTGCCCGGCGCAGGATTGCCGCCACGTGGTCGTCAAGGTCGGTTACGCCGTTCTTGATATCGACGATGAAGAGAATCACATCGGCCTCTTCGATGGCTATTGCCACTTGCTTGTTGATTTCTTCTTCAAATATGTCTTCGGAATTTACCACCCAGCCTCCGGTATCGACAATCGACATTTCCATCCCGTTCCATTCGACTTTGCCATATTGCCGGTCGCGTGTGGTGCCCGAGGTGTCGTCGACTATTGCCGCGCGCGCTCCGGTGAGGCGGTTGAACAGTGTCGACTTGCCCACGTTGGGGCGTCCTACTATTGCTATCAGTTTGCTCATGTTTCTTTCTGCGATAAAAAAGTTGTGTTTTGTTTATTCGATGTATCCGAACGAGCGCAATTTGTTTTCTTTGTTACGCCAGTCTTTTTCCACTTTCACGTAGAGTTCAAGGTATACGTGCTTGCCGAAGAATGCCTCTATGTCTTTTCGGGCTTCGATTCCCACCCGTTTCAACTTCTGTCCGCCGTGCCCGATGATTATAGCCTTTTGGCTGTCGCGTTCGACGTATATCACGGCCATGATGTGAATCGATTCCGGCTTTTCGTCGAAATGTTCTACCATCACTTGTGCGGCATACGGCACTTCCTTGTCGTAGTCGAGCAATAGTTTTTCCCTGATTATTTCAGTGACGAAGAAGCGTGCCGGTCGGTCGGTGAGGTCCTCTTTCCCAAAGAACGGTGGTGAGTCGGGCAACAATTCCACAATGCGCTTCATGAGGTTGTCGACATTGAAATTTTCTTTTGCCGACATGGGGAATACTTCGGCCATGGGCAGCACTTCGTGCCATTTGTTCATTATGGCAATCAAGTCGTCGTTGCCCTTGAGCAAGTCGATTTTGTTGATGACAAGCAGCACAGGGATTTTCATTTTTGCCACTTTGTCGAGGAACGAAGCGTTCTTGGTTATGGTTTCCACGACATCGGTCACATATAGCAAAATGTCGGCATCGACAAGAGCTTCTTCCGAAAATTCAAGCATGCTTTCTTGCAACTTGTATTTCGGTTTCAGCACCCCGGGGGTGTCGGAAAATACGATTTGGTAGTCGTCGGTGTTGACGATGCCCATGATGCGGTGGCGCGTGGTCTGGGCCTTGGAGGTTATGATTGAGATACGTTCACCTACAAGGCGGTTGGTCAATGTCGATTTGCCCACGTTTGGGTTCCCCACGATGTTTACGAATCCGGCTTTGTGTTGCATATAAATCTTTTTCCTGTTGGTGGATATAATAAAATCCCACATCCGCCCGTGGTGTTGATGCGCCGAGGCAGTCATGTGGGATTATGGTATAAGTGTCTGGGCTTTATTGCTTATATTCCCCAAATCAAGTACATTGCGCCCCAAGTAAATCCGGCACCGAATGCGGTGAGGACAATTTTGTCGCCTTTCTTGAGCTTGCCCTTGTATTCATCGATGCAGAGCGGGATGGAGGCAGCACTGGTGTTCCCGTAATGTTGTATGTTTACCAATACTTTTTCCGGGGCTACTCCTAAACGCGAGCCAACGGCTTCGATGATGCGCAGGTTGGCTTGGTGGGGAATGAACCAGTCGATGTTGTCTACCGTCAACCCGTTGCGAGCCATTATTTCTTTACTCGATTCATACATGTCGGTTACGGCATGCTTGTAAACTGCGCGGCCTTCTTGGTATACATAGTGTTCGTCGGCCTGAACATTTTCCACTGTTGCCGGATTGACCGAGCCGCCGGCTTTCATCAACAAGTGTGGCAGGCCTTCTCCGTTTACGTGGAATACTCCGTCGATAACGCCTATGTTTTCTTCGGTGGGTTCTACGAGGACAGCCACAGCGGCGTCACCAAAGAGCGGGCATGTGGTGCGGTCCTTGTAGTTTGTCATGCTCGACATTTTTTCGGCCGCAATCACTACGATTTTCTTGTAAAGTCCGCTTTTTATATATGCCGATGCCGATTGCATCGAAACCACGAATCCAGCGCATGCGGCTTGAATGTCGTAAGCGTATGCGTTTGTGGCTCCGCATTGGTAGGCAATAATCGAAGCGGTAGAAGGGAAACGGTAGTCGGAGTTGGAAGTAGCGCAGATGATTAATTCTATCTCTTCGGCCCGTGTCCCGGTTTCTTTGAGCAGCTTGTTTAGGGCGCGTACACCCATGTATGACGAGCCGGCATGCGGCTCTTTCAAGATGCGCCTTTCTTTGATTCCCACACGTGTGGTAATCCACTCGTCGTTGGTGTCCACCATTGTAGATAACTCATCGTTGGTGAGCACGTAGTCGGGCGTGTATGATGCAATGCCGGTTATGTTAGCGTTAATCATAATTCTCTTGATTGTCAAAATGGTCCGTTTTATCCCTGACGCAGTTTTCTTGTATGTGTAGTGCTGTTTGGAAACAATGACTACTATATCCCCAACGGCGTTCTCCGTATTGTTCGGCAGCCAAGGGCATATAGTAATCGAAGTTGTTCCTTTCTTTGTCAGCTGTTGTCTGTGCGTCGGCTTGGTAGTTATTGAGCCGCTGCTTTTTCAATAGCTATTTTACCACGATAATAGCCGCATTCGGGGCATACGGTGTGATATATGTGCCATGCGCCGCAGTTGGGGCAAAGGGCAATTGTCGGGGCTACAGCCTTGTCGTGAGTTCTTCTCTTGGCCGTGCGCGTCTTCGATTGTTTTCGTTTAGGATGTGCCATCTCTCTGTTGTTATATTATGTTTTAATTAATTATTGTCTTTCAATTTTTTCAACGCATCCCATCGGGGGTCGCATTCTTCAGGCGACGTTTCTTCGTCTTTGAATTCTTGCCCGGCTGAGTGCTGTTCCAATAACCGGCTCATTTCCTCGTTGCACAACCCGTCTTCGTGGACGTGCATTATGGGAATGGTGAGCATGACTGTGTCGTAAATGGTTCTTGCGACATTGAACATGCCCTCGGTTTCGGGTATGATTATTTGGTCGTCACCTTCATAATAATCATCGCCATATTTCACGCTCATGGCATACGTGGTGTCGACATGGTGCTCCATTGGGTCTAAGCAACGGTCGCAGGGTATGTCGATTACGCCATTGATTGTGAAAAACAGCTCATATATGTCTCCGATGTGTTTTACCGATAACGTTACGTTCACGTCACCTGCCGACACATCGGCATTTTCCATATTTCTGAAAAAATTGCCGCCTAAGTGGTAGCTAAATTCTTGTGTGCCAATTGGCATGCCTTTTAGAGAAAGGTCGAATTCGTCAAATTTTTCCAAAATAGTAGAGTTAAATCGCCGCAAAGATACAAACATTCTGATTAATATTCAACCATTTTCGTGAAATTTTGTGTTTTTTGGCACTTGCGGGGCAGGTTGCCGGTGTCGCAGGCGGCTGGGGAAAGTATTGTGTTCTTTTGCGTGCTTGCTCAGAACAGTGAGAGCTGTGGGTCGAGCAGGCGGAACGAGAGCCTGTGGTGGGGTGTGGTGCCGTGGGCGGCTATGGCTGCGCGGTGGTCGCGGGTGGGGTAGCCCTTGTTGCGTTCCCACCCATATTGGGGATATTCTTTGGCAATGGCCGACATATATTCGTCGCGGTGGGTCTTGGCAAGTATCGATGCTGCGGCTATCGACATATAGGTGGCATCTCCCTTGACTATGCATTTGTGGGGTATGCCGGGATATGGGTTGAAGCGGTTGCCGTCGATTAGCAGGAAGTCGGGCTTCGGGCTTAACTGTGATATTGCATTGTGCATTGCCAAAATAGAGGCCTGCAGTATGTTTATTTTGTCGATTTCTTCGGGGGTGACGAATGCCACGGCCCATGCCGTTGCTTCTTGCTCGATGATGTGCCTGAGGTTGTTGCGCTGTCGCTCGGAGAGCTGTTTTGAGTCGTTGAGCAACTCGTTGCTGAATCCGGGGGGCAATATCACTGCCGCGGCCACAACTGGTCCGGCAAGGCATCCGCGTCCGGCCTCGTCACAGCCGGCTTCGGCAAGGTCGCTTTGCAGGTAAGGCTTGAGCATGGTTCCGGGTGGTGCGGTTGAGTTTTATTTGCTGCGTTCGATTATATAATCGAAGATGGCCTTGAATTGCCCGGCAGTTTCGTTGTTGCCGTATGTGGCAAGCAGTGCTTGGGCTTCGTTGCGAATGCGTTCCATCACGCCGTAGGCATATTCTATTCCGCCTGCATCTTTGGCAAACTTGATGAGTGTGGCGATATCGTCGGGCAGCAATTCTTGCTTGCGGCTCAAGGCAAGCATGTCGCCATGCTCCGGCAGGTCGGTACGCGACAGCGCATATATAAGCGGGAGTGTCATTTTCCCCTCGCGCAGGTCGTTTCCGGCTGTTGGCTTGCCCACTTCGGGATTGTCGAAGTAGTCGAATATGTCATCTTTGATTTGGAAACACAATCCAAGCATTTCGGCATACCGGCGCAGGTCGGCAAGCCGGTCGTCGTCGGCTCCGGCTGCGTAACCGCCCACTTGCACGCAGCTGCTGAATAGCGAAGCCGTCTTGCGGCGTATGATGGCAATGTAGGTCTGTTCGTCGATGCTGTGGTGGCGTGCGTTGTCGATTTGTTCTATTTCTCCGAGCGACAATTCCCGACCCAAGTGGGCCATCACCGATATGATTTTGAACTGTTGCGTTTTCTCGGCACAATATAATGCTCCGCTGACGAAGAAATCGCCCACCAACACTGCAATGTGGTTGTCCCAAATGCGGTTTATCGACGGCCGTCCGCGGCGTTGCTGCGACTCGTCGATAACGTCGTCGTGGATAAGCGAGGCATTGTGCAGCAGTTCTATCGCCGCGCCTGCGTATATTACGTTGTCGCTCACGGCGGTGCCGTTGCTGAACAGTTGCCCGCTCAGTATCACCAGTATCGGGCGCAATTGCTTGCCTTTCGATGCAAGGAAGTTGTCGACAACCTGTTGCATCAACGGGCTTGAGCTCTTGAGAGTGTCGCCTATTATTTTGTTAAGCCGTTCAAGGTCGCCTGAAACGCTATCTTGTATTTTCTTAAAAGATGTCATATCATGAATTAATTCGCAAAAATACGAAAAATTAGGTGCTTGATTAATAAACGCACTTCAAAATTACTCAAAAACGGCGTTTCGCCAAAACATGTATATGCCAATGTGGTGATTTTATCCCAAATCGGCATTAAAAGTATTCCGTTCAAAACTATTATTTGCGGTCTAATGACCGTTTGGGGGGTATTGCGCGTTTTCCGGCTTAACGGTGTCGGCAGGGGCTGCCGGGTTGGTTTCTTGCAACTTGTCTATCAGCAGGTCGTAATGGACAAGGGTGAGGGTGATGCTTGTCTCTCCTCCACGGCAATGCGAAACGGCGCTCTTTTCTACCGGAACGAGTTGGTCGTTAAGGTCGAGGCGGCGGTTAAGGTTTATGTCTTCGTATGCCATGACGCTAAAAGGCATGTTCCCGGGCGGGGTGCGCATTTCCACAGTCATGCTTCCACGCCGGGTGGGCAACATTTTATAATCAAACGGGGTGAAATTGTCGCGCATCACTGTCACCATCAAGTAAGAACGGTCGGTGTCGATGCTGTCGACTGTTACGGCAATGAATCCGGCATCGGCCGGAATGTGGCTGTCGGGCGTTTGGGAATAGGCCGCACAGTAAGCAATTGTTGCGGCTGCGATGGCAATAATGAAGGTTCTCATGATGCTTCTTGTTGCTTTATTTTGTGGAGTTCGATGCGGAATGTTGTTCCGCGTCCCACTTCCGATTCTTTTACGTATATGCGTCCGCCATGATATTCCTCGATGATGCGCTTCACGAGTGTCAGTCCCAACCCCCAACCTCGCTTCTTGGTGGTGTAGCCCGGGTTGAACACCGTCTTGAAATGTTTGCGCGCTATGCCTTTGCCGGTGTCGGAAATGTCGATATATAGCATTTTTCCCGACGAGGCAGTATCGATGTCCACGGTTATGTCGCCCTCGCCCTGCATTGCATCTACTGCATTCTTAGTGAGGTTTTCCATTACCCATTCAAACAGTGGCAGGCATAGCATGACGCCACAGTCTTCGGCAGCCTTGTGCACCGACAGTTTTACCCGGGTTGATATTCGCGACCGCATGTACTGCAAACTCTCGTCGACAACTTCGTTTATGAAATTAAGTTCCATTTCGGGACGAGAGCCTATTTTAGAAAATCTGTCGGCTATGACCGACAGGCGGTGAACGTCGGTGTTCATGTCGGAAATTATTTCCTTGTCCACTCCCGAAGCCTCGAGCATTTCCACCCAAGCAATCATCGACGATATGGGTGTGCCTAACTGGTGTGCGGTCTCTTTCGACAGTCCCACCCACACTTTGTTTTGCTCGGCCTTCTTGATGCTTATAAGTGCGAAATACACTATTGCCACGAAAATCAGCAATACCGCAAGTTGTATGTATGGGTAATAAGCAAGGCGCTTCAGTACGGTCGAATCTTCGTAATACAGCTCTTGCGTGGTCGAGTCGTCTATGTGTATGGTGATATGGTTCTGTGTGCCTTTCAAGTGTTTTAACTTGTTTTCAAGGAAGGCTATGTTGGTGGGTGAGATGTCGTAGGGAGCCATCGAGTCGACAGGCTCGGGCAACTTGAAATTGCGGTGTAGCAATATTGTGCCTGTGTCGTCGACGAGCAGCACGGGTATGTTGTGGTTGCCCTCGATTATGCTGAACAGGAAATCCACGTCGGTGCCGGTGTCATTGCCCGTTGAGGTGGCAAGTTCGCGTGTGGCGTTTGCCCATATTTGCATTCTTTCACGCTCCTGTGCCGCAAGGTCCCTGACAAGGTTGTCGGAAATATACAAAAACACTCCCACCATCACAAGAGCTATGACGATGAACACGCTTTTCCAGATGCGTTTTGAATCATATATGTTGTGTATGAACATAGTGGTGTGCTTGTTGCATGTATATGGAAGAAACGTATTGGGGGCGTATATTATTGCCGCATTATATGTTATGTGCAAGCCACCACGCCACGCAGTCGTCATCGTTGCAGCCTATCACCTCGTCGGCTACCCGCTTTACCATGGGCAAGGCATTTGACGGAGCCACGCTGTAGTCGGCCATTTCCATCATTTCCATGTCGTTGACATTGTCGCCGAATGCTACTATCTGCTCGAATCCGCATTCGTCGGCAAGTGTCCTTATTGCGGCGGCTTTTGATACTTGCGACCCGTATATTTCAAGGTATCCATATCCGGGTGAATATATGTCGCAATAGCAAATGGGGTGGCAGTCGATGTGCCGGGCGGTGATGTCGTTGTAAATCTCTTCCATCACCATGTAGCGGTCGGTGGAGAATACTATCAGAGCCGGGCATGACGATGGTTCGTAGGGCTTGTTGTCGAGAATGAATTCTTTGTAATGGGTGCCGGTGCGGCTTTTCATGAAATCGGCTTCGCGCTGCGTTATGCTGTTGATGTGGTGCGCAAGGATTTGTGCTCCCGATTGCCTGTATATGAATGGGTGCGCGCCATGTTCTTCATATATTTTGCAGATGTCTGCGATTATACTTTCGTCGATTGCCCATGTGTGAGTATATGTCGCCTTCGTCTCGTCCCATAGTGCTGCTCCGGCGAGGACCACTGCCGGCAAGTGCATGTCAATGCTTCCGAGCAAAGGCATTGCAGTGGCCGGGGAGCGGGCTGTGGCGATGGAAAAATTCAGCCCGCGCCGGGCTATGAGGTCGTTGATTATGAGTACGCTTTGTTGTGATACCTCGCAGTTGCTGTTGAGCAAGGTGCCATCAAGGTCGGTTATAAACAGTGTTTTGCTGATGTCGGTCATTTATTTGAATTCTACTTTGTGTGTAGGTGGCAGTGAGTTGTTGCGCAGCTCGGTTGCCGCTGCCACTTTGCGGGCAAGCTCGATGAATGCGGCGCCCGATATGCTGTTTTGCAATGTAACGGGCACGCCGTCGTCGCCACCTTTGCAGATGCTTGCCACAAGTGGTATCTGCCCGAGGAGAGTTACATTTAGCTTCTCGGCAAGGTTTTTGCCACCGTCTTTCCCGAAGATGTAATATCTCTCGTCGGGGTGTGAAGCAGGCGTGAACCACGACATGTTCTCCACGATGCCAAGTATGGGGACATTGACCTTGTCGCTTTGGAACATGCTCACGCCTTTCCGTGCATCGGCAAGAGCCACATCTTGCGGCGTTGTGACTACGATGGCTCCTGTAATGGCCAAGGTTTGTACCAATGTGAGGTGAATGTCGCTTGTGCCGGGAGGCATGTCGATTATAAAGTAATCCAGTTCACCCCAGTCGGCTTCGGTGATTAACTGCTTCAGTGCGTTGCTTGCCATTCCGCCCCGCCACAACACGGCTTGGTCCTTGTCGACAAGGAATCCTATCGACAGTAATTTTACGCCATATTTTTCGAGCGGTTCAATGAGGCTGCGACCGTCATCTTTTTGTGCCATGTACACCGGAGCATCTTCAAGCCCGAACATCTTTGGCGCCGACGGGCCGAATATGTCGGCATCGAGCAGTCCCACCTTGTAGCCGAGTTGTGCGAGCGATACGGCAAGGTTGACCGCTATGGTCGATTTGCCCACACCGCCCTTGCCCGAAGAAACGCCTATGATGTTGCGTACACCGGGAAGCGGGTTGGATGGTTTTGCAGGTGCGGTTGTGCGTGTTTTTACGGCAATGTTGCCGGTTATTTCCACGTCGTCGCCTATGTGCGTTTTTATGGCAGCCTCGGCCGATTTAACCAGCGACTTGATAAATGGATCGGTTGGCTTGTCGAAGATGAGGGAGAATGACACCTTCATGCCGTCGATGCGTATGTCATCTTCAACCATGCCGCTCGATACAATATCTTTGCCTGTGCCCGGGTAGCGGACGTTGCTCAGGGCTTCGAGAATGAGTTTGGGGTATAATCGTTTTTCCATAATTTATCGTGAGAAATTGTTTATTGTTGTTCTCCTTCTGACGCCGGTGTTATCATTTTTTGTATGTATCCTCGCGAGAAGCTGCGGTATGTGTCGGGTTCTATTTCTATGTCGGGTTCTTGAAGCTTATCGTATGCGCACGGGTGGAACTTGATGTATTTTATTGACAAGCCCCGTTCAAGCCATTGCTGTTCATAGAATGTTTTTATCCCGAGAATTTCGTTGCTGTGGATTGAGTGGTACAGGTCGTTGGTGTTTATGTCGGTGCGGAATTGGTTTAGTCGCACCAGAGCATCGGTATATGTGTACAGGAACGGGCTGTCGGTTTTGAGATGTATGGTCCCGTCGGGAACGAGTATGCGCCCGTATATTTTGAGGAAATTGGTGCCGGTGAGCCGCTTGTTGACTTTTTTCATTTGTGGGTCGGGAAAAGTTATCCATATCTCGCTCACTTCCCCCGGTGCGAAAAAGTGGTCTATCAGTTCAATGTTGGTTCGCAAGAACGCCACATTGCCCAGTCCGGCCGTGGCGGCATATTTTGCCCCTGTCCACATTCTGGCACCTTTTATGTCGACCCCTATGTAATTCTTGTCGGGGATACGTTCGGCAAGCCCGACGGTGTACTCGCCTTTCCCGCAGCCCAGTTCAAGTACTATGGGATTGTCGTTTTTGAAATAATCGCGGTTCCATTGCCCTTTTAAAGGGAACCCGCTGTCACGCAAGACGGCAAAAGGGTACTGGAACACATTGGGCAATTGTTCCATTTCGGCAAATTTTTTTAATTTGTTTTTTCCCATTGGCTTGAGTCGGTTGCAAAAGATGTCAGATCTGTGAAACAATGATTATATGGCAAAGTTACAATAAAAATCATAAACCTGTATAGTCGTTGAATCTGAGGTTTACTCCTTGTCGCCGTATGCGAGGTCGCCTGCATCGCCAAGTCCGGGGACAATATAGGAATGCGGGTTGAGCGACGGGTCTATTGCGCCCACCCACACAGTGGTTTTGTCGTCGGGAAGATGCCTGCGTATGAATTCGATGGCTTGTTGGGAGGCTATTACCGATGCTATGTGGATGTGGGCAGGCTTTCCCTTGGTGAGCAGGGCTTGGTAGGCAAGTTCCATCGATGAGCCTGTGGCAAGCATCGGGTCGGAGATAATGACCGTCTTGCCGTTGATGCGCGGAGAGGCGATGTACTCGATGTGTATGTCGAATGTGTCGCTGTGCGGCTTATATTTGCGGTATGCGCTGACAAATGCGTTTTGGGCATCGTCGAAAAAGTTGAGGAATCCTTGATGGAAAGGGATTCCGGCGCGCAGTATTGTGGCCAGCACAATGTCGTCGGCCATGGTGTCGCATTGTACGGTACCAAGCGGGGTGGTGGTTTCAACTTGCCGGTAGCTCAGGCGTTTTGATATCTCGTATGCCATTATTTCGCCTATTCTCTCAAGGTTTTGGCGGAATCTCATTTTGTCCTTCTGGATGTTGATGTCGCGCAGTTCCATCATGAAACGGCTCACGAGCGATTTTTCTTCGGCAAAATTTATAATTTCCATTATTATGGGTGTTTTATTGTCGGTGTAATATTTTCATTGACCGGGAGCGGTCTTCGGTAAGTTGTGATTTAAGTTCGTCGATGGAGCCCATCTTGAGTTCCGTCCGCAAGAATCCGACAAAATCCACATCGATGGTTTTGCCGTATATGTCGCAGTCGAAATCAAATATGTTGACTTCGATGCTTTGACGGTAATCCCGGCTCACGGTTGGGCGTATCCCTATGTTTGCCATCCCGTCGAGAGGGTTGCAGCCGTCGATGCGCACCCTGACGGCGTATGCGCCCCGGTGTGGCAAAATCACCGTCGGGTCGATGTTGCCCACGTTGGCTGTGGGAAACCCTATGCTGCGGCCTACTTCAAAGCCGTGTTCTACCGTGCCGTGAAGGGTGAACGGGTGCCCGAGGCAATTGGCCGCATCGTCTACTTTCCCTGCAAGAATGAGCTTGCGTATAATGGAAGAGCTTACCGGGCTGTGCGGGCCATGATATTCGGGGGCTTGCAGGAGGCTTACTCCAAGTTCTTCTCCATGCCTGCAATAGTCGTCGAAGCCTTCTTCACGATTGTGCCCGAATCGGTGGTTAAAGCCTGTTATGAGTTGCTTGACTCCATAATTGTCGCGGATTAGCCTGATATAATCATAAGAGCTTAACCGGGCAAGTTGCAAGTCAAAGTCCATGAGTATAATGTAATCGACACCTAAGGCGTGAATGGAATTTATGCGGTCGTCGAGAGTCATTATCATTCGCAAGTCGGTGTCGGGCTTTAATATTTTTTGCGGGTGTTCGCGAAAAGTTATGACTGCCGACTTGTGCCCGTTGGTTTCGGCTTGGCGCTTTAGCATCTTTATGAGCATGGTGTGGCCGAGATGCACGCCGTCAAACATGCCTATTGTGGCAGTTACGGACCCTTGCGGTATAATGTGTGGCTGTGTGACGATCTCCATGATTGCTTTTTAAGCCTCCCCGGGTAGTATTTGCTTCAGTATATCTTCAAATTCTTCGCCGGGAGGCACGAGTGCCGTTGCAAAGCCTAATTGTGAGGCGGCATCGAGATTGTGTTGCGAATCATCGAGGAAAAGTGTCTCGCCGGGAGTTATGCCAAGGTGGGAAATGGTGTATTCAAATATTTTGCGTTCGGGCTTGTTGCTCCGCGCGATGAACGATACTACCTGCCCGTCGAAGTAGTCGGCCATTTCCAATCCCTCTTGGCGGAATTGGCGGGCAATTTCGCTGTAATACATTATGGGGTTGGTGTTCGACAACAGGTATATCTTATACCTGCCGTGCAGTTGCCTCAATGCTTTAAGGCGATGTACGGGGATGCCAATGAGGAAGGCATTGAGAGCACTGTCTATCTCGTCGTCGCTTACCTGCCTGCCGCCTTTTATTTGGCGGCGCAAGGAGTTGCGGAATTCATCGGCCGTGATTGAACCATTCTCAAGTTTCATGAAATCACCCGATTGTACATATAGTCCAAGCATTTCATCGGCATTTTCCACACCGAGCTTGGTCAACGCTTCCACGCAACGTTCACGCTCGATGTCCATTATCACGCCTCCAAGGTCGAAAAGTAGGTTCTTAATATCGTTCATATAAAGGGTTATAGCGTTTAGATGCGCAAAAATACTAAAAAAAGGCGACATAATCCCCAATCGCGCGTTAGCGTCCGCAAAATAGCAGTCGAGCGGCAGGAATGTTACGAAAAACCCGGTGCATGGAGCGGTTGCCGCCTACCATGTCACCGGGCTGTGTATTGTGTCGCAGTGTGTGCCGTGTTAATCTATCGGACGTATCGTAATCGCATAACCGCCGGCTGCGGCTGCCTTTAACTTAAGGGTAGTCTTGCAGTCTACCTTTTTGGTTGTGATGGTGTAGGCCTGTGGATTGGTCTTGTAATCGGCATCTTTGGCATCGCAATAGATGGTGGCTTCATATTTGCGGTCTTTGTCGAGGAAGTCAAGTTTCAGTTGCGATTGGTGTGCGTTGTCGCCTGCGGTGCAACCCACGAACCAGTTGTCCGAGCCTTTGGCCTTGCGGGCGATGGTTACATATTCCATCGGTTCGGCTTCAAGGTATATCGACTTGTCCCAGTCTACGGCAACATCTTTTATGAACTGGAATGCGTCCATGAAGCGTTCGTAGTTTTCGGGAATGTCGGCAGCCATTTGCAGAGGACTGTAAAGCGTCACGTAGAGTGCAAGTTGCCCGCAGATAGTACTGTTGACGTGAGATGTGTTGTCGGGATTCAATTTGCTGACGTTCATTTCAAAAATTCCCGGGGTGTAGTCCATCGGGCCGCCGATGAGACGGGTGAACGGCAATATCGACGTGTGTCCGGGCTTGCTGCCGCCGAAAGCCTGATATTCGGTTCCGCGTGCCGATTCGTTGCCTATCAGGTTGGGGTAGGTACGGCACAGGCCGGTTGGACGCACTGCTTCATGCCCGTTGACCATGATTTTGTAGTCGGCTGCTTTTTTCACGCAATACAGGTAGTGGTTTATCATCCAGTGGCTGTAGTGGTGTTCGCCGCGAGGTATGATATTGCCCACGTAGCCGCTTTTCACCGAGTTGTAGCCGTGGTCGACCATGAATTGGAATGCTGCATCGAGGTGGCGTTCGTAGTTGCGTACCGACGATGACGTTTCGTGGTGCATCATCAGGCGCACGCCCTTGTTGTGTGCGTAACGATTAAGTTCTTCCACATCGAAATCGGGATATGGGCTTACGAAGTCAAACACATAATCCTTTGATTGCCCGAACCAGTCTTCCCAGCCTTGGTTCCAACCTTCAACGAGCACTTGGTCGAATCCGTGTTCGGCAGCAAAGTCGATGTAGCGTTTTACGTTGGCAGTGTTTGCCGAGTGCTTGCCATTGGGCTTTGTCTTGGTGTAGTCGGTCTCGCCGAGCTTCACCGAATACACGTCGTCGGTGTATGCCCAACTGCCGCGCCCTGTAATCATGTCCCACCACACGCCGATGTATTTCACCGGTTTTATCCACGATGTGTCGGAGAACTTGCACGGTTCGTTGAGGTTGAGTGTGATGCGCGATGCCAATATGTCGCGGGCGTCATCGCTGACTATGATGGTGCGCCATGGCGATGTGCACGGGGTTTGCATGTATCCCTTTTTGCCTTGGGCGTCGGGTGTGAGCCATGATTCAAACACCATGTTCCGGTCGTCGAGGTTGAGGCTCATGCACGAATATTCAACGAGTGCGGCTTCGTGCAGGTTGATATACAGCCCGTCGTCAGTCTTCATCATCAATGCCGTTTGCACGCCTGTCGGCGAGAATACGGTTTGCGACGAATTAGGCGTTACGGCCGTGTCCATGAGTTTGCGTATTTCGCTCAATCGGCTTTTTGTATAGTCATATTCTTGGGTGTCGTAGTCGCCGGGAATCCAGTAGGCCGTGTGGTCTCCTGTCATTGCAAACTGTGTGCGCTCTTCCTTGATTGTGAAGTATACAAGGTTCTTTTGTTGTGGAAACTCATAGCGGAATCCCACTCCATCGTCATATACGCGGAAGCGCACGATGATGTGGCGGTCGAAAATGGGTTGCGTAAGGGTGACGGCCATTTCGTTGTAGTGGTTGCGTATGGAGTTTTCTTCGCCCCAAACGGGAGTCCATGTGTCGTCGAAAGTGGAACGTTCGGTCAAGGTGAGCTCAAAGCCGTCGGTAAGTGACAGTTTGCTGGTTTCGCCACCTGTAATGTCGAACGACTCGAACGAGTTGCGCATGCTCACATCGTCGAGTTCAAGCCCTAATCGGCTTTCGAGAATGACGGGTTTCTGCTTGTAGTCTACCCAATATACAGGCAGGCCTTCTTTTACATCGAAGTTAACCACTACGTTGCCATTGGGAGACGATACGCTTTCGGTTGCTTGCATTGAAATCGCATTCATGGCAAGCATTGAAGCAATCATTGTGCTTAGAACAACATTTTTAGTAATCATAAGTTAATTGGTTTGATGGTATGAAAATAGAATTACGTAACATGTACGTAAAGATTTATGTCCGGTATATTTATTCAACTCTGCAAAGATAATGCAAAGCACCAGCAATACAAAACAAATTTTTGTGTTTTTTGTGGGGCGTTTTTGGGGATTACTATGTCTCTCGATGGAATAAGGTAAACTATTAAATGTTACATGAATGCATTTGCTTGCGTGAATGCAATGGGTGTGGGCAAGAGTGGTGACTTAGGTTTGCAATTATGTCTGTGATACCTGTATCTTAATCGACATTGTAAGGGGGGCGTGACGTGTGAAATCACAAGTCTTCAAACTTGGCATCGGAGATTCGTGGTTCCGTGTCGCGTACATCGACATATCGTGTTACCTGACGTTGTTCTATGATTTCTTCAAATTCCACATATTCGCCATCGCCGGGACTGAATATTTTGCCTCGTCGGCGAGTATTTCCTGCATCATTGCGGCTGTTGCGCGCGCGGCCTGTTCTCTCGCGGCGGTTTGCGCCGTATTGCTGTTGCCCGGCGGCGTTCCTGAATTCCCTGTTCATTTGTCTCACTTGCAGCCATACTTTGAAAGCCGCTTTAATAACCGGGTATAGCAGCAAGAAAATCAGAAGTAGTATGATTAATAAAAATGTTCCCATTGATGAGTGTTAATGCGTGTGTTCGCTGCTCTTTGTTATATAATCCGAGGTTTGTAGTTCAAATACCATGCCACTTGCGGTGGAGGTTGCAGCGGTTAACAAATGTCGGTAAAAAGTGGCAATACAGCAAGCTGTGAGTCATAAATAATATTATAACCTGTTTAAATTTTCCAATGTGAGGGGCACGGTTGCCGGAATACCCTCCGAGGAACATGAGATTAAAAGAGAATCAGTGGTGCCGGCTTACGGCATTTTTTTCTTGTCGCAAAAACAGCAGTGCCAGTATGAAATATAGTGTTATTGCCACAGCCAATCCTTTGACTCCTAGCAATATTATTGCCGCTATTGTCCCTACTATCAGCAAGTATCTGTGAACATTGCCGGCTATTCCGTAGCTCTTGAATTTCAAGGAGAACATGCGCAGGCGCGACACCATGAAGTAACTTAATATCACTATGGCCGCAAGTGTTATGTACTTGTTGGTGCATGTCGGGGGCACCGAGTAAAAATAGTCGCAGAAGCCTATCCAGAATATGGCGTTTGCCGGGATAGGCAGCCCGACGAATGATGAGGCTTGTGTGTCGTCGGTATTGAACCGGGCAAGCCGCACGGCACCCATTACGGCTACAAGCAATGCGCAATATGCCACCCATGACCCCGGATACAATTCCTGTATCATGTAGTACAATATTAATGCCGGGGCAAGCCCGAAACTGACACAGTCGGACAGTGAATCGAGTTCTTTGCCTATTGGCGACACGGCATTTAGCAATCTTGCTGCGAAACCGTCGAAAAAGTCAAATACGGCTGCGACGGCAATCATGATGAATGCAAGCTGGTAGTAAGTTATGCTGTCGGCACCGTTTATGTGCTCGCTGCCATGAGAGGCACATATACATGCCAAGGCACCCGATAGCAGGTTGAGGCATGTGATGGCATTTGGTATATTGTTTTTTATTGATTTAAGCAGGTTCATAGTGTTTCTTTATGTTTTCCCGGGAATGTGGTGCAGGTGGGGTATGTGCCTATTTCAATCGTGCCACTTGTGTGATGCCTCCCACGGTCTTGTCGCCGAGTTTTACCATTATTTCGGCATTCAGTGGCAGGAAGATGTCAATGCGGGAACCGAATTTGATGAATCCTATATGCCTGTCGAGGGTTACGTAGTCGCCCGGTTCGGCATAAGTAACTATCCGGCGTGCTATGGCTCCGGCAATCTGGCGCATTAGTATCTGGTCACCGTTTTGGGCTTTGATTACTATGGTTGAGCGTTCGTTTTCGCTGCTTGACTTTGGGAGGTAGGCGGCGAGGAAGCGTCCTGAATGGTGCTTTACATATTCTACGTTGCCTTCGACCGACGGCCAATTGGCATGAACATTAAACACCGACATGAAAATGGACAATTGGATTACGTTGCGGTGCAGGTATTCGTCTTCATATACTTCTTCGAGGGCTACAACAGTGCCGTCGGCCGACGCTACCACGGCATTGGTCGGGTCGCCTTTGAAGCGGCGGCGCGGGCTGCGGAAGAAGTTTACGGCCAACAGGTACATTATGGCCGATATTGCTATGAATATTGATGGTATAATCTTATATTCAATAAATACCCATGCCGATATGTTTATTATCAGCAGGATAAATAGCAGTGCCAGCAGTATGTTGAGACCCTCTCGGTGTATTTTGACTCTCATCTCGTTCTTGCTAATGTGCTAAGAATGTCGTAAAATTGGGGGTATTTCCCCCGTATTTCAAAATGCAAAGGTAAGCTATTTTTAAGAACCTTGCAACTTGAATACGGCATTTTGCTTAATTGTAAAAGGCAAACGGGCTTTTAGTGTGATGTTCGTAATATTTCGGCAAGTTTGCGCACCCCTTCGGTGGCTTTCTCGCGAATCACAGTCACCGGCAGTGTGCCCGTGTCGGCCGGGTTAGGGTCGATGTAGTATATGGGGACACCTTTCCTGACGTATGATATGAGGCTTGCCGCCGGGTATACCACGAGCGACGTGCCTATAACCACAAATATGTCGGCCTCTTGCACAAGTTCGGCTGCCGGGGCAAAATTGGGTACGGCCTCTTGAAAAAACACTATGTGCGGTCGCACCGGGTCGCCGTATGGGTCGCGAGTGGAAAGTGATGTCTCAATGCCTCCGCCGGTGATGTCACGCACGTCATATACGCGCTCGGGGTGCGTCATGGAGCGCACTTTCATCAATTCGCCGTGCAGGTGCAGTACGTGCGAGCTGCCTGCGCGTTCATGCAGGTCGTCTACATTCTGGGTGATTATTCTCACGTCAAATGCGTCTTCGAGTTCTTTCAGCCCGTAGTGCGCAGCATTGGGGGCGCATTCCACGAGTTGCTTGCGGCGTTCGTTATAAAACTTGTGTATCAATGCCGGGTCTCGTTGAAAACCGTCGGCACTTGCCACTTGCATAACAGGGTAGTTTTCCCATAGTCCGCCGGCATCGCGGTATGTGGACAATCCGCTTTCGGCACTTATGCCTGCTCCGGTTGAAACTACTAATTTTTTCATGATGCGGTTGTTCTAAGTATCTGTTTTTTTGCAGGCCACATTTGCGGCCTGCAAATGCAAATTTAATATTTTTTACTGAAAATATGGTATTCGCAATTATATTTAAATCTACCTTTGTAGCCGAAATTCGGTAACGGGCGTGAGCTGCTGTGTCGGCTGTACGCCGTGTGACTTGTAAATATGTGATTTCACGATTAATAAATTGACGAAAATATGGATAAATTGAGCTATGCCCTTGGCTTGAGCATGGGGGGCAACTTCATGCGCTCGGGCATTGAGAGCTTGAATTACGATGATTTTGCGGCCGGAGTGAAGGCTGCGTATGCCGGCGACCATTCCCAAATGACGGTCGATGAGGCAAAACGCGTAGTAAATGAATTTTTTGCCGAAATGGAGGCAAAACTGCAAGATGTGAACAAGAAGGCTGGAGAGCAATATCTTGCCGAAAATGCAAAACGCCCTGAAGTGCATACCACGGCAAGCGGTTTGCAGTATGAGGTAATCAAGGAGGGCGAAGGGGCTTCGCCCAAGGTGACCGACAAGGTTACTGTGCATTATACGGGTGCACTTATCGACGGCCGTGTGTTTGACAGTTCGGTTGAGCGCGGCGAGCCGGCCACGTTCGGCGTGTCGCAGGTGATTCCGGGCTGGGTGGAAGCGTTGCAAATGATGAAGCCGGGAGCCGAATGGCGCATATTTGTCCCTTCTAATCTTGCATACGGGCCGCAGGGTGCCGGTGGCATCATCGGGCCGAACATGACACTCATATTTGATATTAAATTGATAAAAGTAGGGTGATTTTGTGATTCTTCAGAAATAACTTTAAAACAAATCAAAATATAGAAAGTACGATGAAAAAGATTTCAGTTTTGGTGGCCGTTGCTGCTGTTGCCGTTTCGTCTTTGATGAGTTGTAACGGGGTTTCGGACAGTGGCAAAGTGGCTAATTCGCTTGATACATTGAGCATAACCATGGGCCGGATGTATGGTTACGGTTTGTCTGAACAATTTGCAAGAGAGGATACCGCCTTTGACAAGGATGCATTTATCCGTGGTTTTGAGATGGCAGTCAATATCGACACAACCGAAGACAGCTATCGTCGCGGTGTGATGGTGGGTGCCCAAATTGTTGATATGATGAAGGGGCTCAAGGAGCAGAACAAGGTGGAGCTTAATTCTTATCTGTTCATAACTGAGTTCAAGAAAGCTTTCACGAGCGATTCGTCGGTTAACGTAATGTCAATGCAAGGCATGGTTAACATGTTGATGCAAAAGGAAATGCGCGCTGCAAAAGAACGCGACCCCAAGGCTGTTGAAAACAAGGCTGCAGGGAAAAAATTCATTGATGAGTTGGTTAAGAAAGACACCACGGTGAAGGTAGCAGAGAGCGGTTTGGCCTACAAGGTGCTCAAGCCCGGAAACGGCAAGCAATTCAAGACCACCGACCGTGTGATGGTGAAGTATAAGGGTACGAAGATCGACGGCTCGGTGTTTGATGAATCGAAAGAGGCTGTTGCCATGAGTCCAGTAAGCGTGGTTCCCGGCTTCAAGGAAGCATTGTTGATGATGAGTCCGGGTGCGCAATATATAATTTATGTACCGGGCGAATTGGCCTACGGTGTAGATGGACGCATGCCGAGAATCGAACCTAACGAAACTCTTATTTTTGAGTTGGAAACCATAGGCGTGGAACCAGCCAAGAAGAAATAATACAGCTACGCCTCCCCACATAGCGAGGTGTAGTGGCAACAAACAAGACAAAAGCGCATGGTGTTCTTTTGGAGCCTCCATGCGCTTTTGTTGTTATGGTGACGCGATTGCCGCATGGTGGCTTTGCGTGTCAAAAAAATGGTTAAAACGTGGCAAAAACAGGACATAATGACAATGAGATGTGTAAATTGTTGAAAAAATGCCATATATTTGCATTAAATTAAACCATAATAGCAATGGAGAAAATAGATAATCTTGACCGCAAGATATTGCAGATAATTATGAAAAACGCCAGAATCCCGTCAAAAGACGTGGCAGTAGAGTGTGGCGTTTCGCGTGCGGCAATACATCAACGCATTCAGCGGATGATTGACATGAATGTCATAACGGGGTCGGGATATAATGTTGACCCAAGAGTGCTCGGGTATGCGACATGTACTTATATAGGAGTGAAGCTCGAACGTGGGTCGATGTATCGCGACGTGGTGCCGGAGTTGGAAAAAATTCGAGAAGTGGTGGAATGCCATTTTACTACCGGCCCATATACGATGCTTATTAAATTGTATGCGCGCGACAATCAGCATCTCATGGAATTATTGAACGATAAAATCCAGCATATTCCCGGCGTTAATGCTACCGAGACGCTTATTTCGCTTGAAATGAGCATAAATCGTGAAATACCGGTAAATTTTGATTCGGGAGAATGAGAATCCTTGGTTTCCTCTTATTCCGCGAAAGGCCTTTTTAAGAGCCCGGTGGACAATGACGAGGAAACAATGGTTACCAAAAAGTAATTGATATAACTTGTAACGGAAAATTGCTGCTTAACAAGAAACAGGCAAATGGTAAACCGTATCGCACTGGCTGTTAGTTGCTTACAAGTTAGATAATTTGCAAATGACCTGAATTTACCACCCGAAGGCGTAGGTAAATGCGCGATTTTACCAAAAAAAGACGCAATTTTACGAATATCGAGGTTGACGCAATTGCTATTTTTGCATTGAATGTTTAACCTTAAGAAAACTGCTAGAAACCTGTCTTTTATGTTAAAGATGAATTCCTAAAGGGGATTTTAGACAAAATTCAAAGCTATAATTTCCGTGTTTATTTAGATCCGGTTGCCTTGGTTAGGTAGCCGGTTTCTTTTTCAAGTTTTTTCGTATTTTTGTCGTAAAAATTCGGATAACCGCAATGAACGGCGAGATTTATTATACTCATACTTTGCCCAACGGCTTGCGCGTCATATTCATGCCCATAGCGTCGAGTGTGGCTTACTGCGGGTTGTCGGTCGATGCCGGCAGCCGCGACGAATTGCCCGGACAATTCGGGTTGGCGCATTTTGTGGAACACACTATCTTCAAGGGCACGCGACATCGCAAGGCTTGGCATATACTTAACCGCATGGAACGGGTGGGGGGAGAACTGAATGCTTATACAACCAAGGAGAATACCACGGTGTATTCCATTTTCCCTAACCGGCATCTTGGAAGGGCGGTTGAATTGATTGCCGACCTTGTTGCTTATTCCATTTTTCCTGAGCGTGAGATTGCACGGGAACGTGAAGTGGTGCTCGACGAGGCGGCTTCTTACAGGGATTCTCCTGCCGAGGCGGTATATGACGATTTTGAAGATTTGATATGGGCCGGCAGCCAACTGGGACATAACATTCTCGGAGTGGAAGAAGACTTGCGCAAGTGTTCAAGCGATGACTGCCACCGGTATTTGAGGAATCTTTATGTGCCGTCAAACATGGTGTTCTTTGTGCTTGGAGACATGAAGCCCAATATGGTGTTCCGCACTGTCGAACGCTATATGGGTTGCCTTAATCATTCCCTTGCAAGGCTCAAGCGTGAAGCGCCCGGTGCGCTTCCGGCATTCAGGCTTGAACAACAGATAGGGTCGCATCAGGCCCATACGATATATGGGGCGCAAGTGTGCAGCATGCACGATGACAACCGTTATGCAGTGTTGTTGCTTAACAATCTGCTCGGAGGACCCGGAATGAATTCGTTGCTTAATGTTGCCATTCGTGAGCGCAGGGGCTACGCCTATACGGTCGAAGCCGGTTCTGCCCTTTTGTCGGACTGCGGAATCATGCAGATTTATTTTGGCAGCGACTTGTGCCATGTGAAAGCGTCGGTGCGGGTAATCGGTGACATAATAAGCCGTCTTGCCGACACTCCGATGTCGGCAAAGGCATTGGACGCGGCCAAGAAGCAATTCATCGGACAGCTTATTGTGGCAAGCGACAACAATGAGGCTCTTGCATTGTCGGTGGGGAAGAGTTTCCTGTATTACGGGCATGTCGATGATAATGAAGTTACTGCCGAACGCATAGCATCAATTACTCCGCAGCAATTGATGGACGCCGCAGCCATGATAACTCCCGACAAGGCATCGGTGTTGACGTTTAGGTAGGTCGTGAAATGCCTTGATGCAGTGTGTCAATGCCGAGTTCAAGCCCCCCACGAATCACATTAAGTGGATTCCGTGCCGGGCGCAGATGTCGATTTGTTCTTCGGGCCAGATGCTTGCCTGCACTTCGCCTATGTGGGCTTTTTGCAACAGGAACATGCACAGGCGGCTTTGGCCTATGCCGCCCCCTATCGATTCGGGCAGTTCTCCGTCGAGAAGCGACTTGTGGAATGGGAGTCGGGCACGTTCGGGGCAACCGCACGCCTCAAGTTGGTCGACCAGTGATTTCGCATCAACCCTTACGCCCATCGATGATAATTCAAATGGCGTTTGCAGAATGCTGTCCCATAATATGATGTCGCCATTGAGACCTTGGTATCCGTCACTGTTCTTGGTAATCCAGTCGTCGTAGTCGGGAGCGCGTCCATCGTGTTTTTCTCCATTGCTGAGCACTCCACCTATACCGATTATGAATATCGCACCATACCGGCGTGCGGCTTCGGCTTCGCGCTCTTTGGGCGATAGGGTGGGGTATAGCTGCAACAGTTCTTCGGAGTGAATGAACGTTATTGCCTCGGGCAGCCTCGGGGTGATGTGAGGGAACCGCTCGTATATCATCCATTCGGTCTCTTTCACGGCGTGGTAAATTTTTTCCACGGTCTGCTTCAAGTAGGCAAGCGAGCGGTCGGCCGGCGTTATGGTTTGCTCCCAGTCCCACTGGTCGACATATAGCGAGTGCAGGTTGTCGAGTTCTTCCGACGTGCGAATTGCATTCATGTCGGTGTATATGCCATACCCCGGGGCAATGTCGTAGGTGCCCAATTTCATGCGTTTCCACTTGGCGAGTGAGTGCACGACCTCGGCACGGCGCGAGTTCATGCAGGCTATGTTGAACGACACGGGAGGTTCCGTACCGTTCAAGTCGTCGTTAATGCCGGTTCCCGATAGCACGAACAGCGGTGCTGTCACCCGGCGCAGGTTGAGTGCGCGTGCAAGTTGTTTCTGGAACTTGTCTTTGATTAGCTTGATTGCCACTTCGGTGGTTTCGGGCAATAACTTTTGCTTGTATTTTAGGGGTATTATCAGTGCCATAGTTTCTTTTCTTTTGTGGCAAAGATAGACAAAAAAACATTAATAACAAATATATTTTATCAAAATGTAATATATTTTGGCGGAAATGTGTTCAAAATGCAATTATTTCAACTCTTGTGTTGCCGCAATGCTCAACAGGTGGTGGCCTATGGTGCAGTACAGGCATTTGCGGGCTTCGCAATATTGGCGGCGCAATTGAATGAGAGCCTGCGAAGTGAGCGCATCGGGACACTTGATGCCGGCGTTGGTGAATGTCGTTACTATGCTGTTGCACTCGGGGCGTAGGCTTTCAAGCAATTCTATGGCGCGGTTGGCGATGTCGTAATTGCCGCATTTTGAGCCATAGGCATAGTATAGCGGAGCAACGGTGTTGATGAGCAGAATGTCGATCGACGCATTGCCGACTACTCTCGTGGGCACTTCGGCGGGTGCGCCACCGAAGGTGTAGTGCGTCGACCAATACCCGCTTAATTCTATTGAAAACAGGTTGCGTAATTCTTTCTCGCCGGTGGCTTCGAGAATGCGGTTCATCAAGTCGAAACCGCCTTCAACCATTCGTGCAAGCAAGGCTATGCGGCGATATGGGAAATTCTGGGGTCTTACCCTGAATGATTTCCACATGGACGCCTCCATGTGCCGCAATTGGAATTTGTCGGACAGAAATCGGTATTCGCGGGCAAGGCGCAGGTAATAGTCGTCGGCTCCTTGTATGGGCGTGTCGAAGAATCCGGCTTGCCCAAAGAGCAACGCTTCGAGTTGGAATATCGAGTCGCTGTGCTTGTGCATAAGCCGCAATGGGGTGCGCCGGGCAAGCATCTCGAATGCGTCGTTGTTGATGCCAAACCCAAGGCTGCGGGCTATCGTGACGTAGCAGATGTCTTGCCAACTGCCGCAAAAGGTGTCGTAGAGCGCAAATATGCGTTGTACTTTCTCGTTGAGCCTTTCAAAGGCCAGTGCTTCGACCCATTCTGTGATTTTCAGTTGCGGAATATCCTTGATCATTGCCGCGCATGGCAGTGTCGACGACGGATTGTTGACGAGGTGCATATACTTGTCGTGGAAGTGAGGCGAACAGGCGAGTACCATTTGCGGAATCTGCTCGCCGTTGCTGCGGAACACCGGCGCATCGTCTTTTTCCACCACATGCAATATCACCGAGTCGTAGGCGCGGTCACGGTCGTGTCCGTGCCGGTGCCAGTCGGTGGCGCGAATGTGCATTTCCACGTTGCCCACCCACAGCTCGCCGTCTATCTCCACTTTGGCGTTGAAGAAGTCGGGGCCCGCATCGGTGTTGGGCAGTCCCGGGTCGATTACACGTATTCGCCGCCCGTCGTTGGTGTGCATTTGCGACGTGTTCCACAACTTGTGCTGCCACACATATTGCATTAGTTTCTCCATCGGTGCTACTGATTTTGTTGTGCCAAGATAACGAAAAAACTTGGCATTGCAGGTATATTTACGGTGGCATTGGCAAAAAACTTTTGTGGTTGGCGTTCAGAAGCCTTGCTGACAGCCTCAGGCTGTTCATGACGCTCGGTTTTGTAGCATATCCCACCTCTCTTATTCCGGGTATATCATTTTGACTGTAGCTCCGCCATCGATGGCTATGGTTTGGCCGTTGATGAACTCATTTTCAGGTTCGCACAGGAACAGGCACATGCGGGCAATGTCTTGAGGCATCCCGACGCGACCCGACAAGTGAAAGGCATGGTCTTCGGGTCGCAGAATCTCATCTTCTTGCACATGAATCCACCCCGGAGCAATGGCGTTGACGGTGATGCGCATCGGAGCTAACGACACCGCCAAAGCGTGCGTCAGGGAGTAAATTCCACCTTTCGATGCGGAGTAGGCCTCGGTGCCGGCTTCGCTTTGCAGGTATCGTGTGGAGCAGATGTTTATTATTCGTCCGTATGCCGTGTTGCCGTTTGCATGGCGGTGTCGCGCCAACATCCGAGCAGTGATGAAGGCCGGCCGCAGGTTGGTGTTTATCACCCGGTCGAACTCTTCTACCGTCACCTCGGTGAGCGGCTTGAATAACCCGATTCCGACGTTATTCACCAAAATGTCTATGTCGCCTTCGGCAAGGAATTGCCTTTGGAGGCACGCTTCGAGCAGTGCTGCATCGGTGACATCTGCCTTATGGAAGGTGGCTCCAGTTGTGCCTGCAATCACCTTGCCCCGTTCTTCGTCGGCATCGCAAAATGCCACCTTGTCGCCCCGGCCGGCAAATGCTTCGACTATGCTTCTGCCTATTCCGTGCGCTCCGCCGGTGACAAAGATTCTTCGACTGTCGTTCATGTCTGTGTGTATATATATTTTTTGTGCCTGTTTTTTACAAATCAAGCGGGTGTCTAATGTTCCTGCTGTTTCTCCCCGTCGATGCGTCGCTTTACCGCAGAGAATGCTTTCTTGAACAGTGCCGAATCGTCGATGGTCAACGTCATCTCCTTGAAGCGGCAGGCAGGTATGACAAACGAAAGTTCATTGGCCGGAACCAACGGGCGGGCCGACGGGTCGAGCAGCCCGATGAAGCAACTGCGGCCTCCTTTCCTGTTTTCCTGCACTGCAAAGGTGACTATGCTGCAACACCCCGATGCGAAGCGTGTGACAACGGCATCGTCACCGTTGTTGTCATAGAATGCCCATGAACACAGCCCCGAAAGGATGTCGGGAGTTGCGAAAAACAGAATACCCTCTACGTCGTTGAGCGAGCTGATTTGGTCGATGCGCACAAAATTCAGATACGGCTTGTCGGTCAGCCGAATGCCAAGCCGGCTGATATATTCCTTCACCTGCTCGGGAGTCTGCTTGTAGTGTTCCACTTCCGATACGAATATGGGAGTCCGCTCTTGCATGGGGGCAAAGGCCGTGTACAACCTTCCGCCGCCGCACGACACATTTTCGGCGCAAAGCGTCAGTGGTTCACCTTCACAAACTTTGCGAATCGCTCCGACCATGCAGTGCGGCATTTTGCCGATTCCCGAGCATGCCTTGTCGCTGTACCCGAAAGCGACGGGCAGCGGTGTTGCCGTCCCGAATGCCTTGATGTAACTTTCGATGAATTTCTGTATCATATCCTTGTAATACTTAACACGTTCATTACAAATATAGCGAAAGTCGAGAGCAATATAAAAAATGGGCTTGCACATTTTTTGCATTGCCGAGACGCATCACAAATATACGGATTATTTTTCCCTCGACGAAACATTGTATTACGAAAAATCGAGGTTACTTGTGCCTTGGCATGGCATATCATGCGCTTAATTTTGCCTCCGAAGAATTAAGGTTAATCATGGAACAAATTTATACTTGGAAAGAGTTTATGAAACGGCGGAGGCTGCTGAACGCCCGGTTGGCAGAGGTAGCGGCGACGTGTTGGCATCCCAACCGTGTCATTCAGGTCGGCGAACATTACCGGCAAATCACGCCTGAGGCATTCACGCTTAAAGACAAACGGCATTTCTACAAGGCGGCACGGGAATTGTTGGAAAAGGAGGTGTTGCTACACTTGTACATGGGTGCCGCCCGGTGTTTGCCCGGTGAAGTGGGGAGATATGCGGCGGAATGCGGTTTCAATGGCTACCGTGATACCCGCATCAGTTATGAATGGCGGAGGGATGCCTTGGCCTGCTGCACGTATGACAACTATGTGATGTTTAGTTTTTATTTTGTGCTGTTCGGCCATGAAAGGCGCATCACCGGCACCATCTTGCATGAGTTGTGCCACACTGTTCATCACCACCACAGGCTCCCGTTCTGGCAACTGCTTGAACAAAAGTTGAAAATGTCCGGTTTGGTCGGGCAAGATTATGACGGCTGGGACAAGAAAATGCTTCACATAGCCGAAAGCCAAATGCCGATGCCGGAATTTTTATTCCAAAGACTTTATCATATTCCGTCGGCATGGTGTGTGCCGATGTATGTGCCTTGCTGTTCGGAGGATGATTACGAGGCCGGGCATTGGTCTTGTTTTTACATAGAAACATTCTCGACCTTGAAAAGGATTATCCGCAAGAAGTTAAACGAATGCAGGCAAGATGGCTCGTTAGAGACGTACAGGCGGTTGTATGGCGTGGATGAATCTGTGTTTTTTTGTTAGTGATGGCAGACGGCTCGTTTTGACAATGCAAAGGTAGGTGGCCGGGGTGCAACCTTTTTGCGTACCGAAAAATAATTTTAATTATTATTTGTCATCAGCCTGCAAAATGGCCAAAGAGCTTTCAATTTAACCATCCTACGGTCTAATGACCGTTTTGGGTTGAAATTTAAGTAAGAATGGGTGAGCTTGTTTTTTTAAGTTACAAATACGTGACAAATCATTATTTTTGTACATAGCGATGAGGTGAAACATTGTGTCTTTTTTAATGAACAGAAGAATTAATTTTTTTTAGATTGTAAGGTGTATGTATGATGAACTGTCAGTTAAATGCAGCAGCTTGATTACATTAGTAATGCAGAATCAAGCAGAAAAAGTTATTGATTTGTTAGAGTCGGGTATTATAGACACAAGGATTCTAAATGATATTGGTTGCTGTGAATCTCCTTTACCGTTGTATAAACTTTCTTTATGTAATGAAATCCTTTTGGACGATGATAATTGGTCAGAAAGTTTTCTTCCCATTGTTGAGTGTAATAGGAAAGGATGTAAAGCACTTTTGGATTACTGGAAGAGACGTTGGAATTGTCCGGTTGATAGGCCCGTTAATTTTTTTGATTATCAAGATGTATGTACTTATTTTAGGGATTGGGATATGGACGAAGTATTGGATGGTGACATGAATGAATTGGTTGCTTTGGGATATGACAAGGATGAGGTGGAATTTTGCTACGCAGTTCTTACGTACAAGCCTGACTTAATCCAAAAACATATTGCACTGCGGACAAATCCGGATGTCTATATATCAGGAGATGTCCCACCGGGTGCCGGAAGTGCAACAGACGGAGAATGTTATAATGCTTTGGTCTTTTGTAATACGGTTTATTGCGATGCTTTTGATTGTTACAATTTGGCAGCTTTTTGGGAGAATGCGCAAATTCGACATGCCGAAGTCTGTGATGTTCATTTGCTTGTTGAAGCGGCAGCATATCGTGATTTGGAAAATAAATTAAGACGTTTACTTTAGATATAACGATAGTTTGGCGAAGTGTTACCTGTGTAATTAAGTAAAAAAAAACGGTCATTAATCCGCAAATATTTATTTTGAAAATGCTTTTTAACCAAAATCTAGTGACCGATTTGGGTTAAACGTTGGTGAGTTGTGGCGCAATATAGCCTTCTTGGTCGTAGGCTTTTCGCTCGCGATTAATTAAATCAATCAACCGTTGCAATTCGTGCGTGTCGGCTTTGGTATCCTTAAAGCGGCGGTACTGTTCGTCGTACCTTTTCCCGGAGCCTGACTTCAGGCGCGTTTCAATATCGTCGGGTATCAAATATGAAGAGCGTTCCTTGCCTATATATTGGTAAAACTCAGAAAGGAAAATGCTTATCCCGGCCAAATCAAAATCGCCGAAGTGAAGGTAATGGTTTGGAATGGTGCAAAGCCACTTCCTGAGGTCGGTCGATTGCGGATAGCGCGACACAAAAAGTGCCCTGCTTGAAAGCCTGTGTGCTTGAAGATATGTTTCAAAAAAGCTTTGTTGCCTGCGAATCAGTCTGAAATTTTCCATGTTCTCGATGCCAATTACCACTACATCTTCGGGAATTGTGAACTGTTCCCATTCTGTGACAAAAAGGAAACTTCCTTCTTGCGGATTTACTGCAAATGCTTTTCCGCTGAGAGAACACTCGATAGGTTCATAGCTGTTTACCGGGAATCCCGGGCAGGAACGAACCATTACAAGTTTGGAGTTGTCGGTTTCGGCAGCCATCGAAGCACGGGAATCTGTAGCCGCAACGTCAAGGATGCGATAGCTTTCGTCCTTGTCGATAAGAAACCTTTTTAAGGCTTCTGTATCACGGGCACGATATGATTTTCTTGAGCCGCGTGAAATGACCGATAGCATGCCCTCGGCCATCAACTCGTCACATAACTTGCCATTGAGCTTTGAACCGGCCACCTGCTCTCCGGCCACCAATGCCATTATTGATGCACTTATTGCCATAAAAGCTATTATTTTATCCGTTTCAGCAGTTTGTCTACTCTCGTTTTCACTCCTTGCTTGCTCAAAAGATATGTGTAGCGGTAGTCATAAGGGTTATATGACGTTGGCGAGCTGTTGATGAGATAGATGTTGCGCGAATTGGCAAATTGCAGGATGCCCTTGATATTGTTGGGGTGCAAGCGGCCTATCTCGTCCATCATGCAGTGCACGATGAAATCGCCTGTCTTGCGGGCTGCCTTTTTCTTAAAAACATTGATGAGCATGATGTTGACCATTGCTTTCACAAGAATATCTGTTCCGTCCGATCCCACATTGTTGATGCGTTCGACCCAACCGGTGTCATTGTCGTTCTCCTTTACGCGGAATTGCAGGCGGAAGGTGTCACCCAGCGACACCGTCGGGCGATTGGGCTCGTTTTGCAACCGGTGAGACAAGCTCTTCAAGTAATCCACTATCTTGCGGTTCATATCATCACGGTTGTCATTTGAGAAAAGATTGAGTTCTCCGATTGAGAGTGCATTCTCCACAGTGTAGTCATGAATGGAGATAAGCAGCTGCATGAGCTTGTCGGACGATTCGGTTGCCCTAAGTTCGATGCTCTTGATTACCCCGGCGAAATTTTTTTCCACAAAATCACGATTTATGTCGAGAATGACTCCGTCGACATCCGACCGGCGTTTCATCAACGATCCGATTTCGGTCGAGATGCGTCCCATAATGTCTTTGTAATGTTCGCTGGTGCGCCTGCGAAACTCCTCGATTTTATTATTGTCCATGAAGTCTTGCAAGTCAACGGCTATCTGCAAGAAGTCGTTGTCTGTTGCAGGCATTGTGTTGAAATGGAAGGCATTTTGAGGCTTGAAATTGCGATTGAAATCAAGCACCGTACCCTTTAGTCTTTCTATCGACTCGCGTTTTTGATTGACCGTACCACGAAGTTGGCTCAGAAGCTCTTGGCAATCGCGGTTTGTCGTCATCGACTTGTCGTCGGAGAGGAAAGAGTCGGGTACCAAATGTTCGGTTTCGACCATCTGCCGGTAACGGTTCAAGCCTTCTTTCCTGCGCGTCAGCTCCTTTAGCACTGCATTCCTATGCGCTTCCAGTTCCTTGCATTTCTCCTCGATGCGGATTCGTTTGTCGTCGTATCGCTGTTGCGCCGTTGATAGTTGTTGCTCGATAGCCTTGATGTTATTCTTGATTTCAGGTTCCTTGGCAAAAAGGTTTTGTTCGGCATCGTGGTACCTGACAACCATCGGACGTTCTTCGTTAATCTTATCCAACAAAGCATTCAAGTCTTTCAAAGCTCTGTGATATTGTTCAAGCAGATTTGTGTCGACCCCTTTGCCTGCAAGTTCTGCCTTTCGCTGCTCGTCGAGTTGCACCATCTGAGTTTCAAACTCCCGATTATGCGCAGCCGCTTCAGAGTCTTGCGATTCTTTGAACGCGCGCAGTTCCTCATCAAGAGCTTTTGAGGCCTTGTTGAATGAAGTGTCAAGCTCTTTAAGGTCTTTATTGACTTTAGCTTCATTCTTTTCGCGGGCATTTTTCTCAGATTGTACTTTCAGCACAGCTTCATTGAAGTTGCGTTCGCGCGTGTCTTTTTCTTGGGCAATCATCTCGAGTTCGTCCATCTCCAGTTTGTGCCGGCTGTTTTGCAGGTCTTGCCGCTTGACGGGGATTTGCTCTTTTTCAACTTTCAATGATGCCGCTTCCTGACGGAGCGGATTGAGTTTCTCGGCATATTTTTTCCTGAGCCGGGATATATCTTCCTGAAGGGTGACGGGCAATTGCATGAGTCGGCGACTAATCTGCAACACTTGCTCTTCCAGATTCTTCTTTTCGGCTCTATATTCATCGGGCGTGCGATGCACCGAGGCAATGTTGTCGAGGTTTAATCTTATGCCAAACAGACTGTTGGAAGCTCCGTCCGGCTGTGGGTCGAGCCCTTGGGCATATAAAATTCGTTCTTCATCGACGACCTTGCCGATGGTATTTTCCCACCCGGCTGCATTTTCACAGAGCCACTTGTAAAGGGATCCGTCGAAATGTGAAAGCAGGTCGTTAATCTTCCCGATTTGTGCGCGAATTTGTGTGCGGTCGGCATCTAAGCGTTCCTGCTCGCGTTGGGTGGTCTGCCTGAT
Source organism: uncultured Muribaculaceae bacterium (assembly GCA_944321865.1). Lineage (GTDB taxonomy): Bacteria > Bacteroidota > Bacteroidia > Bacteroidales > Muribaculaceae > Avimuribaculum. The sequence continues at coordinate 35,780 of CALUMZ010000017.1, forward strand.
TCCGGTTTCTTTCATCTCATACTCGGCGGTAACCCGGGCAATCGTGCTTTCTACTGCCATCTGCTTGGCTGCATTCTCTTTTTCGGTCAAGTCAAGCTGCATTAGTTGCTCGTCAACCTGCTTTATTTCATCGGCCATGGGGTGCCACCGGCGTAGTTCCTTCAGGGCACTGTCGGCTTTGTTCTGTTCGACCAGCAACATTTGCAGGCGTTCGTCAGATTCATGCCGCCATTTGCCGGACGCATCCATGATTTGGTCCCGGCTCTTGGTGCGCTTCTCGTCCAAGTCTTTGCGCCTTGCATTGAGCGCGTCTTGTTTCAGGTGATATGCTTCTTTCAAGGCATTCTCGAATGCCTCGCGGGAATTCTTCAGCTTGTCTTTTGCAATATTGTATTTCTCCTCTATCGAAGCATATGTTTTCAACAAATCGTCCAATAGCGTTTGCTTCTCTTTTGCTTCCTGCTTGAGAGCGGTCTCGCGGCGGGCACGGGCAAGTATGTCATCAATGCCGGCGGCTTTAAAATTATCTCGTGCTTGCGCTATTTCTTTCAGTTTGCTCTTTTTTGCTCCAAGTTCTTGGTTGAGGCTGTCTTTTTCTTTGTCATACCCCTCCTTGAGTTCTTTTCCATGGCTTTGCTCTTTTTCAATTTCGGCTTTGGCTTTTTCCGCTTCGACTTCCAAAAGCGGTATGCGCTGTTCGCTGTCGGCCACGGCATGGTTGAGCATGTGCCACACGTCCGACAATTGCCGGTCGAGTGCCACAATTGTACGCCCCATTTCGGCAATTTTCAGTGCCTGTCGGCGTACCGGATAACTGCCATCACGCGATTGGCGGAACCAGCAATCTATTTCGTCATACTCTCGCTCGAAGTCGGTGACAAGCCTACGGTAAGTTTGCAAGTCAATTGGCAGGTCATCATCGGCCATTGACTGTATGATGGTGTTCTTGACAAAGTCGGCATCAAGTTTCGTGTTCAGGAAAACGTTTTGTATGCTTCGAGGAATGTTTTGGTAATGCGAACTTTGCACCAATGCGTAGCGAGTATACTTAGGGTCGTGCGTGTTGCCGAAAATAATATCTTTGAACATCACCCCCGATTCTATTCTTGCCGAAACTGTCACATTCTTGTCGATGTGCTCGCGAATTTTTACCCAGTCGCTCAGTACCTGTTTGTCGTCGGTGATGAGCCATTCACGCCTGTATGGAGCGTCGATGAACCGCCATGAAGTACGACCTTGGTACCTGCTGACCAATATTGTGTAGGCTCCGTTGTCGCGCATTACCTCATAAAGGATATAGGAATTTGACTGGCGAAAGTAGAATTCGTCAAACGGTTTCTGTCCCTGCTGTATGCCCAAACGCTGTTTGTCGGCATTGTAGAAAAACAGCAACGCCCTCAACACAGTGCTTTTGCCCACACCCTGCGTTCCAGTGAAGTGCACATTGCCATCCACGGCAATTTCAGCGTATGGAATATTGGCGCTGTTAATGAAAATAATCTTATTCAGGTACTTCATCCTCGTTTGCTATTTGAATCATTTCAACTAATTCCTCTGCATAGCGAAATGCCGAAGTAATCTTAAAAGTCTCCTCGAGTTCGCTTATGCACTCGGCAAACCCCATGCTTTGCATTTCTTGGAGCAACTTGTTCACTATCTCGACATTGGACCCCACGCCATATTTCTTGAACAGATGGTTTGCCTTTTCTTTCAGCTCGATATCAAGACTGATTTGTTCTACCAAATGGCTTTTGCGGAATTGGTAACCGGCCGAGAACGACTGGTTGTAGCATTTCAGGAAGTCCAAGTAATCGAGCCATTTTGAGAAACTGTCTAACTTCTGCTCGATGGTTTGCTTGCTTTCTCCTATCCGTGAAAAATAAAAGTAGCCATTGCCGGACTCTAATTGCAGGCCGATTTCTTTGAAGTAATCGGCATAATCGTCCATGTTCTCCTCAATATCCTCATATAAGTGACGGGTAGAGGCATCTGTGCTGTCAACCGAAAGAAATTCTCCCCGGCTTAGCCGCTCGTATATCCGTTGGGTGTTACTTCGCATAAATTATGGGGTATTCGATGTCTTGGTAAATTTCATATTTTCCTGTTATCCGGCATTCGTCGGGGTGCAAGATAATCAATTGGCAGAATAGGGCAGCATAATCTTCAATAGTGCGCTTGGCCTTATAGTCGTACCTCAAAATGAAGCCAAACAAGTCATAACTTGATGCCAAGAACGCATTCCACACCTCTGCCGAATCCACCTCCTTCAGCCGCAGGGTGTGTTCTTGTAAATCATCGTCGGTCAAAGGCTCGGCCTCGGTTCGTGTCGTTTTCTCTATTCCGTTGCGCTCGGCAATTCGCCTGAGCAATTTTGCGAACTGCTCATTTTCCCGCAGCATTTCTATTGACAGGCGGATTTTGCTGTATTGGCGCGGCTCCATCCAAAGCGGATTCCTCTCTCCCAGCACTTGCACAAGGTTAGTGTCGGTTTTGATAAGCAGTTGGTCTTGCAGGTATTTCAGCTTCCTTATCTTTTTGTAAAGTTGGTTTTGCCGGTCAATTTGATTGATATAGGAAATAATCTGCCGGTCAATCTCCATCAGTGCATGGTAGGCTTCGACGAAATCGTGCCTGACGTCGCTGCAAGTTTTGGCCATGTGCGGGTCGTTTGCCATGATGAAGAAGGCGTGCTCTTTATCCATCAATTTTTCGCATTCGCGTATCATTGCGCGAATGCTGTGGCTTTTTTCATCGAGATTTTGCAGCTTCTTCTTTTTGATGGCGTAATTGGGTTCCTGCTTATAGGTGTTGTCCATGTTGCGTTTCAAGTCAACCACATTCTTCAGTGTCCTGAACCCCGACTTTTTTAAAAGTTGCCGCACGTTGTCCTGATACCCGGCCTTGCGGTTAGGATTTGTCTCTTGCAGGAAATACCCGATGTTCTCTTTCAAAGTGTTGATGCATTCTTGCACGCTCAACACGCTAATCTCCTCGTTGACATTCAAGACCTCCTCAAAGAAGTTCAAGTAGTCGCTTTCAATCTCAACCGTGTTGCCGGTTTCAACCAATACGCCATAGTCAACCAGTTTCCTCACTCGGGTTTCATTCCCTCCGGCGAGGTCAACGGCAAGCCCCCACGGAAACTTCATGAGTTTCCGTTTCTCAAACATTTCACTCAGCAATTTTTGCTCGCGCGAGAGTGTTTTGGTAAGTTCTTCGATACTCCTAAAATGCGTCAGGACATCCATATATTCAAGGCTCTACGGTTGGTATCACGCCGTGATAGTTTCTTTTCGGCCATATTGTTGTTACAAATGCAATATTACCATTTTTTTTCTTTGTCGCACAAAATGCACGCACAAAAAAATACACTGTGTACTTTTCTCTTCAAAATATGGCTACATCTCTTCAAGTCCTATTGACTTGAAATATTCGTAGGTGCCGTCATAAAACTCCGGCAGTCGCGTTGCGTCTTCCGGAAAACCGCCGATGGTCTTGTTGTGATTGCCTTCTGGAACACAAATGACCATGCCTATGCGGGCGCGTGTCAACAGGACGCGGTAGGCATTCAACATGTATTTTCTTCGTTCAAGACTTCCTTCGGTTTTGCCAGTTTCTTCGCGCCATGCCGTTCGGCCGTTGAAGTTGTAATATCGCCACCGGCCGTTTTCGCATCTCATGTCGGCGTCCCATAGCACACAGGTATAATCCAATTCGAGACCCTGAACCTGAATCTCGGTAGCCGCATCTTCAAGGTAGTTTGATGACCTGATATCATTTTTATCCTCAAGAAACCAGTGGACGGCATTTTCATCTCCTTGTTCAAGAATATCGACTGCCAATGGCTTGAACCGTGCAGCAGCTTTGCTGACAAGAACGCCTGACCGTTGCGACCCTCTGGTGTTTTTGCGCAGCCACGCCCTTGCCTTGGCCATATCCCTTGTCAGTACAATTGGATAGCGCTCTTTAATCGTGTTGTACCATGTGGAAGCGTCTGGGTTGAAGGAGAGCAAAGAGTGCACAAAAGCCGAGAGGTTCTCGGCTCTAAATGAGCGCAGGCTTACACCCAGATGAAGCTCCGGAGAGAATGTAACTTTGTCATTGTCTGCCAACAGTTCGTTTATTCGGCCTTCGGCATATTCTGCCTCAGTCAGTTTGTCGGAAATATAGATTCGCCAATGCGTGAATTTCTCGTTGAGTGCTTTTATCCACTCCGATATGCCGGCTTCCCCGGTGTTGATTTCTTGACCACCGCCGACCAAGCATACAATTGTTGCCCAATCTTCCCGTTGGTCCAATGACCAGATAAGGAAGGCTGCTTCGGAGTAGGGAAAGTTAGCTACTTTGAGCTTGTTGCCGTATGTACCGCCTCTTTTGAGATAGTCGGCGAGCCTTTTATGCGTCCAAGACCGTTGGGCTTCATCAAAGATGGCCACATGTTCAACTTCCCCATAACCCGATTTTGCCAGTTTCATTGCTTTTTGCGGGTCGATTTCAAGTATTCCGTTTTCTATCGGGTTCTTGATTTTGGCCAGCATATTGTCACGGTAGCGGTGGATCATCTGTATGAACTTGCCGACCTCTCTCCGGGAGTCCGACAGGTTCTTTTTCTCACCCCGGGCTTTGCATTTCTTCTGATTGTCGATAGCCAAAGCTTCGGTAAGCACCGCAACCAATGGCCCGTTGCCGGATAAATAAACTGCACCCTCGTCCTCGATCAATTTATCGCCATTCTGATAAGACTGCTTGACGGCTACGTCCAGCCCGACGAGCGTCTTCCCCGCTCCCGGCACACCGGTAACAAAGCAAATGCTTTTTTGCCCATTTTCCCGGCTCGTTTTTATGACATCTAGAATATATGCAATGGTGCGGTCTGTCGATACCTTATCGGCCTCGTGGCGGGTTATATCCTCTACCGAGTGGTTCTCATACAGCTTCTTGGCTGCCTCAATGATGGTCGGTGTGGGGGAGTATGGGCTGATAACCCAGTCGGCTCCCAAACGTGGGTCCGGGTCTGTTGCTCCGGCATGAGCCAGAACATCGGCAATGAGCTTCTGCAATCCATTGGCTCCTGTTACCAATGGATTGTATATGGAATCGTCGTACACCGAGGGGCAGAACTCGCTTGAGCTTCTCTTGAAAAGTGTAGGCACAAGAATTGGTACAATGGTCCTATTTTGGCTTAACAGATGAAAATTTTTCAGGTCGAGCGCATAATCCAATACCTGCTCTATGTTGGACTGAAGCATGTCCCGCTCTCCGACCTTGAACTCAAGGCAGAAGATTAACCCACGAAGCAATAACACGACATCGATACGTTTTCCGAGGCGTGGAATATCGTACTCAAAAATCACCTGTCCATATTCGTCTTTCCACGCTTGCAAAGTTTCTTGCATTATGCCAATCTCGACAGCCCACGCCTCATTGGTTGCGGTGAGTGTGGTACCGTGATAATTGTTAACAAAATGTCCCAGTAACGCTTCGGGAGACATTTGCAAGAAACCATGGATTGTGGAATTATACAGGCATCGTGCCATAAATTAACGTGAGTTCGACGAAAATATACTGTAATTTAAATGGTTGGTTATTTGGAAAGCGATAATTAGTAGTTTTATAGTGTAAAATAAATAACAAAAAAACTGAAATTATCGCTATGCTTACGGAAGACAAAATTACGGAAATTTTCTTTATGACTGACGAGTTCTGCAAAGTTTTTGACGAGATGCTGCACGGCAAGGGGCTTGCCACGCACAATCCGATGCAGTATGTGTACATCGTTGATTATCAATAGTATAGCACTCTAAAAGGTACAACCAGTAGGTTGGCAAGTATCTGAGAAT
>CALUMZ010000018.1 GCA_944321865.1 uncultured Muribaculaceae bacterium
TTGTAGAGGATGTATCAAAATTGTGTGCGGGCGGCAGAGCCGTCCAATGTGCATAACCGCTGCGTGAGGCGTAGCCGAACCTGCGGACGTTGCATGTCTACCTACCCGACGGCCTCGTGAGAGGTCGAATAGGTTGTACGACAGTGAATTATTCGACCTCTCGCGAGGCCGATTTGTGTGGCTGCTCATTCCTCCGACGGTTTGCTCCCGATGGTCGCTGCACCGTCGGTTATGCACATTGGACGGCTTCGCCGCCCTCCGTTTTCATTTTGATACACCCTCTACTGCCACATTGAAATGATAATTTTGATACTCACTCTACCGTCACAATGCCATGCACACAGTGCGTCTCACACCCCATAACTACATATTTTACAACTAATTACCCTACATAGCAGTAGAGACGCGATTAATCGCGTCTCTACAACCAATCAGGGGGGGGGGAACGTCATTCCCCTATTATGTCTTTATACTCGATGTCCGTGAGGGGATTACCGCTTGCGGGTGAAGAGCCGCAGCAGCTCGCCTACCCACAGCACCATCGAAGTGGCGACTATGATTATCACCCAGTCAAGCGGCTTGATGGGGGTAACGCTGAACATCTCGCCACCCACGCCGACGATAAATACCTGTCCGATGAGTATTATCAACGCTATCAGCCCGAAGCCGTTGCAACCCTTGAAGTGGAATGCCGACCGCCCGGTCTTGAACGCGCGGGCATTGAACATGTTCCAGAATTGCAGCATCACGAATATGGTGAAGAACATGCTCAGCTCATATGGCGTGAGATGCTTGTCGGGCGCGTTGAGCGACAAGTGCGCAAGGTCGGTGAGGCTCGTCACGTCGGCATGCTGGAATATGTAGAGCAGCACTATGAGCAAGGCGAAGAATATTACGCCCGTACCAATTATGCCCCAACCCATCACACGGTCGATGATGAACGCCCGGCGGTCGCGGGGCTTGTCTTTCATGACCGACTCCGACGGCGGCAACGAGGCAAGGGCCATTGCCGCGAATGTATCCATTATAAGGTTTACCCACAGCATCTGCGTCACCGTGAGCGGCGACTCGGTACCCATGAACGCTCCGGCAAGCACGATGAGGCAGGCAGCCACGTTCACCGTCATCTGGAACAGGATGAAACGCTGTATGTTCTGGTAGAGCGAGCGTCCCCACATCACGGCCCGGCCTATGCTGGCAAACGAGTTATCGATAATGGTAATGTCGCTCGCCTCCTTTGCCACCGACGTACCGTCGCCCATCGACAATCCCACTTGGGCGGCCTTCAGCGCCGGTGCGTCGTTGGTACCGTCGCCGGTCACGGCCACCACTTGACCTTTCTTTTGGAGCGTTTCCACAAGGCGTTTTTTGTCCATCGGTCGGGCACGTGAAATAATCTTCAAGTCGAGTATGCGCTCCGACAGCTCCTCGTCCGACAAGGCCGCAAACTCGGGACCCGTTATGATGTTCCGTTCGGTGTCGCCATCGCTCCACAAGCCTATCTGTCGGCCTATCTCCTTGGCGGTACCGGGAGTGTCGCCGGTAACGATTTTCACGGCTATGCCTGCATTCAAGCATTCATGCACGGCGGCAGGCACATCGGCACGCACCGGGTCGGCAATGGCCACAATACCAAGGAATATCAGCCCGTCGGTGGCAACCTTACCTTCGACAATGGGCGATTCGCCGTCGGCAAGTTCCTTATATGCAAAGCCCAACGTGCGCATTGCCTGATTCTGGTATTCGAGCAATTGGCTATCGATTTCTTCCTTTGTCACATTGCCGCTCGTCGTGGCACACAACGAATAAATGATTTCGGGAGCTCCCTTCACATACAGCACAGTCTTGCCGGTCGCGGCCGACCGCACTACCGTGGCCATATATTTACGCTCGGTCGAGAAAGGCAATTCCTCGATTGCCGGCGCATTGTCCTTCAAGTTTTGATAATCCACGCCGTTACTCCGGAGCCACAGCAACAAAGCGCCCTCGGTGGGATTGCCCAGCACTTGCGGTTTTTCGGGGTCGGCGAGGTTGAGCGATGCCGTTGAATTGACGGCAATCCCCTCGGCAATGAGGCGGCTCATGCTGTCGTCGCCAAGTTTCTGCTCGGCAGGCAGGCCGTAGAAATTAGTGCGGTGCACCCGCATCTGGTTTTGGGTGAGAGTGCCTGTCTTGTCGGTGCAAATAACCGTGGTTGCACCCATCGTCTCGCAAGCGTGCATCTTGCGCACAAGGTTGTTGGTCTTGAGCATACGGCGCATGCTGTAAGCAAGGCTCAAAGTCACAGCCATAGGCAACCCCTCGGGCACCGACACCACAATCAGCGTGACGGCAATCATGGCCGTCTGCAACAGGTAGGCAAGGAAATCGGGCCAAGAGAAAGCACCGCCGGCACTTGTGAAGAACATGATTACACGCCCCACGATGATAAGCGCAGCCACCACGTAGCTGCCCCATGTGATAAGGTGGCTCAGGCGGTCGAGCTGCTCGTTGAGCGGCGTTTTGACGCTGTTGTCAATCTGTGCGGCAACAAACACCTTGCCGTTCTCGGTCTTGTCGCCCACGGCAAACACGCGGCACACGCCGTGTCCTTCCATCACCTTGGTTCCTTTCATCACATGATTGGAAGGGAATGTGGCATCCTTGTCAAATTCGGCAGGGTTCACAGTCTTGTCGCATACCGGTTCTCCGGTAAGGGTCGATTCGTCAAGCCGCAACGTCACAGCTTCAAGCAATTCGGCATCGGCCGGCACCTCGTCGCCCGTCGCGAGTATAACAATATCGCCCACTACCACATCTTTCTTTGGCACCTCGATGGTATTGCCGTTGCGAATCACTTTAACAGGTTCTTCATCGTTGACTTGGTTGAGTATGGCAAAAGCCTTGTCGGCCTTGACTTCAAAATAAAAAGCCACACCCGTGGCAAGAAAAATGGCAAGCAAGATTCCCACCGGTTCAAGGAATACCGAGGCCGACCCTATCGGGGTAAGCCCAAACCACCCCCAATATTCGCTACATGCAATGGCTATCGAGAGCAATGCCGCTATCTCAAGGATGAATATCAACGGGTCGCCATTCTCCCACCCATCGATGAATCGCCCGAACGGACCCACGAGTTTCTCACAAAACTTTTTCCATAACGAGTCTTTTTCGGGTGGCGTGAGTATGTTCACGCCATGTTTACTGCGACTTTCCAATACCTCAGCATCGGTAAGCCCCGTGTAATGTCGTTTTTGTTCCATTATTTATTTTTGATTCGTAAAATTATTTTCGCACATTTCTCTTCGTTACATCGTCACCACAAAGCCACCTTCCCGTCTGTGCCGAGGTCGAGCGTTGCCGAACTCACCCCAAGGGCCTTGAAAACCTTGCTCATAGTGGGAAGCGTGATGACACTCGCGCCTTTCTCCAACTTTGATATTTGCGAGCGTTTCACACCCACGAGCGCACCCAGCTCCTCTTGTGTGAGATTCCGTGCCAACCGTGCCCGGCGTATGGCCTCGCCCACAAAGCAGGCATCGGCAGCGTTGCCGCCTCCGTCAGGCTTGGCATTCGTCCACACCCGGTCTTTCATTTCACCGGCATCCGGCGGCGACTTGAATTGTTTCATCATATAGTAAAAAAATCGCTATTTTATCGACGTGCAAAGATAGTAAAATGTTTCCAAGCAAGGAAACATGCACCACATTTTTTCTTCCCTTTTTTAATTCCCACCCCACCACTGCCGATAATTCAACCGAAACCGTCTTCGCCACTGCCGATAATTCGACCGAAACAGGCTTTGTCACTGCCGACAATTCGGCCGAAACAGGATTCTTCACTGCCGATAACTCAATCGAGACCGGAGGATGCATCAAAATGCGATTTCATCAAGTGGGGGTGTATAAAAAATATCATTCTAACGTGGCAGTAGAGACGCAAAATTTTGCGTCTCTACAACCGGGTTGAATAAATTATTGATATTAAATGTCTTATGTGCCTTTGTTACAATAGAGACGCGGCACGCCACGTCTCTACATTTGATAAAATCGCTATTTTGATACACCCCCAACATCAATGTTAGAATTTTGATACACCCTCTACTGCCACATTGGAATGATAATTTTGAACGCCCCAAAAAACAATGCAGGCTGACTCAAAAGACTGAGACAGCCTGCATTACATCTCTGTTGCTTACCGGGATAGGCGCGTGCGCCGTACCACTCACAGTTCAAGGTCGCCGTTGAATATTTCATGCCAAGGCAGTCCCTGCTTGTTAAGCACATCGAGGAACGGATCGGGGTCGAATTCCTCGACGTTGAACACTCCCGGCTTTTTCCACAGCCCTTTGAGGAACATCATCGCCCCGGTCATTGCGGGTACACCCGTGGTGTAGCTCACGGCCTGCATTCCGGTCTCCTTGTATGCAGCTTCGTGGCTGCAATTGTTGTATATATAGTAGGTAAGCGGTTTCCCTTCCTTGTCGATACCGCGAATGCGACAACCTATCGACGTTTCGCCATGGTAGTTCTCTCCCAGCTCTTTCGGGTTGGGCAACACGGCCTTAAGGAATTGCAACGGCACTATTTCCTTGCCTTCATACATGATAGGCTCGATGCTTGCCATGCCTATGTCTTGGATAACGCGCAAGTGCGTCAGGTATTCCTGCCCGAAGGTCATCCAGAAGCGAGCGCGCTTTATGGTGGGGAAATTCTTCACAAGCGATTCAAGTTCCTCGTGATAAAGCAAGTATGACTCGCGCGGGCCTATATTGGGGTAGTTAAGTGTCTTGTGAATTTCTTGCGGTTCAGTCTCAATCCACTTACCATCTTCGTAGTATTTCCCTTTTTGGGTGATTTCGCGAATGTTGATTTCGGGATTGAAATTGGTGGCAAAAGCCTTGCCGTGGTTACCGGCATTGCAGTCCACTATGTCGAGATATTCGATGCTGCCAAAGTAATGCTTGGCTGCGTATGCCGTGTACACACCCGACACACCCGGGTCGAAACCACAACCGAGTATGGCCGTCAGACCCGCTTTTTCAAAGCGTTCCTTATAAGCCCATTGCCAACTGTATTCAAAGTGAGCCTCATCCTTAGGCTCATAATTGGCCGTGTCGAGATAATTTACGCCACATTCAAGACAAGCATCCATTATTGTCAAGTCTTGGTATGGAAGAGCCACATTGATTACTATGTCGGGACGGTGTTTCTTGAAAAGAGCCACCAACTGTTCCACGCTGTCGGCATCCACGCTGTCGGTGACAATGTTGTCCCTGCCTATGGCCTTGGCTATGGCATCACACTTGCTGCGGGTGCGCGAAGCGATTACAATCTCATTGAACACATCGGGATTTTGGGCACACTTGTGAGCGACCACGGTTCCCACTCCGCCGGCTCCGATAATCAGTACCTTGCTCATTTCTTTTCAATCATTATTTAATATAATTGCACAAAAGTAAAGAAAATGCGCCGTTTATGCAAGTATGTAATATTTTGCATTGTAACTTTGTCGACATGAAAGAGGTTTATGACACCGATGACGTGTTGCGGCGGTTCGATTCTTACTTGATGCTCGAACGCGGCTTGACGCAAAACACCGTCAATGCTTATAATGACGACGTTACAAAATTGCTTGGTTACCTAAAAGCAGGAAACCTAAAGTTCACCGAAGCCACCGAAGACGACCTGCACAACTTCTTGAGCGGGTTGCACGACATAGGCATCTCACCAAGGTCGCAGGCAAGAATATTGTCGGGGATAAAAACATTCTACAAATACTTGAAATTAGAGGGTTACATCGACAAGAATCCCACCGTGCTCATCGAGGGGCCGCGCATAGGGCGCGAGTTGCCGTCGATATTGTCGGTTGCCGAAATAGATGCCATGATAAGCTGCATCGGCCTCGACATGCCCGAGGGACAGCGCAACCGCGCCATTATTGAAACCATGTATGGGTGCGGGCTGCGAGTAAGCGAACTGACAGGATTGCGCATGTCGCAAATATATGTCGATGACGAATACATCATTGTGGAGGGGAAAGGTAACAAGCAACGCTTGGTGCCAATTTCACCGGTGGCGCTTGCCGAAATACAAAAATATCTCGACACCTACCGGTGCCGCCTGACAGTGAAACGCGGTTGCGAAGACCTGCTTTTCCTCAACCGCCGTGGCGGTAAACTCACACGCCAAATGGTATTCTACATCATCAAGGACTTGTGTGAATTGGCCGGGATACACAAAAATGTCAGTCCGCACACATTGCGCCACTCATTTGCCACCCACCTGCTCGAGGGCGGCGCCAACTTGCGTGCGATACAGCAAATGCTCGGGCATGAAAACATCACCACCACCGAAGTTTATGTACACATCGACCGCTCCCGCCTGCGCCAAGAGATTCTCAGCCACCACCCTCGCAACAAGTACCGGCATTAGAAGCGAATCATCACCTCGGCCACTATCTTGTTTTGCTCCGAAATCTTGACTTGCGCGCCTTCATTGTAAAAATATTGCTCGTAATTGAGCCGCAAGTCGGCTATGAACGGCTTGGCAATGCTCAGCGTGACACCGGCAGTGAGGCGCTTGCGCTCATAGTCGGTGATATAGAGCCGACCCTGCTCGTTAAGAGTGCCGTCGCTATGGTCGCCCATATAGTCGAAACGCGCAAGTGCCGAAATCTTGTGTAACAACTTCTTACGAATCATAAAATCGTAATTTACAAAGGCATCTACCGCCTGCACCGACTTGAAACTGTCGTCAGAATACACCTTATGCAAGAACTCGGCTTCGGCCGTCCAGTTGTTCCACTTCCACGTAACACCGGCATCATACATATATATGTTGATAATCTCCGGACGTATCTTCTGCACACTCAACACAAAATTTATTTCATCGGTAAACTGGAACTGTGCCTTTGCCGAAAAATTGATTTGGCTGTTCCAGAAATCTTTTTGATTGGTCAAGCCCGACCCGTTAAACACCCCGGCTTCAAGCGTTATGGGGAACAGCGGGTCGAACTTATACCCCAACGTGGCACCCACGTCACGCACATTGCCCACCTGCTTGGCTATGAACGAGCGGTTGGCAAAGTATTGCTGGTGAGGCGAGCGATGGGCATCGATTGTAAATGGCACTCGCATCTGCCCGATGGTAAACGACCCGCCGTCTATTGGCTTCCACCGCGCAAAAGCATCAAGCATCTTTATCTTCCCTTCGTCCGACAAGTCTATTTCGGCCTTGTACGAAACCGTCTTGTGCACATTGCCGGTAATGCTCACTCGCGCATTGCGCACTTGGAAACGCCCGGCAGATATTTGGGGCTGGTATTCATATTTTGCACGTATAGTACCGTTCAACTTCGGACGATAATCCACTTTCTCAGTCTTTTCCTTGTCGTCGCCGTCATCGTCATCATCGTCGTCGGCGCTGGCTGTAAATACCGTAAATAGCGACAGCATCGCAACAAGCAGGGCAATCAGTCGTTCATTCATTCTGCGTATACCATTTTTTTGCAAAAATACGATTTGCAGGTTTTTGTGGCAAAAAAATCGCGTAACATTACGGTAACATTTGCACCTCCCCGCTATCTTTGCAAATATTTAGCTTTTTCACATTATGTCAACGAAATACTCACGCGCTTTCTGGACGGCCAATGCCGCCGAACTGCTTGAACGAATGGCATATTATGCCGTTTTCATCGTTATCACGCTTTATTTGTCAAACACGCTCGGATTCTCCGACATAGAAGCAAGCATTATCTCCGGCCTCTTTTCGGGCGGACTGTACCTGCTGCCGATGTTCACCGGAGCATTTGCCGACAAAATCGGTTACCGCAAGTCGCTCATGGTGGCATTTGCGCTGCTTGCCGCCGGATACATGCTGCTGTGGATGTTACCCTTAATTCTTGAGGGAGAAGGGCTTGTAAAATATGGCGAACAGACTGTGTTCACCGGACTGAGAGAGAGCCACGAGCGATACCTCATCATTCCTGCAATGATAGTGGTGATGGTGGGTGGCTCGTTCATCAAGTCGATAATCTCGGCATCGGTGGCACGCGAAACCATATCGGAAACTCGTGCCAAGGGATATTCTATTTTCTACATGATGGTCAACATAGGCTCGTTTATCGGCAAAAGCGTCATCGACCCAATGCGCTCTGTCATAGGCGAAGCGGCATACATACACATCAACCTGTTTGCTGCCATACTGTGCGCGGCCGCCCTCATCGCTGTGCTGCTGTTCTACCATTCCACGCACACTGCCGGCGAGGGAAAAAGCGTGCGCGAAGTGCTGCACGGGCTGTGCAAGGTGTTCACCAACGGCCGCCTGTTGGTGCTCATCCTCATCGTCACCGGCTTTTGGATGGTGCAACAGCAACTCTACGCCACCATGCCCAAGTATGTAATCAGGCTTGCCGGCGAGACGGCACGCCCCGGGTGGATAGCCAATGTCAACCCGCTCGTAGTGGTGCTGTGCGTCAACCTCGTCACCCGTTTCATGGCACGGCGCAAGGCACTCACATCAATCACTGCCGGCATGTTCCTCATTCCGCTGTCGGCTCTCGTTATGGCCTCGGGCAACCTGTTTGGCGGCGGCGACCTGCTTGGCTTCCACCCCATCACGGTGATGATGGTGGCCGGCATTGTGCTGCAAGCCCTTGCCGAATGCTTCATATCGCCACGCTACCTTGAATACTTTTCGCTGCAAGCGCCCAAAGGAGAAGAAGGACTTTACCTCGGCTTCAGCCACTTAGACTCGTTCCTGTCGTCGATACTCGGGTTCGGCCTGTCGGGAGTGCTGCTGTCGCACTACTGCCCCGATCCGGCACTGTTTGCGTCGCGCGAGGCATGGCTTGCGGCAAGTGCCAACGCCCACTACATCTGGTACTGGTTTGCCGCCATAGGCATGGTCTCGGCCCTCGCCCTCATCATCTACTCCCGCTACACCGCCCGCCGCAAGTCATAAAAACGACCTTTGAAAATCAACATTATGAACCTTAATGACAAAATCATAATTTACCGCACCGACGATGGGCAGACAGCCATCGACGTCAAACTGGAACATGACACCGTGTGGCTCTCGCAGGCACAAATGGCCGAACTGTTTCAAAAGGACAGAACTGTAATCGGACGACATATTAATAATATTTACAAAGAGCATGAATTGGAACGCAAGACCACATGTGCAAATTTTGCACATGTGGGTAAAGATGCAGACCAAACTTACCAAACAGTCCTTTACAACTTAGACGTTATTATATCCGTGGGCTATCGTGTAAAGAGCCAGCGCGGCACGCAATTCCGCATCTGGGCCAACAGGGTGCTTAAAGAATACTTGGTGAAAGGCTATGCCGTCAACAAGGCTCTGACCGAACAGCGTTATACCGAGTTGAAGCAATTGGTTGCAATCTTGGGCAGGACTGTCAAGGCGCAAGAAGCGTTGACCTCGGGCGACGCGCTCAATCTGGTGGAAGTGGTGTCGGACTATGCCTACGCCCTCGACACTTTAGACCGGTATGACTACCAGCAGCTAGCCGTGGAGCAGACCACCAACGAGGCAAAGTTCCGTGCAACTTACGAAGGTGCCATGCAAGCCATCGAAGGGCTTAAAGCTAAATTTGGCGGTAGCCGGTGGTTTGCCAACGAAAAAGACGATTCGTTCAAAAGCTCAATAGGGCAAATCTACCAAACCTTCGGCGGACAGGACCTTTATCCCTCAGTCGAAGAGAAAGCAGCCATGCTACTTTACTTGGTACCAAGAACCACTCGTTCAGCGACGGCAACAAGCGCATTGCCGACAACACTCTTGTAGCTCTCACGCTGATGATTGCCGAAAGCCGCACCGAAGAAAAAGACGTGATGGTGAAAGTGGTCGTCAACCTGATAAACAAAAGCAACTACGACTGACACCCGTTCTGTGGGGATTTAGACAGAAAGGCAAAAAGACATATTTATCTGCCGAAATGCAATTTTGGCACACCTACACTCGCATTGCACCATCTTTTAATAAGACAGGCGGCGGCTCGGCAATGTCAAATTTGAGCAAGCTCAATTTGCTATTGCGCTCGCCTTGCACTATCTTTGTATAGCAGTACGGACGGGGAAGACCGTCCGCGCAAAATATTGTTGTCAAACCCTTCGGAACTCGTGCCGCACGCACGGCTCCGACTAAAACATATAATTGATTATGATGACTGTTGTAGACCGATTCCTGCAATATGTGAAGTTCGACACCCAAAGTGACGAACTCACCAATCTCACACCATCCACTCCCGGGCAGATGATTTTTGCCCAGCACTTGGAGAAAGACCTCCGCCAACTCGGCTTGGCCGATATTTCCCTTGACGACAACGGCTACCTGATGGCTACCCTGCCGGCAAATTGCGACAAACGGGTGCCGACGGTAGGGTTCATCGCACACTTGGACACATCACCCGACATGTCGGGACATCACGTGTCGCCGCGCATTGTCGAGAAATACGACGGTGGCGACATTGTGCTGAATGCCGACAAAAACATAGTACTTTCGCCTGAGCAATTTCCCGAATTGCTCGATTACAAGGGACAAGACTTGATTGTCACCGACGGTAACACGTTGCTTGGAGCCGACGACAAGGCCGGCATCGCCGAAATCATTGCAGCCGTAGATTACTTGAAATCACATCCCGAAATAAAGCATGGCGACATTCGCATAGCTTTCAACCCCGACGAAGAAATCGGGCAGGGGGCGCACAAATTCGACGTGCAGCGGTTTGGCGCCGACTGGGCCTACACCATGGACGGCGGGGCGATAGGCGAACTTGAATATGAGAACTTCAATGCCGCCGTTGCCCGCGTGACTTTCAAGGGGCGCAACGTGCATCCGGGCTATGCCAAGCACAAGATGATAAACTCCATTCGCATTGCCAACCAGTTTGCCATCATGCTCCCACGTTGGGAAACTCCCGAACATACCGAAGGTTACGAAGGATTCTACCACCTTGTTGGCATCGAGGGGAATGTGGAGCAGACGGTGATAACCTACATAATACGCGACCACGACCGCGACCGCTTTGAACGCCGCAAAAAGGAGCTTGAACACCTCACGCGCAAAATCAACAACGAGTTCCCCGACTGCGCATCCATTGAAATCAAGGATCAGTACTACAACATGCTTGAAAAAATCAAGCCCGTGATGCACATCATCGACATTGCAAAGGCCGCAATGGAACGTGCCGGGGTGAAACCTGTGGTACAACCGATTCGCGGCGGGACAGATGGCGCGCAACTGTCGTTCAAGGGTCTGCCCTGCCCCAACATATTTGCCGGTGGTCTTAACTTCCACGGCCGTTACGAATTCGTTCCCATCCCATCGATGGAAAAGGCTACCGACACAATCGTTGAAATCTGCAAAATCGTTGCCGAGGAGGCCTGACACATACAGTAATGCCCGACAATTTCGACATACGGAAAGAGCGCATGGAGAGCGACAAGGATTTTGAACGCGCTCTGCGCCCGATGGCGTTTGATGACTTCAGCGGACAAGAGAAGGTTATCGAAAACCTGCGGGTGTTTGTCGCCGCAGCCCGGTTGCGCGGCGAGTCGCTCGACCACACCCTTCTGCACGGACCTCCGGGATTGGGGAAAACCACGTTGGCCAACATTGTTGCCAATGAGCTTGGCGTGGGATTCAAGGTGACATCGGGCCCGGTGCTCGACAAGCCGGGCGACCTTGCCGGCATCCTCACTTCGCTCGAAGAAAACGACGTGCTGTTTATCGACGAGATACACCGCCTCAGCCCCGTGGTTGAAGAATACCTGTACTCGGCAATGGAGGATTACCGCATCGACATAATGATTGACAAGGGTCCCGGAGCACGATCGGTACAGCTCACACTGTCACCGTTCACCCTCATCGGGGCAACTACCCGCAGCGGGTTGCTCACATCGCCGCTCAGGGCGCGGTTTGGCATCAACTGCCACCTTGAATATTATGACCATTCGGTACTGCAAGGCATCGTAAAGCGGTCGGCACGGTTGCTCTCGGTGCCCATCACCGACGATGCCGCCACCGAGATAGCCCTGCGCAGCCGCGGCACCCCGCGCATTGCCAATGCTCTGCTGCGCCGTGTGCGCGACTTTGCCCAAGTGAAAGGCAACGGGTCGATAAACCGCGAAATTGCACGCTTTGCCCTCGAAGCCCTCAACATCGACCGTTACGGCCTCGACCAAATCGACAACAAGATACTGACCACGATTATCGACAAATTCAAAGGTGGTCCCGTGGGACTTACCACCATTGCCACGGCACTCGGAGAAGACCCCGGCACCATTGAGGAAGTGTATGAGCCGTTCCTCATCAAGGAAGGGTTCGTAAAGCGCACCCCGCGCGGCCGCGAAGTCACCGACCTTGCCTACCGTCACCTCGGCCGCAACCGCCTCGCCTCCGAGACGTCATTGTTTTAAAGCACATGGCCGGACTGAAATCATTGGCAAAAGTATGGAAACAAAATTGGAATATGCTCACACCGACAACTTGCTGCACGATAGCCGGGTAATAATTGAATCTGCCCGCAGCCAAGCATACATGACCATCAACACGGCTATGGTTGAACGGAACTGGTTGTTGGGGAAACGGATTGTCGAAGAGGAATTGAAAGGCAAAAACCGCGCAGAATACGGCAGCGAAATCATAAAACGGTTGGCACGTGAATTAACTGCCCTATACGGCAAAGGGTTTACAAAAACCAATCTGTACCAATTCTCACAGTTCTACAAATACTTCCCACAAATTTTCCACGCAGTGAGTGGAAAATCTAATTGCTTGCTCACATGGACTCATTATCGCACCTTGCTTCAGGTCGATAACGACAAAGCCCGCCAATGGTATGCCAACGAAGCAGCCAAAGAAATGTGGAGTGTGCGAACTTTGCAACGAAACATATCCTCGCAATATTACTTCCGCCTTTTGCAGTCACAACATAGAGATTTGGTTGCGGCAGAAATGAAGTCGTTGACTGCGCCTTTGCAAGGTGACAAGTTGGAATTTATCAAAAATCCCGTTGTGGCAGAATTTTTAGGGCTATCACCAAATTCCGATTTCACCGAAACGGAATTAGAAAAGAGTATACTTGCCAATTTACAAAAATTCTTGATGGAAATGGGCAAAGGTTATGCGTTCGTGGCACGCCAACAGCATATATCCACAGAGAAACAAGATTACTACATCGACTTGGTGTTTTACAATTATATTTTAAAGTGTTTTGTGCTGATTGACTTGAAAACAAGCAAAATCACTTATCAAGACATCGGACAAATGGATATGTACATACGCATGTACGACGAGCTGAAACGTACCGCAGGCGATAACCCGACATTGGGCATAGTGCTGTGTGCCGATACTGACGAAGATATTGCCCGCTACTCGATACTTAAAGGTAACGAACAACTGTTTGCAACAAAATACAAGCTCTACCTACCCTCCGATGACGAATTGCGCAGAGAAATCAAACGACAAAAAGAAATCTACTTTCTGCAACATCACTGCGACGGCAACACGACGAACAACCGGGAATAGTTCTCCCTATAAACATAAATATACGCCATATGGACATTTTGTTTCAAAACAGGTATCGCATTCCGTCAACCCGTATCGCATGGCACGGGTATGACGGCGGTGTGTATTTTGTGACAATTTGCACCGGCGGCAAGATACATTATTTCGGAAGAATCACGAATGGCGAAATGAAATTGACGGAAATCGGGCAATATGCCGACAAATGCCTACAAGAGATTCCAAAACATTTTCCACATGTCGAGGTTCCATTATACGTTGTCATGCCAAATCACATCCATGCAATTATAATTATCAATGAAATTGTAGAGACGCAAAATCTTGCGTCTCGGAATGGGCAAACGGAAATACCAAATGGCAGTAACGAGACGCAAAATTTTGCGTCTCTACAATCACAAAACCAACCCCAAAACAATACAGCACATATCAATCGCTTCGGGCCGCAGTCAAAAAATTTGGCATCGGTTATACGTGGTTTTAAAATTGGTGTGACAAAATATGCCCGGCAACGGGGCATTGCGTTTGCATGGCAGCCACGGTTTTACGACCACGCTATTCGCAACCATCATGAAACCAACCACATTGCCGAATATATCACGAACAACGTGGTACGTTGGGATTTGGATGAATTAAATACAGAATAATGCCACCGTAGAGACGCGATTAATCGCGTCTACAACATACCTACAATAAAACCAAATAGGCAGCAACGAGACGCAAAATTTTGCGTCTCTACAATAATAAAAAAACAAAATACTAACATGGCCTCACTGAAATCATTGGCAAAAGATACTGCCATCTACGGCATGAGCAGCATTGTGGGCAGGTTTCTAAATTACCTGCTTGTTCCGCTTTACACGGCAAAACTAACCGTCGAATCGGGCGGTTACGGGGTGATTACCAACATCTACTCATACGTGGCACTGCTGCTCGTAATCCTCACGTATGGTATGGAAACAGCATTTTTCCGTTTTGCCAACAAACAAGACGAAAACCCACAGCGGGTATATTCATCGATATTGATTTCGGTGGGTAGCACATCGCTTATGTTCATACTGCTGATGCTTGCATTCTTGCCGCAAGTGTCATCGTTCATCGGCTATGCCGACCACCCCGAGTATGTCGGAGTCATGGCCGTGTGTGTTGCCATCGATGCATTCCAAACCATTCCGTTCGCCTACCTGCGACACCGGAAGAAGGCATTGAAATTTGCTGCGCTGAAGTTGCTGTTCATCGTGCTCAACATCGCGCTCAACCTTGCATACTTCGTGCTGCTGCCGGCACTGTATAAAAGCCACCCCGATACAATCGGCTTAATTTACGACCCGTCAATAGGTGTGGGATATGCATTCTTCATCAACCTGTTCTGCACGGCCATTATCACACTTTTCTTCCGGAAAGAATTGACAGGTTTCAAATATGTGTTCGACCGACGGCTTATGCGACGCATATTAAGTTACAGTTGGCCGATACTGCTGTTGGGAATCACGGGCATACTCAACCAGACAGCCGACAAAATCCTGTTCCCGTTCATATATGCCGGTAGCGACGCCACGGCACAATTAGGCATCTACGGGGCGGCAAGCAAGGTGGCCATGATTATGGCAGTGATAACACAGGCGTTCCGCTATGCCTACGAGCCGTTCGTATTCGGGAAAACCGGCGACCGCGACAACGCCGCCACACAAGCACAAGCAATGAAATTTTTCATCATCTTCACCCTGCTCGCATTCCTTGCCGTTATTGCCTACTTGGATATACTTAAATACATAATTGCTCCCGGCTACTGGAGCGGGCTGCAAGTGATACCCATCGTAATGGCAGCCGAAATAATGATGGGCGTGTACTTCAACCTGTCGTTCTGGTACAAGCTCACCGACCGCACCATCTGGGGAGCCGTATTCTCGGGCATAGGGTGTGCAGTGCTGGTAGCCGTCAATATCATTTTCGTGCCACGGTTTGGCTATATGGCTTGCGCATGGGCCGGGTTTGCCGGTTACGGCACCGCCATGTTGCTGTCTTACTTCGTCGGGCGGCACTACTATCCCGTCCCCTACCCGTTGAAACGCATTTGTGCCTACGTGCTGCTTGCGGCGGCCATCTTCGCCGTTTACACATTTGTCCGCTTCGACAATATCTACATCGACCTTCTGCTGCGCACAGCCTTGCTTGTAGCATTCTTGGCAGTAGTGATAAAAGTCGAGCACTTCAGGCTTCCCGGGCGGCGACATGCGCGGCCGGCGCAATAATTGCGGCGCGACATCGTTATATAACCATAACAGGAACATGAAGTATACTATTGCACACATCATATACTGCCTTGTGGCAACGGCAATCACCATCTCGTTGCTACAGTCGTGTCGCGGAGCAAAGCTGAGCGAGGCCGACGAGCAATACCAACGTGGAGAATATTTCGATGCCGCCAATACTTATCGCAAAGTATACAACAAGATGAAAAGTCGCGAGCAGCGCCCCACGCGCGGCATGGTGGCATTCAAGATGGGAGAATGCTACCGGCGGCTCAACATGTCGGCTCGCGCTTCGGCCGCATTCCAGAATGCGCTGCGCTATGAATACCCCGACAGCATGACCTACTTCTACCTTGCCCGCTCGCAACAGGCCGAAGGCAAATATGCCGCTGCCATAAAGAACTATGAAACATTCCTCACCTACGTCCCCGACCACCGCTTGTCACAAGCCGGTATCGAAGGGTGCAGCCTTGCAATCAAATGGAAAGACGAGCCGACGCGATACATAGTGAAAAGCGCGCGGCTGTTCAATTCGCGCCGTGCCGACTTCTGCCCGATGTACCTTGACGGCAGTTTCGACCAACTGTATTTCACGTCATCGACCGAAGATGCCACAGGCGAAGCCCGCAGCGAAATCACAGGGACCAAGAAAAGCGACATATTCTTTTCAAAAAAAGACGAAAACGGCAACTGGCAAAGCCCCGAACCGGTCGAAGGCGGGCTGAACACCGAGTTTGACGAGGGTATCACCACGTTCACTCCCGACGGCTCAACCATGTACCTTGCCAAAGCCCGGCGCGAACTGAATGCCGGCACGTCGGTGGAGATATACTCGTCGCAACGCTCCGACGCCCAGTGGAGCGAACCGGTGAAACTGGAAATCACGGCCGACACACTGTCGGCCTACGGAGACCCGGCCGTGTCGGCCGATGGCAATTACCTGTACTTTTCAAGCGACATGCCGGGGGGACAGGGGGGCAAAGACTTGTGGCGCATCAACCTGAAAGAGCAGGTTGGCTCGCTCGAAAACCTCGGGGACCAAATCAACACGCCCGGCGACGAGCGTTTCCCCTATTGCCGCACCGACAGCATTCTGTATTTCGCATCCGACGGACACCCGGGCATGGGCGGGCTTGACCTGTTCAAGGCCACACTGCAACCCGACGGCTCATGGCAAATAGAGAATATGAAACCTCCCATCAACTCGGCTGCCGACGACTTCGGCATCACATACGGCGAGGGGGAATCGGGTTTTTTCAGTTCCAACCGCAACGATGCCCGCGGATATGACCACATATTCAGCTTCATAAAACCCGAGCTGAAAATCACCATCACCGGCTATGTGCTCGACAAGGACGAATACCCCGTGCCCAATGCCACAATCCGCATCGTGGGCAACGACGGATCGAACCAGAAAGCGATAGGCAAGCCCGACGGCTCGTTTGAGTTCAACCTGCAACGCGGCGTGCGCTACGTGATGCTTGCCGGGGCAAAAAATTACCTGAACGTCAAGCAAGAGTTTGTGAGCGACATCGCCGAGGAAGATGCCGAATATTACGTTGAATTTTTCCTACCCGCAATCACCAAGCCGCAAGTGCTTGAAAACATATTCTACGACTACGACAAGGCCACGCTGCGGCCCGAGTCGAAAACGGCTCTCGACGAACTCATCACCATACTCAACGACAACCCCAACGTGACCATCGAAATGGCATCGCACACCGACCGCTGGGGTTCCAACGAATATAACGACCGGTTGTCGCTGCGCCGCGCTCAGTCGGTTGTCGACTACCTTGTGGCCGGAGGCATCGACCCGGCACGTCTGCAACCTCATGGCTATGGCGAAACGCGCCCCAAGGTGGTTACAAAACGAATAGCACGCCTTTACCCCCAATTCAAGGAGGGCGACGTGCTAAACGAAGAATTTATCGAAAACCTTTCACCCGAGAACCAAGCTGCGGCCGACCAAATCAATCGCCGCACCGAGTTCCAAGTGCTGTCGGTAACTTATCAAAAATTTTGACAGGCTAATGCTTCTTGGGCTGCGCCAATATCCACGGCTTCTCTATCGGGATTCTCATCTTCACCCGTGTGCCGATCTCTTTCAAGAAAGCGGCTGCCTCTTGCGGAGTGTCGAAGCCCTCGACTATCACGTAATGGTTGCTGTCGCTGTCCTTTACCACGTATGAACCGTGTCCCTCCTTTTTCAGGCGGTCGCGGAAAGAGCGTGCATTAAACAGTTGCTTATATTCTCCCACCACCACGCCATAAGGCTTCACGTCGGCCTGCGTGCCATCGACAATGTTCACGCGATTGGTAACCATGCGCACCGAGTCGCCGTCAATCACGGCCGTGTTTGCCGTCCGCTCGGCTTCGATGCGGGCGTAAGTGGCCTCGTCCACACCTTTCATCTCAAGCTGCCGCGCCTTTGTAACGTCGTAAGCCGCCCTGTAATTGGCCTCGCTCGACTTGCAAGCCGTCACACCCACCAATGCCGCCAAAGACACAAATAATATAATACTGCGATATTTCATAACATTACATTTTATTTCTATAATTACTTAATCGATCGCCGCCGCAGGCGGGGGAAGAGCTTGCGGAAGCGGAGCAAGACATGTGTGACGCTGCCGCCGGCTATCACAAGCGACACTGCCGTCACTATCAGAACAAGCCCCACACCCTCGCGCAGCGTGAACCCTTCGCCAAACACCGTTATACCTATCACAACGGCTGTGACAGGCTCCAATGCTCCGAGTATGGCTGTAGGCGTTGAACCGATATATTTTATCGCACTCGTGGTGCACAAGAACGATATGGCCGTCGGGAACAAGGCAAGTGCCAGCAAGTTGCCCCACAAGTACCACTTGGTAGGCATCGAAAGCCCGTCGCCAGCCAAAATGCGTACCAAAAACACCGTAACGCCGAATGCAAGCACATAGAACGTGACCGTGAGCGTCGCAACATCTTTCAGCGAACTGTGATTAACGCCCACGATATATATGGCGTAAGTCAATGCCGACAGGAACACGAGCAACGTCCCTGCAAGGCTCAGCGTGGTGCCGTCGCCGCCACGGTACAGCAGCGCTATGCCACTTATGGCAAGCACTATGCACACGGCAGTGAGCAGCGACAGCCGCTCCTTGTAAAACAGCACCATTATCAATGCCACCAAAATGGGGTACACAAACAGCAAGGTCGATGCAATGCCCGCTTCCATGTAATTGTAACTAAGGAACAGTGCAAGCGACGACACCGCAACCATGATGCCCATGAAGACGAGCCGCAACGCATCGTGCCCCGATACCTTGAAACTGCGGCCGCGCACGAGTATCATCGCCCCGAGCATCGGCACGGCAAACAAATAGCGGAACAGCAACACCGAGTCGGCATCCATGCCGTCGGCATAAAGCGGCAAGGCAAACAACGGGTTCATGCCGTAGGTGGCGGCGGCAATCGCGCCCAACAAATATCCCTTGAATTTATCGTTCATTTTTGCAGTAGCTTTTGTCGTGAAAAAAACGTTGGCAAAGATAGCAACCGCCGACTTCAATAGCAAGTCCCACCGGCAGCGAATTTACGCCATGTTCCTCACCGGCTAAATTAAAAAGCACAAGATAGCAGGTGGTCTCAAATCTATGTTTTCTAAATGTAGAGGGTGTGTCGAAAATGCCATTTTACCCTTTCCCGGTAGAAACGTGGCATACCACGTCTTTACAACATCAATGTTAGAATTTTGATACATCCCCGTTATATACCAATGTTGAAATTTAAGCGACTGCGGCTATTACAATCATTTCTGGTAAATGCTTATTCTCTGTCATCGACAAGCGCACTTATTTTGTCTTTCCATCTTTCTTGTTTTGCAACAATATCTTGCTGCATACGCATCCAATATTCTTCCGAGGCCTTTTGATTGGTTCTATTTGCTTCCTCAGCCACTTCTTTCATAATTTGCTCCAGCATCTCATCCGTTGGTTCTTTTTCCGGATTGAAACGATAGATGTTTAATTCATTTTCCGACATAAATTATACATTAAACTCATTATGTTTGCAAATATACGCTGTATAACTGACAAACACTCTCTCACACTCCATTAATTTTTTTTTGGGGGGGGGGGAGGGGTGACATTGCATGGGGTTGCAGCTTGCCTGCCAACATTGCCGACAAACTGCAATCACATCCTACCGTCACGATGCGCCCGGCGGGGCGGCAGCGGCCGGGGTGGCAGCATTGGCAGCATCGGTAGTGGCAGGAATTATGCCGAAACACTCCTTCACTGCCTTGCGAATTGCTTGTGCATCGCGCCCGTCTTCTTTCAATATCGACAATATAGCTTTCACATAATGGTCCTTGTTGCGCAGGCCGCACAACGGTGCCACATTGCTGTTATTGATAATCGTCTTCTCGTTGAACACCTTCAGCACAGCGGCATAATCTTCCGTTTGCTCATAAGTGTGAAATTTACGGCAAAAGTCATCGTAAAGTCCGCGCGGGTTGATTTCATACACGAGGTCGGAAATATGGTCTTCAAGTGCGTTTATATTCTGGAACTTGCGGTCGATGCGCATTTCCACACTGCTTTTCACGCTATGGCGCACGTGCATCAGAGCCTGTTGCTTGAGCATGGAGCGAAACATATTTATAACGGCCTTCCTGACTTTCGTGAACACACGGTTCTCATCGCGATGGTAATGCCGTGCAACAGTACGCACCACCCCTTCGAGCATGAGTATGTTTTCGATTTCGGCCACGTCGGGCACGAAAATCTTTTTCTGCCTCAAGTATTCCACCTCATGATCGTTGCGGCGGTCACGGTCCACGATACCATGGCTGTCAAGGTGGTGAAACGACTGCATGTCATTAAATGCCCGAGTCACCTCTATCACCTTGTCGCAGCTGCCCACCGGCTTCACGGTATACTCCGTGAAAATGAGCGGATAGAGCTTCGAGTCGATGCTGTGCATCTCGTCACCCTCCACAAAAAGCACCGGCTTGCGGCTGCCGAGTATGTCGAAGTAAATCTCGTCGGGAAAAGTGGAATTTGACACTATGCGGTAGTCCCATGCCTCCTTGGTATTGTCGTAGCTACGCACCCACACGCACACATTGTCGATGCGCGACGAAGCAAACTCTATGTCGTGCGTATTATAAATAAACGTGCAGTCGGGGCGCATCTCCTCGATTACGTTCCACAGCGTCTGCATAATGGAATGGTGAAGGAATATCTCGGGAGAATCGACAAATATCACCGCATCGGGCATGGCATACAATACGGCACCGATGTAGTACAGCACCGCCTTCTCGCCATTCGACAACAGTTGCGAGCTATACGGCTCGTCGTCGCTGTCGTTTGAGAAAAGCAACTTGCCATCGAGCCGCGACACACGGTTCTGGGGAAACACCTCCATCCACCGGTGCAACACGTCGTCAAGCCGTGTACGCGGCATTTCCACCTTTGCTCCGTCGTTAAGTTTAGTCTTATAAATAAGCATGTCGATAAACTCGTCATGCATCAACAAGTATATGAGCCGCTCAAATTCACTCTCGGCCGCCCCCCTGAAGATATGTGACATTGTAGACCTTTCCCCGTAAAGCATATCTATCGACCCCTCCATCTTGTTGAGCGATATAGTGGGGAATATTGCCCTCAACGCCGACAATTTATAAGCCCGGCCATAAAACATCTCCATCAGTCGCACACTGAAACGGGTTTTGCCTGCGCCATTGGCACCTATCACAGTTATACGGCGTGCATCATTGATAACATCGGGCTTGCCGCTTATTTTGTTAGGCAGGATTATGTTCATAACGGTTTGGTTTTTTCGTGATAATTCAAAGATAGCACAAACCGAGCGCAATTGCAAGCTATGCTTGCATGAAATTTCATTATGATTCCGGGCCTCGCTGCCACGATTCTTTGCAAAAAGACTATGAGGCACGTCACAACATCCCCTTGGTGGAGGGGAGACGGTAATGGAACACATCGCGGCGAATGGCGGCACGAACGGCACGGGCAAAAGCCTTGAAGATGCCTTCAATCTTGTGATGCTCGTTGGTGCCTTGCGCACTGACGTACAGATTCATCGCCGCCGCATCGCTCAGGCTCTTGAAGAAGTGCATGAACATCTCGGTGGGCAGGTCGCCCACTTTCTCGCGCCTGAAATCGGCCTCCCACGTCAACCAGCTGCGCCCGCCGAAATCGATGGCTACCGTACACACGCAATCATCCATAGGCAACACAAAACCATAGCGTTCGATTCCACGCTTGTCGCCCAACGCCCGTTTCAAGGCTTCGCCAATCACTATTGCCGTGTCTTCCACGGTGTGATGCTCGTCGACCCACAAATCACCCTTCGCCCTCACCGCAAGGTCAATGCCTGAATGACGTGGAATCTGGGTAAGCAAATGGTTGAAAAATCCCAATCCCGTGTCGATATCCGCACGTCCTTCACCGTCAAGGTCGAGCGTTACAGCAATATCAGTCTCGGCCGTCTGCCTATGCACTTGTGCAATGCGTGTGCCACCGCGCAGGAAGTCGGCAATACGGCTCCACCGGTCGGTAACCAATGCCGTACAACCGTCAAGACCGGCCTCACGCACCTCTTTCATGCCACGCTCTTGCGGAGCAAAATATATGGCACGTGCACCAAGATTACGCGCGAGCATCACATCGGTCAACCGGTCGCCTATCACATACGATGCACCAAGGTCGTATTCGCCCGTCATATACTTCCCCAGCAAGGCAGTCCCCGGCTTGCGGGTTGCACTGTTCTCGTGCGGGAAAGTGGCATCTATTATAATATCATCAAATTCCACCCCTTCGCCGGCAAGGGTGTCAAGCAATAACCGGTGAGGCGGCAAGAAATCTTCCATAGGGAAAGAATCAGTGCCGAGTCCGTCTTGGTTGCTCACCATCACAAGCTCATAATCAAGAGTAGACGCAATGAATGCCAAATTCCCTATTACGCCCGGTATAAACTTGAACTTTGCAAGACTGTCAAGCTGGTAATCTACCGGAGGTTCCTCGACAAGCGTACCATCGCGGTCGATGAACAATACCGTCCGTTGCCGCGACCGTAAAGGCAGGTCAAATTTGTCTGTCATATTCTTTAAGTGCTTTTATCAACAATTCATTTTCTTCACGGCAACCCACTGTAAAACGCAGGCAGCCGTTACACATCGGCACACGGCTGCGGTTGCGCACCACAATACCCTGTCCGAGTAAATATTCATACAGCCCGTCGGCATCTCCCACTCGCACCAGCAAGAAATTGGCATCCGAACGATAAACCCGTTGTACACAACGCAATTGTCTAAGCTCCCCGGCAAGTTCGTCACGACAAGCAATAACATGAGCCACCTCATCGGCAATTTCATCAACCCTGCCAAGCAATTCAAGTGCATACTGCTGTGTAAGCAGGTTAATATTATATGGGTACTTCACCTTGTTATACAAATCTATTATCCCGGCATTGGCAAATGCCATGCCGAGCCTCACCGAAGCACTGGCCAAAGCCTTGGAAAACGTCTGCAACACTATCAGATTAGGGCAATCGGCAAGGTAGCGCAGCATTGAGCCTTCGCTCGAGAAATTCACGTATGCCTCATCGACAACAACAATGCCACCGAAGCGCCGGCACACATCAAGCATATCGTCAAGGGCGAAAGCATTGCCGGTAGGGTTGTTGGGAGAACACAGCCACACAATCTTAGTGTGCCGGTCGCAAGCGGCAATCACCCGCCCCACATCGATTGCGAAATTTTCGTTTAGTTGCACCGGGCGGTATTCCACATTGTTAATATCGGCACACACTTCATACATTCCGTATGTTGGAGCTATCGCCACCACATTGTCGACCGCCGGTTCGCAAAAGATGCGGAACGCAAGGTCGATACACTCGTCACTGCCCACGCCAAGGAAAATATGTTCCTCTGCCACACCTTTCATTCCGGCCAATCGCGACTTCAACTGCCGTTGCAAGGGATCGGGATAACGGTTATACGGCTCGTTAAACGGGCTCTCGTTGGCATCGATAAGCACTTGCGCCTTGCCGACAAATTCGCTGCGGGCCGAACTGTAAGGGCGCAAATTCCAAATATTGGGTCTTACCAAACGTTGTAAATCCATGATACTCATTAACTGTTTTTGTCATTATTCAACCTGACTTCCACCGCAAGGCTGTGTGCATAGAGCCCTTCTCCGCGAGCCATCGTCGTTATTGCCGGAGCAATAGAAGCAAGCCCGCTGCGAGAAAGCCGTTGGAATGTTATCTTTTTCATAAAACTGTCAATATTCACACCGCTGTAGCTGCGAGCCCAGCCACCGGTGGGCAATGTGTGATTTGTCCCCGACGCATAATCTCCCGCACTTTCGGGCGAAAACGCTCCAAGGAATACCGACCCGGCACTTTCAACCTTCAAAGCAAGCCGTTCGGCATCGGCATGGTTTATAATAAGATGCTCGGGTGCATACATATTGGCAAACTGCATCATTTCATCGTCGTCATGCAACAATATCACCCGGCTGCCGGCAAGCGACTGCATGGCAAGTTGCTGCCTCGGCAACAGCTCCAGCAAGCCGGCTACCGACTGCACCACCGCATGGGCAAGCCCTTCATCGGTAGTAAGCAAGATTGATTGGCTGTCGGCACCATGCTCGGCCTGCGACAAGAAATCACTTGCCACAAACGTCGCATCGGCTTGCCCGTCGGCTATCACCATCACTTCCGACGGTCCTGCAGGCATATCTATGGCCACACCACGCATATTTGCCTGCAATTTAGCCTCGGTCACATATCGGTTTCCCGGACCGAAAATCTTGTACACCGGCTTTATGCTCTCCGTCCCCACAGTCATTGCGGCTATGGCTTGTGCACCTCCCACCTTGAACACATCGGAGACACCGGCAACTTGCGCTGCATAAAGGATTGCCGGGTCGACCGTCCCGTCACGACGTGGCGGCGTGCACAATACCACCTCACGGCAACCGGAAATACGAGCCGGGACAGCCAACATCAACACAGTTGAAAACAACGGTGAATTGCCACCGGGGGCATACAACCCCACTCTCGATATGGGCACTGCACGTTGGCGGCAATCGATACCCGGTGCAACCTCCACCGCCACTTCGCCCGGCAACTCGGCTGCATGAAACTTGTGAATATTGGCTGCGGCCACATTTATGGCCTGTTTCAGATTGTAGTCCACAATGAGGCAGGCTGCGTTCATCTCATCGTCCCCGACCCTGAATGTGTCGATACGGCAACCGTCAAATTGCACCGAGTAGTCTCTCAAAGCGTCATCACCACGTCGCTCTACATCATCGATGATTCTTGCCACACTTGAACGCACGGCTGCATCATCGGAGCCGTCAGTACGCTTCATATATTGCGGCCATGCGGCACGTTGCGGATATTTTATTATTTCTACCATATATATAACTTACATGCGTTACGGTACCATCTTCATTATATCAAGCACGAGTATGCCTTCGGCACCCACCTTCTTCAATCGCGTGACTATGTCCCAAAATTGCGACTCGTCGATTACAGCATGAACCGAGCACCACCCGGCATCGGCAAGCGGCAGCACCGTGGGACTCTTAATGCCCGGCAATATCTCCAAGACACCGTCGAGACTACGGCGCGGCACATTCATCAACAAGTATTTT
This sequence comes from uncultured Muribaculaceae bacterium, assembly GCA_944321865.1. GTDB lineage: Bacteria > Bacteroidota > Bacteroidia > Bacteroidales > Muribaculaceae > Avimuribaculum. The sequence goes on from CALUMZ010000018.1 coordinate 25,450, forward strand.
TTGCCATCGGCTGCCATTACCGACTTGAACCGGAATATCAGATCCTCAAGTATCGACTGCTTTTCATCGGACAGTGGCAAATTGCCGCCTATCAGCACCGCCTGAGAATCGACCACCTTTTCCACTTCGGCAAGGTTGTTGCTCACCAGTGTCCCTCCCGACGACACTATGTCAAATATGCCATCGGCCAACCCTATGCCCGGAGCAATCTCCACCGAACCGTTTATCACATGAATATCGGCGCAAATGCCATGCTTGTCGAGATAGTCACGCAATATCGCCGGATAAGATGTCGCAATCTTCTTGCCATTGAACCATTGCCGGCCGGGATAATCCACATCTTTCGATATGGCCAGCGACAAGCGGCAACGTCCGAATCCCAGTTCATGAAGAACCGTTACACGCTGGCGTTTTTCAAGAACTTCGTTAAACCCCACTATTCCAACGTCGGCAGTGCCTGTCGCCACCGAATCGGGAATATCATCGTCGCGCAAAAACAAGACTTCGACAGGGAAATTTCGCGATGGCACAAGCAGCGTGCGCTTGGTCGCAGGAAATTTAATTCCGGCCTGAGCAATCAACTCCATCGATTCTTCATAGAGCCGCCCTTTAGACTGTACTGCAATTCTAAGCATAATATTTCTTGATTGTTTTTGTAAATCGTTTTATCTTCTTGCCAAATGAACCGGATTATACTTTCACAAATTCAAAAAAACGGCACCAACACGAGAGTAATGAAAAAATTAACGCCGGCACGGCCCCGTTGCAGGGCGAGTCGGCGTTAATGTCTATTATCTTCAGGAACTTTATATTCCTCAACCCGGTCGGCCATTTGCCATATACGACATTATTACCGCAGCCCTTAATTCGCAGCAGTGACGATGGCGCAAATGAGTATGTAGAGAATAAAGTTTCATACGATTTTCCATTATTTTCCCTGCAAATATATAAGATTCGTCCAATATTTCAAAACAATTTCACATTTTTGTAGCAAAACAATAAAAATCCATCACACTACACCACCTTGTCGGCAATTTTGCCAATTCATGCAGATTGATTACTTTTGCATACAGTATAATCAAGAAACTCAAGCCATAACAATGATACTTCCTATTTATCTTTACGGGCATCCTGTATTACGGAAAATTTCGCCCGACATCACTCCCGATTACCCGGGACTTAAAGAACTTGTGGAAAACATGAAAGCCACAATGTACAGCTCCGACGGCATTGGAATCGCAGCACCGCAAGTGGGCGTGAATGCTCGCATCGTCTACATCGATGCATCGGTACTTGCCGACACATTCCCCGAACTTGCCGACAGCAAATATGTTCTTATAAACCCGCATATCGAGGTGCTTGAAGATGGAGAAAAGATTTCGCGAGAAGAAGGTTGCCTGAGCCTGCCGGGAATACACGAGCCGGTGAGCCGCATCGAAAAAATACGCATCACATACGTCGACGAGCAGTTTAACCCTCACGACGAAGTAGTGAGCGGATACCTTGCTCGGGTGATGCAGCACGAGTGCGACCACCTCGACGCAAAACTATTCATCGACCACCTCTCCCCCATACGCAAGCAGTTAATCAAGGGGAAGCTGAACAACATCATCAAGGGGAAAGTGAACTGCGACTACCGCACAAAAGGATACAAAAGCAAATAACACAAGCACTATGGCCGACGACAAGAAAGTGATATTTTCGATGGTGGGTGTCAACAAGATATACCCCCCGCAAAAACAGGTTTTGAAAAACATATACCTGTCGTTTTTTTACGGAGCGAAAATTGGCATTATCGGTCTTAACGGTGCCGGTAAATCCACACTGTTGAAGATTATTGCCGGTATCGACAAGCAATACCAAGGCAATGTGGTGTTCTCGCCCGGATATTCGGTGGGATACCTCGAACAAGATCCCAAGCTCGACCCCGAAAAAACCGTCAAAGAGGTCGTGCAAGAGGGACTGAAACACATCACCGACCTCATTGCCGAATATGACCAAGTGAACGAAAAATTTGCCGACCCCGAGGTGCTTGAAAACCCTGACAAAATGGACGCGTTGCTTGCCCGGCAAGCCGAATTGCAAGACAAGCTCGATGCCGTCGACGCATGGAACATCGACAACAAGCTCGAACGTGCAATGGACGCGCTGCGCTGCCCGCCCGAAGACCAACCCATAAAGACCCTCTCGGGTGGAGAACGCCGCCGCGTGGCCCTGTGCCGCCTGCTGCTGCAACAGCCCGACGTGCTGCTGCTCGACGAACCCACCAACCACCTCGACGCCGAATCGATCGACTGGCTCGAACAGCACCTGCAACAATATCCCGGCACGGTGATTGCCATAACCCACGACCGCTACTTCCTCGACCACGTGGCCGGCTGGATTCTTGAACTCGACCGCGGCGAAGGTATCCCATGGAAAGGCAACTACTCTTCATGGCTCGAACAAAAGACTCAGCGCATGGCACAGGAAGAAAAGCAAGCCAGCAAACGCCGCAAGACGCTTGAGCGCGAGCTTGAATGGATACACATGGCACCAAAGGCAAGGCAGGCCAAGGGTAAAGCCCGCCTGTCGAGCTACAACAAGTTGCTGAACGAAGACCAAAAGGAGCGCGAAGAAAAACTCGAAATATTCATTCCCAACGGGCCGCGCCTCGGCAACAAGGTCATCGAGGCCATAGGCGTGGAAAAGGCCTACGGCGACAAATTGCTCTTCACCGACCTCAACTTCATGCTGCCGCCTAACGGCATCGTGGGCGTGATAGGGCCCAACGGAGCAGGAAAATCCACCCTGTTCAAGTTGATTATGGGCATCGAGAAGCCCGACAAAGGCTCGTTTGACATCGGCGAGACGGTGAAAATCGCATACGTCGACCAGAATCACAAGGACCTGCACCCCGACAGCTCGGTGTATGAAGTGATTTCGCAAGGGAGCGAAACATTCCGCATGGGCGGCCGAGACGTGAACGCCCGGGCCTACTTGTCGAAGTTCAACTTCACCGGTGCCGACCAAGAAAAGAAGATTGCCATGCTCTCGGGCGGCGAACGCAACCGCCTGCACCTTGCAATGGCTCTGAAAGAGGAGGGGAACGTGTTGCTGCTCGACGAGCCTACCAACGACATCGACGTGAACACGCTGCGCGCACTCGAAGAAGGCCTTGAAAACTTTGCCGGCTGTGCCGTGGTAATCTCGCACGACCGTTGGTTCCTCGACCGCATCTGCACCCACATTCTCGCATTCGAGGGCGACAGTTCGGTGTTCTTCTTCCAAGGCTCATACTCCGAGTACGAAGAAAACAAGCGCGCCCGCACAGGCGACACCGAGCCGCACCGCATACGCTACAAGAAAATCATTGTGTAATAACTCATAAACCGAAACAACTATAACCAACCGTAGCGGCTGAACTAAAAAAGTCCGGTCCTACGGTTGTTTCATATCCATACGGGACAATTTATTAACAAGGCCGCATTTTTAACGTTTCCTAAGTCGCTTTTATTCCATTTAATCATTATCTTTGCGCATAAGTATTTCCCGCATTGTGCGTGCGAGCATTTTTTGACTACTACTGATTTACTTAGAAACCGTTAACTCAATGAAAAACAGGGCGCAATGCCAATACCCTGCAAAGGGCGTGTTATATCTGTGCAACAACATGATGCACAGACGCATTGCTGTGTTGTCCCTGATTCTTGCCGCCATTTTTTGCTCGTTGCCCGCAATTGCTGCCAATGTAGAGACATATCGGCAACCGGCGACCGAAGCCGACGCTTCGTCGGGATTGCCGGTTTGGATATACGTCGCACTGGCCGTCACCATAACCGCCACAATTGCCACAATTGCCATTGCCGTTTATCGCATAAACTCCTGCAAAGTCAAAACGACCAACATCATCAAGGATTCCATGCGCCAAGAAACCGAAAAGAGCCATATCCTTGCAACATTGCGTGCGGCAGGCATTCGCGCATGGCGATATGATGTCGCAACCCGGCGTTTCTACAACGTATGGGGCATGAAAGAATTAAACGGCACCGGAATGCCCGAAATGCGCAAGCTGATTATCCCCGAAGATTTCCCGGCATTCTTAAACTATCTGAATCTAATAGAAACAGGCGAACAGTCTGACGCCTCGGTGAGGGTGAGATGCAACGCGCCCGAAACAACCCGGCAAGAACTTATAGCCGAATTCGAGATGGTTCCGGTAACAAGCAACGGGAACATCACCGACATAGTAGCTTCGGTAAAAAATGTTGTCGAAGAAAATCATGTAATCCAAGATTCCCCGCGACAAGAGAGCAATGACGATGCCAACCTGCCCACCGGCGACATTCCCGCCGCCGAACAGCCATCAGCAACAAATTGCTCCAAAGCCGAAGAGCCGGCCCAATGGCAATCGGCCGACACTGCTGCATGCCTGCACGACTTAAACGAACGGCTGCAACAAGCCACCGACAATGCCGCAGAAATATCGCAATTGCTACAACACATAATCGACAACTCCCCATTGTCGGTATTCGTCAAGGACGCAAGCAACGAACATCGTTACCTGCATGTCAATGCCCTGTTTTGCGAACTCATGCACTACTCGGCAAGCGAGATAATAGGCCACAATGACTTTGAATTGCTCCCTGCCGAACGTGCAAAAATGTTCTACGACTCGGATTGCGAAGCCCTACACTCGCCCATCCCGGTGGTTTCAACCGAATCACCTACGTCGGTCGACGAGGAGGGGCGTTTCTGGAGGACGCAAAAGACCTCAATCACCCTACCCGACGGGCATAAAATCATCATCGGAATATCTTCAGACGTATCAGAGCTTAAACAGGCCAACATCGCCCTCGTGAAAGCCAAAGAACGCGCAGAAAAAAGCGACCGTCTGAAATCGGCATTCCTTGCCAACATGAGCCATGAAATACGCACCCCGCTAAATGCAATCGTCGGCTTCTCTCAACTGTTGCAGGAAACGACCGACAAGGAAGAGATGGCCGAATACATCAAAATCATCAACGAAAACAACGAACTGCTGCTGCGGCTCATCAACGACATTCTATATTTGTCAAAAATCGATGCAGGCGTTGCCGAGTTGTTCATATCAAGCACCGATGTTGCCGACATGCTCGACGACATAAGCATTATTGCAGCACACAACAATGCCAATCCCAATGTGAAAATAATATGCGACAGGCGATACCGCTCATGCATTTGCAACATCGACCGGGAACGAATAATGCAGGTGTGGCTCAATTTCGTAACAAATGCCTTGAAGTACACGCAGGAAGGCTACATCAAGATAGGTTTTGACTGCCGCGACGGTGGCTTGTACTTCTACGTTCAAGACACCGGCATAGGCATCGCCGACGATAAACAGGACCGTGTGTTCGGGCGCTTCGAGAAACTCGACAGTTTTGCCCAAGGCAACGGGTTGGGACTGTCGATATGCAAAGCCATAATCGACTTGTGCAAAGGGAAGATAGGTTTCAACTCCAAAAAATTCAAAGGCTCGACATTCTATGCATGGATTCCGACCGAAACAAAAGCCGAATTAATATCCGACAGGTCAGAAGCCGACTGTTTGCCTGCCGAGAAGAAGAAAACTCCCAACGACGAAAAGCAAGAACACCGCTTGAATATCCTCGTGTGCGAAGATAATGAGAACAATTACTTGTTAATAAAGAAGATTCTCAACTTCTGCAACATTTACCATGCTGCCAATGGCCTTGAATGCGTGGGTATGGTTAAACAGAACCGTTTTGATGCCGTATTGATGGACATAATAATGCCTGTCATGGACGGACTGGAAGCCACTCGTGAAATACGGAAGTTTGATACTACCACACCTATTATTGCCGTAACTGCCAATACTTTCGACACCGACAGTGCCAAAGCCATCGATGCCGGGTGCAACGGCTACCTGCCAAAACCCATTAACCGCACCTTGCTACTCAACGCCCTTTCCAAAGTCATCCCCCTACCTTAAAACAAGCAACTTTCGACAGCAGTTTTTAGACAGAAAGACAGGCTGCTTTTTTAGACAAAAAGACAAAAAAACAAAAAAACATACGTTTTTTAAAGACATATTCTTACCCCTTTTCTTAGACAGAAAAACAGAAAAACAAATATTTTTAAAGACATATTGCTATGGATATCGAGGAACTTATTAGGGCCGTGATACAGTGTATCTATAATGTAAGGGGTGTGCTTGCTCCCGGTTTTATGGAAAATGTGTATCAAAATGCTTTGTTGATTGAGCTGAAGGAGAATGGTCTAAAAGCATGTCAAGAAGTCCCTGTAAATGTGTACTATAAAGGTGTCCCGGTGGGAGAGTACCGAGCCGACATAATCGTTGATGACCGGCTTATACTCGAACTCAAGTCGATACAAAAACTATTGCCTGCACACGAAGCTCAATTGGTAAATTATCTGACTGCCACCAAATTTGATCATGGATTATTAATAAACTTTGGCAGCGAGCACATCGAAATAAAAAGAAAATTCAGAACTTATAAGAAAGCTAAAGCATAAAATATGTGCTTTTAGAAAAACATGTCTTTTTGTTTTTCTGTCTAAGAAAAGGGGTAAGAATATGTCTTTAAAAAAACATATGTTTTTTTGTCTTTTTTCTAAAAAAAGCCAAGAATATGTCTTTAAAAAAACGTATGTTTTTTGTCTTTTTGTCTAGAAAAAAAAGCAGCCTGTCTTTCTGTCTAAAAACAGCCAAGAATATGTCTTTAAAAAAACATATGTTTTTTTGTCTTTTTGTCTAGAAAAAAGCAAGCCTGTCTTTCTGCCTAAAAAAGCTGCATGCGCGGTTCACAGCTCCAAACGGCGCTTCATCAGCTCTTGTGCCGCACGGTAATCATCGGGCGAACCAATATCAATCCAAGTTCCATCAATGACATATTGCCTCACCTTGCCACCTTGGGCAATCATATCCTCTATAAAATCAGTAGCATCATAATAAGTGTCACGTGGTATTATATCCAAGCATCGGCGATTTATCAAGTAAATCCCGGCATTTGCATAATAGTTATACGTTGGCTTTTCTTCGAGCCCGCGCACAGCATTTCCGTCGGTACGGAAAATTGCGTATGGCACCGAAACCACATACGGAATCACGGCCACAGTCATGTCGGCACCCTCCTCGACATGAGCAAGATACATTGCCTCGTAATTAATATTCGTCAGCAAGTCGGAGTTCATCAGCAGTACAGTGGAATTTTCGCCGGGTTCAACCAACGTAAGCGAGCCAATCGTACCCAACCGGCGAGGTTCTCGCACACATTTCACATTCACACCCGCCACCGGCGAAGCAAAGTGACGCTCAATCATCTCGGCAAGGTAATTAACCGTCACACTTATGTTTGTCACCCCATTACGCGCAAGAGCCTCAATATTATAATCTATAATGCATCGCCCCCCCACCGGCAACAGCGGCTTGGGGGTATCGAGCGTCAACGGCCGCAGGCGTTCGCCCCGGCCACCGGCCATCAACACCGCATCGACCGGCAAAATGGAGTGGAACACCGAAAAGTCGTACAAGCGGCGTATGGTGCCATCATCGTTCAGATGCGGCACGAGCGATATTTGCCGGCGGCGTATGTCGCGTATGTCGGCAATATCGGGGTGCTCACCCTTGAACGCCGTAAATGCTGTGTGCATGACATCGGCCACATGCGACTGCAACGTGTACCCGTCAATAAGAGCCCGGCGAATATCACCGTCAGTCAACGTACCCACAACCCGCCCGGCATCATCGACGGCAAAAAGCGTCATTGTACGTCCCGACAGCCGATTAAGTTTCTGCAAGGCCTCAAGCACCGTCGCGCCTTGGCCGATTGTATAATCGAGTATATTTATTTCGTCCATAAGAATTCCTACCTCAACATCTCGCTTACCGATGCCGTCAAATTAAACATAAAAGTAGTGCCGCCTATATGCGGTTGGGCAAATGCCACTCCCAACCCCATGGATTTCACCTTCAGCCCGGCACCGACCGAGAATCCCGAAAGGAAATTGCGTGCGTATGTAGTCATGTCGGTGCGGGTCTTATAATTATACCCCAATGAAATATATAATTTCTCGGATGGCACAAGTTCAACCCCGAAAATCAAGTGCCTGAACAAGTTGCTCATGAATGCGTCATGCTCCTCGAGCTCCTGCGTGCCACTGTTGTCATCGGTGCTATAATACGGCAGGCTCCACTTGTTAAGATTATATGCCGTTATCGAAAACCGCAACGGAGAGTCGCCCAACGACTTTGCAAATCCCACTTGAATATCCCAAGGAAGACGGTCGTAATTCTCATTAAAACGTTTCACCTGCCCGCCAAGGTTCTTAAGGACTATCGAAAACGACAAGTCCTTGTCGGGATTGTAATAATTAATCCCAAGGTCGGCACAGATAGCCAACGCCTTGTATATCTCATAGCTCGAATGCACAAATTTCAGCGTAATGCCGCCGCGCAACTTGTCGGTTATGTCATGGGCGTATGTGCCCGAGAAAACCATATCCGAAGGCTTAAACGACGAGCCGGTGCTATTGCCTTGCACATCATATCCATCTATGCTGCCGTATCCGAAATACTGTATGCCCACAGCCCACGCCGCACGCTCACCGGCCGGAGCCGCAAACCGCGCCCCCATGAAATTGCTGCCGCCAAGATAGCGCATGTAATTGAGCCCGGCCTGCATTTCATACTCAGGCCCGAGCAATCCCGGGTTCTGCTCCACGAGATTCACATCATCGTCGATAATAGTAATATTGGTGCCGCCGAGCGCATATACATGCGACGACACCGGCACATTCAAGAACTCATAAGCCGTAGTCCCGTCTTGTGCCATGACCGCCAACGCACAGCATACAGTGCACGCTAATATTGTAATATGGCGCTTAAAAATCATTCTTATATATAAAGATACCTATTGCATAAAACGTAATAAAAGAATAATTAGTGTGCAGCAATCCTAAAAAACGACCCCACCGTTTCAATAAACCCAAATCGGTCATTAGATTTTATGACCGTTTGGGAATAAATTACACCCGCACTTGTCTACGTAGCTACCCGGCACCACCATTTTTATGCCACAGTCCCCGACATTTTTTCCACAGGCCGCCAGTTTTAATTTTATTCAACAAAATGGCAGTCGGGCAAAGCGTTTGCAAAAAAATTTCTAAACATTATTAACCAATACCAAATAGCCTATGCCATAATTTGATTTCTCCACGTCAAGCAACTATATTTGCCACCGAAAAACGTTTGCATACAAGCAAATGCAACAATGCAAACATCCTCGAAAAGCCACACAGCAATTATGAATCGAAATCTACAATACTTGCTTATTTCACTCACTCTGCTCATTGCCTGCACAAGCGGCGACGCCGCGGCACAAGTGAGCCGCGTCTCCACGGCCAACCCCATGACAGGCAAGCCCTACGAGAAAGTATATGATTATGATTTCGTAGACGAAAAGCCGCAATTCCCGGGAGGCAATTGCGAATTGTTCAATTTCATCAACGAAACACGCGAATATCCATACGAAGCCTACAAGAACAAAATCGAAGGCCGCGTATTGTGCACATTTATTGTTAATCCCGATGGCAGCATCAGCAACATTTCGGTATTGCGCAGTGCCGGGAATGAACGGCTCGACCGCGAAGCAATGCGGGTAATAAGCATGATGCCCAAATGGGAATGTGGCAAAATGAGCCACAAGCCGGTGGCCGTGAGGTGCTACCTGCCCATCGCCTTCTTTTTATAAGGAAATGCCATCACAAGGACACTTGCCCGCCGGTGCAGACGGAGAACTGGAATTTGCTGCGACGCTGCTACAACTTCTCGACTATGACCCAAACGATGAGCAAAACGAGCTAATAGCCGGTTTTGCACGCTTCTGCGTGTCATGTACCGGCAACAGCCTGCTGCTGCTTAACGGATATGCGGGAACCGGCAAAACCTCTATCACAGGGGCCTTGGTAAAGACACTTTCACACTTTGGCATGAAAGCGATGCTGCTTGCCCCCACGGGCAGGGCTGCAAAGGTGTTTTCGGAATATGCCGGTCACCCGGCCTACACCATACACCGTAAAATATACCGCCAACACAGTTACAGCCCCGAAGATTATGGAGGCTTCAACATTGCCGAGAACAAGCACACCGACACCATTTTCATCGTCGACGAGGCTTCCATGATAGCCAATGCCACATCGGTCGCCGATGGAGCAATCTTTGGCACAGGCAGACTGCTCGACGACCTCATACACTACGTTTACAGCGGCACCGGGTGCCGATTGATAATGCTCGGCGACAGCGCACAGTTGCCGCCGGTAGGACTCGACGAGAGCCCGGCACTGAATCCGCAAGTACTCGAATCCTACGGTCTGCAAGTGATGCCATTCACCTTGCACCATGTAGCCCGGCAACGCGAAAGTTCGGGAATACTGGAGAATGCCACCATGCTCAGGAAAGCCATTGAATCATACGGCAACACACGCGACCTCGAGCCACCGGTGCTGCACCTGCAGGGATACGACGACATTCGGGCCATATCGAGCGAATACCTGACCGACATGCTCGACAGCAGCTACAGCAGGCTCGGGACACGAGGCACAACCCTCATAACCCGTTCCAACAAACGTGCGGCACTGTTTAACCTCGGCATACGCAACAGCATTTTATATTACGAGGAGGAATTGGTGGCAGGCGACCTGCTTATGGTTGCAAAAAACAATTACTTGTGGAGCGAAAATTATGAAGGGCTCGAATTCATTGCCAACGGTGAAATGGCACGCGTGGTGCGTGTGCGCGGTGCCGAAGAACACCTGCACGGACTGAGGTTTGCCACGCTCGACCTCGAACTGCCCGACCAAGAAATAGAACTCGAGGCCAAAGCCGTCATCGATGCCCTGCACAGCGAGACAGCCGCACTATCCCGACAACAAAGCGAAATGCTTTACACAGGAGCCATGGCACAACTCTCGGGCGACAAGCGCACCCGCTACCGTGCATTAAAAAAAGACCCCTACTACAATGCTTTACAAGTAAAATACGGATATGCCATCACGTGCCACAAGGCTCAAGGCGGCCAATGGGACGAAGTTTACATCGACATGGGCGGCATTCCCGAAGAAGCATTCACCGACATTCAATTCTACCGTTGGTTATACACTGCCATAACTCGTGCACGCACTCGCGTTTTCCTCATCAATTCACCGCTGCAATTTTGCTGACAACGCCCACACACATTCGCTTGCGGCGCGTTTCATTTATGAATGCCGGTCGCCAAGGTTGAAGAAAACACAGGAATACCTACCGACTCGCTCGTTATATGGTTTTCTATCAACTGCGAAACGCCGAAGTAAGCAACTGCTATCAATGCAGTAACTCCCAGAATAATTCCTATGGCCTTGATTTTTCTTTTCATAGTTTTTTCATTTTTTGTACATGGTATATATATACACACATGGTTATGTCACATTGTATTATTGTAACGCAGTCATACCCCCGTTTATTGTGTGGGCACATTACATTTTGCCATTATTTTGCATATCCGGTGACAATAACCTTTGAATTGCCTCGCCACGGCAACGACCTCCGGTATTCTTTATAAGAAAGCGTGACATGCCTGCCGGTCGACTGCAATCGCATAATATCACGTGCAACCGAATCGTCTTCGACCGAAAACACAAATTCCCGCGATCGCATATACATCGTATCGGCAAGCCACTCATCGGTAATCATAATCCCCTCGAAAGTCTTGAAAATAAACCCTTCCTGACGCACTTGCACAATCACGCCTCGCTGCTGCGCCTCGCTGACGTATGGCACGAAAAACACAAACACTCCCCACACCGCAACAAACAATACAAGGAATGCCACCACCCATGCCATTACCCGGCGCAGACCATTGTCGGGCTTGTCGATTATTTGCTTTTGCAGCTTTTTTGCTTCAATCTGTTCGGGAGTCTCCTCTATCTCGGCAGGTTTTTCTTCTTCCTCTTCCCCGTCGAAATAATCGTTATACTCATCTTTCGACATAATTACGTGCCTTCTCTCCTTTATAATCTGTTTATAATTTCATGCTGTTGCCACTTGTGCGCACAAGCACTTTTCCCTTCTTGATTCGGCGGCGGTCGATAGCCATGTAAGCAAACGAGTATATGCCCAACACAATAAGCAACATGGTCTGAACGCCCCACACGAGCATTGCAAACGCCGACGCCTGCGGATCGAAATTGGCCGGGTCAAAGCTGCCAATTCCATATAATGACAAACCAAAGATTATTGCCACGTGCCAAGAACCGAGGCCGCCATTAGTGGGAATACCCATACCGATACTACTCAGGACAAACAATACCAAAGTGGCTTTTAAACCTATCGCACCGGTAAACGTAAATGCAAAAGTTGCTATATACAATTGCAAGAAATAACACCCCCAAATCAGTATCGTGTACCCGAGGAACTGCCATTTCCCATTCATGCGTCCTATTGCCGAAAAACCTTCCCACAAGTTAGCAACCATCTGCTTGATTCTCACTATGAAACGATTCTCGGTATTGCTTGTAAACAGCCACACGACCACAGCAATACATGCAACCACCGCACACCACACCCACGGAGATGTGAGCAGGTTCCACAACCCATCTTTAACCTGCGGATAAGTGTCAAGGAACGAATAAAACGCACCCCGCGCTATAAAGAATGTAAATATTGTGAGTATAAGCACCGTTACCGTATCGGTAAGCCTGTCGGCAACCATCGAGCCAAGCACGGCCGTAAACGACGCCTTCTGCCTGTTGGCAATATAACCTGTGCGCCACACTTCGCCCAAGCGCGGGAAAATAAGGTTCACGGCATACGTACCGAAAATGGAATTTATCAGAGCGCTCAAGGGTGCATCCACATTGATTGCCCGCAATTGCAATCTCCACCTGCAAGCCCTGAAGATATGGCTGAAAATACTTACCACTATCACCGGAACAAACCACCAGTAATTGACACTCTCGCGCAACACACTGCGCATTTGCTCCATATCCACATTATTATACAAAAAATAAAACAAACCCACACCTATTGCTATTGAGATGGCATATTTCAGTGAGTCTGAAATTATTTTCTTCACTTGCTGTTGCATGTAAAATTTCAAAAAAAGTCAGTATTCTTACAAGTTATCATGTCCTGCCGGCACATCGTTAGCAGTCCATGCAATCTTGATTTTATGCATCTTTGCTTGTTTTTCTGTCGGCAGTGCATTACCTTTGTATGGTTTTGCAAAGATAGTGCAAGGTGAGCGCAGAACAAAACAAATTTATTTGTTTTTTATGCCGAGCCGAAGCCTGTCTTATCAAAAGATAGTGAAAGTCGAGTGCAAAACAAAAAAGGGGCTTGCACATTTTTTTGTTTTGCCGAGACGCATCCTATCTTATCAAAAGATAGTGCAAGGTGAGCGCAGAACAAAACAAATTTATTTGTTTTTTATGCCGAGCCGAAGCCTGTCTTATCAAA
>CALUMZ010000019.1 GCA_944321865.1 uncultured Muribaculaceae bacterium
AGAGCGGAAGACGAGGCTCAAACTCGCGACCCTCAGCTTGGAAGGCTGATGCTCTATCAACTGAGCTACTTCCGCAACTCGTTGGTGGGCAAAGATGGATTCGAACCACCGAAGGCGTAAGCCAGCAGATTTACAGTCTGCCCCATTTGGCCACTCTGGTATTTGCCCTTTGTTCTTTTGAGCCTCTTGTCGGATTCGAACCAACGACCCCGAGATTACAAATCACGTGCTCTGGCCAACTGAGCTAAAGAGGCGTTCTCTCTTGCCCCCGGCGTAAAGCGTTAAGGGCTTAAAGCGGTGCAAAGTTACGTACATTTTTTTAATTACAAAATTTTCGGCACTCTTTTTTTGAAAAATATTTTGCGACTTTTGAAAACCGCCATGTAAATCAGCCTGTTGGCACATTCATGTTTTTCACCACATTTTTTGGACGGAACGAAAAATACCGGTTAAATTTTAAACCGGCAAAACTGCAGCTGCCCCGCAGCCATCACTACAAAAAAACATCCTCTACGACATTGTAGCAGTAGAGGGTGTATCAAAATTCCGACATTGATGTTGTAGAGACGCGGCGCGCCACGTCTCTACGAGAGTAACAACATATAAAACATTGAATATCAACGACTTGTCAAACACAGTTGTAGAGGGTGTATCAAAATTGTGAAATATGCCGGAAAAGGGCTGCGTAGCTGCCCAATTATGCTTAACGCCGGGCGAGGCGCAGCCGAACCCGGTGTGGAACTGCCTCCACCACACAAAACGTCCTCGCAGAGGGCGAACATATTTGTATTCAGGTTGTTATTCGCCCCCTACGGGGACGGCAGTGCAGGTGTTATGACTACACCGGGTTCGGCTCCCTTGAGGTCGCCTCGCCCGGCGTTAAGCATAATTGGGCAGCTACGCAGCCCCTTTTCCCATTTTGATACACCCTCTACTGCCTTGATACACCCTCTACTGCCACATTGAAATAACAATTTTGATACACCCCTCTACAACCGGGTATTTTGAATATAAGATGGTTTATATTCAACATTTTATGCAATCAGAGCGGTAACAATATGTGCAAAATCATATTTTGCAGCACCTGCCTCCGGAGGGATTTATTTATTCTTATCGAATTTTTCAAGTTGGCGTTCAAGGGCATCGATACACAAGTCAACCGCTTCTTCAAATGTGTCGGCCGTCTTCGATGCAAACAGGTCCTCACGATTAGGGATAATGAGTTTTATGCCTGCTTCCTTGTTCATTGCCGTCTCAGGCTTTACGACTTTCAGTGTGACATTAAACTCGGTTACGTCTTCATTGCGGCGGGCAAGCCTTTGCGCCTTCTTATTGATAAACTCCTCTAATTTCGCAGTTGCGTCGAAATGGATTGATTTAATCTTTACTTCCATAATTTACCTCCTTTTTTAACGCCCTTGGGTGGGCAAGTTTGTAATTACTTTTAAGTTCACTAAATGTGATATGTGTGTACACCTGCGTTGCCGCAAGCGACTCGTGTCCCATTATTTCTTTTACGCTGTTGATTTCGGCCCCGTTGTTAAGCATCGCCGAGGCGAATGTGTGGCGCAACACGTGCGGGCTCAACTTGTGAGCCCCGCCCACAGTGGCAAGCGAATCATGAACAATGCGGTATACCATTGTCGGATACAGCGGTTCGCCACAGGTCCGCAAGAAGAGTTGTTGCGGACGCGCAATTCCCGTCACCTTGCCGCGCATTTCGCGATATGCCTCGATGGCTTGCGCCAGCTCCCGGCCGAAAGGCACTATGCGCTCCTTGTTGCGCTTGCCATGCACCTTCATCTCCCCACGGCCTGTATCCACGTCGGCATCGCGCAAGTCGATGAGTTCGGCACGGCGTATTCCGGTCTCATACAGGGTCATCACTATGGTTCGTCCCAGAATGGCATTATAGTCGTTTCCATCGATCGGGGCATCAAGTAGCTCGTCCATCTTCTCAACCCGCAGGTATGCAGGCAACGGCATCTTGAACTTTGCAAGTTCTATGTCGGCTGCCGGGTTCGACTCGACGAGCCCGCGGCGCATCAGGTATTTATAAAATGCCCTTACAGCCTGCACTTTGCGGCGAATGGTGCGAGCACCGTCGCCCATGCCGCTCAGGTGCAGCATCCAAGCGCGCAAGTCCCCTACCGTAATGCTTGCGGCATCAAAACCGTCGGCATCGTCGGGCGAAAAGTATTGCTGCAATTGCCGCAGGTCGTTACCGTATGACAAAACGGTACAAGCCGACAGATTCAGCTCATACCGTATATATCTTAAGAATGCCTCTATCAATTTGTTCATACTGCCCGGCGTTTTCCGATTGCCTCGGTACGAATATATGCAACTTTTTCCTCTTTTCCAAATTTTCGCGGGGCTTCTTTTGGCTTCTTTAGACAAAAAGACAAAAAAACGCATGTTTTTTAAAGACATATTTTCACCACCATCTGTTGTAGAGACGCAAAATTTTGCGTCTTCGCCGCCACAATGCTGCAAACGTGGCACCGCCACGTCCCGGGCTTTGCCACTCCTCCATTAATCCACATATATTGAATACCAGATTGATGCAGAAAGCACACATTGGCAGGGTCATAATGTACTAATAGAGACGCGATTCATCGCGTCTAATGTGCAGATATGATGATAATTTGCCCCGACCTATGGAATACGGCATTCAGGAGACGTTATTTTGCTTTCTGTTGTATTTCTGCATTCTTGCCGCTTAATTCCTCTTGCAAAACATCATAGACATATAGCGGACTTTGGTAATACAATCCGGTCAACGGGTCTGTCAACTTATTATATGTATTTGACGAATACACCATCTCCATCGCCGCTTTCATGTCGACATGGAATTGCTCCATAACCAAAACCACCAATTCGGTTGTAATGCATTCTATCATGAAATATTGGTCGTCGGTCATACCTTCTTAAGTAATTTTATGGCTCTTTCTGTTCCGAAATAATATTGAATAGTCACTCGCACATATTTTAGATTCTCGATAAGTGTCGGCAAATTTATGTAACGTTTCATGTATCTGAACAATTGCAATCCCACTTGGTCGTCCGCAATCGGACCAACTACAATATCGAAATCATGCGCCCGCTCCTGCGTTCTGCGATCACGGTTTGCCAATATGAAACGAGCCCATTCCTCCGAATAGCTATCGAATATCTTAATATTGAAATCGGCTCGGCCAAGGACGCTTTCATCAAACTCGTAAATGTTGAGTATCGGCGAACCACCGTTTTGGCGGGCTTTCTGTTCTCCCATTCGCAGAGCCTGTTCTTTGTCGGCTGTAAGGTAAAATCCTTGCCCGAAGTCTTTGTTCGGACGTGATTTCGACAAGTCAATATTGCATATTTCTTGATTGGAACCGTGATAAAGTATCATGCCAATGTCCCTCCGTTTTGTTTACACATACTCGTAACATTGTCGATCGTATCTTCTATCGAAAACAAGTGCTCCACATCATAGAATTCATCCAAATAATCTATACCTTTATATCGTTTCAAATAGGCATAGGCTTGTTGCGTCGGAATCTTAAAACGGTTGGCAAATTCCGATATGCACACCACAATGTATTCTATCTTATTTTTTGTGTCTTTTTCCATGATCATATTGGTTAGACATTGCCTTAACACGAATATATGCAACTTTTTCCTCTTTTCCAAATTTTCGCGGGGCTTCTTTTGGCTTCTTTAGACAAAAAGACAAAAAAAACGCATGTTTTTTAAAGACATATTTTCACCACCATCTGTTGTTGAGACGCAAAATTTTGCGTCTTCGCCGCCACAATGCTGCAAACGTGACACCGCCACGTCCCGGGCTTTGCCACTCCTCCATTAATCCACATATATTGAATACCAGATTGATGCAGACAGCACATTGGCGAGGTCTGAAGGTGGAAGTATACCATGGCGGCTCGTACTTTTGGGTGGGAGGGGAATACGGTAATAGAAAGAGGGCACTCCTGCATGGTTGCGGGAATACCCTCTTGTTTGAGATTATGTGGTGAGAAAGCGCAGTGGCTTACTTCACGATTACCTTGACGTTGGTGCCGTCGATGCGCACGATGTAGATACCTGCGGTTACATCGATAGTGGCGTCGCCGTCAACAATGCGGCTTGCAACGAGCGTGCCACCCATGTTATACACTTGTGCCATGCCGGTGTAGCCGTTGATGGCGATTGCCCCGGTGGTGCCGTATACTGCGGCGGTAGCTGCGTTGATGCCTTCAACCGACGACAATTTGCCGCTTGTGAAAGTGACATCGATTGGCATATTGCCACCGTCTCCGGTCCAAACAACATCAATCTTGAAGTCAACCTCATTGCCGGTGATGGTACCGCTCAACGTGACATCGGCATTAATGACAAAATTATCATCACCGAGTACCAAACCTTTGGCTTCGCCATTGTATTTTTTTGTTTCTCCTTCCTCGGTGATGGTCACATTCTCAACCTTGATGTCGCCTAATTGCATTCCGCTAAATGAGAAGTTAGGCAACAGGAATGTGCAAGTGCCATCGCCATTCTCTGTGATAGTGACTGTGGCAGATTGGTTATCGATGATTTGCTTCCCGCCCATTACAGCATTGATATAGCCATTATATTCCTCAGGTTCGGCGGGAGTGACAGCTTGCGATTCGGTGGTGAAGGTGACATCGATAGGGACATCGTCTCCACCATTGTTCCAAACGACATTGATAGTAAAGTCAACAACATCGTCGGCAGTGATTGTGCCTTTTAATGTCACGTCGGCAACAATAGCACCGCCCTTTAATTGCATTCCTTCAACATAACCATCGTATGTGGTAGTACCGTCTGCTTCGGTCATTGTCACATTTTCAACCACAATATCGCCGATAGGGAGAGTTGAGCCTCCCATGCTAAAGGTGAAGTTTGGCAGCTTGAATGTGCAAGTACCGTTGCCATTGTCTGTGATTTCAACGGTTGCCTGTTGCTCGGGCGAGGAAGTTCCGGCTAATGAAATATTCAGGTAGCCGCTGTATTGCTTGGGCTCGGCAGTGGAGTAAGTGATGGTGTAGGTGTGCGAGGTTTCGCCGTCGAGGTCGGCGCCGCCTTGATTGGTTACGGTGATGGTGATTTTGTTGTTTTCGGTGTCGAGTGCTACCTTGGCTTCGGCAAACTTGCTCTTGGTAGTGGCAACAACTTCATCGTCCGATGTGGGCATAGTGCCTGTGCAGGTGTAGTTATAGGTGCCGTCGGTGAGGGCGATTTCGCTTCCGCCGATGGTGAGCTTGCTGAGCGTAGAATAGTAAACCAGCGTCACGTCGTCAACGTCGAGAGTGTTGTTAACACCAAGTTTGGGACGGTTGAAATAGTCGGAGCTGGCGATAACGATGTTCAACTTTTCGGGAGTCGATTCGGTGAGGTACTCGATAGGGAACACCTTCTGCGTCCAAGTGTCGATGTTGCCTTCAATATAGTTTTCGCTCTTTGAGATAAGCTCGAAGTCTTCACTCTTGGTAACACCGTCGGTAATCATGCCAAGCACGTCCTTGTCGCGGTTAACCATAGTTTTGTCTTTGGCTTCTGCTTTGCCGATAAATCCCATAAAACCGGCATAATCTGTACCTACCCTTACAGTGGAAGTTGTAGAGCCTTTCCAAGAGTATATCATAATTGTGGCTTTTTCATCAGCATTCACAGTCCCGTCTGAAGCTTCGGTAGCATGATTTCGCTTTAGCATCATAGACACAGCATCGGGACGGAAAGAGAAGTCGAGACCTCCGTATGAACCGCCATCGCTCTTGTCTTCGGATGTGCCAACGTTGTCGGCATCCCCATAGCTCCAAGCTGTGCCTAATGTAATGTAGGCAGGTGCGACAGACCCCATACCCATTGCTCCAAGGTATGTGTTTGTCATATTCACAGAATGTTTCGTTCTTTCTGCCTCCGGGGTATCATCGTCCGGTGTGGTATAATCAGGTTTTGCTGTCACAAGAGTCCCGGATATGACTGATTGCTTAACATTTGACACGCTCCACCCGGCTGGTTCTGTGCCAACTTTTGAGGTTTCTTCGGCAATTGCATTGGGAATGCAATCCTCCCAAGTGCCGTCGAATGTGCCTATGTCGTTGGGCAATTGTTGTGCCACGGCTGTGCCTGCGCAGGCAAGTGCAGTGGCAATAAGTGTGTAAATTTTCTTCATAATCTAAAAATAGTATGTTAGTAAAAATTTATCGATAAAATGTACAAATCTATCGGAAACAGTCTAATTTCCTGCATTTTTCGCTGCAAAATTAGCAAAAATTGTTGGAATTGCGCCGTAATGGAGCAATTAGTTACCACAAAATGTCATGAATGGAACAGCGGGGGGAGGCGCCGCATCCTCGCGGCACACTGCCCGGCATTGGCTATATTCGGGATGGATTTCAATGTGGCAGTAGCAAATGTCAGTCTTGAAAATACTTTTTACGCCACTTTTTTTGTCTTCTGTCTGAAAAATAATTTGCATTTCGGAATATTGTGCCTAAATTTGGCTCTTACATTCATAATACTAATATCTTAACATACACGGTAACATGAAAATAAAACGTACCACTATCTACTGTTCGGCATTGGCTGTCATGGCTCTTGCCTTTACACATGCCTCTGCACAAGCAGGCAACAACGTGCAAAATCTTGCGGACGAAACAACGACCGACTACCCCCTTAACTTCCCTGACGACTTAACCGGCAAAAACACATCGGGGCGATTGCTTAACGGATTCAAATTGACAGCAACGACAGGCGGCACTTCCACCATAACGCTCGACAACAGCGGCGCAAACCTCGTGTACCGCGACATGACCGGTGGCACACAGGCATCGGTGGTGCCGGGCGACCGCGTGAATGTGACTATCGACTACGTCGGGCACTCGATGCACGGCTATCTATATGTCGACATCGACCAAGACGGGCAATTCAACGCCTCGATAAATGCCGACGGCACCCCGGGCACCGGTGGCGAAATGCTGTCGTACACATATTATCAAGGTAAAAACAGCCTTGGCGAAGAGATTACCGACAAGCCCGGCACTGTGAGCATCGAGTATATTCCCGAATTTGTGATACCGGCCGACTTGCAAACGGGGGTATACCGGGCGAGGCTCAAGATAGACTGGGACGACATAGACCCGGCCGGCCACTGGAGCGAAGGCGGAAGCAACCAGATTGACGTGAATGGCGGCTACGTAATCGACTTCTTGCTCAATGTGCACAATGCCACACACCGCTTGACGGTAAACACCAAGAATGGCAGCGTGAACGGAGCCAACCACACCGGTCTGCCACACGACCTGCAGTGCTTCAAACAATTAGTCATCGTTCCCACCCCGGTTGCCGACGGATATGCGGCCGAGGAGGTGACAATAAAGCACGGCCACAATTTCGACGGGCCGCAATATGTGCATGGCAACATGCAATGGGACGAATATACCGTGCCGGCAGAGCAGTATACCATTCCGGCCGGGCATGTCAACGGCGACGTGGTGATAACAGTGGAATTCGAGCAAGGTGCCGGGGCTGAATACAAACTCATGTTCAGCGACGAATTTGATGCTGCCGACGGCACACAACCCGATGCCGAAAAATGGATGCGCTGCCCGCGCCAATCTTCGACATGGAACCGCTGGCTGTCGGATAGCGAGGAGGTAATTTACATCGAAGATGGCAAATTGGTGGCTCGCGCCATTCCCAATCCCGACCAATCGACCGACAACGTCCCCATGATTACGGGCGGCGTGCAGTCGCAAGGCCGGTATGACTTCCTGTATGGCAAGATTGAAGCACGCATACTGACTAACCCTCACACGGGCAATTTCCCTGCATTCTGGATGATGCCGGCCGACCAACGTGACGGATGGCCCGCATGCGGCGAAATCGACATTTGGGAACAAATAGACAATCAAAACACGGCCTACCACACCGTGCACTCTCATTGGACCTACGTCTTGGGAAACAAGCAGAACCCCAAATCGTCGTTTAACGAATCGGTCAACATGGACTACTTCCACACCTACGGGCTGGAATGGGACGAAACATCGATGCGGTGGTTTGTCGACGGCAAAGAAGTGGGCAGCTATACCAAATCGACCGACGCCAACACTCTTGCCAAGGGACAGTGGCCTTTCGACAAGGCATTCTATATAATCCTCAACCAATCGGTAGGCAATGGTTCTTGGGCAGCCAATGCCGATGTGACGCACACATACGAAACACTGTTTGACTGGGTACGCGTGTACCAAAAGGACGATTATTCGGGGATAGGCGAAGTAACCGGCAACAGCACCGACAATGCAATTAAAATAAGCACTTCAAGCAATTGCATACACATCGACAGCAACTGTCCTGCCGAAGTAACAGTGTGCGACATTGCCGGACGCATCATCTTCCACGGCATGGTCACCGAACGCACCGATGTCAAAGTTGCCAACGGCATTTACATAGCCAACGGTCAAAAAGTCATGGTTCATTAACCCCCCAAACGGTCATTATTCCGCAAAAATTTGTTTTGAAAGTGCTTTTTTATAGGGGTGTATCAAAATTGTTATTTCAATGTGGCAGTAGAGGGTGTATCAAAATTATCATTTCAATGTGGCAGTAGAGACGCAAAATTTTGCGTCTCTACAATCTGGTTGGATAAACTATTGATATTGAATAATTTTATACGTTGTTGCGGACATCGAGACGCGGCACGCCACGTCTCTACTCATGGCAAAATCGCATTTTGATACACCCTCTACAACAGTGTTTGGTAAGTTGTTGATATTTAATGTTTTACATGTTGCCACTCTCGTAGAGACGTGGCGCGCCGCGTCTCTACAACATCAATGTCGGAATTTTGATACACCCTCCTAAAATCTAATGAGCGATTTGTGTTAAACTGAGGAGCACCTATGCAGATAGACTAATGCAGACAATTCCTACGATTATAGGATGCTGTACGTTACATACGTGTAGATAGCCGTCGCAAAATGGAGAAATTTATTCTTACCGGCTCTGCCGTCCCTGACAAAAAAGCGGAAAGCGGAATCACGCATTCGGGCACGGGCCGGGCTTACGGCGGTCGCGCTTCATCGTGGGCAGGAAAGGACAAACGTAACGCAAGTATTGGTTCAAGTGGAACAGCCTCAAATCAGACGCGCCTCCACCGAGGCGGTCTGCAATGTAGGCAAACAGTGGATCGCGCTTGCCCGAATCCTTCAACTTGGTGATGCGGCGGTATATCATCCCATGCAGCAACCTGCGCTTGTACCGACCCAAATGCGGCATCAGCGCCTTCTCCATCGCCGCCACCACATCAATGTCTTCATACAGGCGTTTGCCGGTCGAGATTCCCTCCTCGCTCACTTTGGCCGTATGTTGGCGGAAGTAGTTAAGCGCCCTGCGTACTTCAAGCACGTTGCCCTGCATGGCCATCAAGAACCAGAACATCCAGTCGCCGCTATACCGCATGTCGATAAACGCCTCTTGCGGCAACCTCATCGCGCATTCCCTGTTAAACAGCACCCCACTCGCATTCATGATGCAATTGTTCCAATACAGCTTGTGTTCCACATAAAAACGACCGTCATACAGATGGTCGGTTTGGCGAGTGTCATCTTTCCAATAATCGGCCTTTTCGGTAGTAACGTTGCCATTTTCATCGATATAGTTCGAACCGGCCATGCACACCACCACATTCTCATATTTGCGAATGTATGACATGCAGCACTCCAAGAAGTCGGGGGTTGCAAGATCGTCGGCCTCGGCTACCCACACCCACTCGCTACGCGCCAGCGATATGCCTTTCATCCACTGACGAAAGGGGCTGCCGGTATTCTTTGTGTTAATGCAAATGTGCGACACATGCGGATTGTCCTTGTACCGTGACAATATCCCGGCACTGCCGTCGGTCGAGGCATCATCGAGTAGAATCAACTCAAAGTCGGTGAAAGTCTGCCCCAGCACCGACTCTATGCGAGCCTCCAAATAGCGCGCATAGTTATAATTAGGGATAATCACGCTCACCGCCGGAGCTTTCCCGGTCGTTTTTCCAACACTTTCAATTGCCATGTCCAACCACTTTGCTCTTAATCTTTTCCAAATCTACATACTTGCCCCGCTTCAACTTCAACGTATATGGCAGGAAGTGCACAAACCTGTGGAAACGCGCTCCGCGGCTGTTCAGCACGTTTTCACCTTTCCACGGTGTCAAGTCCTGATATTTGAAGAACAGATGTCGCAATGGGTGCATACAGTGGTATTGCCACGGCTTGCGTGACGAATAATGCAGTATCGACGGGTGCAAAATGGTTTCGGCATACGGCGGAACCCAATCGGCATTCTTATCCTTGGGCATTCGGTATGCTCCTTCCTGCACATTCCACTTCATGTCGACAAGCACCTTATGTTCATGCAACAATCCGTTGAGCAGGTCTTGGTCGTTACATATCACCCTGTCGGGATACAGACGATAATACTCGCGACACTTAGCTTCTATGTCGTTTTTCCGCCAGTAGTCTAAATTCAGCAACAGCACTCCGCCGTTGAAGTAATTATAGGATGTGTCATATTGTAATCGCTTGCAATAGGCCTCATTCACGACAAAGCTGTCGGGTACCGCTGCCAAAGCCTTGCCCGACAAGTCGGTGTTCCACAACTCATCGATATTGTCGAGCACCAAAATATCACAATCGAGGTAAAGTACCTTCGACACCGATGGTGGAAGCAGCGATGCCAATATGCAGCGGTAAAACACCACCATCGAAAGGCGTTGCCCCTCCCACCTGATGGAATAGCCCTGCATGGCCTCGGGCGGAACTGTATAGAACTCAACTGAAGCGCCATAGCGCGACGCAAGTTGCGACAATATATCGCGCGAACCTTGCGGAATACCATCGGTGACGATGTGAAATGTGACATCGGTTGGCTCGTTATGCTCCAATATTGAAACCATTGTCACTGCACAATACCGCACAAACTTTTCGTCTATCGTAAAAGCTATATGTTTCATCGCATCTCAAAGTTACTGAAAAAATCGGCAATGGTTGAGTCGTCATATATATACCCGTCGGCACGCAAGCGGTCAAATACTTGCGTCCCAATGACGCGGTCATATTCTTCCTCCAGCTTGCCCTCCTTGTACAGTTTGTAGAAATAACGCCAGTGGCGGCCGCCATGCCGCCCCTTATGCTGCTCAAGCTGCTTGCCGCCGTTAATCATCTTTTCCAAGAATTGCTGTTTCCCTCGCACGTTATAGTGGTAAACGCGAATATCGGTAACAGCCGAACGCTGCGGCAGCATGGTCACCTTGTGGTTGCCCATCGAAATTTGCAGGTAACCGGCGGCGCGATGTATTACTTTCTTGTTCTGACGCTCGAAAAGCGAGTAGAGCGACAGCCCGTATGCCTCCAAGTCGGGGACATATTTCACCGCCATGTTCCATTGCCAAAAGGGTTTACCCTCCTCGGGATACATGCTGCGCACCTCGCAATCGAGCACGTTGGCACCTGTAGTCGACAATTCGTTTTTCAGATTGCCTGAAGGCGCATACCACAGTTCGTCGGCATCGGCATTTATCACCCAATCGGCGCCATATCGAGTCTTTGCCCGCCATATCATGCGGTCGACCCATGCCTTTTGCTCATAGTCGGTGGCCGGCTCGTTTATTACCTCTTTAATCCAACCCCGCTCCACATACTTCCTAATTATATCAGGCGTGCCGTCCGACGAATTATTGTCGGTGACAATGAAGCCGTCCACCCCCATCGCCTTGTGGAATTGCAAATTCTGCTCGAGCATTACCTCCTCGTTTTTCACAAGCAATGTCATCATTAGCACCGGCGAAGTTGTCTTGCCGAAAGACTTGGGCAAGTCGCATATCGCGCGACCTATTTTTTTTAAAAAATATGCATCCATTTTTTCACTATTGGCTATTTTACCGGTATCGTTATCCACTCCTCGGGAACAATGGTGCTGCTCGCCGCATCGTGCGTCCATTGCGCAGGTGCTATGACTATCTTGTCGGCTCGCGGATTCAGCCATGCGCCCCACCAACTGAACGTGCTGTTGCAAATAATGTGGTGACGGCATTTGCTCATCAGCATCATGTCCTGCCAACTGTCTTCCCCCTTGTTCCAATCGACATACTCCGCATTTTCCAATGGGATATTCTCCCTGACCCATGCGATGTCGTCAGAAAACACATAAAACGACGGACACGCAACCCTGCGCCGCATTTCAGCTATCGCCCTCTCGTAATACGGCAGCCCGCACACGCACCCTATGGCTTGCCAATGCTTCGGCAGCAGGTAATCACCACGACGGATATGGAGTGAAACGGCATTCGCGTCATTTGCTATCCGTTCCATCATTTGCAGGCTCTGCGAGTTTGCCCTGCTTAAGTCAAATGTGAAAGTTTCGCGCACTTCCGCTTTTATGTCGGCAAAATATTTTTCCGACTGATAAAACCCTTTAAAATAAATCAACGGCCACACATATTTCCTTGTGTAAGGCAACATCGACCCTTTCTGCTTATGCTCGATAATAGTCTTGAAGAAAAGGAATTCCAACACCTTCTTCAACTTCTGGTTAATCAACAGCTCCACATCGGGGAGTACAAACACACGGTGCATTTCATAGCCGTGATGCACATTGTAATGCACCATGTCGGAAATATCTATGCGCGTATTGGGGAACCGCTTCTTCATCTGCAAGTAGAAAGCATAAATAAACATTTGGTTTCCCAATCCTCCAGTAATTTTTATCAGCCTCATAAGTTATCTTGTATATATACACACATCACTATTGTTGTTCCATAATGCCTAATTTCTCCCTCACCCCGTCGCGGTAAGCCCTCCACAGCCGCGGAATGTCGCTCCACTTGTAAGCGTCGGTAAACGGGCATGTAAACAGTGCCACCACTATGTAGCCCAACACGTTGTTGAATCCGCGCAGGTACTTCACCCCCCAGTTGCGCCCGTAATGATGGTTAAGATAAGCCGAATTGCGCACTTGGTAGAAGCGTTTCCACTTCTTCTTTTTGTTGCGCTGCTGCCATGTGTCGGCCGAAAAGAATTTTTCCTTGTCCATCAAGGCATCGGGTATGTACATGATTTTATACCCCGCCTGCACGGCTCGTATGCAATAGTCGGTATCGTCGCAGAAGATAAACAAGTCCTTGTTTGGCAAGCCTATGCGGTCCACGGTCGAGCGGCGTATGAACAATCCCTCGAATGCCGTCCCACATATCTCCACCGGTGCCGACACCTGCATCTTCGACAACCGGCCGGCATACATCGATGCAAACGGGTTGGTCAGGTTCAATGCCGTGAAATCATTGGTGAAAATCTGCCCTTGTAGCAAGCGTCGCGGGGCAAGAATGCCCACCCGCTCGTCGGCAGTGTGCGGCAACAACCGCTCCATGCAATCGGGGCGCGGAAACACGTCATCGTCCATGCACCAAATCCAGTCGGCCCCCATCCGGCACGCCTTGTCGATTCCGGTATGGAATCCTCCCGAGCCGCCAACGTTTTCTTGGTTCACGACCACCAACCCCTCTTGGGCAGCCAGCCAATCGGTTGTCCCGTCGGTACTACCGTTGTTGACAACGACTATGTCCGACACCGGGCTGTTCTTGTGCAGGCAGTCCACCACCCGTTTCAACAGCTCCAACCGGTTATATGTTACGACAACTGCGACTATCTTCATTTGCTTGTTGCGTTTTTGTATTCTTTCAGAGCCTCAATCTCCTTTTCCTCCTGCCCGGGTTGCACGCTTCGGTAAGCCACCATCAATTCATAGCACTTATCGGCATCAAATCCGCGCACACGTGCATATTCATCGGCTATGATGCGGTGCATGGCAGGCGTGGCCGGCAAGCGTTCAAGGTTTTTGCAACCGGCTTTCAGGCCTATATGCCCCACCGAAAGGCGGTTCAAGTCGACTATGTCAATCTTGATGCCGCCGGGTGTCTCGGCAAACAGTATGTTGGCCCGCCCGTAGTCCTTGTGGGCATAACCGTTTTCATGCAAAATTGCGGTTACATGCCCCACGGCACGTAGCACGGCCTCCTCGCAATCAAATTTCCTGCGAAAAAGTTCCTCATACCTGTGCGGGCACTCCGAAACCAATGTCACATAATAACTTTGATCAAAAAGCAAGCCTTTGCGTATGTTCAAATAGCCCACAGGTTGGGGCGTACCCACACCGGCCTGCAAGAACATCAAAGCATGGTCGTAAGAACGTTTTGCCTTTGAAGCCCGAAACACCCCATACACAAACCGGTTGATGACATTGGGCCTGCGGAACGACTTTACCACATATTCCCGCCCCTCGTATGTTATGCGCCGCAACTCGTTGCGCCCCTTGTGAATCACCACCCCTTCGTTATTCTTGAACCTGTCGGGGAGGCTCAACAAGAACGTCCTTAAATTCCTGTATTTAGGATGTAGAACTAATGTCTTGTGGTTTAATATACTCATATACTTTTACAATGCGGAAATCTTCAAATTTTGTCCAACCCCTTGGTATACTTCAGCCAATAATACTTGAGCGGGTTCTTATGCTTGAGATGCTTCCACGGGCGGCTGCCGTGAGGACGGTGCCACACCGGCAATGTCGTGAACAGGTAATTCTTGAACCCCAACGAAAGTGCCTTGTGCGAGATAGTCACGTCAAACCAGTTCTTCCCGCTATCCAAGTTGTGGAAATCAAAGGCGCGCAAGAAATCGGGAGTCAGCAACGAACAACAGAAACTGCAATGCTTCTTCTCGGGCAGCACTTTCCCTTCATCACCTTTGGCATACAAGTATGGATAGTTTATTTCACCATTCTCGTCCACCGTCACTGCTGCGGCAATCGCGCAGTGATCCATTTCCCGGGCACCGTCATACAACCTTTGCAACGTGTCCTTTTTTACCACCACGTCCGACTCCACAATCAGCAACCCGGCATCGGCTTCTATGGCTTCTTTCTGAGCCATTTGCAACACTAAAAGGTAATTGGGCGAAGGATGATCGGTTACATCGGCCAGATTAACCAACCTGAAATGCAATTCCTCCGACAATTCCTGCAACTTGCGCGTATTTTCGTCGGTGCTGAAATCATTATATACCGTATAGGTATATGGCACGGTAAACTCCGACTCGGCAATAGCCCGAATCGTTTCAACCGTGAGCTCTATTGAATCTTTTACAGGTGTAAGTATATGTAATGCTTTCATAACATTTTCTCGAATTACAACAATTGTTTGCACAAAGCCAATGCCGAAGCAATGGTATCGTCCATGTCGGCATATATATATTGCGCCAACCGTCCGCCGAAATACACATGCTCCGTTCGGTCGGCAAGGTCCTTGTATTGCTTGTATAACGACATGTTCTTGTCGTCATTTACCGGATAGTACGGTTCCTTACCCGGCAAAAACTTATCGGGATACTCATACGTTACCACAGTGGTAGGTTGCGTCCCGAATTCAAAGTGCTTATGCTCGATGACACGCGTATACGGAACCTCATATTCCGTATAGTTCACCACGGCGTTTCCTTGGAAATCGGGCATGTCCAACGCTTTATGTTCAAAACGCAGGCTGCGATATTCCAAATGCCCGTTGCAAAAATCAAAAAACTCGTCGATGCAACCGGTAAAAACCACATTGTCGGCCAGAGCGTCCAGTTCTTCCCTGTGCTCCATGTAATTAGTCTCCAAGCGCACCTCTATCCCGTCAAGTAACGAATCGACAAGCGCGTTATATCCGCCTATGGGGATACCTTGGTAGAGGTCGTTGAAATAATTGTTGTCAAACACAAACCTGAAAGGCACCCTCTTGATTATGAACGCCGGCAGTTCGGTTGCACTGCGCCCCCACTGCTTTTCGGTATATCCCTTTATCAACACATTATAAATATCGCGCCCGCACAATGTCAATGCCTGTTCCTCCAAGTTTCGGGGTTGTGTGATGTGGGCATATTCGCCACGTTGTTCCGCAATCTTGGCCCGAGCCTCCTGCGGTGTCTTCACCCCCCATAACTGATAAAACGTGTTCATGTTGAACGGCAGGTTATACAACTTTCCACGATAACAAGCCAACGGCGAATTGGTAAACCTGTTAAAAGGCACCAACCGGTTCACATAGTCCCACACCTCCTTGTTGTCGGTATGGAAAATATGCGCCCCATAGCTATGCACATGTATGCCGTCGCGGTCTTCACAATACACATTCCCCCCTTTGTGCGCCCTGCGGTCGACAACCAAGCACCGCTTTCCTGCACACCGGGCTTCATGCGCAAACACCGAACCAAACAATCCGGCACCAACTATCAAATAATCATATTGTTTCATTAATTGTGCATGCTTATTATTGAACAAAACTATATAAAGAATTTTACCTGTACAATTTTTACGACGGCAAAAAGCCCCCTGCACCCGAACAAAAAGCGTCAGACGGCCGGAAGGCTCATGCCGTTGAGCTTGCGGTACAAGTCAAGGGCATACACGTCGGTCATCGCACTTATGTGGTCAATAACGGCTTGAATCTTCTCAAACAGCGTGGGTGCGTTCACGTCGTATTGCTGCGGGAACTTGCTCAACAGCAATTGAGAATATGTCCGCTCGGGATAGAGCACCGCATCGGTGAGTTTTCGCAGCAGTTCTGTTATGATTTGGTGCCCGGCAAGGTCTATATCCACCACATCACTTGCCCGGTATATTTTGGCATAAGCCGTGTCGCTGCACCTGCGGTATGCTTTTAACGAACGCTCCGACAAGTGGTCGATAAGGCAACCTTTAAACTGTCCTTCGAGTATTTCTTCTTCATGTTCAAGGAATATCTTGCAGCATTCTCCCACAAGCAGCCCGATGATGCACGACCGCAGGTACACCACTTTTTCATTCTTGTCGGCCACGTGCGACATGACTTCCTCTATATGCTTGCGGCGTGCGTCGTCGAAGAATCCCAGCAACAACTCAATAACATCGCCGGTGTTCAAGATCTTCAATTTATGCGCATCTTCAATATCCATCACCTGATAGCAAATGTCGTCGGCCGCCTCCATAAGGTATACCAACGGGTGGCGGCAATAATGCTCATCCTCGATTTTTATCAAGCCCACCTCATCGGCAACACGTTCAAAAAGTTCTTTCTCGGTGGTAAAAAAGCCAAACTTGCCTTTTTCGCCGCACTTCGACGAGGAAAACGGATACTTCACTATCGAGGCGAGCATGGAATAAGTCATGGCAAATCCTCCCGGCCGGCGTCCGTTGAATTGATGCACAAGCAGGCGGAACGAGTTGGCATTCCCCTCGAAATGTATCAAGTCGTCCCATTGCCTTGAAGTAAGGCGTTCCTTGAACTTCAGCCCATCGCCTTCGCTGAAAAACGCGCCTATCGACTTTTCGCCCGAATGACCGAATGGCGGATTACCAAGGTCGTGTGCAAGACATGCAGCGGCCACTATCTCCTCGATGTTGTGGAATTTCTTCACCCACGGCTCGCCGGCATACTTCACACGCAGCTTGCGTGCCACCTCGCTTGCCAACGATTTGCCCACACTCGACACTTCGAGACTGTGTGTCAATCTGTTATGCACAAATATACTCCCCGGCAACGGGAACACCTGCGTCTTATTCTGCAAACGCCTGAACGGAGACGAAAACACCAACCTGTCATAATCGCGCTGGAAATCGCTGCGGACAGTCACTTTCTTGTCATCATATTGCTCCAACCCAAGCCGCTTGCCACATATCAAGCGGTCCCAGTCCATTCTATTTCTACTTGTTGCCATTGACGTTATCGTATGTGACTTTGGCATTGGGGACCGGCGTGACTCCTTTCCTCTTGAAAAGTTCACTGACAGTCACGAATGTATAGCCTTGCTGTTTTAATTCGGGAATAATCGTTTTCAATGCATCAACCGTAGCATCGTTGCCCTCCGAGTCGTGCAAACGTATGATGTCGCCATCTTTCACTTTCGACAGCACAGCGTTGCTACGTGCTGCCGCATCCAAGGCCGGATTGGTATCGTCCGCACCAAGCCCGCCAATGAATGTCAGGTTAATGGTTTCATACATCACGTCGCTCGTTTCCAAGAATGGTGCTCGGAAGAATTGCGGAGCCCGACCCGAGATTTGCCTTATCACATGAGACGTGAAATTCACTTCCATGCGAATCTTGTCGGCAACCATATCGCCCATTCGAGAATGCGAACGCGAATGGTTTTCCAATTGGCAGCCTTGTTCCACTGCACGTTTCAGCACATCTCTTGTAGAGGCATCTATATCCTTGCCACACAGGAAGAATGTGGCCACCACATCATTACTCTTCAGCACATCGAGCACCTTCACCGTTGTTGTAGTATTAGGCCCGTCGTCAAAAGTCAATGCAACCAACTTGCCGCCACCGTCGGCAGCATGAGCCGCAACACAACACATCACGGCAACAATCATAACTAACAGTTTGTTCATACCGGTCGATTCATGAAATTAATTCCAATTGCGAATATACAAAATATTCATCACCGCAAGCAACAAAGCGGCGTTTTTCATTCTTCTCATTCTCACATGCAAATAAACGATTAGAATCGCCATTTGCCAAATTTAATATAATTATTTATGATTATTCTGCTATATTTGAGTAATTTCGCAATATCTAAGCTAATTATAATGGAACAAATAAAAGTCAACATCATAAACTCTTCAACAAATCCGTTGCCGGCATACGAAACCGGTGGAAGCGCAGGCATGGACCTGCGTGCGGCTTTGTCCGAACCCGTGGTGCTGCAACCATTGCAGCGGGCCATGATTCCCACAGGAATACGCATAGCCCTGCCCGAAGGATATGAATGCCAAATCAGGCCGCGCAGCGGACTTGCCGCCAAGCACGGCATAACCGTCTTGAACACCCCCGGGACCATCGATGCCGACTATCGCGGCGAAATAAAAGTAATACTGGTCAACCTGTCGGACGAGCCATTCACCATAAATCCCGGTGAACGGATATGCCAGATGGTGATTTCACAATACACACGCGCCGAATGGGTCGAAGTAGACCTCCTCGACGACACCGAACGTGGCAGCGGAGGATTTGGGCACACCGGATTGAAATAATACTGTGTGCCACCGCCTTTTTCACCGGCTCTCCCCCGCTTTCACCATGGAAATATGAGAAAAGCATATCACCCTCCACCACCAAGAAACAAACTAAACTCAACGCACAAGTGAAGCGATTTTTATCAGCCATAATAATATTAATCACACTCATCATCTTGTCGCCTCAAAGTGCCACCGGCGCATCGAAAGACAAGGAAGAACTTGAATGGAATCGCCGAAAGGCAAGTTACATATTCCTCGAAGCCATGCGGCAACGGGAGAAAGACAACCTCGATGCATTCTTTGAATTGTTGCGGCAGGCTCACAGGCTCGACCCTGAAAACAGCATTGTCTCATATTACCTCGGAATATGCTACATTTCAATGAACAATTCTTCCCGGGAAATAGCCGAAGAAGGCTACCGATTAATGAAAAAGCACTTCGCCGAGAAGCCTGACGACTATGACGAAGCCGTGGCTATTGCCAATGTGGCAAGCCGCCTCGGGCACAACGACGAAGCAATAGCCGTCCTCGACACGCTCACATCACGTTATCCCGAGAAACTTGAAGTGAGAGCCATGCTTGCCGACGCATGCGCACGAAACAGGCAATTCCGTGAAGCCATTGCCACATATGATTCGCTCGAAGCCGTCGATGGCAAGTCAATTGCCATATCTCTGCGCAAAATAAATTATTACCTTGCCTTAGATGACACCACGGGCACCATCAATGAAGGAATGGACCTGTACCATTCAGCCCCCGACAATGCCACCTACAACCTGCTGATGGGCAACATTTACATGCAGATGGGCCGGCAAGACAGCGCTATGCTGTATATCGACCGCGCCCAAGTCCTTGACCCGGAAAACGGCATGACATACCTGACAAAAGCTCAAATATACTATAACGACGGCGACTCGGTGAATTATGACAAACAGATTTACCAAGCCCTCATAAGCAAAGACCTCGATGTGGAGAACAAGGTTGCCGTATTGACCGACTACATCAAACAGCTCCTTGCCGAACGAGACTCGTCGCAACGCATCGACAACCTTTTCAAGGTATTAATATCACAACACCCTCACGAAAGCGACATACACGACCTGTATAGCGAATACTTCTTTACCCGGGGGGACTACAACAAGGCAGCCGAACAATTGGAATATGTCACCGACATTGACCCGTCGGACTCAAGGAACTGGAAACGCTTGATGATGGTATACTTGATTGCCGAAAACTTTCCCAAAACGATTGAGACTGCCCGAAAAGCTCTCGAATATAACCCCGCCAACCTCGACCTGTACCAATATGTGGCTCCGGCATATTACCAAATCAAAGAATACGACAAAGCGCTTCTCACCTATCGTAAGGCTCTTGAAATTGCCGATTCGTCGGACTACGCCTTGCGCTCAAGCCTCACATGCGGCATAGCCGACGTTTATGGGGCTTTGAACGATACTGCAAAAACCATAGAATGCTATAAAGAAGCAATAAAACTCGACCCCGGCAACTACGTGGCCATGAACAATTATGCCTACTACCTTGCCGTGAGAGACATCGACCTTGACGAGGCCGAACGCCTTAGCGCACTCGCCGTAAAAGACGAGCCGGCCAACGAAACGTATCTCGACACATACGCAGTGGTGTTCTTCAGGAAAAAAGAATACAAGTTGGCTCTTGCATATATCGAGAAAGCCATCAAAAATTGCCGTGAAGAGAATGCCGAAATACTTGAACACTATGGCGACATCTTGTTCATGAACGGGCAATTCGACAAGGCAGCGGAAAATTGGGAAAAAGCCTTGGAGCTGAATCCCGAGTCTGACATACTAAAACGAAAAGTAAAATACAAGACCTACTTCAACGAATAAATAACAGAACCATGAGTTCCCGGGTTTCGTTCATATTGCCCATGTTGGTTTTGATGCTGCTGCACGTGTCATGCCGCACCGTCACCGAAGGCTACCGCCCGGTATCGCCCACTATCGACACGCGCGATGCCTTGACGAGGTTAGAGTCAATAATCGGCAGCTACTCCCAATGGCATTCGTTCTCGGCCAAAGGGCGATTCGGAATATCGGGGCAGGACGAAGAAATATCGGCATCGATGCAAATGCGCATGCTCAACAATCGATACATATACATATCGCTTCGCGGCGGAATGGGAATCGAGGGCGGGAAAATATATATTACTCCCGACAGTCTTTTCATAATAGACAAAATCAATAAATGCTATGTTGCCGACAAAATGTCGACATTTACCGCAGGCATACCCATTTCACTCGAATCGCTGCAAAACATACTGTTGTGCCGTGCCTTTGGCATCGACACCGGCAAGGCTGCCGTACATGCCGACGACAAAGGCAGCATCGGCGCGTCGGCATCAGACGGGAACGGCACCGCATTTAACTTCACTTTCGACTGTTACAACATGCTCGGCTCAATGTCGGCAACCAAGGATGGCATGCCCTCGCTATGCTCGGCGGGATATGACAACTACATCGAAACCGACGCCGGCGGGGTAATTGCCACAACTATCGCCATCATCACCCGGCTCCAAGGCAGCGACATCACCATGTCGGCCCGATATGAGCCTTCGAGCATAGTGTGGAACGCCCCCCTCAACGACAATCTTTCAATAAATCATAAATACAGATGCATCGATGCCGACATGCTGATAAAGCAACTAAGTAACGATTTGTAAAACACCCATAGCCCACCTTCAAGGAAATGAACTTCAAGCCACTCGTCATATTATTTTTGACTGCTGCCATAGCCGCATTTTCGGCTGCGGCGCAAAACTCCGACATGGGAAGCGTGCGCAAGCAAAAAGAACAAAAACAAAAAGAGATAAGGCACACTTCGACCCAAATAGACAATACAAGCAAGAAAATATCCCGGCAACTGAATTCGCTCCGCTCAATCGAGGCCGACATCGCCACACAAGGCAAGCTAATCGACACGCTCAACGCGCAATTAGACAGCATTAACACCATGATAGGCACTGTCAACGACTCTATCACTGCCATCGACAATCGCCTTGCATCATTGCGCAGTTCATACGCCAAGGCAATCAGGCAGATGTACTCACACTCTTCGTCGTTCGACAGGCTCATGTTTATCTTTTCGGCCAAGTCGTTCCATGAAGGGTACAGGCGAATGCGCTACCTGAAACAATTCAAGAAATGGCGCGAACGCAATGCCGAAAAAATCAAAGAACAGATGCAATTGCTTGAACAAGAGAAACGACATCTTGAAACATTGAAAAGCCAGAAATCAAGCAACCTGACTGCACAACAACGTGCCAAGCTCGACCTTGAAGGGCAAAAAACAAAACAAAACAGCGTTATCAAGCAACTGCGCAAACAAGACAAGCAACTGCGCGCCACACTTGCCGAACAGCAACGGCAGGCCGAAGCTCTTGACCGCGAACTCGACCGCCTGATTGCCGAGGAGCAACGGCGTGCAGCCGAAGAAGAACAGCGCAGGCTGGAAGAGGAGCGTCGCCGACAAGCCGAAGAACAACGGCGCAAGCAACAATCAGCCTCAAAAGAAGAGCCATCGGCATCGGCCGACAAAGAAAAATCGGAAGAACCCACCCCGCCCCGCAAACAAGAACCCAAACGTGAACCATCGGAGTTAGGGAAGGAAGCTCCATCCATACCTGCACCCGAACGCAAATTCAAGGGGTCATTTGAGAGCAACAAGGGCAGATTGCTCTTCCCCGTCACCGGCAAATACAAGATTGTCAGCACATTCGGGCAACACAAACACCCCGAGTTGAAATATGTGAAAGTCAACAACAATGGCATCGACATCGAGGCCCAACCGGGAGCCATGGCCCGTGCCATATTCGACGGCAAAGTGTCGGCCGTATTCCCGCAAGACGGCTATCACACGGTGGTAATGGTAAGGCACGGCAAATACTTGTCGATATATGTCAACTTAAGCGAAATCTACATCCGCAAGGGCGACACACTTAAAGCAGGCGATGCCATAGGCAAAATCTATTCCGACCCCGACGACGGAGGCCGCACGATACTGCACTTTGAGGTTCGCCGCGAGAAAGACAAGTTAGACCCGCAACAGTGGGTGAAATAATCCACACCATTTACCTCACGCACAAAACATGAGTATCAATATATTAAAATACAACAGTTCCATGCACAGGGAGTGGGACAACTTTGTCGCAAGTGCAAAAAATTCCACATTCTTGCACATGCGCCCCTACATGGACTACCACAGCGACCGCTTCAACGACTATTCGCTTGTAGCCATGAAAGGCGGAAAAATCGCAGGACTTCTCCCGGCTTGCCGTGAAGGAAACACGATTTATTCCCACAAAGGGCTTACATATGGCGGCTGGATTATAAAGTCTGCACATTTTTCCCAGCCCGACATGCTCGAAATATGGGACCGCATGGCCGACTTGTTGCATTGCGACGGCATATCAAGCCTCGTTTACAAGCCCGTCCCACACATATACCACACATACCCGGCCGAAGAAGACTTGTATGCAATTTTTCGCCATGGCGGGCAAATCATGGAAACCAATATCTCGGCAACCGTCAGCCGGCTCAACAAAGTTCCATTTAACGAAAATGCACGCCGGAGCATAAAATTTGCCCTCGGCCAAGGGGTGACAGTCAAAGAATCAACCGATTTCGACTCATTCTGGCAAATACTGTCGGAACTGCTGCACGAGCGTTACGCAACAAGCCCGGTACACACCGCCGATGAAATAAAATTGCTGCATTCACGGTTCCCCGACAACATCAGGCTGTTTACTGCAATGTGCGACAACCGCATAATCGGCGGCACAGTCATCTTCCTTACCAAGATGGTTGCACACGCCCAGTATATAGCGGCTTCGCCCGAGGCCAAAGAAAAAAAGGCATTGCCTGCCCTATTCGATTACCTCATAAACGGTGTGTTTGCCGACGTACCTTATTTCGACTTCGGAATTTCAAACGAGCAACACGGCAGATACCTCAACGAAGGGCTTATAACGCAAAAGTATGGTATGGGTGGACGCGGAATTGTGTATAACACTTACTTAATAACTTTTTAGTGGCGGCAAAGGGAGGTAACATATCCAGACAAATCATCAAAGCCATGAGCGTCTTCGGAGGCGTGCAGGCCATGACCATATTGTGCTCGGTTATCCGCACCAAGCTCGTGGCCGTGTGGATAGGCCCGGTCGGCATCGGGCTATTCGGGCTGTACAACAGTGCCATCGACATGATAACCAACATCTCCAACCTCGGCATACGCAGCAGCAGCGTGCGCGACATCTCAATAAAGACCGAACATGGCACCATCGCACAAGTCGCCACAATCATAGCCGTAGTGCGCCGGTGGACTTGGGTCTTGGGCTGCATTGCCGCACTCTTCACTCTCTCGGCATCATCACTGCTCAGCCAATGGACCTTTGGCGACACCGACCATTCATGGGGATTCATAGCCCTGTCGGCAGCAATCATGCTCAACGCCATCTCGAATTGCGAGCAATCCATCTTGCAGGGTACGCACCGGCTAAGAAAATTGGCACAAGTAAGCCTGTGGGGTACTGTAACAGGACTGGCCACATCGATACCCCTGTTCTACTTCCTGCGCGAAGACAGCATCATTCCGTCAATAATCCTCTATTCGGCAGCTTTGGCATTCTTCGCATGGATATTCCGAAACAAGGAATACGCCTCGATGCCGGTATCACTCTCGTTTGGCGAGACTGTGGCACAAGGTACAGGATTTGTCAAGCTCGGTTTCTTCATGACACTGGGCTCGTTCCTGTCGTTACTTAGTTTCTACATATTCGTTGCCTACCTCAACCACACATCAGGAGCCGAGACAGTGGGGCACTATCAAGCCGGGTACACACTCGT
Source organism: uncultured Muribaculaceae bacterium (assembly GCA_944321865.1). GTDB lineage: Bacteria > Bacteroidota > Bacteroidia > Bacteroidales > Muribaculaceae > Avimuribaculum. The sequence goes on from CALUMZ010000019.1 coordinate 24,963, forward strand.
GCACCGCTATGCAGGGCTCATATTCACCTCCATAGCCACCGAATATTATCCGCGCCTTGCCCGAGTATGCCAAAGCAAGATACGCACCGGCCTGTTTGTAAGTCAGGAAAACAATATCATACTGTCGATACTTGCCCCACTAATATCTGTATTTCTCCTTTTCAGGCAGGTAATAGTGAACCTGCTATACTCTGCCGACTTCAACACCGTTATCCCCTTTATCTCATATTCGTGCATAGGCATCGTGTTCCAAGCCATATCATGGTGCATGGCCTACGTGATTGTAGCAAAGGGTGAAGGCAAAATATTCATCATCACCGAAAGCATCAGCACGGTGATAGGGCTCATGCTTCACATTGCATTCTACAACCTTGGCGGATTAGACGCATTGGGAATCGCATATACGGCATGGTATATTATCTATACCATTATCGTCGGCATAGTCTACTACATCACTTTCGGCCTGTCGCTGCACCGCTCGTCGCTGCTTACCGCGGCATACGCATTTGCCGTGACCGTGGCAACAATTGCAGCTTTGCACTATGGGCTGTGGTATGTCGCAGCAACAATATCCGCCATATCCATCATCGTGGGCATCAGAGCCATGCGCAAAATATTCATGTAGACAGCATGAATACATAATACATTGACATCATGAAAAATAAGGCATTTCCACAAATGTTAAAATAAGACAAACGCCACTCATAATTTGCCTGTTCGGGAAATTGTGTCTACCTTTGTCCAAGATATAACATAGAATAACCTATAAGGGGGTCTCTGCAAGAGAAGTGGAGATTCTTCTTATTTTTTACTAACATTAAACTCTTTTATTTACCATGGCTATCAGCTACATGACAAAAGAAGGATACAAGAAGAAAATGGAGGAAATCGCTTACCTCGAAAACGTGAAGCGACCCGAAATTTCTCGTGCTATCGCTGAAGCTCGCGACAAAGGTGACCTTTCCGAAAATGCCGAATATGACGCTGCCAAAGAGGCTCAAGGAATGCTTGAAATGAAAATCTCGCAACTTAAAGACCTCGTGGCCAACGCCCGCATAATTGATGAAAGCAAGTTGAACACCGATGAAGTTCAACTGTTGAACACTGTTACCATCAAGAACCTGAAAAACGGTGCCACTCTCAAATACACCATCGTTACCGACAGCGAAGCCAACCTCAAAGAGATGAAAATCGCCCAAAGCACACCCATAGCCAAAGGCTTGATGGGACACAAAGTGGGTGACGTGGTCGAGGTAAAAGCTCCTGCCGGCCTACTGTCGTTCGAGATTATAAAAATCGAAATTTAAGCCGGCCGGAATTTCGTTGCCCGATACAACACGGCGGCAAAACCAATAAACAGTTTACACAAATGGCTTCAATATTCAGCAAAATAATCGCAGGTGAAATACCATGCTACAAGGTTGCGGAAGATGAAAATTACTTCGCATTCCTTGACATAAACCCCGTTATGCCGGGACACACACTTATCGTGCCTAAGCACGAAGTTGACTATATATTCGACCTCGAAGAGCAAGAATATGCCGGGCTTACCACATTTGCACGCCGTGTCGCGCGCTGCATGAAACGGGTTATAGATTGCAAAAAGATTGCCGTGGCCGTGCTGGGGCTCGAAGTGCCACATGCCCATATCCACCTCATTCCAATCTCGAAAGAGGGCGACATGAGTTTCAGCCACAAAATGACACTGCCTGCCGAAGAAATGGCCGACATTGCAGAAAAAATATCCGCTGAATTTAACCGCACACGCGGTGAATAAAAGGAACAAGAGCACCAATCATTTTTTCAAAGGAAAAGTAGCGGTAACCGTCCATGCACCAAAGCAAGGATGTACCGCTACTTCCATTATTACCATCATTTCACACCCGATAAACTTATACCGACCAATGCTGAAAAAATTTATCATAGTATCAATCATTTCAGTCATTTCTTCAATCTCGGCAATGGCTGCCGGCCCGCGGCAAAGTGCCGTAAACCGATTTGTCAATTCCAAGGCTCTCACGCATGCCACCGCCGGAGTATGCGTAATGGACATTAAAACCGGCAAAACAATAGCAGGGTACAATACCGACAAAGGCATAGTATCGGCATCGACAATGAAAATAGTCACATCGGCATCGGCGCTTGAAATACTCGGGAAAAACTACACATACCACACCCGTGTGTATGCCATAGGGAACACCGACAACAATGGCAAGTTCTCGGGCCAAATCATGATAAAAGGGTGTGGAGACCCGACGCTCGGCTCGCGCTTCTTCGACGAGCACACCGCATTTGTCGACACACTCGTGGATTGCATTGAAAATCACGGAATCAACAGCATCGACGGGGAGATCATGCTTGACAAGTCGGGCATTCCCGACGCCCCGATTCCCGGATACTGGATGCTCGAGGACATTTCGGAAAGTTACGGAACCGGATACCACGCCGTGAACTTTGCCGACAACCAAATGAAAATAAAATTCACATACCACGATGACGGAACATACTCGGCAGGCACCGACCCTGAGATGCCGTGGATGCATATCCTGTGCAACCTGCGCAGGCACATCACCGGCGACACGGCCAATCGCCCCGGCATCACCACTCGCATCAATTACAATGACACATCATTTGAAATCAACGGAATAGTGGCAAAACGCCGCCGCGGTAAAGAAGATTTCGCTTCATGGTATGCCAACCCCGCTCCCGACCGCCTGCTCGTCGACAGCATTAAAAATGCACTCGCTCTGCACGACATAGCATTAAACACGGCAAGCATCGAAATGGGGCAAAAAGCCGACACACTGCTTCTGCTCGATTATAAATCGCCGTCACTGTCTGAAATCATAAAATCCACACTTTTCCGCAGCGACAACATGTTTGCCGAAGCTCTGCTGCGCACATTGCCGGCCAATGCAAGCCGCCCGGCGACCTCCGGCAACGGAGTCGGCATGGTAAATCGCCTATGGAAAGCCAAAGGGCTTGACACCGACCAACTTGCCATGAAAGATGGAAGCGGACTGGCCCGGAATGGCTGGACCACCCCTAAATTCCTGTGCGACGTGTTACGCACCGTCTACACCGACCGCCGTGCCATTGGCACTGATTATTCCGAATTGCTTCCTCGTGCAGGACGCGAAGGCTCGGTCAAGTGGATGCTGCGCCGTTCGCCACTTCGGGGCAACATCGTGCTGAAATCGGGCAGCATGGGTGGCGTACAGTGCTATGCCGGCTACTACCCTGCTAAAAATCCACAATATGCCGTAGCCGTGATGGTTAACAACTTCTCGGAAAAGCGCAAAGATGTAGTGAAACAAGTAGAAACCCTCTTGGAAGACCTGTTTGCGCCAAATAGCAATGGCAAGTAGCCTCCACCCGGCTACTGAGGGTGATAATCCTTGGCAAGCCCGCCTTCGCTTGTTTCTTTATACAGCGATGGCAGGTCGTTGCCAGTCTCTTTCATCACTTCTACCACACGGTCAAACGACACTCGGTGCCGCCCATCGGTGAACGACGAGTACAGGTTCGCATCCAAAGCACGCGCTGCCGCATACGCGTTTCGTTCTATACATGGTATCTGCACCAGTCCGCACACCGGGTCGCAAGTCATGCCGAGATGATGTTCAAGCCCCATCTCGGCAGCATATTCGATTTGCGACGGGCTGCCACCAAACAGTTGATTGGCTGCGGCCGAAGCCATTGAACATGCCGTCCCCACCTCGGCCTGACAACCGGCCTCGGCACCCGAAATCGACGCATTCTGCTTGACAATATTCCCGACAAGCCCGGCAGTGGCAAGCGCCCTCAATATGCGCGTGTCGCTAAATTCCCGGCTTTGTTGCAAATGATAAAGCACTGCCGGAACCACGCCACACGAGCCGCAAGTGGGTGCCGTGACTATCACTCCGCCGGCAGCATTCTCCTCGCTCACGGCAAGCGCGTAGGCAAACACCAGTCCGCGAGACTGCAACGATGCCCTGTAACCGCTTGCCTTGATGTAGTAGGTCGATGCCTTGCGGCGCAGATTGAGCGGCCCGGGCAAGACCCCTTCGGCATCAAGTCCGCGGCGCACCGACTCCTGCATAGTCTTCCACACCTCGCGCAGGTAGTCCCATATATCATTCTCCTCACATTCCTGCACATACTCCCAGTAACTCTTTCCCGTGCGTTCACACCATGCAAGAATCTCGGTAAGGTTGTTCATTTCATATACATCCGGAGTATTGACGGTTTCGAGCCCGTCACCCTCCTCGGCCAGTGCCCCTCCGCCTATGCTGTACACCGTCCACGGGTCAAGTTCGTTGTCCTCTTGGTCAAGGGTTACAAATTTCATCCCGTTAGGGTGGAATGGCAAGAACACTTTAGGCTGCCATATTATCTCCACCGGAGCCACAGGGCATAACACATCGGTTATGGCCACATTCGTCATGTGCCCCTTCCCTGTTGCGGCAAGACTCCCATATAATGTCACCCTGAACCCCGCAGCACGTTGGTGACGTTTAAGATATATCTCGGCAGCCTTGCGTGGACCCATTGTATGGCTGCTCGACGGTCCCGTACCTATCCGGTACAATTCTTTTATGGATTTCATTGCGATTTATCATTCAAAAATTGTACATGCCACAAAGTTAATTCAAAAAGCATTAAAATACTTTTTTTTCGCCGATGGAAACTTTTTTTAAGCATAATATTAACTTAAATCGGAATTTTATTAATATGTTTGTGCCTTTACTACTGCCGGAGGGGTGTATTAAAATTATCATTTCAATGTGGCAGTAGAGACGCAAAATTTTGCGTCTCTACAACCGGGTTGGATAAATTACTTTATATTAATGATTTATCTACCATTACCGCTACCGGGGACAAATAGCATTTTTGATACACCCTCAAGCAAGAGAGAGACAAACACTTACACTTAACAGAGTAGAGCTATGGACGATTTACAATTCGACAATATACTGAAACACATTTACGAGCTTGAAGGACTGGTAATGGTTGCCCGCCGCAACGAAGCCGACAACAATCTGCTCTTGCCCATGATACAGGCAAAAGCTGCCGAGATAAGCGACTTGCTGACCCGCACTCCTGCCGGCAACGACACTGTACCGGAATCCGAAGTCCCGGACGAGGTTCAAGAGGAAACCGAAATGCCCGAACCCGACGGCGGTGAAGAAGCCTGCACACACACCGCAGAACACGGTGAGCAACCCCGAGAAGATGCAACCGGCACCACCGACGACGAAGAAGAACCGGCAGCCGACGCATCGCAAGAAGTCCAAGCACCCATACTCTCCGAAAATGACGATGACGGCGGCAGCAGCCACGACTCACCCGAAGAACCCGCCGTCGAAATGACTTTCGACTATGAGGAACCGACAAAAATCATCACCGATGACGGCGACACCCCTGCCGGCACCATCGACGACAATGCCGGCAACGACAATTACGCTCCCTGCCGCACCGAGCCAGAAAGCGACAACACCAACGACAACGATGGCAACGGCTATGCCGACGAAACAGTGACTGTCGATGCATTGCTCCAACGCAACATGAGCCGCGACTTGAAAAAGGCATTTACTATTAACGACCGGTTCAGGTACCGCCGCGAATTGTTCGGAAACAGCGACATTGAAATGAACGATGCCCTCAATCTTGTCGAGGCAATGCAGTCATACTCCGAGGCCGAGGAATACTTCTACGACATGCTCAACTGGGACAAGCAGTCGCCCGAGGTCGCCGACTTCATGTCGATTATCCGGAACCACTTCTACTCAAAATAATAACACCCGTTGCAAATGTCAGGCAAACTATACATCGTACCCACTCCGGTGGGAAATCTCGACGACATGACGCCGCGAGCCATCGAAACGTTGCGTCAAGCCGACTGCATACTGGCCGAAGATACCCGCACTTCGGGCGTGCTGATGAAACACTTCGGCATAGAAACCCGCATGCAGAGCCATCACAAATTCAACGAACACGACACGTTGCCTCCGCTAATATCAAGGCTGCAAGGAGGCGAAACGATTGCCCTCGTCAGCGATGCAGGCACACCGGCAATCTCCGACCCCGGATTCCTGCTCGTGCGCGAATGCCGCAAGCAGGGCATCGAGGTGGAAACTCTACCGGGTCCCACCGCCTTTGTTCCGGCTCTTGTCAACTCGGGGCTGCCATGCGACCGTTTCTGCTTTGAAGGCTTCCTGCCTCAGAAAAAAGGACGTGCCACCAAACTTGCCGAACTTGCCAATGAACAGCGCACGATGATATTCTACGAGTCTCCCATGAGATTGCTTAAGACACTCATGCAATTTGCCGAGGCATTCGGTGCCGACCGACAAGCTTCGGTGAGCCGGGAAATATCAAAGCTGCACAACACAACGCACAATGGCACATTGGCCAACCTCGTGGAATACTTCACCGCCAACGAGCCTCGCGGTGAAATCGTAATCGTCGTGGCCGGGAAAGAACCGCCCGAGAACATTAAAGTCGACAAATACGCACAATTCAAAAATCGAAATAAAACAAATCCAGTAGAATTATGAAAAAAAGCATTTTATTCTTTGCAACCATCGCTCTCATGATGGGGCTTGCCGCTTGCAATGGCAATAAAACCGATGACGGCACTTCGGGGAACAACGAAACCATAAACATGCTTAACGACTCCCTGCTCGTGGCCAATGCCGAAAAAGACAGTCTGCTCAGCCTCATCAACGACATAAACGAGGGCATGATGCAAATTCGCGACATGGAAAAAATAATCTCGACCACCAACCTGAATGTGGAAACGCCCAACAAGAAACAAGAAATCATGGATAACATGAAACTCATACAACAGGCGTTGAAAGACCGCAGGGAAAAACTTGCCGCACTCGAACGCAGGGTCAAAAACTCGTCGGGCAACAATTCCAAGTTGCAAGAAACCATCGACGGGCTGAAAAAACAAATTGCCGAACAGGAATCTACCATCGCAAGCCTTACCGAACAATTACGCAAGGCCAACATTGAAATAGCAGAATTGAACACTGCCTTAGACTCGTTGAACACGGCCAACCAAGCAATAACCGAGCAAAAAGTCATTGCCGAAGAGAAATCAGAGTCGCTCGCCAACGAACTCAACACTTGCTACTACGTGATTGGCTCGAAGAGCGAATTGAAGGAAAACAATATCATCGAAACAGGTTTCTTGCGCAAAACCAAGGTAATGGAAGGCGACTATGAAGTGGGCTACTTCACCAAGGCCGACAAACGCACCCTTACCGAAATTCCATTGCATTCAAAGAAAGCCAAGATTTACACCAAGCATCCCGAGAACTCTTACCGCATCGACGACAACAACGGCGTAAAAACATTGGTTATAACAAACCCCGAAAAATTCTGGGAACTCACCAACTTCTTGGTTGTACAGATTAACTAACCACTACCTCACACGCATATAAACGATACAAACCCACGCATGGCAGTGTAATAAATAACCGCTGCCATGCGTTATTTGTATATTATGAAACAGCTACAGCACATAATTGCAACAATTATATCAATATTGTCGTTGACAACAGTCACTTCGTGCATTGAGGACGACTTCACGACGAGCAGCAGCGACCTGCTCGAATTCTCGGTCGACACACTTGCATTCGACACTGTCCTCACCGAGGAAGGCACGGCCACACGGCGTTTCCTTGTATACAACCGCCATAAAAAGATGATTAACATATCATCAATAATTCTCGACGGAAACAGCGGCGGCCGCTTCTACGTGAATGTCGATGGAGTGAGCGGGGAATCATTCAGCAATGTGGAAATACGCGGCGAAGACAGCATATACGTGTTTGTAGAAGCCAATATCGACCCTACAGGGCACGACACTCCGATAGAAATCGAGGACAAACTGCGATTCACGACCAATGGAGTGGAACAACAGGTTGTCCTTACTGCATGGGGGCAAGACGTGACACGGCTCCGCTCTCCGCTAATCGACACCGACACACATTTCTCGGGGATAAAGCCTTACGTAATATACGACACCCTGCGCGTTGCCGAGGGGGTTACACTGACTCTCGATGCAGGGGTAACTCTCATGTTCCACGACAAAAGCGGCATGGTGGTTGACGGCACACTGATTGCTGCCGGTGAGCAGGGAAACGAAATCAACCTGCGAGGCGACCGGCTCGACAATGTGGTGGGCGGCACCGACTATGATATTATGGCAGGGCAATGGGGAGGCATACGTTTCTCGGCAGGCAGCTTCGGCAACGAATTGCGATACGTCAACATGCGCGGCTCTTCGGCAGGAGTGGAAATCGACTCGGCAGGAATCGACACACGCAAGCTGTATATGCTCAACAGCGTGCTGCACAACTCATCATCGTCGGTGTTGACGGCACGGCACGCATGGATTGAAGCTGCAGGGTGCGAATTTTCCGATGCCGCCAATGATGTTGTCGCGCTCACCGGCGGTCACGCCAACTTTGCACAATGCACATTTGCCAATTATTACCTTTTTGACATAATCCGTGGCTCAATACTGTCGCTCAACTACCTCTTGCCCGATGAAGCTGATGACACGTCTCCGCTCATGAGCGGAAACTTCGACAATTGCATCTTCTTCGGCAACGCATCGGAAATCAATCCGGGCGACCTGTCGGGCTCGAATGTACTGATACGCAATTGTCTGTTTGGCGCACAAGGCAGCAACGACAACAATTTCCTTAACTGCGTGTGGGGAGCCGACCCGCTGTTCTACACCATTCGCGAAGAATACATCTTCGACTACCGCATCAAAGAAGGCAGCCCGGCAATAGGCGCAGGCGACCCGTCGCTCTGCCCCATAGGAGCCGAAACCGACCGTTATGGCATCAACCGCTTCGCAGGCGGCAGCATCGACATCGGGGCTTACTCATGGCAACAACCTCAACAATAACACACAGAAAAACAATGAAAGGATACATCACACTCGACCATATCAAATTCCATGCACATCATGGTGTACTGGAGCAGGAACGCCGCGTGGGCAACGACTTTGAAGTAACCTTGCAGTTGCAATACCCTTTCCACAGTGCAACCGAAAGTGACGACCTTGCCGACACCATCAATTATGCCGAAGTATACGACATAGTTGCAGCCGAAATGGCCGTTCCGTCCCGACTGCTCGAACATGTGGCAGGACGCATAGTGCGTTCATTGCGCACCCGCTTTCCCCTCATCGAGGGCGGCACCGTGACTGTGGCCAAACTCACCCCCCCATTCAAGTGCGAAATGACCGCCGTCGCAGTCACCATAGAATTTTAACCCCAAGTCGACCATTGAAGAATACACATTTTTTTACCAAAGGTGGTGCAGTCCTTAATAAATTCACGTATCTATATTAACGATTAACCCAAATCGGTCATTAGATTTTATGCCTATTTTTAGGATTATGTAGGTTTGTACCTTGGAAAACTACCAACATAAACTAAAAAGCATACTCAAAATAAATATTGCGGTTTAATGACCGTTTGGAGGTTAATGCACTCGTGCATCTTATCTCATAATATTAAACTGAAATCAATTATAACATGGACTTGGGGAAGTTGGTAAAAGAAGCTCAAACAGGCAACAATGATGCTTTTGGTTGCTTGTATAGAATATTCTTTACCAAGATGAAAGGGGTCTGCATTAAAATCTTAAAAAGAAACGACAAGGATGTCGATGACATTGTACATGATGCTTTCATCCTTGCATTAACATCCATAAATCAACTCAAGAACCCCGACAAATTCGGGGAATGGCTAACCACCATTACTACAAATACAGCCTTGAAATATCTTGAGAAGTCGAAGAAAATGCCATCAGAACCATTAACATTATTTTCCGACGAAGCGTTGGAAATTCCCGACAACGACGATAACTACTGCGACTACCCACCCATTACGGACATTTCTTATCAGAAAATACTCGAAACAATCAACAAATTGCCTGATGGTTATAAGCAGGTTTTCAAGCTGTCGGTAATCGATGGACTGACACACGCAGAAATTGCAAAAATCCTTGGTATCGCTCCCCACAGCTCATCTTCACAACTGCACAGAGCAAGGCGACTACTTCGCAAAATGCTATTAGGCATTCGCTTGGCTGTCATTCTATTATTCCTGTCACTGCTTATTCCACTGTATAAATACTTGCACCACAAAAGGCCCAACGACAACTACGGCAAGCAACTCTCTATTAACAGCATATACAATAAAAACATTCCGAAAGCCCCAATCACTTCTGCGCCCAATGTGGAACCGGGCTGTAAAAACGATATAGAAACCGCGGCAACCCCAATCAAACAATTGTCGGCAAGCCGCAACATGGTTGCTCTTGCCGACACGTCATGTTCACAACCGGGCATTATAACAGGTCCGGGACACCAATCTCTTATAGCACAAGTGTGCGACAGCTTAAATCCAGCTATCGGCAATAACAAAATCAATATCCCCCTTCGGCATACCCATGGAAATGAAACGCTCTTGCACATAAACAAGTCAAAAACAAATGGAAACGGGAAACACAAGAAATGGAAATTACTTATTGCAAGTTCTCTCAGCCCTGCTTTAGTCCAAAGCGCATACAAACTTATTACCGCCGACAGCCACCCCAATGTCGGCAGCTCCCAACCTGTAACCGAAACAATACGCACATGGGAAGAATATTACAATTACCTGTCGGCAAACAATGACGGACAAATGCCTCCCGATTCGGCCGCACTTATCAACATTGCAAAAAACAACAGCGGCCAAATAATTGAAAATGAGAAACACGAAAAACCCATTACATTCGGATTGTCGTTTACAAAAGCAATCAACGACCGTTGGAGCATAGAGACAGGACTGCAATATTCCCAACTTAAGTCCACATTCACTATGGGTAACGAATTAAACAACATCAGCAAGTACCAAAAAATTCATTATATCGGAATACCGGTGCGCATATCCTACCGCTTTGCCGATTACAAAAAGTTATCGGCATACGGTTCGGCAGGGGTCACGCTTAATATTCCCGTAAAAAGCAGTATAAAGCAATACCTCATCACCGACTCCACGCCTATATATCTCGACACACACAATGCGAATCCGTCAATACAATGGTCGGCAAGTGCAGGCTTAGGTTTGCAATACAGGCTTACTCCCACAATAAGCCTGTATGTCGAACCATCCATAAATTACTATATTCCCAATGGCAGCAGCACTCACACCACTTGGACTGAACGGCCGTTCACATTCTCCATGCCTGTCGGGATAAGATTCACATGGTGACGCACGCAGTCTTTGGCATACCGCAGCATCTATATTTATAAAACGACCGAAACAATGCAGAAACGTCACCTCGACCGCAAACAATACTTTATTGAACTGGCAACCACAAGCAAAGAATTCTTTATCCCTTACATATTACGACATTACCGGTTGAAAGGAGATAAGACAACCCGCATCCTTGAAATAGGCTGTGGAGACGGGGGCAATCTGTTGCCATTTTCTTTGATGGGCTGCCACACCATCGGCATTGATATATCTGTAAAGCGCATTGCCGATGCAGGAAACTTCTTTACTCAACATGGAGCACATGGCAAATTTATCGTATCAGATATACTCTCCCCCGAATGCCTGCCAAGTGCGAAATATGACATTATTTTGTGCCACGATGTAATAGAGCACATTGGGCAAAAGAAATTATTATTGCGACACATGCATTCCCTCTTAAAGCCATCGGGCATTATATTCATGTCGTTCCCGGCATGGCAGATGCCTTTCGGCGGACATCAACAAATATGCCATAATTGCATAGCCTCCCGTCTTCCTTACTTTCACCTTTTACCAACACTTCTATACCGCAAGATACTCGCAGCATTTGGAGAAAGCAACGATTGCATCAGCGAACTGATCAATATCAAGAGTTCTCGCATGTCAATCGAAATGTTTGAAAAACTTGTACGGTGCTGTGGATTGAACATAATCGACCGCCAATTATGGTTCATCAATCCACACTACAAAGTGAAATTCGGGCTGCGCCCTACCAAACTTCCAAGACTGTTGTCGAGCATACCATACCTGCGCAACTACCTGTCCACAAGCTGCTTCTACATTTTGCAACATGTGGAAGATAATCCTATTTATTCCATCGACACTTGCAACCAACGAGGTGGTCGTTGACAAAACCGGTCGCTTGCAAGTGCGCATAGCAGATGGTCGGGCCGAAGAATTTGAAACCGCGCCGACGCATGTCCTTGCTCATCGCCTCGGCTATGGGCGACGTTGTGGGAATCTCACTCAACCGGTCGACCTGGTTCACTTCCGGAACTTTTCCTCCCGGGAAGAACGTGAGAGTATAATCATAAAAACTGCCAAACTCCTTCTGCACCTCCAAGAAATGCCGTGCGTTGCTTATCGCCGCTTTTATCTTCAGGCGGTTGCGCACAATGCCGTTATATTGCATCAGCCGCTCCACATCTTCATCGGTCATCCGGGCCACTAGCCCGACATCAAAATCATGGAAAGCCTTGCGGTAACCCTCACGCTTGCGCAAAATGGCAATCCAGCTAAGCCCCGCCTGTGCGCTTTCCAAAACGAGAAACTCAAACAACCGCCTGTCGTCCTTGACAAGCCTCCCCCATTCTTGGTCATGGTACTTTACATACAATTCATCGGTGCCGCACCATCCACACCGCCCGTCAATCAAGTCATTCATAACATTATCACAATTTATTCCGGCAAATTTAAGCAAATTTATCGATGCCCACCAACTGTATGTAGAGGGTGTATCAAAATTATCATTTCAATGTGGCAGTAGAGGGTGTATCAAAATGAAAACGGAGGGCGGCGAAGCCGTCCAATG
>CALUMZ010000020.1 GCA_944321865.1 uncultured Muribaculaceae bacterium
AAATGTAAGGGGAAGTTACTGTAACTTATAATTCGTAAGTAACGTTGCCTCATTTATCAATTTTGATACACCCTCTACGGCTATAATACAGCTTAACAGATTTTTACCACATAGCATTCAACCTCGGCTCGCCCTACACGCAAAGCTACGACATCAGGCTCGACGACGGAACGACCAAAAAATGCACCTACTGGTTTACCAACATAACCGACCCGTCGTCACCCCATAGAAACGCGATTTCTTTCGACATAGCATCTCTTTCTGCCTGAAACGGCACCGGGGCCGGTAACAACTTTCGCGTGTTACCGGCCCCGGCGTTTCAATATTGTGTGCTGCGTCACTTAATGAGCGTGGCGTAGTCGCGCGAGTAGCGCAGCATCTGGTCGATGTAGCCCTCCGAGTAATCGACGGTTACATCGGTCACGTTGCCGGCATCATCGGTCACAAGGGTATAAACAGGGTTGACAAATCCCTTGTAAGGAGCAATGTTCAACTTGGCATAGCGGTCGAGCACTTCCTTGTGAAGCTCGGGATCGAATTTCACTGCATACTTCTCAACCAAGTCGCGGCCTGCGGCATAGTCGCCTTCCGACTTGATGCGCTGTATTTCACCGAGCAACTTGCCAAAGAGGGCACGAAGTTTCTCATAATCGTTAATCTTCAAGTAGGTCTTGCCGTCGCGAGTGACATATTCAATCACATTGTCGGCCTTGCCTTGCTCGTATGCCCACTGGCAAATCAAGTGGCGGTTGCGCATGTGTGCTTCCTCGATGTCCTTGCCCGGCTCGATGCGTGTGAGCTGCGTCATAAGCCCGTTCATCACATATTTGTAATATTCGGCCTTGTATGTGTCGGGATCTTTGACAATGCCCAGTTCAATCAACTTGGGGTCGGCAAGATAATAAAGCGCAAACAGGTCGGCACGAGCCTCTTCGAGCGTCGAGCCATGCTCCTTGAGTGCGTCGTCGTGCACGCCCGGCATCAATTGTCCGGAGGCGTGTCCGAGACATTCATGCAGGTCGGTGTGGAGATTGTCGGCCAGTTCAAGGTATTTGTTCATCAAGTCGATTTCGGTCTGCGAATATGCAAATTCTTCATTGAACCCGTTTCCGGCGGCAGCCTTGTTGTAGGCATCGGTGATGTTTTCAAGCGTTACCGACTTAGAGCCGTGTGCGGCACGAATCCAGTTGGCATTCGGCAAGTTTATGCCGATGGGAGTCGACGGATAGCAATCGCCGGCAAGTATTGCCGTGGTGATAACCTTAGCCGACACACCTTTCACTTCGGCCTTGCGGAACTTCGGGTCAACGGGCGAATTGTCCTCAAACCATTGTGCATTTTCGCTTATCACGCTTGTGCGGTGCGAAGCCTCGGGATTGCGGAAGTTCACCATTGCCTCCCACGATGCCTTCAAGCCGAGCGGGTCGCCGTAAGATTCGATGAAACCGTTCACAAAATCAATGTTGCTGCTTGTCTCCTCAACCCACATAATTGAATACTCGTCAAACAGCTTCAAGTCACCGGTTTTATAGTATTCGATAAGTTTGTCGATATATGCCTTCATACCTTCGGTCTCGGCCACACCTGCGGCTTTTTCGAGCCAATACACGATTTTCTCGATTGCCGGGGAGTAAAGTCCGCCCACCTTGTAGACATCTTCATAAATCTTGCCGTCCTTTTTCACGAGTTTTGAGTTAAGCCCGTAGGATATGGGGGTAGTATCGCCGGGAACCTTCATTTTTGCGTAAAAGTTCTCAACTTCCTTCTGCGTAACGCCGTCATAATAATTGTTGGCCGAAGTTTGGATCAAGTCCACGCCGGCGGCTTGATTCACGCGCTTTGCCATCACTGCCGGGTCGAATATCACAGGCGTGAGCTCATCGATAAGCCCTTCGACGGTTTGCCCCTCGGCAAGCGGCAATTGCTCTGCCGGGACAGCCTTTACCTGTTCGGCAAAAAATTCCTTGCTGAACTTAGGTATGAACTTGTCCATCGAGTAATGATGATGAATACCGTTGGAGAACCACACTTCTTTCAAGTATTCCTCAAAACCCTTATAGTCGTCCGAAGTCTTGTCGCCCGAATAGTTGGTGTAAATTCCTTCAAGCGTCTTGCGTATGGCAAGGTTGTACTTGCCATTCTGGTCCCACAATATGTCGCGACCCACGAGCGCAGCCTCGCTCAAGTAATAAATAAGTTCTTTTTGCTTTAACGTTAGATCTTCAAAACCCGGTACGCGGTAACGTAGCACCTCCACGTCGGCAAACTTGTCGACGCTGTACTCAAACGGAGCCTCCTCCGTCTTGGCATTTTGATTTGTGCAACTTGTCATTGCCACAGCCACTGTTAATGTTGAAATTAAAAACTTGTTCATCAATTTATAATATTATAAAATAATTATTCCACATAGAGCACCAGCCCTTTCAGGTACTCACCCTCGGGGTGGTATATATTGATTGGGTGGTCGGCCGGTTGCGACAGTTGGTGCAATATGCGCACCTTGCGCCGCGACTGTGCCGCCGCACTGAACACCGCAAGGCGGAACTGCTCACGCGACACGGCTTGCGAACACGAGAAAGTAAACAACACCCCGCCCGGCGCAATCTTCTCAAAAGCCTTCCCGTTGAGCTTGCGGTAACCTATAAGGGCATTCTTCAACGCACTCTTGTGCTTGGCAAAAGCCGGCGGGTCAAGTATAATCAAGTCGTATGCCCCGCGCTGCATATCGGCAAGGAACTTAAATGCGTCTTCGGCAAATGCCTTGTGGCGGTCATCGCCCGGGAAATTGAGGTTGACATTCTCGTTGGTCAGAGATATTGCCTTCGACGAGCTGTCGACCGAGTGTACCACCGTGGCACCTCCGCGCATGGCGTAGAATGAAAATCCGCCCGTGTAACAGAACATGTTTAGCACTCGCCGCCCGGCCGAATAATGTTCGAGCAGCAAGCGGTTTTCGCGCTGGTCGACAAAGAAGCCGGTCTTCTGCCCGCGCAACCAGTCGACATGGAACTTCAGCCCGTTTTCCACGGCTACATCTGTGTCATATCCGCCGACGATATACCCGTTCTCGGCTTCAAGTTCTGCCTTGTAAGGCAGCGTGGTCTCTGATTTATAATATACGTTCTTTATTCCGAGATCGGGCAACCGGGTCAAGGCGCCTGCTATCTTGTGGCGGTCGAAGTGCATACCCGGCGAGTGCGCCTGCAAGACGGCCGTCGAGCCATACACATCGACAACCAGCCCAGGCAAGAAATCGCCCTCTCCATGAACAAGTCGGAACGAATTGTTGTCGTCGCGCATCAACTTCAGGCTTTTGCGCAACCCGGCTGCCGCGGCAAGGCGGTCGTCATAGAAAGTGTCATCCACCGCAGCATCGCCCCACGTGAGCATTCTCACACAGATGCTCCCCACTTGGAAATGCCCGTTGCCGATAAGCGACCCGTCGGAGGCATACACCGACACCACGTCGCCCTCCTCGACGCCCTCGTCGATGGAATGTATCGCTCCCGAGAACACCCACGGGTGAAACCTTTTAAGCGACTCCTCTTTCCCTTTTTTCAGTATTACTTTCTTATATTCCATCAAATTTCAAGCTATTTAAAGAAGAACCTGTATATATCGTTCCCGTTGGCGTAAATCAGCAGCAAGAACAAGAACGCCATGCCTATTATCTGTGCGTTTTCCATAAACTTTTCGCTCGGCTGGCGGCGTGTGATTATTTCATAGAGCAAGAACAGCACATGCCCGCCGTCGAGTGCCGGTATGGGCAATATGTTCATGAACGCAAGTATCACCGACAGGAATGCAGTTACCGACCAGAATTGTTCCCAATTCCACTTCTCGGGAAATATGCTTCCTATCGCACCGAAACCGCCCAATTGCTGCACGCCGTCGGAAGTGAACACATACTTCATCTGCGACACATAGCTCGACAACTTTTCCACACCGAGCGACACGCCGCGCGGAATGGACGCAAACAGCGAGTAATCTTTGGTCGTGGTCTTGTATATCTCGGTTATGGGAGCAAGCAGTATTCCCAACTTGCCCGAACCGTCAATCTCGGCATCGACAGTAACCGTTTTCCCGTCACGAAGCACGGTAATGGACGTTTCTTTTCCCGCATGGCGGTCGAGTTGTTGCTTAAACTCGGTGTAACCTACTGTCATTACCGAATCCACTGCAACAATCTTGTCCAACTTCTGCAATCCGGCCTTCTCGGCACCCATTCCGGGCTGAACATCGGCAACAACCACAGGATAGCGGTACATCATGAACGGGATGCCGGCCTCGGCCTCCTTGTTGGCTTCAAATATGTAATTCTCGGGAATGGCAATGGCCACAGTATCGGCATTGTTGCGAAGCACGGTCACCGTATGCGCCCCGAGCATTTTCATCAACTCGTCGCCGGTGAGGTACGATAATTCATCGCCATCAGCTGCAAGCGGTATATCTCCATCCTTGAAACCTATGCGATGAGCCGACTCGCAATATTCCATTCCGTCGGTTGCATCACAGAAAGTTATATATTGTTCGCCCCAAGCATACACCATGCCGGCATAAATGATTATTGCCAAGACGAAATTGAACAACACTCCTCCCACCATTATAAGCAATCGTTGCCATGCCGGCTTTGAACGGAACTCCCATGGCTGCACGGGCTGTTTCATCTGCTCCTTGTCCATCGATTCGTCGATCATGCCTGCAATTTTGCAATAACCGCCAAGCGGCAGCCACCCTATTCCATACTCGGTGTCGCGCCACGATGCCTTGCCGTTGTCTCCCTCTTTCTTCTTGGGCTTATACTTGAAAAGCGTAAACCACGGGTTGAAAAACAGGTAGAATTTCTCAACCCTTACGCCAAAAATGCGTGAAAACAAGTAATGCCCAAACTCATGCACTATTACCAATATGGCAAACGCAAGCATCAACTGGGCAGCCTTAATCAAAAATGTCTCCATCTGAAATATATATAATCTATACTTACTTATTTATGCGTTAAGCATCGCCGCGGCTTCACGGCGTGCCTCTTGATTGGATAATACATAATCATCGTATGCAGGGTGCTCGACAAATGCCGATGCTGCAATTGTCCGCTCCACTATGTCGGCAATGTCGGTGAAGCGTATGCGGTCGTGCAGGAAAGCATCCACTGCCACCTCGTTGGCCGCATTCATCACACACGGCACGTTACCGCCGCGGCCGATGGCCTCGAATGCCATTCCCAACAGCGGGAACTTGTCCATGTCGGGCCGTTCAAACGTGAGCGTGGCATAATCGCTTACACTCAGCCGCCGGCCGGCCGATGCCAAACGACCCGGCAACCCGAGGGCATAACGTATGGGCAGATGCATGTCGGGAAGTCCCAACTGGGCCTTTACCGAACCATCAATAAATTCCACCATCGAGTGCACTATCGACTGCGGGTGAACCACCACTTCGATATCGGCGGCATCGATGCCAAACAGCCATTTTGCCTCTATCACCTCAAACCCCTTGTTCATCATCGTCGCCGAGTCGATGGTGATTTTCGCTCCCATGTTCCAATTGGGGTGATGCAACGCATCGGCCTTGGTCATATATTGCAACTCATCCTTGCTGCATGTGCGAAAAGGGCCTCCCGAGGCAGTCAACAACAGCTTCGACACCGTCGACGGGTCTTCTCCCACAAGGCACTGATATATGGCACCGTGTTCCGAATCCACTGGATAAAGATGTGTGCCATGCTGCTTGACGAGCGACGTTATCAACTCTCCCGCCACCACAAGCGTCTCCTTGTTGGCAAGGGCAATATCTTTCCCGGCCTTGATTGCATTGATGGTAGGTGCCAGTCCGCTATATCCCACCATTGCCGTCACCACGGTATCTATCACAGGATCGGTAACCTCTTCGGCTATCGTCTTGCTACCCGACAGCACCCGTATACCCGTGCCCTCTAACCGCCGACACAGTTCGGCATGCAACGACTCGTCACCTATTATGACGCAATGCGGCTTAAAGCGCAATGCCTGCTCGGCAAGCAATTCCACGCTTCGGTTGGCAACAAGCAAATATGGAGCAAACAAATCGGGATGCTCGGCCAGCACATCAAGAGTCTGCCGCCCTATCGACCCCGTACTACCCAATATGGCTATATTTCTTTTCTTTTCCACCTTAAATTATATAACTCGCAAAATTAACGCATAATTCTCGTATATAGAAACAGATTAAGAAATTTTGTAAAATCTGCGCCGTAACATCAAGACGTGACAGGATTTTTAGACAGAAAGACAAAAAAAACAGATGTTTTTTTAAAGACATATTTTTACCCCTGTTGGCGTAGAGGGTGTATCAAAATGCGATTTTTTCAGGTGTAGAGACGTGGCGTGCCGCGTCTCGATAACATCAATGATTCATAAGATGCTTAATATCAAATAGTTTGTCAACCCGGTTGTAGAGGGTGTATCAAAATTATGAAAGATGCTAAAAGGGGGCAGCGTAGCTGCCCAATTATGCTTAGCGCCGGGCGAGGCGTAGCCGAACCCGGTGTAAGAATACCTCAACCACACAAAGCGTCCTCGCAGAGGGCGAACATGTTTATGTACAAGTAGTTATTCGCCCACCTACGGGGACGGCAGTATAGGTGTTATGAATGCACCGGGTTCGGCTCCCCAAGGGTCGCCTCGCCCGGCGCTAAGCATAATTGGGCAGCTCCGCAGCCCTTCTCTCTATTTTGATACACCCTCTACTGCTACATTGGAATGATATTTTTGATACACCCTCATATCATGGCGTCTCATCATCGGCGAGAGGGACAAAAAGAGCCGCCCGGCAAACCTTACGAGGCTGCCGGACGGCTGATGATAAATATCTGGATACTTCAATCCTACTTAACCACGAACTTCATTACCTGAGTTCCGGTTGCAGTCTTAACCTTTGCGAAATAAACACCACTTGCCAGACCCGAAACATCGTAGCGAACTTCACTACCGTTACCATCGATGCTGCCAATCTGTGCACCGGCCATCGACCATATCGACACATTCTCTATGCCCATGCCCGAGATAACAAGTGTCTCGCTCACCGGGTTGGGATACAACCTCAATGCGGCATCACCCGTGGCAACGTCATCGACACCACCCTTCGGCTTGGTAATTTCGATATTGTCAACGAAGAATATGAATGCGTCTTCCGATACGCAGTGTATGGCAACATATATGTCCTTGCCTGCATATTCACTCAAGTCGACCGTTACCTCTTCCCAATCAGTGGGTGCAGAACCCGATTTCAATACGGTGAAACTATCGGGATCATTGTCGGTTGTAGACACGCACACTTCATATTTTTCAAGTCCGTATTGGTCGGTATACGACTGCACTTGCATTACGAGTGAAGCATTGTCGGCCGGCATGCGCAACATCGGAGAAATCAACCAGTCGTCGTTCAATCCGTCTGTGGCGGCAAATGAAGCTCCCATACGTTCACCCTCGTATGCCGTTATTCCTAATGCCGGTGTCGTGGCCTCGGGATTGAATGCCATGAAACCTACCATTCCGCTTTCGGGAACAGGGAATTCACAATCCCGAATGATGTAGATATCCGACTTGTCGCCGTCTACCGTGGTCCATGCGGGGTTGAAATTGTCGACTGCAAAGTCGGCGCAACCCTCAAAGTTCATTACATACGGGTCAAGAGCCTCAACGCTTGTAACCACTTTCTCCACGCTGTTATCGTCGGGATTCTCGTCACCGGTCAATGTGGCCGTTGCAACTATGGTGTATTCACCCGGTTCCGACAGGTCGGCTGTAAATGTATATTCGCCCGTTTTGTATGCTTCGAGTTGTACGGCTTGCGTACCGATTTCCTCGCCATTGACAGTTACGCTGAGCGAACCGTCGGCTGCGGCCGAACCATTGTTTGTAACACTTACTACAACCGGTTGGTTAGTGGCAAACAGACCTTCGTCAGCCGGTGAAGTAATGGCATTCACAGTCAGGTTGTTTGTAGTCGGTGTTCCTTCACCCAGTATTGCACGAATGTCGATGGTTCCAAGCCCGGCATCCGATTGGTCAATGGCCACTCCGCTACTTATCAAGTAGAGCAATCCTGTCGATTCCATGTCGGAAACAAGGTAAGAATCGGGGACAGTTACGCACAGCATGTAATCGCCTGCGGCAAGTGTGCGCGGATTGACGGCATAGTCGATTTGTCCTATTTCAGTACCCATGTCGACAGTGGTATTGAACAATTCCTCACCCAAATAGTAACCTGACTGTCCATAATACGGATCACTGTATATATCCTCCTTATCAAGTTCATAGAGTGACAATTGCAATTGAAGCCCGGCGGGAATTTCACCAATGTTACCCATTGCATCCATAGTAGCCACCCCAACCGAAACACCTGTAATTACATCATCGTCAGTAAGGTGAATGGGTAGACCTGCCGTATAGCTGCCGCCACCGACACCTATAATTCCATAGGCAAATGTTTCCATGTCCAACGCATCGGCTTTGTCATATCCCAGTACATCGTCAGATGCTTCAATAGCCACGGTTGCCGTGTTGTTGCTCTCGTCCGAGTCGGTTTGTCCGTCAACAGCTACCGACACTTCTATTTGAGCCGTAGTGCCTGCCGATATGCCGGTCAGCTTAAATTCCACCGGAATTTCGCTCACGCCTTGCGCTGCAATTTCGGCAACCGGTACTGTGGCAAGTGTAGTATTGCCCGAAGAAATCGTAATTGTGCCACTACATGCTGATGCACCGCGGTTTTCGATTACCACACTGCCTGTCGCACCTTGCGAAGCCGGCAATATCGTCGGGAATCCCGAAACACTCTTCACGGCAAGGTCATAACCTGCAACCTCCGAGACTGTAATGTTGCTTATTATAAATGTACCGCCCGGTTCGCTTTGGCTGAATGCAAACTGATATACACCGTTCTGCTCACATGCATACGTTGCTTCGCCCGACACAAATTCACCTTGCGTAAATGCCTCTGCGGTGCTGTATATTGATGTCAACTCGCCACCGTCGGGACCACACAATATTTCATAAGCCTCGGGAATTGGGTATATCTGACCAAACAACTCAAAATAGTCACCTGCATAATAGGTATAGCTTATTCTGTAAGTTTTGCCGGCTTCAAGGTTCACGCCTTGCGACATCAATGCACCGGTTCCTGCACAGCCTATGCCATAGCCGTCGGCATACAGCCAACTGCCATCACTGTTCCACTTGCTTGGCTGCAAGCCGTCGCTGAAGTCGGTAGTGAACGGCACATCGGTAGTCGTGAAGTGCGTTGCCGACACAGTATATGAATCGTTCTCCATGTTTACATCTTCGCTCGAACCGGCGGCAGGAGTACAACTTGCCGTAACCTCGATGCTGTACACACCCGCAGCCGACATGTCTATCGCTTGGTCATACGACACCTCATCCATCATACCGGCTTCTATAGCTTGGTCATAAGTTTGTGCCGGATAAGTCTTGGGTGTCCCGTCGGGTCCGGTAACTGTAACCTCTAACTTAAACGACCCGACATTACCGGGACCATAGTTGCCGACTGTCACGCTTATTTCTTCATTTGCAGTCAGCGAGCTGCTTGGCGTGGGCGGCGTAATGCCCAGCACTGCTATATCGGCTGCCGGAACATACTCTCCCGACCCAACTGTGAAGTCCATGACAAACACACCCCATTGATTAGCGTCGGAATATCCGTGAATGGCAAAATAATAATCACCTTCAGTATCCACGGTAAAGTCAACGACATCTTCAAGGACATAACCTTCATTCGTAAAATTGGGATATTGCTTGAGAGGCGTCATTTGCGTCACATCCGAGCTGGTTCCCCACAGAATCTCCAAGTTTTCCGTACCATACGAAGAAAGTCCACCATAGGTCATTGACACATAAGCATTTCCTGCCTCCAACGAAACCGGGCTTTTCAATACCATATAGTCGTCGCTCGGTGTAGTTCCATCTTCGTTATACCACAACGCTGCGACACCGGAGCCTTGCACCACCTCGTTGCTATATGCCCATGTGTAATCATCTTTGTTGTTGTCGATGACAGTCCAGTCATTGGTCAAGTCGGCCTGAGAATTAAAACTATACGTTGTGGCACTTGCACTCTGCGTCGCCATGCGCAGCTTCCCCTTCGGCGCAGCCTTTATCAGGCTGTTCTGCCCTTTCAATTTTGCAATATTGTAAGCTGCTGCACGGTGTGAAACACGGGCATCAGCCATCTGCGCACTTTGTTTTTCTTGTTTTGAGGTAGGCTTCACAGCGTTTGACTTCTGCTCTGCTGCCCTTTGCACCCTAAGATTCGCAACCTCTGCCACGTCTGCTCCTTGCAATCCGCCACGAACTAATGCCCTCTGATAAGAGGCATAGCCGCCGGCAGCCACAAGCGTGGCGCACGTCAAATAAGTAATTAATCGTTTCATAAGAACAACTTTTAGTTAACAATTAATGTTCAATTGCAAATTTACACACAAAATCGAAATTTCAAAGATTTTTATCAAAAAAATTGAAAAATATCCGTTTTTTTGTTTCCACCGCCCTCCAAAGGCCATCAATCCTCCCAAATGTAAAGGGTGTGCCGAAATGCGATTTTGTCCCCACAGAGGGTGTATCAAAATTGTCATTTCAATGTGGCAGTAGAGACGCAAAATTTTGCGTCTCTACAATCTGAATAGGTAAGCTGTTGATATTAAATATTTTATGCACTATTGTGGACATCAAGACGCGGCAACGCCACGCATCTACAATACCATGCCGATATTTTGCTACCCCCTATCGCCACAATGAAATGATGATTTTGATACGCATCCCACCGTACCTCCTAAAAATATGTCTCTTTAAAAAAATATGTTTTTTTGTCTTTCTGTCTAAAACTCCATTGTCAAGGTACGATAGCCGGGGTAAAAATATGTCTCTTTAAAAAAATATGTTTTTTGTCTATTTGTCTAAAATACACGCAAGCAGAGCCGCAGGCACAGTGTGCGCTTGCGGCTCTGCAAGATATGTTGTAATCAATGAGAATCAATAATTGCGGGCAAATATCACGCGCTGTGCCGATGGACGGCCGGTAACCATGCACTTGCCGGGAGTCTTGTCGCCTTCGAGCGGAATGCAGCGAATGGTTGCCTTGGTCTCTTCCTTGATTTTTTCTTCGGTCTCAGGCGTGCCGTCCCAGTGTGCAAGTATGAAACCACCCTGCTCTATCTTCTCCTTAAATTCATCGTAACTGTCGGCCGTGGTGGTCTTCGATTCGCGCAATGCAAGAGCTTTCTTGTAGATATTGGCCTGTATCTCTTCGAGCAACTTCTGTACATGTTCCTCGATGCCGTCGATGGGCAATGTTTCCTTTTCGAGCGTGTCGCGACGCATCAACTCGATAGTGCCGTTTTCGAGGTCGCGGGCACCGAGTGCAAGACGCACGGGGACACCCTTCAATTCATAATCGGCAAACTTGAAGCCCGGACGCTTGTTATCGGCATTGTCATACTTCACGCTTATGCCCATGTTGCGGAATTTCTCCACCATCGGTTCCACGCGGCGGCTGATTTCGTCAAGCTGCTCCGTGCTCTTGTAGATAGGCACTATCACCACTTGTATGGGTGCAAGATGCGGGGGCAGCACAAGGCCGTTGTCGTCGGAGTGCGTCATGATCAACGCACCCATCAGGCGTGTCGACACGCCCCACGACGTGGCCCACACATATTCAAGTTCATTGTTGCGGTTGATGAATTTCACATCAAATGCCTTGGCAAAATTCTGTCCGAGGAAGTGCGACGTACCCGACTGCAATGCCTTGCCGTCTTGCATCATTGCCTCGATGGTATACGTCTCGAGAGCACCGGCAAAGCGTTCATTGGCCGATTTCACACCTTTCACCACCGGCACGGCCATGTAGCGTTCGGCAAAGTCGGCATACACGTTGAGCATACGCACGGCTTCCTCCATTGCTTCCTCCTTGGTGGCATGAGCTGTGTGCCCCTCCTGCCACAGGAATTCGGCAGTACGCAAGAACATGCGTGTGCGCATTTCCCAACGGAACACATTTGCCCACTGATTGCACAATATGGGAAGATCGCGATACGACTTTATCCAGTTACGGTAAGTGTTCCATATAATAGTCTCGGACGTGGGGCGTATTATCAATTCCTCTTCAAGGCGTGCTTCGGGGTCAACCACCACGCCGCGCCCTTCGGGGTCGTTCTTAAGGCGGTAATGCGTGACCACCGCACACTCCTTTGCAAAGCCCTCCACATGGTCGGCCTCCTTGCTAAGGAACGACTTTGGTATCAACAGCGGGAAATAGGCATTGACGTGTCCTGTGTCTTTGAACATCTTGTCAAGTATATGCTGCATCTTTTCCCATATTGCATAGCCATACGGCTTTATCACCATGCAACCCCTCACTGCCGATTGCTCGGCAAGGTCGGCTTTTACTACCAATTCATTATACCATTGCGAATAATTTTCAGCTCGCTTGGTTAAATCTTTCAGCTCTTTTGCCATTATCTTCTATGTTGTATTTTAATGCGGCAAAGTTAAACACACTTTTGCTTTTATACAAAATTTCAGCACCTCTTTATACCCCTGAAACGATGCCGCCGGGCCAAAAAAGGCCGGCATCACTTTGCCGGCATACGCAACGACAACACAAGGCTTGCAATTGCCAACAGCACAAAAAACACCGAGGATGACACGGACAAGTTTCCCATGCCGACAAGCGGAGTAGCTATTCCGCCTACGACATAACCCACCGAACCAAACAAAGCCGATGCTATCCCGGCATTTTCCCGCTCGGCTTCCATTGCCATCGTTGTAGAGCCGGTGCATACTGCCCCGACAAACAAGAACATTCCGAAAAGTGCTGCTTCATACAACCAAAAGCCCAAATCAAACATCAACGCACAGGCAAGTATCGACGACGTTACCACCATGCCGACCCCTGCATAGCGTATAATGGTGCGCATATCGCCAAGCCGTGAGGCGATACCCGATGATATGGCCAAGGCTATGGAATTGATGCCGAAAACAATACTGGTCTGCTCGGTCGACAACCCGTAATTGCTCATTATGAACGGGCATGAGGCAAGATTCACAAATATAATCGACATTACTATGCCATATTGCGCAACCGCCCCTACATAAAAGTGGTTTCGCAACACTTTTTTCATTTCACCGAATAAGGTGCCGGGATTAAGATTTATGCGGTTGGACACAGGCAATGATTCCCTCATCAACACAGTGCAGGCCGTCATGGCGATACCGAGAGCAAACAATGCCCAGAACACCGCTTTCCAGCCGAATGCACTTATCACAACCCCGCCGAAAACCGGAGCAAGCACTGTTGAAACCCCGTTTATCATGCCTATGATGCCATACATCCTTGCCAGCCCGCTGCCGCTGTAACAGTCGGCTGCAATCGACCTTGAAATCACTACGGCGCCGGCAGCGGCAAGGCCTTGGAAGAATCGCATTATTACAAACAATCCTACCGACGGCACAACCACACACCCCAATGTTGCCACAAGGTATAACCCGAATGCCGCCAACAACGTCAGCCGGCGGCCATAACGGTCACTGACTGTCCCAAACAACAATTGCCCGAGGGCAAGGCCTATGGTGCACGTGGCAAGCGACAGTTGCACCAGCGATGGCACGGAGTGATAGAAATCCATTATCTGCGGGAACGCCGATATGTACATGTCCATCACGAAGGGTCCGAAGGCACTTAATATGCCAAGGAACCCTTCCAAAAATATGCGGTTATTTACTTTTCTTCGTACTTCGGAATAAAACATAATCTTGTTTCTGATTTTTTCCGGGCGCAAAATTACTCATTTTATATACAATTGTATATTCCATAGTTACGCCAACTTATTTCATTTTCGGAACAAAACAGTTGTTTTATAATTTTTTTCTTCTAAATTTGTGTACTAAACAACATCAATATGACTGAGTCACCCTCCTACGCCCAACACCTAAGGTACTACGAGACCGACCTCTCGGAATTGGAAAATTATCCGCTGCGAATGCGCAACGGCATTTGCATAGCCGTCACTGCCGGAAGTGCCACACTCAATACGGGTGCCGAAACTTATCGTCTCGTTCCACAAATGGAGCTGACATTCATATCGGGCAGCCTTGGCCAATGCACCGACCGTTCCGATGATTTCAGAGTCAAGATGTTCACATTTTCACCCGAATTGCTGGAAAAGACCGCATTGACGCTCGACCATGCCTACTTTGACTACTGCGAAGAACACCCGACATACGTACACACTCCCGATACCCGGAGCCAACGCACTTGGCGGGAACTGTTACTGTGGATGGAAATGGCCTGCACTCTGTTTGGGAAATCGGCCGAACCAAAATTCCGTGGCCTGCAAGAAGAAAATTTCCTGCAAGGATTCTGGATGTGGCTCTTCGGCACAATACAGGAACGCATCGATACAAAAAACAACTTTACCAACACGCAAGTGATAGCACATCGTTTTATCCGCATGGTCAAAGCCAAGGCAGCCACCTGCCACAGAGTAGACTACTATGCCGGGCAACTAAACATTTCCCAACGATACCTTAACCGCATAGTGGGACGACACTCTCGCGGACGCTCTCCCAAGCAGATAATAGATGCTCAGCTAATTGCCGAAATAAAAGAGCAACTGATGGATTCCACTCTCTCGATAACACAAATCGCCGAACGACTCAACTTCCCCGACCAATCCTACCTGAGCCGCTTTTTCAACCGCCACACAGGAATGTCGCCGGTCCAATACCGAAACCAACGGTTGCTGCACTGGAAATACTGATACCGCCGAATCTCGGGACAGCCACATTGAGTGACAGCTGAAAAAGGCGACCGCCACACAAACCCTCTCTCTTTGTATCCGGGTGGTGTGGCGATCGGTAATTTTTTTCAATTTGCAACGAAACTGCCCAAGTTGCAACTTAACAATCTTTTATCATAAGAATAAGCACGGGCAAACTGCTTCAGGAAATTGATAGTCGAGGCCTTTACTTGCGCCCCTTTGTCAACTGCATGGTTCTTATGGCTTGATTTTAATAGAGTAGAGCTTTTACCCATAGGCATACTTGTTTAGAATTAACATTTATAAAACGATAACTCTACCCTATTTATTATATCACAGCCCGGTATTTTGCTACGAAAAACGCATCAATCAAGTTTAAGCACGGCAAGGAATGCCTTTTGTGGCACCTCGACCGAACCGATTTGCTTCATGCGCTTTTTACCGGCCTTCTGCTTCTCGAGCAACTTACGCTTGCGGCTCACGTCGCCACCATAGCATTTTGCCGTCACATCTTTACGCACAGCCTTGATTGTTTCGCGCGCTATGATTTTGGCGCCTATCGCTGCTTGCACGGCAATATCAAATTGCTGGCGCGGAATCAGCTCTTTTAACTTCTCACACATGCGACGGCCAAATGTGGCTGCATTGTCAAAGTGCGTCAGAGTGCTGAGTGCATCGACCGGCTCGCCATTAAGCAGAATATCAAGTTTGACCAACTTCGATTCCCTGAAATCATGAATGTGGTAGTCAAACGAAGCATACCCCTTGGATATACTCTTCAGTTTATCGTAGAAATCTATCACAATCTCGCCGAGCGGCAGGTCGAAAATCAGCTCTATGCGGTTGCCCGAAATGTACTCCTGCTTGACAAGTTCGCCGCGCTTGCCAAGGCAAAGCGTCATTATAGGGCCTATATAGTCGGTAACGGTTATAATCGATGCACGTATATAGGGCTCTTCGATATGGTCGATATATGTCGGGTCGGGCATACCGGCCGGATTGTGCACCTCGGTGCAACCGCCTTTCTTGTCATACACTTTATACGACACATTTGGCACCGTAGTAATGACTTCCATGTTATACTCGCGGCTCAACCGTTCCTGCACTATTTCCATGTGCAACAGCCCGAGGAATCCGCAACGGAACCCGAAACCGAGAGCTATCGACGACTCGGGTTGGAACGTGAGCGAGGCATCATTGAGTTGCAACTTCTCAAGCGACGAACGCAGATTTTCAAAATCCTCGTTGACAATGGGATAGACACCGGCAAACACCATCGGTTTTACCTCTTGAAAGCCCTCTATAGCTTTCTCGCAAGGTTGTTCCACATGGGTTATGGTGTCGCCCACGCGAACCTCCTTTGAAGTCTTTATACCCGATATGATATAACCCACGTTACCGGCCGAGAGCTTGTCGCATGGCGACATGTTAAGTTTCAACACACCTATCTCGTCGGCGTGGTATTCCTTGTCGGTGCTGACGAATTTCACAAAGTCGTCTTTGCGCAACGTCCCGTTCACAATCTTGAAATAAGCAATGATTCCGCGGAATGGATTGAACACCGAGTCGAATATCAATGCCTGAAGCGGAGCATCGGGATTGCCCTTCGGGGCAGGCACACGCTCAACGATGGCTTCAAGTATCTCGTCCACGCCCAGGCCCGTCTTGCCGCTTGCGCGTATTATCTCCTCGCGCTTGCAACCAAGCAAGTCGATAATTTGGTCTTCCACTTCATCGGGTTTCGCGCTGTCAAGGTCCACCTTGTTTATGACAGGAATTATCTCAAGTCCGTTGTCTATAGCCATGTACAGGTTTGAAATCGTCTGTGCCTGAATACCTTGCGAAGCGTCCACTATAAGCAACGCACCCTCGCAGGCGGCAATCGACCGCGACACCTCGTATGAGAAGTCAACGTGTCCCGGGGTATCTATCAAATTAAGCACATACGGCTCGCCATTGTGTATATAATCCATCTGTATGGCATGGCTCTTGATGGTTATGCCACGCTCTCGCTCAAGGTCCATGTCGTCAAGAACCTGATCTTGCATGTCTTTACCTACTACAGTTTTCGTCTGCTCGAGCAAACGGTCGGCAAGTGTGCTCTTGCCATGGTCGATATGAGCTATAATGCAGAAATTTCTAATATGGTTCATCAGTCAACTTTATTCGTTGTGCAAAATTACACAAAACCCGCGAAATATAAAAAATGCGATGCCCCGTGCACTTCATTGTGCAAGGGCATCGCGCATTTTTATATATTGTCTCCCCTTCTGTTTTTACTCAAACACAGCCTGCTTCGACGCTACCAACGCCTTGAACGACTCCAAGTGACGTATCGATTGCAACGACTTCAACGGGGCTTCATTCACCATTATATCATAACGGCTTCCGTAACCGGCATCCAAGGCCTTGCCAAGGTAATCTATGGCAGCTTCGGCATTGCCGCACTGCGACATAAGCACGGCTGCCGTGTAATATGCCTCTCCGCCGGCTTTCATATTCCCGGCAGTTATACTTTTACACCATTCGGCAGCTTCGGCATCCCTGCCAAGTTGGTGCAATGCAAAACCTTTTATCGGCATCGACCCGTCGCCCGAAAGCAACACTTCGTTAAAGTCGCTTTTCGATGCCTCGGCATCATTCATGCAGTTCAGCTGCACCCAACCGCGCATGTAGCGACCGATGCTCCACGACGGACTTGTCATTATTATTTCATTCAACGACAACAGTGCCGTGCGATATTCCCCGGCATCAATGTCGAGAATCGCTTTCTGATACAATGCACCTGCATCGCCGGCATTAATTGCCAGTCCGGTTTTCACCGCATTATATGCCGCCGCCACATCGTTCATTGCACTCAGTATTTGCGATTTCATCACATAATAATACACTATGTCTCCTTGCATGCCAATGGCCTTGTTGATATAATCCAAAGCCTCGTCATACCGGCACAAGTTATAGGCCGACTGCGCGGCATCGTAATATATGCCATGATAGTCATACAAGCCTCTCGCCATCACTTTCTCCAAAGTCAGCAATCCGTCGGCATAATGGGAATGCCCCACTTGCACCGATGCCAGAATATAATAAAACATGCCTGTCGACGGGACACTTTCAATCGCGGCACTCAGAGCCGCCACCACATCGTCGTATGCACAATCTGAAAGCTTTATCAGTGCCTGCAATGCCCCGGTAGCGTCGTTTGATATGCTCATAGCCACAATCAGGTCGTTTGCTGCCTGCCGGTTTTTCCCAAGCATTTGCATTACATCGGCACGACCGATGAACACATCGGCTTGAGCCGGATACAATTCCACGGCTTGATTGGCATATTCCTCGGCCTGCCCCAAATTGTTCAAATGCACTTCCGAACGTGCAAGCCCCAATATAGCCACGTAGTTTATATTATTCCGTCTGTACAACGACAAGTAGCAAGCCCGCGCATTGCCATAATCGCCGGTATCGTAATATGCAGCCGCAAGCATTGTCAGTACAGTATCTGACGACGGATTCAATTTATTGGCCTCGCGCAAATCGGCAAGAGCAAGCTGCGGCTTATTGGTAGCATTATAAATTTTTGCCCTTAGCACATACTCGTCGACCAGCGTTTCCATGTCATCGCGTGTCGTCACACGCAAAGCCGCATTGACATCCTTCAAAGCCGAATCATAATCCCCGTTTATGTAATATTGGTTGGCACGGCTGTAAAGCGCGACATAGTCATTGGGATTGTTCCGCAACTCATCGGCATACACCTGCATCACGGCATCCATGATTTGCTGCTGCGACGTTTCTTGCGATGCGGCACCAAAATGGCACATCGTCAACATCACGCCCGCAACAGCCGTTTTTACAAACATTCTCATTGCTTTCATCTGCAGCTTCACTGCCTGTTGTTAATCTTGTTTATCGTCATTCTTATTTCGGTGAGACGTTCAAGCAGCCCCTCTATCAAGTCGAGCCGCAACATGTTGGCACCGTCGCTCTTTGCCTCGGCCGGGTTTTGATGCGTTTCAATAAACAAGCCGTCGGCACCGGCAGCTATCGCCGCACGCGCCATAGGCTCTATCAAGTGAGGTAACCCACCTGTCACCCCTTTGGGTTGATTGGGTTGCTGCAACGAGTGCGTTGCGTCGTAAATAACAGGGCACCCATTTTCTTTCATTGCGGGGAAACCACGAAAATCCACCACAAGGTCATAATAACCGAATGTAGTGCCGCGCTCCGTTATTGCCACCTCATCATTGCCGGCATCTCTCACCTTTTGCACCGCAAACGACATGGCCTCGGGCGACAAGAACTGTCCCTTCTTTATGTTCACCATTTTCCCGGTGCGTGCGGCAGCCACGAGCAAGTCGGTCTGGCGGCACAGGAACGCCGGTATTTGCAATACATCCACATATTTTGCAGCCAACGATGCTTCTTCGGCGCTATGAATGTCGGTCACGACAGGCACGCCATATCTGTCGTGCACCTTCCTCAGTATTTCAAGGGCCTGTATGTCGCCGATACCGGTAAAAGAGTCTAACCGCGAACGGTTGGCCTTTCGGTAACTGCCTTTGAACACGTATGGAATATTCAACCGGCGGGCAACAGCCGACACGCGGTCGGCAATCTCCATCGCCATTTCTTCACCTTCTATGACGCACGGCCCTGCAAGCAAAAAGAAGTTGCCGGTGGGCGATGACATTAATTCTTTTATCATTTTTCTCTACAATTTTATTTCTGTTTCAATGCATGACATGCGGCAACGGCATACATGGCCGCAGTCTCGGTACGCAGGCGGCTTTCGCCGAAAGTCACCGGGACGAAACCATGTCCGATGGCCGCAGCCACCTCCTCGGGGCTGAAATCCCCCTCGGGTCCTATCATTACAATTACATCTTCATCGGGCCTGTAACAAGCCTCAAACTGCTTGCGCTCGGTATCGGCATCACAATATGCAATAAACCGCTGCCGGGGCAATTCGGCGGCGTCCAGCACCTTCTTGACTGCCGTCATTTCATCAAGTTCGGGCAACGTGGCTTTCAACGATTGTTTCATTGCCGAGACAAGGATTTTGCCTATGCGCTCGCGCTTGAGTTCTTTACGTTCGGAATGGCGGCACAGCAGCGGTATGATTCTATCCACCCCCATTTCGGTCACTTTCTCGGCCATCCATTCCATGCGGTCGACGTTTTTTGTCGGAGCCACGGCAATCATGATTTTACCGTTCCAGTGGTTCGGCTCATGCCTGCATTCCGTGACTTCCACTCCGCACCGCTTGGAGTGAGCCAGTGCGATGCGGCACAAGTACAGATTGCCCTTGCCGTCGATTACTTCTATTTCATCCCCTTTGGTCAACCTTAGCACACGAATCGCGTGCTGCGACTCGGCCTCGGGCAGTTCAAGAGTAGATGCTATGTCGGGAGCATAAAACCTGTGCATGGCTAAATATTACTTCTGTTGTATCCTGTTTGCGGCAGTCGCCTTGTTTTCTTTAAAAATGAGCATGAACAAGACAGCAACAACCAAGGCATAAGCAGCAAACAACAACCACGACGTGCTCCAACCATCAAGTTGCATGTGTATGTCGCTTTGCGAATACACAAAGTGGTCTATGACTGCCTGTGCCGACAATGTGCCGATAGTAGCACCGATGCCATTCGTCATTACCATAAACAATCCTTGGGCACTGGAACGTATCGACGAATCGGTTTCCTTGTCGACAAACAGTGCGCCCGACACATTAAAGAAATCAAATGCCACACCATAAACAATCATCGACAATATAAACATCCATACACCGCTGCCCGGGTCGCCAAGCCCAAACAAGCCAAACCGTAATACCCATGCACACATGGCAATAAGCATCACAATCTTTATCCCGAAACGCTTCAAGAAGAACGGTATGAGCAATATGCACAGCGTTTCGCTCATCTGCGAAAGCGAGATAAGGGCATTGGCATGATTGGCTCCAAACGTATCGGCATACTCTGCCACATCCTTAAATGTGGTTATAAACGGGTTGGCATACCCGTTGGTTATCTGCAACGATACCCCAAGCAGCATGCTGAAAATAAAAAATATCGCCATGCGCTTGTTTTTAAACAACGTGAATGCCCGCAATCCGAGGGCTTCGACAATCCCTCCGCCATTGTCTTTCTTGCTCGTCGGGCAATTGGGAAGGGTAAGAGAATAGACACACAACAAGATGCTTATTATTGCCGACACAAAAAATTGTGCGTATGTATACTGGAATCCTGTAACATCCACAAGTATCATCGAACATATAAACCCAATGGTGCCAAAAATCCTTATCGGAGGAAAATCCTTCACGGTGTCAAGCCCCGCCTTGGTCAAACCGGAAAAGGCAACGGAATTGGCAAGCCCGATTGTTGGCATGAAGAACGCCACGCTTACCGTGTAAAGCGAAAACAACGTGGCAAAATCGACCTCATTGCCCGCCATCATTCCATACCACCCGGCCGCGCCCATCGACACCCCGGCTATCAAGTGACACACACTCAACACCTTCTGCGCAGGCATGACACGGTCGGCTATAATACCTATGAGAGCAGGCATAAACAACGACACGATGCCCTGCACAGCATAGAATAATCCTATGTTACCGGCGAGCCCCACGTTTACAAGGTAACTGCCCATCGAAGTCAAGTAAGCTCCCCAAACGGCATATTCGAGGAAATTCATCAATATCAGTCTTAGCTTCAGCATATTTCTTTGATAGTAATAGTATTAGTTTGTTTCTTCTGTTTGTTCATGTTAACCCTTATGCTCGGCTCGTTTCTTGTCGATGGCTTTCTTTATTTCGGCCGCTATTTCATATTCTTCATTATCGACACACATTTGAAGCATCTTTTCAAGTTTCCCGATAGAGCAGTTCTGGTAACCGTTTCCCACATCGGCGGCGTCGGATTGTTCATCTTCTTCTCCGTCGGGCTTGTCATTCATCACAAATCCGGTTTTTTCCATTATTTCTCGTGTGGTGTAAATGGGGGCATTCATCCGCAACGCAAGAGCCACGGCATCGGATGTACGAGAATCAAGTACTACCTCGGTGGTTTCGCTTCTGAAAGTCAACTCCGACAAGAAAACGCCTTCATCAAACCTGCTTATGAAAACATCTTCAAGTTCAATGCCGAAAGCATGAGCCATGCTGACAAACAAATCGTGCGGCATGGGACGTGGAGGAATTATGTTCTCCAGTCTCACCGCTATTGCTTGCGCCTCGGCTATGCCGACAACTATGGGTATGCGATACGGCCCGTCGACTTGAGCAAGGACAAGGGCGTATGCGCCTTGTTGCACTTGGCTGTAAGTTATACCCATTACATTCAGTTCCACGCGCTCCATCTTTCTCACCCTTTATTTACATTCTGTCCTGTGATTATACCGCTGCCATAGCACAAATGCGCATCGGGACTGTATATTACGGCAAACTGTCCCGGGGCTATGCCTTGGACTTTCTTTTCCGACTCTATCACATACTCCATGCCTCCAAGGTGGGTCAGACGCGCCCGGGTAAATTCGGGCGAGTGACGGTTCTTGAACATTATGTCGACCGGGCCTTCCACACCTTCCCACGGATTGCCTGAGATAAAGTGCATTTCATCGATATGAATCACTTTGCCATATTGCTTTTCGTTGCCATACCCGTTGCTGACGTATATGGTATTGTCGGCCACATTCTTTTTCACCACATACCACGGCCCGCCGCTCAGCCCGAGGCCTTTGCGCTGCCCTATCGTGTGGAACCAGTATCCGTTATGCTCGCCGAGTTTCTTGCCGGTTTCTATTTCAATGATGCTACCCTTCTTTTCTCCCAGATGGCGGCGAATGAAATCGTTGTAATTTATCTTGCCGAGGAAACATATTCCTTGACTATCCTTGCGATAGGCATTTGGCATCTTCGTTTCCATGGCTATGCGGCGCACTTCGCTCTTGGGCATGCTACCTATGGGAAACATCAAGTGCATCAGTTGCTTGTAACTTATCTGGGCAAGGAAATCGGTCTGGTCTTTTACCGGGTCGACCGCCGTGGCAAGGTATTTCACACCGTCGATAAAGTCGGTCGTGGCATAATGCCCCGTTGCAGTCATGTCAAATTCATGCCCCCAACGCTCTTCAAAATATCCGAATTTTATCATCTTGTTGCACATCATGTCGGGATTGGGTGTCAACCCGGCTTTGACTGTGCGCAGGGCATATTCCATCACATTGTCCCAATATTCTTGGTGCAACGACACCACATCGAGCGGCAACCCGTAACGCGACGCTATCAACCGGCACATCTCTATATCTTCCTCGGCCGAACAATCTCCTTCGCCGTTATCCATTCCTATCCTGATGTAAAACAAGTGCAAGTCGTGTCCTTCTTCCTTAAGTTTATGTACGACAACCGCACTGTCAACGCCTCCGGATATCAAAACTGCTATATTCATTTCCTTTATAATCCTGTCTTTTATTTTTTCATCACGCCTTGTCGAGTTCTTCCTCAACTTGACGGTCAGTGCCCAAGAATCTTATCGACATCAAGTAGTCGAGCGAAACCTTCCCGGGTCCTGCAAGCAAAATATACACAAATATCCCTATGAACAATATAGGCACATAACCCGGTTGCAGGCTGAACAACATCTCGAGCGGCGCATCCACCACATTAGTCAATATGAAATCCTCGGCGACTAACATCAACAATATTGGCGGTATTACCGCAAGACGCGAAAGCAACCCAAGCATTATCAACGTCGAACACACTATTTCAACGACAATCACCACCACGAGCGTTGCCTCGCCCGACATCCCGACGAGACCTATCATGTCGTTGGAAATGGCATCGAAATATGTCCATTGCCTTATACCGAACTGCATAAACATAATGCCGACAAACAGCCTTATGAACAATCGTGAAAGATTGCTGTAGGTGTGGCCTGCACTATAAAGCAATAATTTCTTGAAGAAAGTTGGAACCATTGTGTTATGTGCTTTTTTGTTTAGTTCAACAAAAGTTTTATCCCCTCGACGTTAATATTCTTGTCGATTATGATTTTCTTGTCATCAAGGATATAAATACTGGGCTGAATGCGCAAATCATATTTTTCGACAATCTCGTCGTTTGCGCCTATTATCCAGTTTTTACTGTAATTGCGCGCCTTCTCGGCCCATTCGTCGGTATATTTGCCCATATATACACACACAAACGTCACTTCGCCTGCATCAATCATTCGGTTCAACTTGACGTCGGTGCTCAAGCGCAAGCGGCCTATGGTACAATCCTCACACTCCTCGTCGTTGAAAAACAGAAATATCATTTTACCGTCTATATCCGACAACTTCTTCTTGCTGCCGTCGGCAAGATGCAATTCAAAATCCTGAGCCTTGTTACCCATCAGATTATTCTCAAGCAATTCAAGTTGATACTTATAACGCTCCTTCTCCGACTTCTTGAGCATGTTATTGTCCATCACACTCTCCAGAAAAGGTATGTACACTTCGTCGCTCCAGTACTCGGCTCCCGGAGCGTACAATGCACGCTCGGCAATCTCGGCAATAAGCATGAAATTCGACTTGTTTGACTGTGCCCTGCGCATCATGTCCTTTATGCACGACACCACTATGGTCTTATGCGCATATTTAAAGAAATTCACATAATCCCTGAACGTTGCTTCAAACACGCGCTCATCTCTTATCGGTGCCGAGAAATCATAGTTCTCCCAAAAATTCTGGATTATATAATTTGTTCTATTTTCAAGCGATATTATCGTATCGGGGACAACGGGATAATCAAACAACCGCTGCTGCCCGGCTATGCTTACCCCTTGGGCAGATGTTACACTTGGCAACAATGATAACAAAAAGACTTGGATACTCAATAATCTTCTAAACACATTCATTGGTTACATTTTTTACATCTTCCGGCAACAAGACTATCTTTTGCCAAGGTAAAAGTAAACTAATATATCCGATTAAACAATAATACGGCCCACAAAAAATGCAATCTTCAATATTTTTAAACAAAAAACGGGCTGCACACGCCCGTACCTGAAAAAGCAACCACCTGACAATTAATCATTCACGATGGCCGTAAGCATCTATTGCTGCTTTCACCGACCCATGCAACAACAATAAGCGGCGAGCCTCGTCATATTCCAGCCCAAGCTCATCGACAAGCATTCGGCTGCCCCGGTCGACAAGTTTGGCGTTGGTGAGTTGCATGTTAACCATCTTGTTGCCTTTCACACGCCCCATTTGTATCATTACCGTGGTGGTTATCATGTTACAAATCATCTTTTGCCCGGTCCCCGACTTCATGCGGGAACTCCCGGTCACATATTCGGGACCCACAATCATCTCTATCGGGACTTCGGTCACGCCCGACACCGGTGCATCGGGATTGCTTGTAATTGAGGCCGTCAGGCATCCCGCTTCCCGGGCGCGTTTCAACGCTCCTATCACGTAAGGGGTCGTCCCCGAAGCCGCAATGCCTATCACCGTGTCTTTTTCATTTATATTGTGCTTTTGCAGGTCTTTCCAGCCCTGTTCGGCATCATCTTCGGCATTTTCCACCGGATTGCGCAAAGCCGTGTCGCCACCCGCAATAAGCCCGATAACCCATGTTGGCTCCATACCGAACGTTGGAGGAATCTCCGAGGCATCAAGCACGCCCAAGCGTCCCGAAGTGCCGGCCCCTATATAAAAAATCCTGCCGCCGCGTTTCATTCGTGGGACAATTCCGGCAACGAGCTTCTCTATTTGAGGAATGGCACGCCCGACGGCATCGGCCACTTTGTGGTCTTCTGTATTTATTTCCGTGAGTATGTCATGTATCGACTTTTTTTCAAGGTCGTTATACAACGACGGCTGCTCGCTAATCTTAACAAATGCCATTGCTGCTGCCTGAATTATTTGTTGCCTGAATAATATTCCACAAGGCCATCCATCGGGCTCTTTATAATCTTGCCTATGTTTATATACAATGCCTTGGCTGCTTCCTCAAGCACTTCACGGTAGTTAACGGCTATCGACCCTACAAAGTTTACCGACAATTCCTTATAATTGTCGTAATTTTCCACATTGCGCACAAAAAACGATTTGAACGCATTCAATACAAGACGATGCACCGACGGCTCTTCGATATTTTCGGCAAGGAAAGGCGACAATGATGCCAAGAAGCTGTTGGCGCCGGGCTTGCGATACACGTTCTCCAATATTATCTGCGGGGTTAGGTTATACTGTTCCATGAATTTGTCGACAAGATGCTTCGGCATTTGCCTTTTTAACAAGTCTCCCACAAGCAGTTTTCCCAGAACGGCACCGCTACCCTCGTCTCCCAATATATAACCCAGCGAAGGGACATTGTCGGTTATCCTCTCTCCGTCGTAATAACACGAATTAGACCCCGTCCCCATGATGCACACAATGCCGGGGGCGTCCCCACATGCCGCACGTGCGGCAGCAAGCATATCGGTCTCGACCACAATCTTGGATGCTTCGGGAATATTACGATGCAACGCCTCCCTCATATTACTGCAAATATTGTCGAAAAGGCAACCGGCACCGTAGTAATAAATCTCGTCGATGTGCAAACCATTCAAAAGCGGCATTAACTCACGACCGATAGTTTCGGCCATCTCTTCCTTGGAAAGCATCATCGCATTCATTCCGGCAGTGAAAACACGAGACACAACCTTACCATTATCAATGGCACACCATTCTACATTGGTTGCTCCACCGTCTGCTATCAATATCATATCTTTATATATATTTTTTTCCTATATAGAATGTAACCTATACTCCAGTTAATTATCACAAAAAGCATCGCATACAGGCACGATGCCACATACTCATCACTCACAATGGGCAGTAACACCCCCGAAAAAAGCCATTCCTTGATTGTCGTCCCGGCTATGCCGACCGAGCCGAACAATATACACAACACCTCTCCAAGTACGTACAAGAACAACGGATTTATTCCAAATGACTCAAAAAATCTGCACCACGCAGAATGCCCTTTTATGTCGATTATCCAAATCAACAATCCGAGCAAACTTGCAGCAAGTCCACACGTGGTCAGCACGTATGTCGGCGACCAGATGTTTTTGTTCAAAGGCAGCCCGTAGCTCAACAGCAGTCCCGAGAAAGTAAGCACAACGCCAACGAGCAGCATGGCGCTTGAGCGGCGGTTATTATCCTTTGTTTTCATTATCGCTTCTCCGCACATCAGCCCGATAAGCACATGTGCTACACATGGCAGCGTACTTAACAGCCCTTCGGGGTCAAACACCATGTTAATCCCGTCTACCGTCAGGCCGCCATACATGTGGGCGTCTCCGAGTATGGCACTGTCGAATGCGTAAATAATATTTTCATGGCTGAATTCATACCCATGTCCGACAAACAATATTATGCCGTAAGCCACAAGTATCACCCCCACAAGCCACGGTATCAACTTATGTTTCACCGTTACGGCAATCAATGAACCCAGAAAATAGCATATCGCCAAACGCGGCATTACGCCCACAAGTCGCAAATGTGCAAAGCTGTTGGCCGACACGCATATCCTGTCCCATAACGGCAGCGCAGGGTCGCTTCCTGCAAGACCGTAACAAAAATTGCCGAACCATTCTATTCCCAACCCTATAAGATATATCAACAGCGTCCGGCGCACTATCTTCCACATCAAGTGCCCCGACATCTTAAATTGAAACTTCCGGAGCGAGAAATATGTGGATATTCCCATTATAAACATGAAAAACGGGAACACAAGGTCGGTAGGAGTCAATCCGTTCCATTCGGCATGGCGCAACGGTGCATATATCCCCGTCCACGAACCGGGATTGTTCACCAATATCATACCCGCAATGGTTATGCCTCGCAAAATATCGAGTGATAACAATCTACTTGAAGAAATTTTAACTGATGCCGGCATGTTGCTGATTTTTTTATGATTTTTTAGGGGTTGTACATTCATCTATCAAATACGCTAACGACATATACGGTACTCCAGAATTGGTCGACAAGCCCACTTCACATGTGCGGCTGTTGGAAAATCCGCGTTTTATTCCGGCCTCCTCTATCTGTTGGCGCAATTTCCGCAGCGCATAAGCATTAACTTCGGGATGCGTAAACCCCTTGTCCCCGGCAAAGCCGCAGCAACCTATGCCCTCGGGTATCAAGACATTTCTTGAACACATACGCGCCAATTCGGTTATTTTATCCGTCAAACCCATTTTTCGGGTTGAACAGGTTATATGTAACGCCACAGGCTCGTCAATCGCGACAAAATCCAATTCCGGAGCAACGAAATCATGAATAAATTCCATCAATTCGTATGGGGCAATATCCTTGAAGTGTTCTTTCATGCGGTGCATGCAGGGACTCTGGTCGCAAATCACCGGATAGCGTCCTTGCTGTGATGCTTCACACAACTCCGCTTCAAGTTCTTGCACCTTTCGTTCGGCAATATCTGGCATCCCTTTGCTTTCCCAAATCATACCGCAACACAAGTTTTTCATGCCTTTAGGAAAGATTACTTCCCACCCGGCCTTGCCACACAGTTTCACCACCTCGTCTACAAGGTCGCTTCCCGTATTGTCGCATTTCGATCGCCCCATGGTCTGATTTATGCAACTGGGAAAATATACCACCTTCTTGTCACTTCGTTTACCGGTATATTTATGCCCGTAGTGTGCCGTGGGCAACGACGGGGTCCACAATGGCAATCCCATCTTGTGCAACCCTTTGCCTATCGTCGAGACGGCTTTCCCGCCGAGCACCGATTGTGCCACACCGGCGGCAGTGAGCATGGGTCGCAAGGCACCTTCTATCTTACTCAAGTTTCTTGCGGCAAAATCGCCCACCGAATACCCGAAACTGCCCCGGGGCAACTTCTGTGCACGCAAATCGTGTATCATCTCGCCGGTGTTGATCTTCATCGGGCACGACGTGCTGCAAAGCCCGTCACCGGCACACGTGGTATTTCCGTAATATTCAAATTGTTTTTCGAGACGATGCAGCCTTTCAGGGTCGGTACCCGACTGCTTAAGCCACGATATTTCACGTTGTGCCACTATGCGTTGGCGCGACGACAAGCCATATCCGCACGTCACACAATTAACTTCACAGAACCCACATTCTATGCACTTGTCTACATGCTCGTTGGTCACAGGCATGTGCTTTATTCCTTTTATAAAGCATTCAGGGTCGTCATTGAATATGACGCCGGGATTGAGCAGGTTCTTAGGGTCGAAAAGGTGCTTTACCTCTTTCATTATCTTGTATGCCTTTTCTCCCCACTCTTTTTTCACAAACGGTGCCATGTTGCGTCCGGTGCCATGTTCGGCCTTCAGCGAGCCATCATACTTGTCGACTACCAAATGCGCCAAGTCTACCATCATGTCACGGTAACGATTCACCTCAGCCTCGCTCTCAAACGACTGCGACAAGACAAAATGGTAATTTCCCTCGAATGCATGTCCGTATATGCAGGCATCGTCATATCCGTGCCTTTCTATCAAGTCGGCAAGATCGGCCGTGGCATCGGGCAAGTCTTCGATATGGAATGCTACATCTTCTATTAATACCGTAGTGCCAAGCGGACGGGTACCACCCACCGACGGGAATATGCCCGAACGTATGGCCCAATATTTGGAGTATTCGGCCGGATTTGCAGTAAACCGCGCCGGCACATACAAGTCAAACTGTTTCAGAATCTCTTGCACTGCGGCTATGTTGCGGTTCAATTCCTCCTCGCTGTCACCTTTTGTCTCAGTCAATATCGCCGTCAGTCCGTCACCCGTGGTGTCGTGAACCGACTGAAGCGATTTTTTATCGAGCATCTCGGCACTGTATACCGGACCTTTCTTCAAGGCCACTACCGCCTTGCAAGCCTCTCGCATGCTTTTGAAATAAAGCATTGCACTTGCCGAATGTTTATACAAATGCCCGGTGGACATTCTAAACAACGAACCGAACCCCAATGTGCCCTCCGACCCCACCATAAGGTGCGTGATTATGTCGAACGGGTCGGTAAACATCACAAACGGGTAGATGTTCAGTCCGGTAACGTTTTTTATCGAATACTTGTATTTAATTCGGGCAGAAAGTTCTTTGTCGGCATTTATACTGTCACGCAATTCCTCGATTTTTGAAATAAATTCAGGGTGACTACGGGAAAATTCCTTGCGACTTGCCTCATCGCCGGTGTCGAGTACCGTACCATCGGCAAGGACGATACGCATCGACCGTAGTATGCGGTCGCTGTTGGCATGCGTGCCGCAATTCATTCCCGAAGCATTGTTCATCACAATGCCGCCTACCATTGCCGAGCCTTTCGATGCCGGGTCGGGTGGAAATATTCGCCCGTATGGTTTCAATATCTCATTCACCCTCTCCCCTATCAAGCCGGGCTGCAAAGTAATGGTTTCGGCATCGGGCGACACCTCATAGTGTTCCCAATTCTTTCCGGCAACTATCAAAATGGAGTCGGTGATTGCTTGTCCCGAAAGGCTCGTGCCTGCGGCCCTGAAAGTAACCGGCAGATTCAATTCGTTTGCAAGCTTCAACAATTTCGACACCTCTTCCTCTCCGGCAGAACGAATTACAACCCGTGGTGTCTTACGATAAAATCCGGCATCGGTACCCCAAGCAAGCCGTCGCAAATCATCGGTATATATACGGTCGGAAGAGATAATCTCTTTAACCCGACTCAAAAATGTTTTATATCTTTCTTCCGCTTCCATAAAAAGTCAAACTAACCTTAACAATCCTGCAATGCAAAGTTAACGCAAGGCTATCGCATAACAAAACAATTCCACTTGTTTTTTTATGCCTGTCGCTTCGGGCATTTCTCTTAACCGCCTAAACATCAAATCATATTGCGCAAATTCTCTGATTTTGTTCAATTATTCCGGCGATATTTCGTAACTTTGCAGCCGTATTTTTCACAGACATAGATGATAACAGTCAATAATTTAGGAATTCAATTTGGGAAAAGGGTATTGTTTCAAGACGTGAACTTGAAGTTCACCCCGGGAAACTGCTACGGCATCATCGGTGCCAACGGTGCAGGGAAAAGTACCTTGATGAGAATATTAAGCGGACAATTGGCCCCGACTCACGGGACGGTAACACAAGGTCCGGGCGAACGAATGTCGGTCTTAAGCCAAGACCACTTTGAATTTGACGATTGCACGGTGCTTGAAACCGTATTGCGCGGACACTCGGCACTGTGGGACGTGATGCAGGAAAAGGAAGCTCTCTATGCCAAGCCCGACTTCAGCGAAGAAGACGGGATGCGTGCATCGGAGCTTGAAGAGAAATTTGCCGAAATGGACGGGTGGAACGCCGAAAGCGAAGCCGCCGCGCTGCTTAGCGGACTGGGCATAAAAGAAGACAAGCACTACATGTATATGCGCGACATCAGCGCAAAAGAGAAAGTGCGGGTGTTGCTTGCAAAGGCTCTATTCGGCAATCCCGACAACCTGCTACTCGACGAGCCCACCAACGACCTTGACCTTGAAACGGTGTCGTGGCTGGAAGACTACCTGTCGAAATTCGAGAACACGGTGCTGGTCGTATCGCACGATCGTCACTTCCTCGATGCCATATCCACGCATACGCTCGACATCGACTACAACAAGGTTACGCTATTTGCGGGGAACTACAGTTTCTGGTACCAGTCGAGCCAACTTGCATTGAGGCAGCAACAACAGCAAAACAAGAAAGCCGAAGAAAAGAAAAAGGAGTTGCTTGAATTTATTCGCCGCTTCAGCGCCAACGTTGCAAAATCGAAACAAACGACAAGCCG
Organism: uncultured Muribaculaceae bacterium; assembly: GCA_944321865.1. Classification (GTDB taxonomy): domain Bacteria; phylum Bacteroidota; class Bacteroidia; order Bacteroidales; family Muribaculaceae; genus Avimuribaculum. The sequence goes on from CALUMZ010000020.1 coordinate 31,614, forward strand.
CAAGAAGATGCTCGAAAAACTCAACATCGAGGAAATTCAGCCATCTTCACGTCGGTATCCGGGCATAATATTCACGCCCAATCGCGAACCGGGCAACAAAATCCTCGAGGTGAAAGGCTTGACGGCATCGATAGAGGGAGAAACTCTGTTCCGCGACGTGAATTTCACAGTCGAGAAGGGCGACAAAGTGGTGTTCCTGAGCCATGACCCGCGTGCAATGACTGCCTTGTTTGAAATCATAAATGGCAACCGCAAGCCCGATGCAGGCACTTACGACTGGGGGCAAACAATAACTACGGCCTACCTGCCGCTCGACAATTCGGCATTCTTCAATACCGACCTAAACCTCGTGGACTGGCTATGCCAGTTCAGCGACGATTCAAGTGAAATATACTTGAAAGGATTCCTCGGGAAAATGCTTTTCTCGGGCGAAGAGGTGCTGAAAAAGGCTTCGGTGCTGTCGGGTGGTGAAAAAATGCGCTGCATGATAGCCAAGATGATGATGACCAACGCCAACACTCTCATACTCGACACTCCCACCAACCACCTCGACCTTGAGTCGATTCAGGCTTTCAACAACTCGTTGCAGTCGTTTAAGGGGAACATACTCATGTCGTCGCACGACCATGAGTTCATCCAGACAATATGTAATCGCATAATAGAGCTGACTCCCAACGGAATAATCGACAAGATTATGGACTACGACGACTACATAGCCGACGAGAAAATTGCCGCACTTAAAGAAAAACTATATAATAACTGAACAATATAACAGAATGGTAAAACATATAGTAACATTCAAGCTCAAAGGCACAGACCAAGAGCGACACGATGCTGCCACCAAGTTCAAAGAAGCTTTGCTTGCCCTGCCCGGCGTAATTGATGTATTGAAAAGCATCGAAGTGGGCATTAATGAGAACCCCGGTGAAGACTGGGACGTGGTTTTAACAGCTACCGTTCCCACAATGGCCGATGTTGCAACCTACGCCAAGCACCCGGCACACTTAAATGCAAGTTCCATAATAGCCGGCGTAAAAGAAGCCCGTGCATGTGTCGATTATGAAATATGAAGCTGCAAAAGCCCAACAAATAGAATGATTACCAAGGGGCAAGTCTCGCAATATGGCGCGAGGTTGCCCCTTGCGCATTTTTTGCAGCAAGGAAGGTAATACACCCAAGAATATTTCAAAAATTTATTTTTCAACCCAACGTCGAAGATTTTTTCTTGAAAAACCTATACAATTAAATCATTTTGTATATATTTGCAACAAATTTCAGGACCAATGTAATCATTGGCAGGTAAAAGCAATGGTTGTTTTAGGTTTATTTTTAATAAGTTCGTTGCAATTTTATGCTGTGGTGATTACATTTGGATAATATTAAATCAAAATAAAACAATCAGTATGTCTCAACTAAGGTTTACAGTCGTCAAGGAGGCTTTCGGACACAAGGCGGTGGAAGTGAACATGCCCAAGGAGAAGCCTTCGCAATATTTCGGCAAATATGTATTCAACCGTAAAAAAATGCTTGAATACCTGCCCAAAAAGACCTACGACGCACTTGTATATGCAATCGACAACAAGGAGCCGCTCGACAGGGAAATTGCCGACAGCGTTGCCGAAGGCATGAAGCAATGGGCCCTTGACAATGGCGCCAAGCATTATACGCACTGGTTCCACCCTCTTACCGACGGTACCGCCGAAAAGCACGACTCGTTCATAGAGCATGACGGCAAAGGCGGCGTAATGGAAGACTTCACCGGCAAGCTACTCGTGCAACAAGAACCCGATGCATCGAGTTTCCCCAACGGAGGTATCAGAAACACATTTGAAGCCCGCGGATACTCGGCTTGGGACATATCGTCGCCGGCATTTATCCTTGGCAACACACTGTGCATTCCCACCATCTTCATCTCTTACACGGGCGAAGCTCTCGATTACAAGATGCCTCTGCTTAGGGCATTGAACAGTGTCGACAAGGCTGCAACATCTGTCGCACAATTATTCGACCCGAATGTGAAACATGTGTATTCCTACCTTGGCTGGGAACAGGAATATTTTCTTGTAGACGAATTGTTATACTCGGCACGTCCCGACTTGATGCTCACCGGCCGCACACTGATGGGGCACGACAGCGCCAAGAACCAGCAGCTCGAAGACCACTACTTCGGCTCTATCCCGTCACGGGTGCAAGCTTTCATGCTCGACCTTGAAATAGAGTGCCACAAACTCGGCATCCCGGCCAAGACGCGGCACAACGAAGTGGCCCCTAACCAGTTTGAATTGGCCCCGATATACGAAGAAACCAACCTTGCCAACGACCACAACCTGCTACTGATGCTGCTGATGGACGATGTGGCCCGCCGCCACAACTTCCGCGTGCTGCTGCACGAAAAGCCGTTCAAGGGCGTGAACGGCTCGGGCAAGCACAACAACTGGAGCCTCGGCACCGATACCGGTGTGCAACTCTTCGCTCCGGGCAAAACATCGATGGCAAACCTGCAGTTCATCACATTCTTCGTTAACGTGATGGCTGCCGTGTACAAGCACAACGGTCTGCTTAAGGCATCTATATCATCGGCAACCAACGGGCACCGACTCGGTGCAAACGAAGCTCCACCGGCTATAATCTCGATATTCGTTGGCAAGCAACTGAGTGAAATACTCGACCATCTCGAAAAAAGCGACAAAGATGAAATAATCGACCTTGCAACAGGGAAATCGGGCAAAACACTCGGCGTTTACCAGATACCCGACCTGCTTATCGACAACACCGACCGCAACCGCACCTCGCCATTTGCTTTCACCGGCAACCGCTTTGAATTCCGTGCCGTTGGGTCGTCGGCCAACTGTGCCTCGGCCATGATTGCATTGAATGCCGCCGTAGCCGACCAGCTCAATGAATTCCGCGCCGCAGTCGACAAGCGACTGGCTGCCGGAGAGCAATTTGAACATGCCATACTGTGTGAAGTGAAGTCGCTCATCACTTTTGCCAAACCAATACACTTCGACGGCAACGGGTATAGCGACGAATGGAAAGCCGAAGCCTTGCGCCGCGGGCTTGACTGTGAAACATCGGTACCCGTGATTTTCGACGCATACCTCCGACCCGAGAGCATAGAACTGTTCAAGCGTACAGGCGTATTCTCAAAAGTGGAAATCGAGGCTCGCAACGAAGTCAAATGGGAAATATACACCAAGAAGATTCAAATCGAAGCACGTGTGCTCGGCGACCTCGCCATCAACCACGTTTTGCCGGTAGCCACACGCTACCAGTCGGTTTTGCTCGACAACGTGTCGAAAATGCAAGCCCTTTTCCCAAAGGAAAAATTTGAAACGCTTGCCGCCAGCGAAATGCAATCGATTGAAAAGATTGCATGGCACATGTCGGTAATCCGCGAAAAAGTAGCCCAAATGGTGAATGCACGCAAAGTGGCTAACAAGATAGAATGCATGCGCGAGAAAGCCGTGGCTTACCACGACACTGTAGCCCCGCTATTCGATGAAATCCGTTACCACATCGACAAACTCGAATTGATGATCGACGACGAAATGTGGACACTGCCCAAGTATCGCGAACTACTCTTCATCCGATAAACCAGCACACAAATCAACGACACAACATAAGCGAAGCGGCATTCTCCCTCACAAGAATGCCGCTTCGCCTTATCTTTATATACAAACGACTACTGTTGCAGGTGGCATTTATAGGTATCTGTGAGTTGTTTTTCGCCTTTGCCTGAAATCACAGTAACAGTGTTCTCGCCCGGCATGAGCTCTACATTGTGCCAAGTGGCAACACACAGGCTATCGGCTTTCACTTTGCCGCAACTGCGCCCATTGACTATCAATTCGGCCTCCGGTTGATTGGTAAATGCCATGAATGTTTGCATCTTCATTGTCCTGTTGGTATTGCGGCGGTCGGCAAGGTATAGCACCGGTTCCGATTTGTTCCAATTGGCCTTATAGAAATAAAAAGCATCTTTCTTTACCTTGCGGTCGTAAGTGACAAGCCCCTTGTCGTTTATTCCCGGACGATCTCCTTCGCGCCGATGGGCTGCAGCAAAATCAAACATGTTCCAAACGAAGCTACCCCAGACAAACGGTCGCGACGATATTTCTTTCCAACTGTCGATATGGTAACGAGTCTGCCAATTCTCGGGATGCCACCAACTGACCGGGACAGATTTCACCACCGAGTCTTGTTGTTGGTAGATGCTTGCACCGCCACCATACTCGCTTATTGCAACACATACGTCAGGGAAACCGGCATGCTTGTTGTCCAGCCATCTGCCCAAGTCAACCGGCATTGCCCCATACCACCCATCATACCTATTCCATGCCATTACATCGGCCACAAGGTTTAATTCGCCCTCGATATTCGATGCCGCCACAGTCAAGCGTGTGGGATCTTCGCCATGGGCCAGTTCATTAAGTTCTTGTAAGTATGGCACAGGACTGTCGCCGGTTTCGTCAAGCTCATTAAACAGCCCCCAAACGACTATCGACGGATGGTTAAAATGTTGCCTTACCATTTCCATCAATTGCTGCCGTCCGTTTTCCTTGAACTCTGGCACATCGACAAAGCCAAACGGCCCGACAAATGGAATCTCGGCCCACACCACTATTCCATATCGGTCCATCAAGTCATAGAAATATTCCGAATGAGGATAATGTGCCAACCTGACGGCATTTACACCCATTTCGAGCATGAGGCGAGCATCTTCGTCTTGATGCTCACACCGAAGCGCATTGCCCACTTCGGCACGGTCTTGATGACGGCACACTCCATGCAATGCGATGTAGCGGCCGTTAAGGAAAAATCCCTCGTCGGGATCAATGCGGTAAAACCTCAACCCCAATGGCTGTTCCACACAATCCACCTTCTTCCCGTCGCGATACACGGCAACTTCCACCCGATACATAAACGGATCCTTGCGCCCGTTCCATAAATGAGGATTATCCAATCCAAATGGCAACACATGGTTCTCATTTTCCCCCGGTCGCAACGTTACCGTTTTTTCGGTTGAAAGCACTTCTTTTTCACCATCAAACAGGCACAAGCGCAATGTTGCATCCACATCTTCGCTTTCAGCATTCGACAACGTCACAAGCGCCCTCACTTCGGCACACTCGTGGCTTACACTGTCTTGCACGAGCCTTACACCGCACGAGCCGTTATCGAGCATCGATATACCGACCCTGCCTGTCGTCACCAAGTATACATTGCGATAAATGCCGCCATAATGGTTAAAGTCACCGGTCAGCGGCATTATATCAAGAGTTTCACTGTTATTAACCCTCACCAACAGAGAATTTTCTTCACCATACTTTACGAAGTCGGTAATTTCAATATTGAATGCTCCATAACCGCCTTTGTGCCGCCCTGCGTGTTCCCTGTTCACAAATACATCGGTAACGGTATTGGCCCCTTCAAATCGCAAAAATATGCGCTTGCCAACCATGCTATCCGGTATTGTCACCCTTTTTTCATAATCACCTATCCCCCTATGGTAATCGGCGTTCCCGGCAAGTACATCTTGGGCATTCCACGTATGAGGCAAGTCCACCCTTTTCTTTTCTCCCTGATCCACATAGCCGGCCAAACGAAAAGTCCAATTATCGTTCAGCAGAATCCTGCCACGCTGTGCATTTACCGGAAGCACACAAGCGAGCAACAATAAAACCACGGCATATTCAAATGTCTTCATAAAATCAATATTGTCCTAAATAAAATTGGAGAAATAAAAAAAGGAAGTAGCCGCTAAAGGAAGAAATTCCTATATTAGCGGA